>NZ_JBVPGR010000030.1:0-162301 GCF_055816895.1 Ochrobactrum sp. PL_is501 | reverse complement strand
TGAGATCGACTGCTATTATGCAACCACGAAGATCGGAACCATTACGGTTTCATCCACCGATGTTGGCAACGGCAAAGATCTTACCACGCCCGTGCCGGCAAATGTGATCCAAACGCTGGGAAGCGGGCGTATGCCCATCCATTATGTTGCCTCACGAACCAGTGCCATCAATCCCGGCGAAACCATGGTGACCAATTCCGCAATTTCGGTCAGTACAATGGTCACAGTCGAAAGCGCCGGCGATCTGCCAGGTGGGGAAAACGGCCTTCCTGCACCTGCCTTCGGTGTGAACATTATTGGCTTTGTTGCTGCACAAAATGGGGTGCCGGTCACTATCCCAGACTACCTTAACAAGGCTGTCGGGGATGAGGTGACAGTTATTTTCAAGGCCTATTTCATGGACACCGATACGCTCGAAGTGGGTGCTGAGATAGTTAAAGCCAGCTATACGTTGCCGAAGGGTGTTGGTCCAGACGACCTCAACGCATCAATGGCGTTCACTATCCCGTCAAGTAAGGCACTCTATCTATTTCCAATGGCTGAAGGGCGCCTCCAATTTAGCGCTAGGAATTCCCATGGCTCGGTGACCTCCACTCCTGCGGTTACTATCATCTGTGACACCCGCGGCAATCTCAATCCCCCGGATGACAGAGATGATCCATCGTAACCCTACCGCATATAAATTTTAGAAGTTTACTATCGAAACTTGGTTTCTAATGAATTCACGATAATAACACCGATCACACTATGTGTGATCGGTGTTGATAGAGAACTGTCCGATTAGTTAATCCCAAAAAAAAGACCATCGTGTTGAGACTATTGCAGCTTTTCTGGCCGCCACTGAATTTTAATTCAGTGGCGCTTTGCTGTTGGGTCCCGGTATATGATGGTTTAAATTCTTTCATCGAAGCAGCGGAGGGGAGCTTCGGCCGCGCAACTTGAAAGCGACCGGCCCCTGGAAATTCAAAGGTTACGAGATCAGCGGTTTCACGTTGATATTGCTGAGCTACCCATGAGCGCGGCAAAGGCTTTCTTTTTGTGGCGGTCGACCGGACGAGCAAGCTGGTGTTCGCCCGTATCTATCGCGAGGCCACAAAACTGGCGGTAGCCGGCTTCCTGAAGCCATTGATTAGAGCCCGTGTTTTACAGGATTCCCTACGATAACGACGGATAATGGCAACGCATCTTCATGGAGAATAGGGCCGTCTTCCACGCCTATGATTCAGTCCCGGCGTGGTATCGGGTCAACAAAAAACGGCACGGATGTTGTGATCCGTGCCGATATGAACGATTCGTCAGAGAAAGCTTACCGAATGTTCGCAGGCAAAGCGAAAATGCGCTTCCGCAATCTGGCTGCCAATGGCGAACCGCTGTTCGCGGCCTCGTAGAAAAGATGTCCGTCCAAATATGCCTTGACGCTAGAGCTGTCTCCGCCGTTATTCGCTCCACCCCATGTCACAACACCGCCACCGTTTTTGATAGCGACGAATGCCTGAGTATTGCTATAGATCGCGCGAATATCGTTGAGCTGGTTTGCCACATTGGTGATGTCGCCTCCCGCGTCTGCTTTTCCCCATGCAACCACCGTTCCGTCCCGTCGCAGAGCCGCGAACGCAGTGCTGGTTCCTGCCACTTGGATGATGTCGTGGTTGAGCGCGGCAAAGTCGTCCGGGATGCTGCCCCCAAAGTCAGGCCGGCCCCAAGCCACTACTGTGCCGTTGTGCCTACGAGCGCAAAACGCTCCGAAACTCGCAGTCACCTCTTCAATGTCAGTCAGCCCCAGAATGTCGGTGGGCACCGTGCCGCCATATTCCCCGGAACCCCAGGCAAGAACAGACCTTTGATCAGTTATCACCGCAAATGCCTGCTGTGTGGCGCTTGCCAATTCCACGATATCGTTTCGGTTCTTAATGTTTGCCGGGACAGATCCGCCGTAGCGTTCCGCGCCCCAGGCAACAACTGCGCCATTTCTCCGCAAAGCGACAAAGCTGGCGCCGTTGCCACGAATATCCACAATGTCATGATATTGGTTCACCTCGTCAAGACTGCCTCTCCGCGACCCCCAGGAGACTATCCGGCCATCACTGGTTAGTGCGCAGAAAGCTGCTCCTCCGGGAATGACGGCTACTATATTTTTCAAAGCAAGAATATCAGTCGGTATCTCTCCTCCGTAAAAAGCCCTTCCCCATCCGGTCAAGTAACCTTGGCCCCGCAGGGCCACGAAGGCACCGTCATTACCGAAGACGCGACGGGCGTCAGAGATAGCGTCTTCAGGGCCCCCTCCTCCCATAGTCGGGTCTCCCCATGCCGAAATGCTCCCGTTTTCATGGGTTACGGCGAAGGCGAGCATCGTGGAGCTGATATTGACGGCGGCTGCCTTGGTCGCGAGGATTGGCGGAACGCTGCCTCCTGCTTCAGCCGCTCCCCAGGCGGTTACGCTACCTTCCGAACTCAACGCCGATAGCGCCGCCGCACTGACGTCGGAGTTATTTCCGGAACCACATACATTAACCGGATTAATAATGACCATGCTCAAGTGCGATCGCACCCACAAGGGAATCCACGGGCGTGTATCCTTGAAACTGACACCCCGCACCCACGTCGTATCGTCTGCGTAGCACCACTCGGCGTCTAAGTCGGTTCTGGTGGTGACGTCCAGCGCATGCAGGTATTGCGACGCTCCGTAATCGCTGAAGCTGCCAATACATGAACGAGCTCCCATCACCAGCAGATTGTTGGCCTGAGGAGTTTGTAGCACATTGAACTCGTTCCATTCGGATTCTTGCGCCGCCATGCCAGGTGCCTTCGGCGTTACCTTGTAGCGGACGGTGACAGAATCGGCCTTGGCCGCGTCGGCTTCGATGACGCTCCTTGGTATCACAATCTGGATGTCGTGGCCTTTTTGCTGCGCGTCAACAATTTTATAGCCTTGAGTGCTGCCGTTCGTCGTATGGGCAGCCCAGTACCAATCGACTCTATCACCCTCGTCCATGTTGGGCCAAGCCGGAATGGTAACGTTCGCCCCGTTGGGAAACAGCGATGCGTACAACACGCCGTCCACCACTCCCTTGACCTCGGGTTTTGGAAGCAACTTACTGGCAGTAATGTTTAGAAACAGATGCCGAGACGACAGAGTACTGCTTTCCCGCTGGATTCGATAGAACACATCGACGCTGCCGCCAGCGAGTCTGTCCACAAAACTGAACGGCACGGTGACCGGAATAGGTAGATTCAGCGGGCTGTCTTGGCCTATCGTAGCCAAGTAAGGATAGACAATCTCATAACCATTGGAGTCAATGCCACTCCAGTAGAACCTCATGCTGTCGCCAAGCCGCATCCCAGGCCAGGCGGGAACAATCACATGCGCCCCACCAGGTGCATCAGCGGGATTGAGTGTATGATCATGAGCCTCGATGACCGATGGCTCGGCCGGGACTAACGCGGTTCCAATGATTTCGAGGGAGGTGCGCAGCGATTGTCCCTTGACGACGCCTTTTGCGTCTTTGACCAGATAGTAAAGCGACGCCGTACCAGGGGTCACCCACGCAAGTACGCCGTTGCTGATCTTCATCAGCTTGCCCTGGGCCGCATCGCTTTCTTCGTGACCAGGGAGGAGGGAACGAGAGTGCCCGTCAAACACCAGATGAATCGTATCATTGGCAGCTATCGATGCCTGACGGGGAATGGAGACGGTTGCGTCGTTACCCATCAATGCGTCACGGTTCAGAATGTCATTCGGAGCCTCGATCACAAAAGGAGCGGCAAAGACGGCGCCACTGAGCTGCACTGCAACAGGCGTGGATGGGGCGTATTTTGACCACGTGCTAACGGCATTGGTGACGCTATAGCTAATCATCATGTTGTCGCTGTCACCGGCATTTGCAATCGTTTGGCGATCCACGTCAACGATAACGGGACGGCCTATTTCGGTGGTTTTCAATCGCGGATAGGCAATGACTTGCGCTCCCCAATTTACCTGCAACAAATCGTTGACCGCCATGTTTTCCCATGCGGGAACAGTCACCATAACCCCGTGGTCTGCTGCGTGTGGGTCGATGAATGAAGGTTGCACCAATGGAGGCTGCAAGTTTTCGTTTATATATGGCGTATCGAGCACATTAGGATCGACACCACCGGGTATAGTGGTTTGCACTAAAACGGTCGTTTTATACGAGGGCTGTATCTGTCCGAAAACTCTAGTTCGAAACGTGTACCAGACATCGACTTTCCCATCGCCTGTCTTGACGATGTGAGCCGCATCAACCCACATCGAAATCGGGTTCTTTCTATCGAATTGTTCATCGATCAGGTGGGTATCGGCGGGATTTGTTTCATCGCCCCAATAGAGAGTGAGTGTGTCTCCCGTTCTGAATTCAGGTTGCGGGTCGATCAGTACGAGCACACGGTTGAAGGGGTTTTCAACATCTCGGCGACCTATTCCACCGTAGGCTATGGCGTGTTCCACAGTGGGTTCCCACAGGTTTTCTATCAGCCGCAGTGGCGGCGGCGCCATGGTGGAATCGATCTCGTTGGCTTGCGTGTTGGGTTGTTTTTTATTCATAAGTACCTCCAGTATTTCTAACAATTTTAAATAAAAACACCAGTCTGCTCACTTTGGTAACTATCAATGTTGACAGTTGATAAGTAAAAAACATCATGTTTGAATTGATGCGCAGAAAAGGTGAAAGCCGGATCGGCGAAACCATGGCGTCACGGCTCTTTTATTGAAATTGTCGCGAAATACACGTCGCAATGTACTTGATATTGATCCATCATATGAAATTGGAGGTTGAGAATATGTCCGCTTCTATCAGGAAAAGGAAGCTTTTCGGCATGCTGGCTGCAACAGCACTCAGTATGACTGTTTTTGGGTTGCCAGCTCACGCTGTCACGCCAACAGAAGAAGAAGACCAAGCAGCACTGTCGCTTTATCTAAGTAAAATTCCTAAGGGGAAAACTGTCGTGTTGGATCTGACCGATCCGATCGTTGAAGCCGCCATGATGGCTAGATATCGGCTTGACGGTATTACGCCTCAATCTGACCCCACGCTGTTTGAACAGCTGAAAGAATACAAGGAGCGGCAGCTGAAATTGAAGAGCAGAGGCGAACCTATCACAGCGCGTTCCATGATGAGGGCTGCTGGGATATCCGATGATGTGCCTCAACCTTATGTTCAGATGCTGGGGTTCAAAGGCACTAAGAATGTGAGTTACGACGTAGTTGGAACCGCATATGCGCCCATTGAAGGTCTTGCAACCGGGCCTTCAAATAAAAACCTGAAAATAACACAGCAAATTCTCGAGAGTGTTAACGGCAGATATGTGGCAATAACGCGTGCAAGCACTCAAAACAGCAATGACCCGAGCAAGAATTACGATATACGGCGCATGCCCGCAACCAGCAATACAACGCCTATCAAGCCCACTAGTGCAATCCTTGGCGTTACCAATATGAGATACAGCGAGGGGGCGGTCTTGGTACTTGCGACCGACCAGGCTGTAGGGCTACCCATTAATGACTTCCAAGCCACAGCGAGAGAACTGACTGATCCAATTCACATAAAAACGACCAACAAGTTGGAAAATCCGGTCGTTGTTTGTTTGAACAGAGGTAATCCTGTCGGTAGCCTTTGTGATTATGGCCCCACGGCCGCTAATACTCTCAAAGTGGTATTTCCAATAAGTGGGGCACTCAGGTACAGCCACGCGCTCATGCCCTTCGGAGGTGGAACGGAAGACACCAACCCGCATTTTGAAATAGCGTTGGGATCGATCGATGGCGGTGCGTGTCAGCTGGAGCCGAGCGCTATTTCCATCAAAGACAGCTTTCAGTTGGATGCGGACAAAAAAGGCTTCACGTTTAGTATCAAGGCTGCGGACTTTGGAGCGCCATGTTATAGAAGCGGCACTGTACTGCCCTTTGGTGTGACGGTCACGTCGACGCTCGACGACGGCGGCGCGTTTGGTCAGCCTTTTACTACTGGATGGGCGTCTAATTATACGCTTCTCCACGGTGTGGATGAGGACAATTTTGAGCGCATCTCCCCAATTGAAATCCAGTATGGTTGTGTGCTGGAAGGCACAATGGTGGAGCTCGTGAACGCGGAAGTGAGCGAGATGCCGATCGAAAACCTCAGAGAGGGAAGCCTGATTGCTGGCAAGGGTGGCGAGACTCTTCGAGTCCGCTCGGTTACGTACGGCACGGACACGGATTTTGTGCGGATTGTGGCAGGGGATAGCACGGTATTACTGACGCCGGGCCACCCTGTGCGTACCGGGAATGGCTTGATCGTCGCCAGCAAAATCAAGGCAGGCGACCATGTCTACGACAAAAGTGGCAATGCTGTGCAAGTGAAGGAAGCGGCCAAGCAGATCATGGATACCCCACGCAAGGTGTACAACCTGGTGCTCGAAAAACAGAACCGCGAAGATGTCTCGACGCCTGAAGATGCGATTTTTATGGCAGGAGGAATCCAGGTGGGCGACAACACCATGCAGGGTATGTTGGCCAAGAAACAATAACCCAATAGAAGATACAGGAACTCCTGGCAATATGACCGTGGTATATAGGCATATAATCAGGGGATCTATAGATACTTAAATACCGGACATTTTCAGTATTGTGCAATCAAAATGGCAGCTGAGCCGCGACGGTTTGTCTGGCGTTGTGGTGAAAGGACATAATCGCATTTGAACGTTGCGACAAAGCCTCGGCCATTCGATTTGATTGTCGGTTGCATACTGGCCTTCTCACTGTTCCGTGCGGATTTGCCGGAGCAGGGAAACGGTTCTCAACGGCTATGATGACAAGTGCTATCTGTGTAACCTCGAACGCCTTTTTGGTGCGATTTCAACACGGCGCTATCGGCTTCCAGTGATGGAGGACAGCATTATCCTCGCATGAATAGCTCCAGTAGTGCCCTTGAAAAGGCTGGTCATACTGGCGGCTGATCGGAAGACCGGCAAGAAAACAAAGAAGAAGCGTACCGGCACCGCCATGGCCAACAATAGCGATGTCGCCAGAGGGCAGGACTCGCCTCACTGCTTTGAAGCCCTCTACGATGCGCTGTTGCACATCAATGGCTCGCTCCCAGCCGTGAATGCTCGCCTCGGGCGCTGAAAAGAACTGGTCGGCGATGATTTCATGTTGCTCTGCGGGCAGGAAGCCGGTGGCGCTTCGGTCGATCTCGTTAAAACGGCGATCCGTGGAGGGAGCAATTCCCCGAACGCCAGCCAGAATTTCGGCAGCTTCAATTGCCTTTGTTTCGGTGCTGGACCAGATCGACGTGATCGATCGCAGCTCGGGCCTGCCGGCAAAGGAATGCATGCGTTCAAGGCCACGCTCTGACAGACTCCATGATGGAACAGGCTTGGCGGGATCTATCACGACTTCTGGATGTGAAATGAAATAGATTTTTGTCATGCGCGGCCCCAATCGTCGCATCATCGGAACCACAGGGCCTAAAAAGCGCTCTGTGGCCACCCTGACGAATTCAAATCCCGAATGTTACAAAGCCATTTTCGTCGATGGCCCAGGCCGGGTTCCAGGCGATTTCCCAGGCGTGATCGTCGGGATCGGCGACATAACCGCGAAAACCGCCATGGACTGGTGCATCGGCTGCCCGCAACAGTTTTCCGCCAGCCCCAACCAGCCGGTCCATCAGCGGCATGACATCCGCTTGCTGCGCCACATTATGCGCAAGAGAAAATGCGCCCGGCTGCAAAAGGCCATGGCGGTTCATGTCGGCTTCAAGGGAGGCTTTCAGGAAGGTTCCGAGAACGAAACCGTTCATCTGATAAAAGATGATTTCTTCGTTCTGGAAAACCGGCACCCACCCGAAACCCTCGGCATAAAAACGACGCGAGCGCGCAAGATCGACGATACCGATAGTGATGACGGAGATTTGCTGTTTCATGACCAAGACCTCTTTTTCTCCCATGCAGCATTGCATCGGAGTGGAAGGTCAAGGGACTCGACGCCTCTGCCGAAATGACAGCAATAGCGAAGGCCAGGACCCGCTTTGCAACGGGGATCGGGCTAACCGCACCGATCTCTCCTTTTTAGACCCGGAATGGATAGCACATTCCGGATCGTCTTCAAAACAAATAGGGAAGTTTCGATATCAGCGCACTGCGCCGACGAGCAGATTGTCCGGGCCTTCAATCGTGACCCAGCGACCGGTATCGTTGGCGGCCTGGCGCTTCAGATAGGTGTAGTCCGTCTCGTTCCAGCGCATGACTTCGTCGGTCAGGTTGTCGAGAACAAAGTCACCGCGATCAGTGCGAACGGTGAGGACCGCATGTCCTTCGCCGTCCGGCTTGCGAACAACAGTTATCAGAAGATCGGTGAGCGGAATACCAGCCTTCTGCAATTCGCGTTGCTTCAGCAGGACGTAATCCTCACAGTCGCCAACGGTCGTCGGATAAGCCCAATATTCCTCAACGCCGTAGATTTCCATGTCGGTCATCGGCTTGATACGTTCGTTGACCGAAAGGTTGACTTCGACGATGCGTTGCCAGTTTGAATGGTTGAGCTGCAGCGGGCGAGTGTCGCGGCTGGTAATGCCGCATTCCTTAGCTTCGCGCTTGCAGAATTCATAGTGTCCGATCGGCTGCGAGGTCAGCTTGCCGGTCTGCATGAAATCACCGGAGGCGGCTTCTGCGCCAAAGCTTGCCATCAGCAGCGACGCTGCGAAACCAGCGGCTGCCATAATCTTTGTGGTCGAGCGAACAACGCAAAACATACTCAACGCCCTTTGGCTCTCGCCATTACTCATTTATTAACGAAACGTTAATGTCTGAAATAGTGTGGAGTCAATTCGGTTTGCCCCGGGATTGCCCGACTTCTTAATTAATGGTTAATGCGAGTATCTTTCAATTATACAATCCTTGATTGATCTTGCGGGCGGACAGGGAGCAGCTTGGACGGCGAAAACAACCCATAATTTTGCCACGGTCCGGGCGCTTGTCTTTTGCCTCGAATAAGCCAATTGTTGGTGTTCGACCGGATCGGAACGATCCCTTTGCAAAGGCCCAAAAATGACAGGCGCAACGACGCGCAAGGCCACGGCAGACGACATGGATGCGCTCCTGCGCATCGAAGAACATTGTTTCCAGACAGACAGGATTTCCCGCCGTTCATTTCGCGCCCTCATCGCACGGCCGACAGCGGAAACCATCGTTGCAACGGTGGATGGCATAGTCATCGGCTATGCGATGATCCTGTTTCGTCATGGCACCGCGCTTGCACGGCTATATTCCATAGCTGTCGATCCTGAGGTCGGGATCAAGGGTATAGGATCGCTTCTGTTACAGGCCGCTGAGACTGCAGCTTACGATCACGACCGTCCATTGCTGCGGCTGGAGGTGCGCGAAGATAATGAGCGTGCCATCGCGCTCTATAAGCGCCACGGTTATCGCCCCATTGGACGTTATCTCGATTATTATGCGGATCATTCGGATGCGCTGCGTTTTGAAAAGACGGTTCGCGGTGACATTTCGCCGGTTACCGCCTTTCCCTATTACGAGCAGACGACTGATTTTACCTGCGGTGCGGCCTGCCTGATGATGGTGCTTGCCCGGCACAATCGGGAAACGCGGCTCGATCCGGTGCTGGAGGTCCGCCTTTGGCGGGATGCAACGACGATCTACATGATGTCGGGGCCGGGCGGTTGCGAGCCTTTCGGGCTCGCTGTTGCTGCACATGAGCGCGGCCTGAAAGCATCGATCATCGTCTCCATCGAGGACATGCTTTTTCTGCAATCGGTGCGATCGGAAGAAAAACGCAAGGTCATGCAACTGGCGCAGACCGATTTTCGCCAGCGCACGGAAGCCTATGCCATTCCGGTGGACTATCGCGGTTTCACGCTGCACGACATTCTGGCTGCCTTGCGCCGTGGAGCGGCGGTGATCGTGTTGATCAGCGGTTATCATATGTTCGGCAAGAAGGTGCCGCACTGGGTTCTGGCCCATGGTGAAGATGGGCGGCACATTCTCATTCACGACCCCTGGGTGGAGGAAGAGCTCGGCGAAACCATCGCCGATGCTGCAAATGTTCCTGTTCCCTTTCACATTTTCGACCGCATTGCGCGGTTCGGCAGCGATGGGCTCAGGGCGGCGGTTATTCTGGAAAAAAGGACGGACTGATGACGATCTGCGTCATTCTGGTAGGACGCCTCTCGGATATCGACAATGGGGCGACGCCGCATAAGGTCATGACCACGCGCGATTATCTCGCGCATCCCGCGCTCTTCAACGGCCAGCTGCGCCCGCGCATCATCAATCTGTCGCGCTCCTACGCTTATCAGAGCCGCGGCTATTACGCTTCGCTTCTGGCCGAAGCGCGGGGCCATCGCATCATTCCCTCCGTGGAAACGATGATCGATCTGTCGGAACGGCGGCTCTATGAAAACGCCGTTCCCGAACTGGAAGACATGCTGAACAGGGCGCTCGGCAAGCATCCGGAAAAAGCGCCGGAAACAATCCATGTGCATTTCGGTCTTGCCGACGATCCCGAGTTTGAACGGTTCGGACGGCTGCTCTTCGACTGGTTTCGCGCGCCCTCGCTGGAAGTCACGATCAAGCCCGGTGAATGGGCGCGAATCCAGAAGATCGGCTTTGCGAATATTGCGAAGTTTAGCAAAGCGCAGAAAGAACGCTTCGAGGAGGCGCTCGATCGCTATACCCAGCGTGAGTGGCGTGCCGCCCGCCCCAAGGTGCCGGCGCGCTATTCCTTTGCAACACTGTGCGATCCAAAGGAGGCCATGCCACCCTCGACAGTTTCCACGCTGAAGCACTGGGCGAGGATTGCGGCGCGGCTCGGTGTGGAGGTGGAACCGATCGGCAAGCGTGATCTGCCGCGGCTTGCCAATTATGACGCCCTGTTCATCCGCGAGACGACGTCGATTTCCAATCACACCTACCGTTTTGCACGGCGCGCGCAGCAGGAAAACATGCCGGTGATCGATGATCCGATTTCCATGATCCGCTGCACCAACAAGGTCTATCTGCACGAATTGATGCAGGCGAACGATGTGGCGGTTCCGCCAACGGTGATGATCGCGGGCGAGGAAGATCTGGAGCGAGCCGCCGATATGCTCGGCTTTCCGATGGTCATCAAGATACCGGATTCGTCATTTTCGCGCGGCGTGAAGAAGGTGAAGGATTTTGCCGAACTGAAAGCGCTCGCCACATTATGGCTGGAGGACAGCGATCTCCTGCTGGCGCAGAAATATATGCCGACGAAGTTCGACTGGCGCGTTGGCGTTCTTGACGGCAAGCCGCTGTTCATCTGCCAGTATATGATGGCGAAGAACCACTGGCAGATCGTCAAGCACGATACGGGCGGCAAGCCGCTGGAAGGCGGATTTCGTTCCTATGCGCTGGGCGATGCGCCGCCATCGGTACTGGAAACGGGCTTGCGGGCTGCACGCTGCATCGGCGACGGACTATATGGCGTCGACCTGAAGGAAACGGACGATGGCGTTGTGGTGATCGAGGTCAACGACAATCCCAATCTTGAACACGGTATCGAGGATGCAGCCGAAAAGGACGAGGTCTGGATCAAGCTGACCCGCTGGTTCACCGACCGGCTGGATCGGAAATAGATCCAGCAGTCAGGCGAAGTGCAGCTGAAATCAAAGCGGCGTAAAGCAGACCTTGGTGTGTCCCGCGCCGATGAAACCCAGACGGCCTGCGGCACCCTTTGACAGGTCGAGAACACGTCCCTTGATGAACGGGCCGCGATCATTGATGCGCACGACAAGCGACTTGCCGTTTCTCTGATTGGTAACCTTGACCTTGCTGCCAAGCGGCAGGGTGCGATGTGCTGCGGTCAGGCCGGACGGGTTCATGCGTTCACCCGAAGCCGTGCGGGAAGTGAGGGCGTACCAGGAGGCACCGCCGCATTGCTGTGCTGAAGCCTCGATTGCGGTGGCCGAGAGAAGACCGGTTGCCGCAACGGCAAGCATAGCCATACGGGTCTTGAAAGTCATGCCAGTTCCACTAGTTGTTAACGGGGTGTCCCACAGTTGTCGCTGAGAAAGACGGTTCCGAACTGGAATCTAAATGTGGCGCTGGCGTGGTTCGAATGAGAACATTGTGCGATAACTGAATCTATATCGCCTAGGGAAAATCATCCTATACTGACCGTTGTTTACTTCATATCTCAAACATAACACAGGAATATTAGGAAGTGTTTGGGTTGATTGCTGTAAAGCTGTTTACGATTCGTTAGGAATCTGCGGTGCGGCTTTGCTGTGCCTTAATTTCGCGCGCAGATCGCAAGAAAAGCTGCTTGCGTGTCGGGTAGCCGACCCCGATCGAGGTGCAATTTTTATTTGCAAGGCAAGTTTTCAGCGCTAGCGGCGAAGTTGACAAATTAAGGCGTTTTGGGGGCAAAATTGCAATTTCTGACTGTGTTCCAGAAGCTCCTCTCGAACTTCAAAAGTTATCCACAGGCCTGAAAGATGGTGAGATGACGTTTCTTTGACTGCTGTCACCCTGCACGAAACCGCTGAATTCCTGCTATAAGCGTTCAGATCAGACGACGGAACGCCATGCAGGACCACCCGGAAAAAGACAGGATCGACACCGCTTCGCCCGCGATTTCGGCGAGCAAGCGGATCGTCTATCTTTGCCTGGGCTTTCTCATGCTCGGACTTGGAATTGTGGGTGCCTTCCTGCCGGTCATGCCGACAACGATCTTCATCATTTTTGCCGCATGGTTCTTTGCGCGGTCTTCGCCAAAGATCGAGGCACGGCTGCTGGCCGATCAGCGTTTCGGACCGCTGGTCATCAAATGGCGCGAGCGCGGTGCCATCCCGCCGCGCGCCAAGCTTTACGCATGTCTTGGTATGACGGTCGGTTATGGCCTGTTCTGGTGGGGTGCAAAACCCGGCTGGCTGCTGGCAGGAGCGGTAACGCTGTTCATGCTGGGTTCCGCCGCTTATGTATTGTCACGCCCGAACGAGTAAGTTTGTCCGCCTTACGGCGTCACATCAAATCCGAACCATTTTTCGGACAGTCTTTTGATGGTGCCATCGGCCTTCGCTGCCATGATTGCAGAATTGAATTGGCGCTTGAGATCAGCTTCGTCCTTGCGCAGGCCGACAGCGACCCCGCGCCCGAGCAGGCCGCCTTTGAAAAGTGGCCCGGTCATGACGACATTCGCGTAGGCTGGCGTCTTCTGGATCGTATTCAGATAGGACCGCGCGGTAACCAGCATATCGATGCGTCCGCTTTTGAGGTCGAGATCGACTTGTTCGGCGGTCTTGTACTCACGGATCGTGGTTCCCTGGCTGAAATAGGTATCGACCAGCATCTGGGCTATCGATCCTCCCACAACGCCGATAGTTGCTCCCTTTAGCTCTGCGGCAAAGTCCCGAACGATCTTTTCGGTGTCTGCCTGATTGCCGGAAAGGTCGAGGTTTTCGTTCGAATGAGAAAGTCCGCTATAAGGACTGCCGCGCAAGGTGGCGAACACTTGCGGAGTGCGGGCATAGGAGATGGAGAAATCGATGATTTTCTCGCGCGCTTCCGTCGCCGACAGGGCGCCCATGACTGCATCGGCTTTTCCAGCCTGCAGGCTCGGGATGATGGCATCGAAAGGGATGGCAATAAAATTGCATTCGACGTTCATCGTCTGACAAAGATATTTGCCAAGCTCGACTTCATAACCGTCGAGCGTGCCGTCCGATTGCGTGAGATTGTAGGGCCGAAAGTATCCCTCGGTAGCAATGGTGAGCACGGGGCGCCCACCTTGAGCATAAGACGGCAGCGACCAGCTTGCGAGCGCTGTTATCCAGACGAGATTGAACAGACGTGGATAGGTCACGTAGAAACCTTGTGTTGTCACCGTGTCATTCGAAGCATAGGTCGGGAAATGCGGCTGCGTAAACTGGCCGGAAATTGGGAGCCGTTATTCGCGTGGCAGGTTCCATCCATTTGAAAACCTGACCCTCTTGCGGGCGGACGAATGCCGTCTCGTCCCTTGCCGGTTCAGTGGTCCCTGAAACCCCACAAAACCACTGGCAAACGGCTCTGATACAAACCTGTAACAATAGTGTCATATGAATGTAATATAGAGCGCGTAGAGGGCTAACGACGCCACATCGTCATATGTCTTTTACAACAGGAGCCGCAGCTCATGAACAAGATGATTTCCTCGACCGCAGCGCTTGCCATCGCTGCCGTTATGTCGGTTTCCGCCGCTCAGGCGCGCGATCAGATTCAGGTTGCCGGTTCCTCGACCGTTCTGCCTTATGCAAAAATCGTCGCCGAGACATTCGGCGAAACCTTCCCGAACTTCAAGACGCCGGTTGTTGAATCGGGCGGCTCGGGCGCAGGCATCAAGGAATTCTGCAAGGGCGTTGGTGAAAACACCATCGATATCGCCAATGCATCGCGCGCCATGAAGGACTCGGAACTGAAGTCGTGCATCGACGCTGGCGTAAAGGACGTTCAGGAAGTACGCTTCGGCTATGACGGCATCGTGTTTGCAACCGACGCCAAGGGTCCGGATTGGAAGCTGAAGCCGGAAGATGTCTACAAGGCGCTCGCAGCCAAGCTGGTCGTAGATGGCAAGCTGGTCGACAATCCGAACACCAAGTGGAACCAGGTCAACCCGAACCTTCCGGACTGGGACATTGCCGCCTATATCCCGGGCGAAAAGCACGGCACCCGCGAAGTGTTTGAGGAAAAAGTTCTGGCCGACGGCTGCAAGCACTCCGGCGCGTTGGACGAAATCAAGAAGACCGGCCTCGACGACAAGGCTGCCGCTTCCGCCTGTATCGCAGTGCGCAAGGACGGCAAGGCTGTCGACATCGATGGCGATTATGCTGAAACGCTGGCTCGCATCGACTCCAACAAGACCGGCATTGGCGTTTTCGGCCTCTACTTCTTCGAAAACAATGCCGACAAGCTGAAGGTCGCCACCGTCAACGACGTTACCCCTTCCGCTGCAACGGTTGCTTCGGGCGAATATCCGGTGTCGCGTCCGCTGTTCTTCTACGTGAAGAAGGCGCATCTCGGCGTCATCCCGGGCCTCAAGGAATATGTTGAGTTCTTCCTCAACGACCAGATGATCGGTCCTGACGGCCCGCTCGCCGAATACGGTCTGGTTCCGGCCCCGGATGCAGAACGTGAAGCACAGCGCGCTGGCTTCGCCGAAGGCAAGACGTTGGCTGCGAAGTAAGTTTTGATCTGTGGAACGCGGGGATGAGAAATCTCCGCGTTCTTCTCCTTTCGCGCCTTTATATTATGACAGGCGCATTCGCGCGGAACGGCATGGGTGGAAGCTGCACCTCAAAGCCATCCGCATTCATCAGGGCAACCGGGGAAATTGAATGTCCTTCTTTCTGGTTCTCGTCAGTATCGTTGCAATCGGGCTGATCGGATTCTTCATAGGCCGCCAGCGTGCCGTTGCACTGGACAAGGCGCAGTCGGCTTCCGCAAAAGCCTCGCCGACCGAGAAAATGCATTCCCGCCCGCATTATCACGGCTGGTGGGTTTTCCTCGTTTCAGCGTTGCCCGCGGTTCTGTTCCTCGCCATATGGGCCCTTGGAACGTCGGTTTATATCGATCACAGTGCGACCGCCCGCTTGCCGGATGCCATTGAGGAAGGTTCCTTCACCAATCGCAGCCTGCAACTCGGCATGGTTCGCGGTCTGGCCAGCGGGCTCGACCGGCTGACGCCAACCGAACTGGAAAGCTTTCCATCGAATTATCAGGATGCTCGCACGCTTCTGGGCGCAAAGGGCGTGGCGCTCGCGACCGAAGGCGCGGATTATATGGTGCCGATCGCGCTGTACCTGAAAAAGGCAACGGCGCTGACGCACACAATCGGTTCCGCAGTTTCTCTGGTGATCGCCGTCGCGGGCCTGATCTTTGGGCTTTCCACGATCAGCCGGCGCATGCGTGCGCGCAACAATGTCGAGCGGATCGTTCTCTGGGGCCTGATTGCAGCCTCCGGCATCGCGATCCTGACGACAGTCGGCATCATCTGCTCGATGCTGTTCCAGACCATCAGCTTCTTCCAGTCGGTTTCGCCGTGGGACTTCTTTTTCGGCACGGTGTGGGACCCGCGCTTTGCCGCTGCCGGGTCGGGTGGCGAGACGGGCCAGTTTGGTCTCATCCCGCTTCTGGCAGGCACGCTCTATATCGCATTCGTGGCCATGCTGTTCGCGGTTCCGGTCGGATTGTTCTCGGCCATTTACATGGCCGAATATGCTTCGCCTCGCGTGCGCACCATCGTAAAGCCGGTTCTGGAGCTTCTGGCGGGCATTCCCAGCATCGTCTACGGCTTCTTCGCGCTCGTGACCGTCGGACCTTTCCTGCGCGATCTCTCCATTGCCATCGCAGGCGGGCAGGGTTTTATCATGGCGCAGAGCGTCCTGACCGCCGGTCTCGTCATGGGCGTGATGCTAATCCCGTTTGTATCCTCGCTTTCCGATGACATCATCACCGCCGTGCCGCGTGCGTTGCGTGACGGCTCGCTCGGCCTCGGCGCGACCCGCTCGGAAACCATCAAGCGGGTGGTTCTTCCGGCGGCATTGCCTGGCATCGTCGGCGCGCTTCTGATGACCGCCTCCCGCGCCATCGGCGAAACCATGATCGTGGTGCTCGCTGCAGGTGTTGCGGCACGCATCAACATCAATCCATTCGAGGCGATGACCACCATCACGGTGAAGATCGTCAATCAGCTCACCGGCGACCTTGAGTTCAACTCGCCGCAGACGCTGGTGGCCTTTGCACTCGGCATCACGCTTTTCGTCCTGACGCTGATCATGAACATCTTTGCGCTGCACATCGTGCGCAAGTACCGGGAGCAGTACGAATAATGACCGATACGACCTTTAACGCCAGCGGCGCCACGGCACGGCCGACACGCCGCGATATTGGGATCAAGCGTCGCTACGCTGCTGAACGCCGCTTCCGCTACTATGGCATTGCCGCAATTGCCATCGGTGTGTTCTTCCTGTGCGCGCTCCTGTTCTCGGTCTTTTCCAAGGGCTATACTGCCTTCTGGCAGACGACGCTCTATCTGCCGGTCAAGCTTGAGGAAAAGGTGATCGATCCGGGCAACAAGCGTGCCACCGATCCGAATGTGCTGATCACCGCCAACTATCCGCTGCTGGTTCGCAACGCCCTGGCCGAAAAGCTTGGTATTTCCACGGCAGACCGGCCGGCTATGCGCGATCTGGGCCGCTTCTATTCGGACGGCGTACGCATTCAGCTGCGCAAGATCGTGATGGACAATCCGTCGCTCATCGGCACGACGCAGACCGTTCCGGTTCTGGCAGGCGCCGACATCGATTCCGCCTTCAAGGGACAGATCGATCTTTCCGTGCCGGAGACGAGCCGCAAGGTATCGGACCGACAAGTAGGCTGGATGAAAACGCTTTCGGAAGAAGGCGTCATGAAGGAGGCCTTCAATACGGGTCTGTTTACGTTCGGCGCATCCAGCCGCCCGGAAACCTCCGGTCTCGGGGTTGCGCTGGTTGGCTCGCTCTACATGATGCTCATCGTTCTCGGCCTCTCGCTGCCTATCGGCGTTGCTGCTTCGATCTATCTGGAAGAGTTCGCCAAGAAGAACCGGTTCACCGACATGATCGAGGTGAACATCAACAATCTGGCGGCCGTGCCATCCATCGTGTTCGGTCTGCTCGGGCTTGCGGTTTTCATCAATTTCTTCGGCCTGCCGCGCTCTGCGTCGCTGGTTGGTGGTCTGGTACTGACATTGATGACGCTTCCCACCATCATCATCGCGACTCGTGCCGCGCTTCGCGCCGTGCCGCCATCGATCCGTTCCGCGGCTCTTGGCCTTGGCGCTTCGAAAACGCAGATGGTGTTCCACCATGTCCTGCCGCTGGCCGCACCCGGCATCCTGACCGGCACGATCATCGGTCTCGCCCACGCGCTTGGTGAAACCGCGCCGCTCCTCCTGATCGGCATGGTGGCATTCGTTGCCGACGTGCCGTCGACGCCGATGGACCCGGCGACCGCTTTGCCGGTGCAGATCTATATGTGGGCAAACGAAGCAGAACGTGCCTTTGTTGAACGCACGTCAGGCGCTATCATCGTCCTGCTTCTGTTCCTGGCCGTGATGAATATTGCAGCAATCATTCTGCGCCGCCGCTTCGAGCGCCGCTGGTAAACGGGAGTCGCAAGCTATGAACCTGATGACTGAACGATCTCTCGAGAAAGCCGTAGGAGAAAAAATGAACGCCAACGCCAGTTCCATAAAGATGCGGGGCGACAAGGTCTGCGTGTTTTATGGCGAGAAGCAGGCTCTGTTCGACGTCGATCTGGAAATCCAGGAAAAGATGGTCACAGCGCTGATTGGTCCCTCCGGTTGCGGCAAGTCTACCTTCCTGCGTTCGCTCAACCGCATGAATGATACGATCGAAGGCTGCAAGGTCGGTGGCAAGATCACGCTCGACAACGAGGACATTTACGATCCGAAGATCGACGTCGTTGAACTGCGGGCCCGCGTCGGCATGGTGTTCCAGAAGCCGAATCCGTTCCCGAAATCGATTTATGAGAACGTCGCTTACGGCCCGCGCATCCACGGTCTTGCCCGCACCAAGGCTGATCTGGAGGAAATCGTCGTGACGAGCCTGCAGAAGGCCAGCCTGTTCGAAGAAGTGAAGGACCGCCTGCACGATGCGGGCACCGGCCTTTCAGGCGGCCAGCAGCAGCGCCTTTGCATTGCGCGCGCGATTGCGGTCAGCCCGGAAGTCATCCTCATGGACGAACCGTGCTCGGCGCTCGACCCGATCGCAACCGCGAAGGTGGAAGAGCTGATCGATGAACTGCGCCAGAACTATACGATCGTGATCGTCACGCACTCGATGCAGCAGGCCGCGCGCGTTTCGCAACGCACGGCCATGTTCCACCTTGGCAATCTGGTCGAAGTGGGCGACACGGAAACCATGTTCACCGCGCCGACCGAAAAGCGCACGCAGGACTACATCACCGGACGCTTCGGCTGATCCGGAACTGCGTTTCAACAGACAGTGCGGCTTCCCCGCAATTTTTATTACGAGGTCTACTATGCCGTCTCAGCATACCGTTCGTTCCTACGACGAGGAATTGAAGTTTCTCTCCCATAAGATCGCCGAGATGGGCGGACATGCGGAACGTATGGTCGAGCAGTCGGTCGCCGCAATCGTCAATGCGGACAATGCGCTCGCGCAGCGTGTCATCTCTGACGATCTCATTCTCGACGCCAGCGAGCGCGAGATCGACGACAAGGCCGTCATGATTATCGCCAAGCGCCAGCCCATGGCCGTGGACCTGCGCGAGATCATCGGCTCGATCCGCATCTCCGCCGATCTGGAGCGCGTGGGCGACCTCGGCAAGAACATTGCCAAGCGTGTTGCCGCCGTTTCGGAATCACGCCAGCCGGTAAAGCTCTATCGCGGTCTGGAAACGCTGGCCGAACTGGCGCTGACCCAGCTGAAGGACGTTCTCGACGCCTATGCGTCGCGTTCGGTGCAGCAGATCAATGTCGTTCGCGACCGCGACGACGAAATTGACGCCATGTACACGTCGCTGTTCCGCGAACTCTTGACTTACATGATGGAAGATCCGCGCAATATTTCCGCCTGCACGCATCTTCTGTTCTGCGCGAAGAATATCGAGCGCATCGGCGATCACGCGACCAATATCGCGGAGACTGTTTATTACATCGTGACCGGCCTGCAAATGCCGGCTGAGCGACCCAAGGAAGACCTGAGCCACGGTATTGTCGTGGATGAGGCGCGTAAACCCTGAACTGCAACCGGCCGGACTTTGGTCCGGCGGCTGAGAATGTATGAATAGCGCGGCGGCACGCGGTCGATTGGGGGGATTGTATCCACCGCCCGCCGAATTTGGATAGGGAAATACTGGATGTCACAGGCACCCAAAATCGCTGTGGTGGAAGACGAAGAGGCGCTGAGCGTTCTGCTTCGCTACAATCTTGAGGCAGAGGGCTATCAGGTCGATACGATGCTGCGCGGCGACGAGGCCGAAATCGCCTTGCGCGAGAATGTGCCGGATCTGCTCATTCTGGACTGGATGCTGCCGGGCGTATCGGGCATTGAGCTTTGCCGTCGCCTGCGCCAGTGGCCGGAAACCGAGCGCCTGCCGATCATCATGCTGACGGCGCGTGGCGAGGAGAGTGAACGCGTCCGCGGTTTAAGCGTCGGCGCCGACGATTATGTCGTAAAGCCATTTTCAACGCCGGAGCTTCTGGCCCGCGTCAAAGCAATGCTGCGCCGCTCCAATCCGAGCATCCTGTCTCACGTGCTGAAAGTGGGCGATCTTGTTCTGGACCGTCAGCAGCATCGGGTTTACCGCAAGGAAAAGGAAGTTCGTCTTGGACCGACGGAATTCCGGCTGCTCGAATATTTCATGATGTCGCCCGGCCGTGTCTTCTCGCGCAGCCAGCTTCTGGATGGCGTTTGGGGTCCCGATATCTATGTGGATGATCGCACCGTGGACGTCCATGTCGGGCGGCTTCGCAAGGCAATCAATGTCGGTCGTGCGCTTGATCCGATCCGGACCGTTCGCGGCGCCGGTTATTCTTTCGGTTGATCGACACCGTTTCGAAACTCTCAAATACAGCTCTTGATCGGCCCGTCATGTTCATCGTGGCGGGCCGTTTCACGGGTGATAGGCCCTGGGCAATGCTGACCCGATTCGCATCAGCCGGGTCAAAACCCGCGCCAATTAGGCGTTTTCACGCGATGTTACAAATATGTTTCCAAAGTTGACGGCAACCAACGGAACCCACGAAAAACCCAATTTTTGCAGGTCATTTGAAGCAGCATGAATGTGGTCGGGAAAACTATCCAAGCAAACACGAATTAAGGCAGCGATATGGCGTGTATTGCGAGAATTTGAATCGCATTAAATCAATATCTTATCTGAATTCGTAATTCTCGTTAATAAATTATTAATATATTTAAATGGCTTGTAGGCATATTCGCACTCTCGATTCGGGATTCATTTGAGGCTGTCTGGTCGCCTCCTGCATCGTTGGGATTTGACGCTTCGCCTTTTTTTGGCCTAAAAATTCCAAAACCTTGAATTCGATTGAGCGACAGTAGGATGAGCGATTTTGATCTTCGTCCTCTTTGACTTGCACCGCAGTCAGACGTTCCCGCGCATCGTTTCGGATGTGTCTGCCTGAACGTATGACTGGATCAGTTAAGGGTCCTAACATGAGACTGAGCCATTGACGCGCGCCGCGAAGTGGAAATTGCCCGTTCTTATCGGGCTGGTGGTTGCGCCTTTCGTGGTGACCGGCTGCACGACGACCGGGACTTCGGGAAAAGCCAATTCGGAAAAGACGGCGGCAAGCCACGTCAAATCCGTCAATGGCGTGAAGACCTACACCTACACCGCGCGTGACAAGGAATGTCTTGAACGCGCGATGTTCTTCGAATCCAACCGTTCGAGTCCCGACGGGCTTCTGGCTGTCGGCACGGTCGTCATGAATCGTCTCGCATCGGGCCGTTATCCTGATACGATTTGCGGTGTGGTCGGTCAGAAGAACCAGTTCGCACCCGGTGTTCTCACCCGCAAGATGAATTCCAAGGCGCTGCCTGATGTTCAGGCAACTGCCGATGCAGTCTTGAAGGGGCAGCGTCATCCGAAGCTCAAGAACGCCATGTTCTTCCATACGGCGGGCCTGAAGTTCCCCTACAACAACATGCACTATGTGCTCGTCGCTGGCGGCAATTCCTTCTATGAGAAGCGCAATCGCGACGGCTCGCTCCAGAATCCGGTTCCGCAGGAACCATACAATCTTGCGCTCGCCTATTCGCCGCAATCGCCTTCCGTTCCTCAAGATCCATCCTATGACGTGACCCTGCCGCAGACGGGCCCGGTTCCGGACGCAGCACCGACAGTTCAGGTGGCGCTCGCAGAGGCTTCCCAGGCTCAAAGCGCGGAACAGAACGGCGGCGCCGGTCCGCAGGTCCGCGGTGATCGCCTGGCGCGTCATCGCGGTGTCCCTGCAACTCAGCAGGAGAACCCCATGCAAATGGCCTCCTATCAGCCGCAATTCGATACGACCGCTCCGCAGCCGACGTCGCTCGGCTATGGTCCGGCAAGCCAGAAGCAGGCTGACGCCATCGGCGCGCTTCTCCTGTCTCAGGACAGGCCGGAAGCGCCGCTATAAAAAGCTGATCTGCACTTGATCAATCAGAACGCCGGTCCTGTTTGCTTCAGGCCGGCGTTTTGATTTGACCAAGAGTCGCCGTTTTCGGCACAAGGCGTCAGGGCCGGTATATCGGGCGATAGATCACCATCGGCGTGTCGTAGAAATCCACCTGATTCTGCCAAGCGCGCCTGTCGGCTCTGCGATCGAGGTCGAGCCGCATGAGGCAATTGGCGAAAGCATCGGTCCTGGGTTTGAAGCCATAGCTTTGGCAGGTTTGCTCGTCAGCCGCACGGCGCTGTTCGGGCGTCATCGTCACGCAGCCGGCCAGAAGGCCGGTAACGCCCAGTAAGATAAGCACTTTCTTATTCATTACTTTCTGCTTTCTTCTGCAACTGACCGCGTGAATACTATAGCGGAAAGGCAGGAAAAAAGGTGGTGAATTTATGCCGTCTGATAAACTGTCGGTGATTCCATATCCAAAGAGGTCTTCCACCCATGGCTCATGAACAGCTGAATCCAGTCATCGATCCGGTGAAACTTGAACGTCTTGCGGAAGTCGCCGTTCGTGTCGGTCTGCAATTGCGCGAGGGGCAGGATCTCGTCATCACCGCGCCGGTCGTCGCATTGCCGCTGGTTCGCCTTATCGCCAAACATGCCTACAAGGCCGGAGCCGGACTGGTGTCGCCATTCTTCGTGGATGACGAATTGGCTCTTGCCCGCTACGAGAACGCACCCGATGCAAGTTTCGACCGCGCGGCCAACTGGCTTTATGAAGGCATGGCGAAGGCCTATGCGGACGGTGCTGCCCGCTTGGCCATCGCCGCCGATAATCCGATGCTTCTTTCCAGTCAGGACCCGGCCAAGGTTTCACGCGCCAACCGCGCCAATTCAAAGGCCTATCAGCCGGCGCTGGAAAAGATTGCCGGTTTCGACATCAACTGGAACATCGTCTCCTATCCCAACCCGGCATGGGCAAAGCTCATGTTTCCGAACGACCCGGCGGACATCGCGACCCGCAAGCTGTCCGATGCGATCTTTGCGGCTTCGCGTGTCGACGTCGACGATCCGGTCGGCGCGTGGGCCGCGCATAATGCAGCGCTTCGCAGGCGCACCCGTTTCCTGAACGGCAAGGCTTATCGCGCCCTGCATTTCAAAGGCCCGAACACTGATCTGACTGTCGGGCTTGCCGACGGCCATGAATGGCACGGCGGCGCTTCCACGGCGAAAAACGGCATTACCTGTAATCCGAACATTCCGACGGAAGAAGTGTTTACGACGCCCCATGCCCTGCGTGTCGAGGGCCATGTGACCAGCACCAAGCCTTTGTCACATCAGGGCACCCTGATCGAGAATATAGCGGTTCGCTTTGAGGGCGGACGCATTGTCGAGGCGAAGGCAAGCCGCGGTGAAGAAGTACTCAACAAGGTGCTGGATACGGATGAGGGCGCGCGTCGTCTGGGCGAAGTGGCGCTGGTGCCGCATTCCTCACCGATCTCGCAGAGCGGGCTTTTGTTCTACAACACCCTGTTCGACGAAAATGCAGCGAGCCACATCGCGCTCGGCCAATGCTATTCCAAATGCTTTATCGACGGCGCCAAGCTGACGCCGGAACAGATCAAGGCGCAGGGCGGCAATTCGAGCCTTATCCATATCGACTGGATGATCGGCTCCGGCGAGATCGACGTGGATGGCATCAACGCGGACGGAACCCGGGAGCCGGTGATGCGCGGCGGCGAATGGGCTAACTGATCATGCAAAGGCCGGGGATTTCCCGGCCTTTGCACTATATCCGTTCGGTCAGTTCTTTTCCTGAACATGAGCTTCGAGGAACCACAGCGCCTTGTCGAGGCTGCGGGAAGCCGCGGTAAAAATATCCGCCGTGTCGTCATCGCCGGCATCGTCGGCATCCTTGATCGATTTGCGCAGCAAATTGGCGACATCGCCATAACGCTCGATCAATGCCAGCAGATGGTCATGAACGGCATAAATGTCGGTCGGATAGGGCTTCAATCTGGTTTCCTTCGCCACGACCTGCGTGGTGCCATAGGCTGTTCCGCCAAGCTGTACGGCACGCTCGGCAATCGTATCGACGTGTTCGTCGAGGTCGCCGCGAAAACCATCGAGCATTTCATGAACGGCGATGAATTGCGGCCCCTTGAGGTTCCAGTGAGCCTGCTTGGTGATGAGGGCAAGATCGATTGTCGCGGCCAGATTTTCGTTGAGCAGGGCGATCATTGTCGTCTTCGTATTGGAAGGAAGATCGTTGCGGGTTGCATGCATCGACTTGTTGGACATTTTATCCTCACATCCTTTTGCTCGATCCGGCTTGGAGAGACTGGGAGAATGTCGCTCATGATCGTGGGCAGCTATTCCAGCACAAACGAACCCGCCAGATCCTTAGAAGGCTCGATTTGCCGGAGGGGGCCTTCGTTGCCTTCAAGGCAACGCAAAACATTCCCGCACCCGGGGGTGAAATGCATGTGGGCAGTTTTTGTTCCGTGAGAAACGGCAAAAAAACGGCGCCGGTCCGGCTTCCACCAAGTTACGGCTTGTCGCAGCGCAAATTCTGATTTACCCGGTTGCGCATGAAGATACTTGCGCTCGATACTGCCGCTTCGTGGTGTTCTGTTGCCGTCTATGCTTCCGATGGCGATGTGGTGCTTGCCGATGTGAGCGAAAACATTGGCAAGGGTCACGCGGAAGTATTGATGACCTATGTCGAACGGGCTTTGACGGAAGCGAGACTATCGCTTCGCGACATGGATGGGGTGGCGGTCAATATAGGGCCGGGATCGTTTACCGGCGTTCGTATCGGTGTCTCGGCGGCCCGTGGTTTCGCGCTGGCGCTGGGCGTGCCAGCCATCGGGATAACAGCCTTCGAAGCGCTTGCCTCTGAAACCCGGATCGAGAGCCCGGAAAAACCGGTACTGGTCTTTCTCGACGCCCATCGCGGCGAGATTTATGCGCAATCGTTCGACGCAAAGGGGACCGCCAGCGCAGAGCCGCTGGTTCTGTCGCGGGAGGAAGCAGAGGCTCATGCAGCGTCCCAAGCGGAAAAGACGGTTCTTGCTGGCTCCGCCGCTCGCTCAATCAATGAAGCAATTGGCGGCCGCTTCGCGCTGGGCCCGGTTGAACCGACTGCAAAAATCGGCACCTATGCGCGTCTGGCAAGTTCCCGCCAGCCGGGGGATGCGCCGAAGCCGCTTTACATGCGCGGACCCGATGCAAAACCGCAGGTCGGATTTGCGTTGCCGCGGAAGAGCGCCGGGGAATAGCCGATGATGGGCTTGCCGTTCGGCCGTTTCGGTCGCAGGGAGGTTTCGGTAGAACCATTGCGCGCCCAGGACAGTCATGCGATCCAGCGCATTCACGCCGTCGCTTTCCTTCATGGCTGGAGTTCCGACGATTTCCGGTCACTGATTGCACAGGATACGGTTTTCGGCTTCGTTGCCCGTACGGAGGGTAAACCCAATGACGCCTGTGGCTTTGTGCTGGCGCGTCTTGTGGCTGGAGAAGCGGAAATCCTCACCATCGCCGTCGCGCGCGACGTGCAGCGGCAGGGCGTCGGGCGTGCGCTGATGGATGCCGTTCTGCGCCATCTTTATCAGGAACGGGCCGAAACGCTTTTTCTCGAGGTGGACGAGGCGAATGTCGCTGCGCAGGCCCTTTATCGCCGCCTCGGCTTCCAGAAAGTCGGCGACCGTCCTGCCTATTACGAAACGCCGAACGGCCGCTCGGCAGCGCTCATCCTCCGGCGTGACCTGAAGAGGGCGCAATGATCGGCGCGATCAGGATATTTCTGGTTGTCGCGGCCATGGTTGCGCTGAGCCTGTCGCTGATCCCGTTTCAATATCTGTTTCTGAAAATGAAGAACGGGTGGAAGCGCCGTCTGCCAAACTTCTTCCACCGCGTCGTGGCGCGCCTGTTCGGCTTCCGCATCAGGACTGTTGGCCAGATGCACGAGGGCCGCCCCCTTCTCCTTGTTTCCAACCATACCTCATGGAGCGACATTGTCGTACTCTCGGCGGTGGGGCAGGTATCGTTTATTGCGAAGTCCGAGGTGCGCGGCTGGCCGGTTTTCGGCATGTTCGCCGTTCTGCAGCGCACGGTTTTCGTGGAGCGCGAGCGGCGCGGCAAGACAGGAGAGCAAACGTCGGAGATTGCACGGCGTCTGGCAACCGAGGACGCAATGGTGTTGTTCGCCGAAGGCACGACATCGGATGGCAATCGCGTTTTGCCGTTCAAGACAGCGCTTTTCGGCGCGGCGCATGCTGCGATCAAGGAAACGAACCTACCGGAAGTCATGGTTCAACCGGTCGCCATTGCCTATACCGGGGTTCACGGCATGGCGATGGGCCGTTATTTCCGCCCGATTGCCGCATGGCCGGGCGATGTCGAGCTGATGCCGCATCTCAAAGGTATCTTGCGGGAAGGGGCGATAGACGTCGAAGTGCGTTTCGGGGAACCTGTCGTCGTAACGGCCGGGACCGATCGCAAGGCGCTTGCTCGCACAATGGAAAACCGGGTGCGCGCGCTTTTGCAAAGTGCATTGCTGGGCCGCGATATTCCCGAAGAGTGACAGCCGTCAGATTGTCACCTTCCAAAATGGCGACAAAAGCTGTAGATAGCCGCGCATGAGCGACAATATTACCGATCTCGACCCCACGGCAGAGCGCCCCAACGCGCGCAAGGTTTTCGTAAAGACCTATGGCTGCCAGATGAATGTCTATGACAGCCAGCGCATGGCCGACAGCCTTGCCGCGGAAGGCTATGTCGCGACCGACACACCGGACGATGCCGATCTGGTCTTGCTGAACACCTGTCATATTCGCGAAAAAGCATCGGAAAAGCTCTATTCCGCGCTTGGTCGTCTGCGGAAGATGAAGGATGCGCGTGAAGCGAATGGCAAGGAATTGACCATTGGCGTCGCGGGTTGCGTCGCGCAGGCCGAGGGACAGGAAATCCTGCGCCGCGCGCCGAATGTCGATCTCGTCATCGGGCCGCAGACCTATCATCGCCTGCCCAATGCGCTTGCGCGGGTTCGCAGCGGCGAAAAGGTCGTTGAGACGGAATACGCTCTCGAAGATAAATTCGAACATCTGCCGTCGCCCAAGCGCGAGGAAACGCGCAAGCGTGGTGTTTCCGCGTTCCTGACCGTGCAGGAAGGCTGCGACAAGTTCTGTACCTTCTGCGTGGTTCCCTATACGCGCGGTTCCGAGGTTTCGCGTAGCGTGAAGCAGATCGTGGCGGAGGCCGAGCGCCTTGCCGATAGCGGCGTGCGTGAACTGACCCTGCTTGGCCAGAACGTCAATGCCTGGCACGGCGCTGGCGACGATGGCCGCGAATGGGGCCTCGGCGAATTACTGTTCCGCCTTGCGCGCATTCCAGGCATTGCGCGCCTTCGTTACACGACCAGCCACCCGCGCGACATGGACGACAGCCTGATTGCCGCCCATCGCGACCTGCGGCAATTGATGCCCTATCTGCATCTGCCAGTGCAGTCCGGCTCGGACCGGATTCTCAAGGCAATGAACCGCCGTCACAAGGCGGATGAATATCTGCGCCTGATCGAGCGTATTCGTGAAGTGCGCCCGGATATGGCGCTGTCGGGCGATTTCATCGTCGGTTTTCCCGGCGAAACCGATCAGGATTTCGAGGATACGATGCGGCTCGTGCGGGAGGTCAATTACGCGCAGGCCTATTCATTCAAATATTCTCCGCGCCCCGGTACGCCCGGCGCCGATCTTGACGATCATGTTGCGGAAGCGGTGAAGGACGAGCGTCTCCAGCGCCTTCAGGCGCTGCTGTCGGAACAGCAATATGCGTTCCAGGATTCCATGATCGGTCGCGAGATGGATGTGCTTCTGGAAAAGCCCGGCCGCGAGGCCGGTCAGATGGTGGGCCGCTCGCCATGGCTCCTGCCTGTCATCATCGATGGCAACAGTGACAGGATCGGCGACATCATTCATGTGAAAATCACCTCCACAGGGACCAATAGCCTTATTGCGCAAAAACTGGCCTGAAGGCATGATGATGCCGAGGCAGAAAATTTCGGCGTCTTGAGTCGCTTGCCGGTAATCCTGTCGAGACTGTGATTGCAATGCGTGGACGGTTTGTGTTCGCGCATAATCTGGTCTGAGAAGTCTGCAACTTTTCAGGATTGTGCTTTAAGGAGATACGGTTGAGCGCTACGGAAAAGCTGAAATCTGCCAAGCCAACCAATCAAACGCAAAAAAGCCCGACGACCGGGGCCTCGGATATGGCCCATATCGTGCTCACCTTCGACAACAACCGTCTTGCCAGCGCGCTTTACGGTCAGTTCGATGAAAACCTTGCCCGTATCGAACAGAAGCTTGGCGTGGATGTCCGCTCCAAGGGAAATCAGCTGTCGATCCGGGGCGAGCCGACCGCGACCGAACAGGCGCGCCGCGCGCTCGACCATCTTTATGAAACGCTGCAGAAGGGCCATGAGCTGACGGTGTCGGATGTGGATGGCGCGCTGCGCATGGCTATTGCCGCCGACGACCAGCTCACCTTGCCAACGATGGAAAACAAGGGAAAGCTTTCCGCCGCCCAGATTTCCACGCGCAAGAAGACAATCTTCGCCCGCACGCCGACGCAGGATGCCTATATGCGTGCGCTCGACCGGTCGGAACTGGTGTTCGGCGTTGGTCCCGCCGGTACGGGCAAAACCTATCTTGCTGTTGCCCATGCGGCGATGCTTCTTGAGCGTGGTCTTGTCGAGCGGATCATTCTTTCCCGTCCGGCTGTGGAAGCAGGCGAGCGCCTTGGCTTCTTGCCGGGTGACATGAAGGAAAAGGTCGATCCCTATCTGCGCCCGCTTTACGATGCGCTTTACGACATGATGCCAGCGGAAAAGGTCGAGCGTGCCATTACCGCAGGTGTGATCGAAATCGCGCCCCTTGCCTTCATGCGCGGGCGTACGCTGGCGCATTCTGCGGTCATTCTCGATGAGGCGCAGAACACAACCTCCATGCAGATGAAGATGTTCCTGACCCGTCTCGGTGAAGGATCGCGCATGATCGTGACTGGCGACCCAAGCCAGATCGACCTTCCGCCGGGCCAGAAATCAGGGTTGGTAGAGGCGCTTCGCGTGCTGGACGACGTGGAGGGCGTCATCAAAGTGCGCTTCACAGAAAAGGACGTCGTGCGTCATCCGCTTGTGGCGGCCATTGTCGGTGCCTACGATCGCGACGGCAAACAGCACGCGCGTTCGGAATGATCTTGCAATTGCCGATCGGAATCACGATTTAAAAAATGCTGTCTGCCTTTTGGGCAGGCAGCTCTCATACAATTGAAAGGACGAAGCGGTCTGCTGGAAGGCGACCGCTGCATAACGTGTCAGACAACGCGATCCATATCGATATCATGATTGAAGCCGGCAACTGGCCGGACGAAGCGAGCCTTGAAGGTCTCGTCAGGAAGCCGGTCGAAGCCGCCTGGACCAGTCTGGGCCTCAAAAGCGCGGCAAGCGAACTGAGTGTGGTCTTCACCGACGATGCCTCAATCCAGACCCTGAACGCAGAATGGCGTGGCAAGGACAAGCCGACCAATGTTCTGTCCTTTCCGGCCTTTCCGGTGAAGGCCGGTTCTCAGCCGGGCCCGATGCTGGGCGACATCGTCATCGCGCGCGAGACGGTGGAGCGTGAGGCGAAGGAGGAAGGCAAGCCGCTCGAAAACCATCTTGCGCACCTCGTTGTGCATGGGTTTCTGCACCTTTTGGGGTACGATCATGAAACCGATGAGGAAGCGGAAGTGATGGAGGCGCGCGAGCGCGAAATCCTTCATGCTCTTGCCATTCCCGACCCTTATGCTGTATCCGATTAGAACACGAACAACGATTGACCATGGCTGATCAAACATCGCACCCTCCGTCCGCTGGCGAAAATCGCAGCGAGACTCAAGACGCCGAAGGGCAAAGTACGCAGCGGCCCGTAGTGGCCGAGAAGCGTTCCTTGTTGTCCAATATTTTCCCGTTCATGCGTTCGCGCCAATCATCTTCGCTGCGCGAAGATCTGGCCGATGCCCTTTCCAGCACGGCAAGCGAGCAGGATTCAGCATTCTCGCCAGAAGAAAAGGCGATGCTGCACAATATCCTTCGCCTGCGCGAAATCCGCGTCGAAGACGTGATGATCCCGCGCGCCGATGTCGAGGCGGTGGAAATCTCCACGCCTCTGTGGGAAGTGCTGGAGCTTTTCGAAAAATCCGGCCATTCGCGCATGCCGGTCTATGCCGAGACGCTGGACGATCCACGCGGCATGATCCATATCCGCGATGTTCTCAATTACATCACCAAGCAGGCCCGCCAGAAGACCACGCGCCGCAGCAGCACACGCAGCAAGGCGACAGCCGAAGACAAGGCCGCGAAGTTCGACATGGGCCGCATCGATCTCACCAAGACGATCGGTGAACTCAATCTCATGCGCAAGGTGCTGTTCGTGCCGCCATCCATGATGGCGAGCGGATTGATGGCGCGCATGCAGGCGACCCATATCCAGATGGCGCTGGTCATCGATGAATATGGCGGAACCGACGGTCTGGTCTCGCTGGAAGACATCGTCGAAATGGTTGTGGGCGACATCGAAGACGAACATGACGACGAAGAAATCATGATCGCCGAAGAAGCCGATGGCGTGTTCGTTGTCGATGCGCGCGCCGATCTGGAAGAACTGGCCGCGAAAATCGGCCCGTCTTTCGAAGTGGGCGAACATGGCGAGGACGTTGACACCGTTGGCGGTCTCATCTTCTCCGTGCTCGGGCGCATTCCGGTTCGTGGCGAGGTCGTGCAGGCTATTCCGGGTTACGAGTTCCATGTGCTGGAAGTTGATCCGCGTCGCGTGAAGAAGGTGCGGATTGTGCCGCTCTCCGCAGCCGATCGCCGTCGCCAGCAACGGGCAGTCGTTTCAGCCAGACCGGGTGAAGCCGAACCCGCAACCGACACCTCCAAAGAGGCCGGATGATCGAAAGGCTGGCGGGGAGGATCATTCTTTCGAGCGGCTGGCGTCGTGCGCTGGCCGCTTTTCTCAGTGGCGCTTTCGCCACGCTGACCCAGCCGCCATTCGATGTTTTTGTCGCTGGCTTCATCTCATTTCCCATTCTGGTCTGGCTGATTGATGGCGCCGTCGCCACCGTCAATGCGGGGCCTGTTCGCCGCCTCCTTCCCGCAGCCATGGTTGGCTGGTGGTTTGGCTTCGGCTATTTCGTTTCCGGATTGTGGTGGATCGGTACGGCGCTGCTGGTCGATGCGGACCAGTTTGCCTGGGCCTTGCCGCTCGCTGTTCTGGGCCTGCCCGCCTTTCTCGCATTGTTCTATGCGTTTGCAACCGCGGTTGCCCGCATCTTCTGGTCGGACGGTTTGGGGCGCATCGTCGCGCTTGCTTTTGGTTTTGCATTGGCAGAATGGCTACGCCTTTTCCTGTTCACCGGCTTTCCCTGGAACGCCATTGGCTATGCCGTCATGCCGACTCCGCTCCTGATGCAGTCGGTCGCCGTGGCGGGGCTGATCGGAATGAGTGCAGCGGCTGTTTTCGTCTTTGCCGCCCCGGCCCTGCTCATCGGCGGGCGGTTTGCGAAGACAGGCATTGCGGCTGCGCTTATACTTGTCATCAGCCACCTCGGTTTCGGTGCCTGGACGCTTTCACATGCTCCCGCCATCGGCGAGGAAAAGGGCGCGCTCGCAGTGCGCATCGTGCAGCCTTCCATTGCCCAGACCATGAAATGGGATAATGCGGAGCGCCGGTCGATCTTTGACAAGCTGGTGTCTCTGGCAGGTGAGGCTCCTGCCGAAGGCAAGCCGAAGCCCGATGTCATCGTCTGGCCGGAAACAGCGGTTCCTTATATTCTCACCTCGACGCCGGAAGCGCTGTCGCGCATTGGCGAGGTTTTGCAGGACGGGCAGGTGCTGCTGACCGGTGCTGTCCGTGAAGAGAAGGGGGCAGCGGGTGACCAGCCGCGTTATTATAATTCGATCTATACGATTGATGATCGCGGCGTCATTGTCGACGCCGCCGACAAGGTGCATCTCGTCCCCTTTGGCGAATATCTGCCTTATGAGAATTTTCTTCGCAGGCTCGGGCTTCAGGAGGTGGTGGAAATGCCCGGTGGGTTTACCGCTGGCACCACGCGCCGGGCGCTGAACGCGAAAGCTGGCCAAACCTTCTTGCCGCTGATCTGTTACGAGGCGATTTTCCCCGATGAACTCGGATATTCGGGCCAGAGGGCAAGCGCCATCATCAATGTGACAAATGACGCGTGGTATGGAGATACACCGGGACCGTACCAGCATTTCCGGCAGGCACAAGTCCGCGCCGTGGAGCAAGGCCTGCCCCTCATTCGCGCAGCCAATAATGGTCTTTCAGCTATTGTTGATGCCTATGGTCGAATCATCGATGGCCTCGCGCACGATGCTGTCGGGGTCATTGACGCTTACCTACCGTCAACTCGTGCACCATTTTGGGGCACGCCACCCGGGTCGCGACAATCTCTGGTAGCGCTGTTAACCTTACTCGTGTTGAGCGTGGCTTTCCGACTGCCAAACGGCAGGCGTTTTCATTGACAGACTAATATTGTTACGATGTTATGGCTCGGCGGCGACGGTTTTTGCGGAAAATCGTCAGACTACCTCCCAAAACTTATTAGTATCGCTGTTCAGATGAACAGAGCATGAATGAAAGCTCGCAGCTGCGAGGAGTGACAGTTGTATGATTGAGAACAAAAAGAAGCCCAACCCCATTGACGTGCATGTCGGCAGCCGCATCCGTCTCCGCCGTAACATGCTGGGCCTCAGTCAGGAAAAACTCGGCGAAAACCTCGGAATCACCTTTCAGCAAATCCAGAAATACGAGAAAGGCACCAACCGCGTCGGTGCAAGCCGTCTTCAAGCGATCTCGGCGATTTTGAACGTTCCGGTTTCCTTCTTTTTTGAAGATGCGCCGGGCTCCTCGAACCAGTCCGGTTTTGCAGAGGACAATGAAGCGACCTATGTCGTGGATTTTCTGAATTCCAATGAAGGTGTTCAGCTGACCCGCGCATTCACGAAAATTTCAGATCCTAAAGTGCGCCGCAAGATCATCGATCTCGTGAAGTCGCTCGCGGCGGACGCTGACTGATAGCATATCCGGAAAGAGCGATTTGTGCGGGACATGGCCATGTCCCGCGGGACTTTGCGCTTCACAGCGCCGGAACAGGCAGAAAATGCCATCTGGAACGAATTTTCGCGCCGGGGCACTGTCGCAACAAGAATATGCATTGACGGTTTAATCCCAACTTCGCTAACACATTACCGTGCCCGGAACGCTGGAACCTGTTCCGGGCGCTACTGTGTTTCCATGGCGGAAATATTCTCCGCTGGATTTTCAAGAGGGGTTACCCGTGTCGCGCAGTTCTTATCTCTTCACCAGCGAATCTGTGTCCGAAGGTCATCCGGACAAGGTTTGCGACCGCATCTCCGATGAAATCGTGGACATGATCTACAAGGAAGCGCGCCGCACCGGCGTCGATCCTTGGTCTGTTCGTGTCGCTTGCGAAACGCTTGCCACCACCAATCGCGTGGTCATTGCCGGCGAAGTGCGCGTGCCGGATACTTTCCTGAAGAAGAATAAGGACGGAACGATCGCCCATGATGCCGCCGGGCATCCGCTGATCAATCCTTCGCGTTTCCGCTCGGCGGCACGCAAGGCGATCCGGGAAATCGGTTACGAACAGAACGGTTTTAACTGGAAGACAGTGAAGATCGACGTGCTTCTGCATCCGCAATCCGCCGACATTGCCCAGGGCGTGGACAACGCCGCCGACCGTCAGGGCGAGGAAGGTGCAGGCGATCAGGGCATCATGTTCGGCTATGCCTGCCGCGAAACCCCGGACCTCATGCCGGCGCCGATCTATTATTCCCACAAGATTCTCGAAAAGCTCTCTGAGGCCCGCCACAAGGGCGAGGGCGATGCGGGCAAGCTCGGTCCCGACGCCAAGAGCCAGGTCACGGTGCGCTACGAGAACGGCAAGGCCGCCGAGGTCACGCAGATCGTTCTTTCCACGCAGCATCTGGATGCAAGCTGGGATTCGAAAAAGGTCCGTTCGGTTGTCGAACCTTATATCCGGGAAGCGCTGGGCGACCTCCCGATAGCGGCCAATTGCAACTGGTACATCAATCCGACCGGCAAGTTCGTCATTGGCGGGCCAGATGGCGATGCGGGCCTGACGGGCCGCAAGATCATCGTGGATACCTATGGCGGCGCAGCCCCTCATGGCGGCGGCGCATTCTCGGGCAAGGACACGACCAAAGTGGATCGCTCCGCTGCCTATGCCGCGCGCTATCTTGCCAAGAACGTGGTTGCCGCCGGTCTTGCCGACCGCTGCACGATCCAGCTCTCCTATGCCATCGGCGTCGCGCAGCCGCTTTCGGTCTATGTTGATCTGCACGGCACCGGCAAGGTTGCTGAATCCGCTGTCGAGGACGCGCTTCGCGAGGTCATGGATCTGTCGCCGACGGGTATCCGCAAGCATCTCGACCTCAACAAGCCGATCTATGCCAAAACCTCGTCCTATGGCCATTTCGGACGCAAGCCTGGCCGTGACGGTTCGTTCTCCTGGGAGAAGACGGACTTGACCAAGGCGCTGAAGGCGGCGGTGGCGTAACTTCCGGCGGAAAGTTGCATCACGGGCCGCTTGGCGTTATGTGTCCCGACGATTTTCGAGGAGCGCGGTCTTGGATCGCGCTCTTCTGTTATTCGAACCTGCTATGATGCCACGGATAAAATATGACCGAAGAATCTCATCCTCTGCGCGGTGCCGGAAATTTCTTCGGCCGTCGCCACGGCAAGCCTCTGCGAAGCCATCAGAAGAACCTGTTCGAGGACCTTCTGCCGCGCCTGAAGATCGATGTCGAAAACCCGGCACAGCAGGATTTGCGCACGCTTTTTGAAACTAAGGTCGATGCCGTGCGTCTGGAAATCGGTTTTGGCGGCGGTGAGCATCTGCACCATGAGACAGGCCGCTATCCGCAGACCGGTTTCATCGGGGTTGAGCCGTTCATCAACGGCATGGCCAAGATGCTGGCGGCATTGGACAGCGAACCGCGACACAATCTGCGTCTCTACGACGAGGATGCAACGGCGGTGTTGGACTGGCTGCCCGATGCGTCCCTTTCCGGCATTGATCTTTTCTATCCCGATCCCTGGCACAAGCGACGCCACTGGAAGCGTCGCTTTGTGAGCGACGCCAATCTCGACCGCTTCGCCCGCGTGCTGAAGCCCGGTGCGAAATTCCGCTTTGCCTCGGATATAGAACATTATGTCAACTGGACCCTCCAGCATTGTCGCCGTCATCCCGCTTTCGAGTGGCAGGCGGAAGGCCCGTCCGATTGGAATGAGGCATATGAAGGCTGGCCGGGCACCCGATACGAAGCGAAGGCGTTTCGTGAAGGTCGGCGGGCCGCCTATCTGACCTTCATCCGCCGATGAAGCTGCTGACCGCGTACGGAATGAATCGAACAGCAGAAGCGGTCTTGAAAAAATCCGCCTCTGCTGGTATATAGGTTTCAAATTCTTGGTCGTTTGAACAAGAGTGGGCCCTCCCGGACCCGCTCTTTTTTGTTACTTACGGCTCTGTAAAAAGGTTTATCGAGTGACGGAACAGGAACAGGCAATTGAAGCCGCAAGCGCAGATGAGCGTATCATTCGCGAAACGGGCATCGATGCGAAAGTGGCAGGCATTGTGGAGCCGGTGATCAATACGCTGGGTTTCCGCCTTGTGCGTGTGCGCCTTTCCGGCCTCAACGGCCAGACCTTGCAGATCATGGCCGAGCGTCCCGACGGCACGATGACGGTCGACGATTGCGAGCTTGTTAGCCGCACGGTTGCGCCGGTTCTCGACGTGGAAGATCCGATCAACGGAAAATACCATCTGGAGATTTCCTCTCCCGGTATCGACCGCCCGCTGGTCCGCAAGTCGGACTTCGCTGACTGGGCCGGTCACATTGCAAAGGTGGAAACCTCGATCGTCCACGAAGGCCGCAAGAAGTTCCGTGGCCGTATCGTTCTGGGCGATGCGGAATCTGTCGTGATCGAAAGCGATCAGATTTCCTATGGCAGCGAACCTGTCGTGCGCATTCCATTCGATCTGATCTCGGATGCGCGCCTCGTTCTGACTGATGACCTGATCCGCGATGCGCTGCGCAAGGACAAGGCCCTGCGCGAAGGCCGCATTCCGGGTGACGATCTCGGTAGCGATGAAGCGGACGAGCAGTCCGGCGGAGCCGCAACGGACGAAGCCCAAGATAAAGAATAAGTTTCAGGCGTCCGGCATCTTGAGGAGCCGGATGCGACACCAAGGAGAGTCCAATGGCAGTCAGTGCTAACAGGCTGGAGCTTCTGCAGATCGCCGATGCGGTCGCACGCGAGAAGTCGATCGACCGCGAGATCGTTCTTGCGGCCATGGCCGATGCGATTCAGAAGGCGGCGCGTTCGCGTTACGGCCAGGAAAGCAACATCCGCGCGGACATCAATGCGAAGTCCGGTGAGATCAAGCTGCAGCGCCTGCTTGAAGTTGTCGAGCACGTCGAAGATTACGCGACGCAGATTTCGCTCTTCACCGCCCGTGATCGCAATCCCGACGCACAGATCGGTGATTTCATTGCCGACCAGCTTCCGCCGATGGATTTTGGCCGTATTGCCGCGCAGTCGGCAAAGCAGGTCATCGTGCAGAAAGTGCGCGAAGCCGAGCGTGACCGCCAGTATGACGAATACAAGGACCGCGTTGGCGAAATCGTCAACGGCACTGTGAAGCGGGTCGAATACGGCAATGTGATCGTCGATCTGGGTCGTGGCGAAGCCATCGTGCGCCGCGACGAACTGATCCCGCGTGAAGCTTTCCGTTATGGCGACCGCATTCGCGCCTATGTGTACGACGTGCGCCGCGAACAGCGCGGCCCGCAGATATTCCTGTCGCGTACCCATCCGTCCTTCATGGCGAAGCTTTTCACCATGGAAGTGCCGGAAATCTACGACGGCATCATCGAAATCAAGTCGGTTGCCCGCGATCCGGGTTCCCGCGCCAAGATCGCGGTTGTCTCGCGTGATGCTTCCATCGATCCGGTCGGCGCCTGCGTGGGCATGCGCGGCTCCCGCGTTCAGGCCGTTGTCGGCGAACTGCAGGGCGAAAAGATCGACATCATTCCATGGTCGCCGGATGCAGCTTCCTTCATCGTCAACGCGCTTCAGCCTGCTGAAGTTGCCAAGGTTGTTCTCGATGAAGATGCCGAACGTATTGAAGTTGTCGTCCCGAATGACCAACTATCACTTGCAATCGGTCGTCGCGGCCAGAATGTGCGTCTGGCTTCGCAGCTTACGGGCTGGGACATCGATATCCTGACGGAAGACGAAGAATCCGAACGTCGCCAGAAGGAATTCGCTGAACGTTCGACCCTCTTCATGGAAGCGCTCAACGTTGACGAGATGGTAGGTCAGGTTCTGGCCTCCGAAGGTTTCGCATCGGTTGAAGAACTGGCCTATGTAGAGCCCGGCGAAATCGCCTCCATCGACGGTTTCGATGAGGATACGGCTGGTGAAATCCAGGAGCGTGCCCGCGAATATCTGGATCGCATCGAAAGCGAACAGGATGATCGCCGCAAGGAACTGGGCGTTGCCGACGAACTGCGCGAACTGCCGGGCATGACCACCGCGATGCTGGTGGCTGTTGGCGAGGACGGCGTCAAGACGATCGAAGACTTTGCCGGCTATGCCGTCGACGATCTGGTTGGCTGGCGCGAACGCAAGGACGGCGAAACCGTCGCTCATAGCGGCATCTTCTCGGCTTTCGACGTTTCGCGCGTCGATGCGGAACAGATGGTCCTGACTGCGCGTTTGAAGGCAGGATGGATCACGGAAGAAGAACTGGCATCGGCTCAGGAAGAAGTCGCTGAAGCAGAAGCCGGTGAAGAGGAAGCTGCTTCTTAAGAAGCGGCTGGAATAAAAAGAGCCGCGTGGCTTCTTACGTCTGGAGCAATTCAGGCGTAAGCTGTGCGGCTCTCGCAATTAAGCTCTGAAAAATGGTCGTCGTTCATTCGAATTGATCGGCCAGTCGGCTTTCGAGTGCGGTTCCGGCCATCTTACGGGTTGTGGTAGGGCTTTGGCTCTGGTACAGCGCCCGCGTTGGGTCCCCGTGTTGGATTTGATGTGCGGGCAGACCGCAATATGGCAAGACTGGAGTTCGCGTGGAGCAGGATATGAATGACAGAACCTGTATCGTCACGCGCGAAAGCGGTTCTGCCGATGATCTGATCCGTTTCGTGGCCGGTCCCGATGGTTCCGTGGTGCCGGACTTGAAAAGGAACCTGCCGGGCAGGGGATGCTGGGTCAAGGCCGAGCGTCGTCTGGTGGATGAGGCGGTCAAGCGCAAGCTTTTTGCGCGTGCGCTGAAAGAAGGCGTGACGCCGCAGGCGGATCTTGGCGCACTGGTAGACCAGTTGCTGACGAAATCTGCCCTTGGCAGCCTCGCTCTGGCCCGCAAGGCCGGAGCTGTGGTCTCTGGCTCGACCAAAGTGGATCAGGCGATCCGCACCGGGACAGCCGCCATGGTGTTGCATGCGAAGGAAGCCGCCGCCGACGGTGTGCGCAAGCTTGATCAGGCTCGCCGCGCCGTGGTGCATCTGGATGGTCCGGAAATCCCTTCTTTCTCTCTTTTTACGGGAGAAGAAATGGATTTGGCATTTGGGGGCGGAAATGTGATACATGCAGCCGTGCTTGAGGGAAAGGCGGCGGCCGGGTTCGTAAAGCGGGCACTTATGTTGCATCGCTATCGTGGTGAAAGCGCGTCGGGCCTGGATTAGAGCATGTCTCCCAAAAGTGGGAACTGGTTTTGGGATAAAGACATGCATGAAAATAAAAGCGTAAAGCGTGTCGTAAGAGTTTGATGAAACGCGACACGCTTTAGAGCGCAACTCTGGAGGGGCTTTGGCAGCCCTGGATCGGATTGCGCGTTGAAGCGGATGACTGGAGCTTTATCCAACATGACCCCGTCACGTTGGATAAAGCTCGAGTAGAGCGGCCGGAGCCGCGAAGGAAACGGAAACGTAATGAGCGATAAAACGAACGACGACAAGACGCTGAGCGTTAATACGAAGAAGACGCTGACCATGAAGCGGCCAGGCGTCGAGCAGAGCACCGTGCGCCAGAATTTCAGCCACGGCCGCACGAAGGCTGTCGTCGTTGAAACGAAGAAGCGCAAATTCTCGCGGCCTGATGAGAAGCCGGAAGTCGAGGCAGCGGCCCCGCGGCCTGCAGCACCCGCTCCGGCGGCTCCCGCGCCCGCAACTCCCGCACCGGCACAGGCCGCGCAGCCTGCCCAGCCTGCACAGCCCGCTCCGGCAGCGCGTGCGCCAGCGCCCGCAGCTCCGGCACCGAAGCCGGCGGCACCCGCTGCTTCGGTAACGAAGCCGCATGTCGCGCAGCAGCGCCCGACCCAGCAGCGCCCCGGTGGCCAGCAGGCTCAGCGTCCGCGCCCGTCCGACCGCTCCGGCATGGTGCTGAACACGCTGTCGCGCTCCGAAATGGATGCACGTCGCCGTGCGCTCGAGGAAGCGCAGGTTCGTGAAGTTGAAGAACGCGCCCGCGCGGTCGAGGAAGCCAAGCGCCGCGCCGAGGAAGATGCGCGCCGCGCCAAGGAACGCGAAGAATCTGCTCGTCGTCAGGCGGAAGAAGAAGCCCGTCTCAAGGCTGAAGCCGATGCCCGCCGCAAGGCCGAGGAAGAAGCTGCCAAGCGTATGCCGCAGCCAGAAGCCCGCACCGAACGCCGTGACGATGCACGTCCGCAGGGTAATCGCCCGCAGCAGGCTGGTCGCCCACAGGGCAATCGTCCGCCGCAAGGTGGCCGTCCGCAACAGGGCGGACCGCGCCCGGCGCCAAGCCTCGTCGATGCAGCCCCGATTCCGGGCAAGCCGCTTCCGCAGAGCCAGCTTCGCAAGCCTGGTCAGTCGGATGACGACGATGATCGTCGTGGCGCAGTCCGTCGCGGTACTCCCGCGAAGCCGGAAGTTCGCGCACCAAAAGCCACGAAGGGCGAGGATGATCGCCGCCGCGGCAAGCTGACGCTCACCAGCAACCTCGAAGAGGAAGGCCGGTCGCGTTCGCTGTCGGCGATGCGTCGTCGTCAGGAAAAGTTCAAGCGTTCGCAGATGCAGGAAACGCGCGAGAAAATTTCGCGTGAAGTGACCATTCCTGAAACCATCACGCTGCAGGAACTGGCCCAGCGTATGGCGGAGCGCTCCGTCGATATCATCAAGTACCTGATGAAGCAGGGCCAGATGATGAAGCCGGGCGACGTCATCGATGCCGATACCGCGCAGCTGATCGCTGAAGAATTCGGTCATACCGTGAAGCGCGTTGCTGAATCCGACGTTGAAGAAGGTATCTTCAACGTGGAAGACAATCAGGCTGCCATGGTTTCGCGTCCTCCGGTCGTGACCATCATGGGCCACGTCGATCACGGCAAGACCTCGCTTCTTGATGCCATTCGTCATGCCAATGTCGTGTCGGGCGAAGCCGGCGGCATCACCCAGCATATCGGTGCTTATCAGGTCGAACAGAATGGCCAGAAGATCACCTTCATCGATACGCCGGGCCACGCTGCCTTTACCGCGATGCGTGCCCGCGGTGCGCAAGCGACCGATATTGCCATTCTGGTGGTTGCAGCTGACGACAGCGTGATGCCGCAGACGATTGAATCGATCAATCACGCCAAGGCGGCGGGTGTTCCGATCATCGTGGCGATCAACAAGATCGACAAGCCGGCTGCCGATCCGCAGAAGGTTCGCACTGCCCTGTTGCAGCACGAAGTCTTCGTGGAATCGATGGGCGGTGAAGTGCTCGACGTCGAAGTGTCGGCCAAGAACAAGATCAACCTCGACAAGTTGCTCGATGCAGTTCTGCTTCAGGCTGAAATGCTCGATCTGCAGGCCGACCCGACCCGTACCGCCGAAGGTGTGGTCATCGAGGCCCAGCTTGATCGCGGTCGCGGTTCCGTTGCTACCGTTCTTGTTCAGAAGGGCACCCTGCATCCGGGCGACATTCTTGTCGCAGGCAGCGAATGGGGCCGCGTGCGCGCCCTGGTCAACGACCGTGGCGAGCATGTCAAGGAAGCCGGTCCGGCAATGCCGGTCGAAATCCTCGGTCTTCAGGGAACGCCGCAGGCGGGTGACCGCTTTGCCGTCGTTGCCAATGAAGCCAAGGCCCGTGAAATCGCTGAGTACCGCCAGCGTCTGGCCCGTGACAAGGCGGTTGCACGCCAGTCGGGTGCGCGCGGTTCGCTCGAGCAGATGATGAACCAGCTTCAGGTTTCGGGCACGAAGGAATTCCCGCTCGTCATCAAGGGCGACGTTCAGGGCTCCATCGAAGCGATCTCGAATGCGCTGGACAAGCTCGGCACGGACGAAGTTCGCGCCCGCATCGTCCATTCGGGCGCAGGCGGTATTACGGAAAGCGACGTGTCGCTGGCCGAGGCCTCCAATGCCGCGATCATCGGCTTCAACGTCCGCGCCAACAAGCAGGCACGCGACGCAGCCGACCAGCAGGGCATCGAAATCCGCTACTACAACATCATCTATGATCTCATCGATGACGTTAAGGCAGCGATGTCGGGTCTCCTGTCGCCGGAACGCCGCGAAACCTTCCTTGGCAATGCGGAGATTCTCGAAGTCTTCAACATCACCAAGGTCGGCAAGGTTGCCGGTTGCCGTGTCACCGAAGGCAAGGTCGAGCGCGGCGCAGGCGTCCGCCTCATCCGCGACAACGTGGTTATCCACGAAGGCAAGCTCAAGACGCTCAAGCGCTTCAAGGACGAAGTGTCGGAAGTTCCTGCCGGTCAGGAATGTGGTATGGCGTTCGAGAACTACGACGACATTCGCGCAGGCGATGTCATCGAAGCCTTCCGCGTCGAACACGTTTCGCGCACGCTTTAAAAACTATCCCGCCGGGCTGTCGAGAGGTGGCCCGGCTTTTCGTTATCCGGTCCAGAGGGTCTGACTCCCGGCTGGATTGTGGTAAGTTGCGTATTATTGCGCCTGCCAATTTGTAGTCATGTTGTCGGACAGTCCTTTGTGGCTGGATGCCGATTGGCGGCTGTTTATCGAGGATATAGCCATGGCACGTTCTCCAGATCCAAAAGGCTCGGGCGGCCTCTCCCAGCGCCAGCTTCGCGTGGGCGAGCAGGTGCGCCACGCATTGGCGCAGGTGCTTCAGCGCGGAGAAATCCGCGACAATCTCATTGCCCGCACGGTGATTTCCGTTTCGGAAGTACGCATGTCGCCTGACCTCAAGATCGCGACCTGTTTCATCACGCCGCTTGGCGATGCCGATACGCAGGCGGTCATCAAGGCGCTGGCGGCAAATGCGAAGTTCATTCGTGGCCGCATGGCGCCCAGCCTCAGCCAGATGAAATACATGCCGGAATTCCGCTTTCGGGCCGATACCAGCTTTGACAATTTTTCCAGGATCGACGCGCTGCTCCGCTCGCCGGAAGTCGCCCGCGACCTGACCCATAATGAAGACGAAGACGGCGAGGACAAAACCTCCCGCAATGGAGACGAATAAAGCATGGCAAGACGGGGCAAGAAAAAAGGTCGTCCGATATCCGGCTGGGTCATTTTCGACAAGCCGAAAGGGATGGGATCGACCGAGGCGGTCTCGAAGATCAAGTGGCTGTTCAACGCCGAAAAAGCCGGTCATGCCGGTACACTCGATCCGCTTGCTTCCGGCATGTTGCCTATAGCGCTGGGCGAAGCGACCAAGACCGTGCCTTATGTCATGGATGGAACCAAGATCTACCGTTTTACGGTTAGCTGGGGCGAGGAGCGTTCGACCGACGATCTGGAAGGCCAGCCGACCAAGACCTCTGACAAGCGCCCGACGCGTGCGGATATAGAAGTATTGTTGCCCAATTATACCGGCGTCATTTCACAGGTTCCGCCACAGTTCTCGGCGATCAAGATCGATGGCGAGCGCGCCTACGACCTCGCCCGTGAAGGCGAAACGGTCGAAATCCCGTCCCGTGAAGTCGAGATCGACCGTCTGGAGATCGTCGGCGTTCCGGATGCCGACCGCACTGAATTCGAAGTTGAATGCTCCAAGGGCACCTATGTGCGCTCGCTGGCGCGCGACATGGGGCGCGATCTTGGCTGTTACGGTCATATTTCGGAGTTGCGCCGCATAGAGGTCGCGCCGTTCACGGAAGAGGATTCCGTGACATTGGCGGAACTGGAGCAGGCATGGCCGCCGCTCCCGCCGAAGGATGAGGACGGCAATATCATTGAACCCGCGCCTCGCCGCGATTTTTCGGCGATTGACGCATTGGTCATCGATACGGGCGCCGCGCTCGACTGCCTGCCGCAGGTGCCATTGACCGACGATCAGGCCCAGCGCGTGCGTCTGGGCAATCCGGTGATCTTGCGCGGGCGCGACGCGCCTCTGGAAGCGGACGAAGCCTGCGTCACCACACGCGGAAAATTGCTCGCCATCGGCTATATCGAGCACGGGCAATTCAAGCCGAAACGTGTTTTCACAACAGGCCGAGATTTCGTCGGAAGCGTGCAGTGAGGCGGCAAATTGAATTGAGGCTGGCATTCCTGCCGATTTTGCACTATATGCCCCTCATCGATCATGCGTAAAAGCATGTCAATCGTGTAAATGGCCCGCGCTGGACGACATCCCGGCCCGGGCGTCAGGTTTTCCTCTCATCTAGAAAGGGTGTTACGATGTCGATTACTGCTGAGCGCAAGCAAGCACTTATCAAGGAATACGCCACCAAGGAAGGCGACACCGGTTCTCCTGAAGTACAGGTTGCCGTTCTTTCCGAGCGTATCGCCAACCTCACCGAACACTTCAAGGGCCACAAGAATGACAATCATTCGCGTCGCGGCCTCCTGAAGTTGGTTTCGCAGCGTCGTCGCCTTCTTGACTATGTCAAGGGCATTGACGAAGCGCGTTATCAGGCGCTGATTGGCCGTCTCGGCCTGCGCCGTTAAGGTTGAAATCGGGCGACGCCTCAAAACGTCGCCCGTTTGATTTTGAATGGGGCTATTCGTGGCCCTTGAAACCCGGTTCGGCGGCATGGTGCTCCCGGATCGGATGCCCGAGAGCCAAACGGCTCACGACTGGACCAGTCATGGGGCAGGATTGCAGGCAGTTCGTTTTGATTTTCCGCGAGCTTCCCGTTGTCTTGCCCGTGGCCTGTCCGCCAACCCGGCGATGCCTTCAGGCGCTTTTGCGCGGCATCACCACATGAGGACAAGATATGTTCAATACCCATAAAGTAGAAATCGAATGGGGCGGTCGTCCGCTCACGCTCGAAACCGGCAAGATCGCCCGTCAGGCTGACGGTGCGGTTCTCGCAACCTATGGCGAAACCGTCGTTCTGGCGACTGTCGTTTCTGCCAAGGAGCCGAAGCCGGGCCAGGATTTCTTCCCGCTGACCGTCAACTATCAGGAAAAGACCTACGCTGCCGGCAAGATCCCTGGCGGTTACTTCAAGCGTGAAGGTCGTCCGAGCGAAAACGAAACGCTGGTTTCGCGCCTGATCGACCGTCCGATCCGTCCGCTCTTCGTCGACGGCTACAAGAACGACACGCAGGTTGTCGTCACCGTCGTCCAGCACGATCTGGAAAACGATCCGGACGTCCTGTCGATGGTTGCCGCTTCCGCTGCTCTCACCATTTCCGGCGTGCCTTTCATGGGCCCGATCGGCGGCGCGCGCGTCGGCTACATCAACGGCGAATATGTTCTGAACCCGAATATCGACGAAATGCCGGAATCGAAGCTCGATCTGGTTGTCGCCGGTACGTCGGAAGCCGTGCTGATGGTTGAATCGGAAGCACAGGAACTCTCCGAAGAAGTTATGCTTGGCGCCGTTGTTTTCGGCCAGAAGGGCTTCCAGCCGGTCATCGACGCAATCATCAAGCTCGCTGAAGTTGCCGCCAAGGAACCGCGCGACTTCCAGCCGGAAGACCTGTCGGCTCTCGAAGCCAAGATGCTGGCCGTTGTCGAAAACGATCTGCGCGACGCTTACAAGATCACCGAAAAGCAGGCCCGTTACGCTGCTGTCGATGCCGCCAAGGCAAAGGCGAAGGAACATTTCTTCCCCGAAGGCGTGGAAGAAACCGAGATGTCGCCGGAACAGTTCGCGACCATTTTCAAGCATCTGCAGGCCAAGATTGTTCGCTGGAACATTCTCGACACTGGCAGCCGCATCGACGGCCGTGACCTTTCGACCGTTCGCCCGATCGTGTCGGAAGTCGGCATCCTGCCGCGCACCCACGGCTCGGCCCTGTTCACCCGCGGTGAAACGCAGGCTATCGTCGTCGCCACGCTCGGCACCGGCGAAGACGAACAGATGATCGACGCCCTGACCGGCACCTACAAGCAGCCTTTCATGCTGCATTACAACTTCCCGCCGTACTCCGTCGGCGAAACCGGCCGCATGGGTTCGCCGGGCCGTCGCGAAATCGGTCATGGCAAGCTCGCATGGCGCGCAATCCATCCGATGCTGCCTGCCGCTGAACAGTTCCCCTACACGATCCGCGCCGTTTCCGAGATCACGGAATCGAACGGCTCGTCCTCGATGGCAACCGTCTGCGGCACGTCGCTGGCTCTCATGGATGCAGGCGTTCCGCTCGCGCGTCCGGTTGCCGGTATCGCCATGGGCCTGATCAAGGAAGGCGAACGCTTCGCCGTTCTGTCTGACATTCTGGGTGATGAAGATCACCTCGGCGACATGGACTTCAAGGTTGCCGGTACGGAAAATGGCATCACCTCGCTCCAGATGGACATCAAGATCGACGGTATCACCGAAGAGATCATGAAGGTTGCTCTGGAGCAGGCCAAGGGCGGTCGCGTCCACATTCTCGGCGAAATGGCCAAGGCTCTGTCGACCTCGCGTGACGAACTGGGCGAATTTGCCCCGCGCATCGAAGTGATGAACATCCCGACCGACAAGATCCGCGACGTGATCGGTTCCGGCGGCAAGGTCATCCGCGAAATCGTGGAAAAGACCGGCGCCAAGATCAACATCGAGGACGACGGCACGGTGAAGATCGCTTCGTCCAACGGCAAGGAAATCGAAGCCGCCAAGAAGTGGATTCATTCGATCGTTGCTGAGCCTGAAGTCGGCGAAATCTATGAAGGCACGGTCGTCAAGACCGCCGACTTCGGCGCTTTCGTGAACTTCTTCGGCCCGCGTGACGGTCTGGTTCACATTTCGCAGCTGGCTAGCGACCGCGTTGCCAAGACCACCGATGTGGTCAAGGAAGGCCAGAAGGTTTGGGTCAAGCTGATGGGCTTTGACGAACGCGGCAAGGTTCGCCTGTCGATGAAGGTCGTTGATCAAGAAACCGGCAAGGAAATCGTTCAGGAAAAGAAGAAGGAAGAAGCTGACGCTGAATAAGCGTTGCGTCTTTTCTGACGTTGGAAAGCGCGCCTCCGGGCGCGCTTTTTTGTTGCATGGGATTCATTTCAAGACCATGGATGAGCCATGATTACACCGGCACAACAAACCCTCTTTCTCCCCTTCGATCAGGGCATTCTGGATATGCCCGCAGAAGGCCAGTTCTTTCTTGCCTGCGGCTTGTCTGCTGACCGGCGCCTTGAAGATGAATGGAAGCAGGCGCTCACTTTCCTGCAGCCCTGGCGCCCTGATTGGCTTGCGTTGGAAAAGGAAGGCTTCAAGGCAGTTCCCAGATTAGGCCTTAGATTGGATGAGGAGCGCCGTTTCGCCGGTGGGCTACTCCTGCTCGGAAAACATCGCGGACGCAACGAGGCATGGTTTGCGGAGCTTCTGGCGCGTGTTGAGCCGGGCGGCTGGATCGCAGTGTCCGGTGACAAGAAGCTGGGCATCGACAGTTTCCGGAAATGGGTCGGCAATATTGCCGAAATCAGCGACCGCATGTCGAAGAACCATGCTGTGGTGTTCTGGCTAAGAAGGCCTGCCGATCTGACCGATGACTTCATCGCGGCGCTCAAACCACTTGCGAGCGATATTGACGAGGTGTTCCGGACCGAACCCGGCATGTTCTCGCACGGCGTCATCGACAAGGGTTCGGCGCTGCTCGTGCCGCATATGGAAAGGATCGTCTTCGGCAACGTCGCCGATCTGGGCGCTGGCTGGGGCTATCTGGCTGCGCAATGCCTGAAATTTGCTGATCGCATCAAGGCGATAGACCTTTATGAAGCCGATTATGAGGCGCTGGAAGCCGCACGCGGCAATCTGGAGCGACTTGCTCCATCGGTGCCGATCAGCTTCAACTGGTTCGATGTGACCAGCGAGAAGCTGACGGGTATCTATGACACTGTGGTCATGAACCCCCCGTTCCATGAGGGGCGGGTGACGGATGTTTCGCTGGGGCAGGCATTCATTGCCGCTGCCGCTTCACGGTTGAAAACCGGCGGACGGCTGCTGATGGTCGCAAACCGTCAGCTGCCTTATGAGACGACGCTCAAAGGACTGTTCAAGAACGTGACGCTTCTTGAAGAGGCGAATGGTTTCAAAATCTTCGATGCGAAGAAATAAAACAAAACCCGGCATCTCAGCCGGGTTTTTTGTTGAGCAAAACGAAGATCACTCGCCGCGTTCGGCGTCGGAGCTTTTCAGCTCTTCCAGCGTCGGCATGGAGACGATGTTGTAGCCCGAATCCACATAATGGATTTCGCCGGTGACACCGCTCGAAAGGTCGGACAGCAGATAGACCGCCGATTTGCCCACATCGTCGATATCGACGGTGCGGCGCAGCGGCGAATTGCGGCGCTGATAGCTGAAGATCGCACGTGCATCGCCAATGCCGGCACCGGCCAGCGTGCGCACGGGACCAGCCGAGATCGCATTGACGCGGATACCCTGCGGGCCGTAATCGGCAGCAAGATAACGAACCATGGCTTCAAGTGCTGCCTTGGCAACGCCCATGACGTTGTAGTTCGGGATGGTGCGCGTCGATCCGCCATAAGTCAGCGTCAGGATTGAGCCGCCGTCCTTCATGAGCTTTTCGGCGCGCTGTGCCATTTCCGTGAAGGAGTAGGCGGAAATCACCATGGTGCGGCTGAAATTTTCGCGCGTGGTGACGTCTGCGTAGCGACCCTTCAGTTCGTTCTTGTCGGAAAAGCCGATGGCGTGAACGATGAAATCGAGCTTGCCCCACTTCTTCTCGATTTCGGCAAAAACCGCATCGACCGATTCGATATCTTCAACATCGCAGGGCAGCACGAAATCCGAACCGACCTGTTCGGCAAGCGGCTTTACGCGCTTGCCGAGCGCATCACCCTGATAGGTGAAGGCGAGTTCTGCACCCTGTGCTGCGAGTTGCTTTGAAATTCCCCAGGCGAGTGAGTGATTATTCGCGACCCCCATGATGAGGCCGCGTTTGCCTTTCATCAGACCTTCCATATTTTCCCTCTCCCTCAGCCCTGGTAACGCTGGAAAACCAGCGTCGCATTGGTGCCGCCAAATCCGAAGGAGTTGGAGAGCACGGTGTTGAGCTGAGCGTTGTCAATGCGCTTGCGAACGATAGGCATGTCCGCGAAGGCAGGGTCCAGTTCTTCGATATGTGCGCTTTCGCAAATGAAATTGTTCTGCATCATCAAAAGCGAATAGATGGCTTCCTGCACGCCCGTCGCACCCAGCGAGTGGCCGGTCAGAGACTTGGTCGCGGCGATCGGCGGGCATGCATCGCCCGAGCCGAAGACCTGACGGATGGCTTCGATTTCAGGAGCATCGCCGGCAGGCGTCGAGGTGGCGTGCGGATTGATGTAGTCGATCTTGGTCTTGACTGTCGAAAGCGCCATCTTCATGCAGCGGATAGCACCTTCGCCGGATGGAGCCACCATGTCATAGCCGTCGGAGGTTGCGCCGTAACCGACGATCTCGCCATAAATCTTGGCGCCGCGTGCCAGCGCCGTTTCGAGGTCTTCCAGCACCAGAACGCCAGCGCCGCCTGCAATCACAAAACCATCGCGGTTCTTGTCATAGGCGCGCGATGCGGTGGAAGGCGTGTCGTTATATTTGGTCGACATGGCGCCCATAGCGTCGAACAGAACGGAAAGCGTCCAGTCGAGATCTTCGCAGCCGCCTGCGAACATGCGGTCCTGCTTGCCATACTGGATCATTTCGAACGCGTTGCCGATGCAATGGTTCGACGTGGCGCAGGCCGAGGAGATCGAATAGTTGATGCCCTTGATCTTGAAGAAGGTTGCAAGCGTTGCGGAGGCCGTCGAGCTCATGGCTTTCGGCACGGCGAACGGGCCGACGCGCTTCGGACCCTTTTCGCGGGTGATGTCGGCACTATCGACAATCGTGCGGGTCGAAGGACCGCCGGACCCCATGATGATACCGGTGCGATCGTTGGAAACTTCCTCTTCGGAAAGTCCGGCATCTGCAATCGCCTGATCCATGGCAATGTGGTTCCAGGCCGTGCCACGGCCGTGGAAACGCATTGCGCGCCGGTCGACGAGGGCTTCGACGTCGATATTCGGGGCCCCGTGCACCTGGCAGCGGAAACCGAGCTCGGCATATTCCTCAGCCCGGGAGATGCCGGATTTTGCTTCACGAAGCGAAGCCGTCACCTCTTCGGTATTGTTGCCAATCGAGGATACGATCCCCATACCCGTTACGACCACACGCCGCATCGCGTTCTCCTTTACACCTGATCCGTGAGGGCGTGTCCGTCATGCGGATTGCCGCCTGTTCGCGGTTACATAGGTGCGATCTTCGCATGTTTTGAGCGCGGCCGCATGAAAACTGTTCACTTTTTTGCAGTCGCGCTCGTGGATGATGGTGACTGAGGCGCCTTACTGGCCCTCGCTGTCCTTGGACAGGCCGACGCGCAGATCGGTTGCCCGGTAGATGGTTTCGCCATCGGCTTTCAGCCAGCCGTCAGCCGTGCCAAGCACGAGGCGGCCGCGCATGACACGCTTGAAATCAATGCCATATTCAAGAAGCTTGGTATGCGGGCGCACCATGCCCTTGAACTTCACTTCGCCGGTGGAGAGCGCCATGCCGCGGCCCGGTTCGCCCAGCCAACCGAGGAAGAAGCCGGTCAGCTGCCACATGCCGTCGAGGCCAAGGCAGCCCGGCATGATCGGATTGCCCATGAAATGGCACGGGAAATACCAGTCGTCCGGCCGCACGTCATATTCAGCGCGGATATAGCCCTTGTCGAACTCGCCACCGGTTTCGGAAATATCGGTGATGCGATGGACCATCAGCATCGGAGGCAGGGGAAGCTGAGCATTGCCGGGGCCGAACATCTCGCCACGTGCGCAGGCCAGGAGTTCTTCATACCCGTAGCTTGATTTCTGTTCTGCCATTACGCCTCCCTTGAGGTTCATTCTGTATCGACCGGCAATCCGGCCCGATTGTAGGTTTCACCGGAACATCCCTACCATAGACTGTTTCCGGCAGTAAAATCATGCATTGGATTAATCCGGGGTTTATCCGAAAAACCGCGCAATTCCCAAGGCTATTGATAGTTATTTCGCAACGGCATATATCAATGTCAGTATGCAATGGGCAACAGCCCGTTTGACGATTGATGATTTTGCTACAAGCTTGTGACGGAACCAACGGTGAATATGCAGTCTTCACATACCCACTCGACGGTCTCGATGGAAGAGCAGCTCCGCCGCGCGGGCCTGCGTCCGACGCGCCAGCGCGTTGCGCTTGCGAGCCTGATCTTCGCCCAGGGCGATCGCCATCTGTCTGCGGAAGACCTTCACGAAGAGGCCGTCATGGCCGACGTGCCGGTGTCTCTGGCGACGGTCTACAACACGCTGCACCAGTTCACCGAAGCCGGTATGCTGCGCATCATCGCGGTCGAAGGCTCGAAGACCTATTTCGATACGAATATCTCGGACCACCAGCATTTCTTCCTTGAAGGAGAAAATGTCGTGTTCGATATTCCGCATGGTGAGAAGGGGCAGCCGACCGTTGCCAACATGCCGGATGCGCCGGACGGCATGGAAATCGTCAATGTCGATATTATCGTTCGCCTGCGCCGCAAGACCCAGTAACAGAGGCCAATAATGAGCCGATAGCGACGGGCATCTATCAGCGGATTGAAAAGAAAGCGGCGATGGCCGCTTTTTTGTTGCCTATTGGATCGCATGGGGCTGAAAAGAGGTAAAGTTCCCTCGCTCAGGCTGAATCGCCTCCCAGGTTTCGGCTGTACACCTTTCAAGGAGAAATCATGCGTAAACTACTCGTCGCTGCGACCATTCTCGCCGTTTTTACCGCTGGCAGCGCCTTTGCCAAGACCGTCCGGATCGGAGTTACGCCGGGGCCGCACGCCCAGATCATGGAAAAGGTCAAGGAAGTCGCCGAGAAGAACGGCCTTGAACTCGATATTCAGGAGTTCTCGGACTATGTCATTCCGAACATGGCGCTCGCGGATGGCGCGCTGGAAGCAAATTCGTTCCAGCACAAGCCTTATCTCGACAATCAGGTCGCTGATCGCGGCTTCGACATCGTGATGGTTGCCGAGACGGTCAATTTCCCGATGGGCGTTTATTCGAAGAAACTGAAGAATATCTCCGAACTGGCCGACGGCGCGACGATTGCAATCCCCAACGATCCGACCAATGGCGGCCGTGCTTTGCTCGTTCTGGCTGAAAACGGCATCATCAAGCTCGATCCGGCCAAGGGGCTGAAGGTCAGCGCCCTCGATATCGTCGAGAACACGAAGAAGCTGAAATTCGTGGAACTTGATGCGGCGCAGCTTCCGCGTTCGATGGAAGATGTCGATGCTGCCGTCATCAACACCAATTATGCCATGGAAGCCGGCCTGAACCCGGCAACCGATCCGCTGGTGCGGGAAGGCGAAAAGGCGCCTTACATCAATATTCTCGTCGTTCGCACCGCAGACAAGGATGCCGACTGGGTGAAAACCCTGATCTCATCCTATCACAGCAATGAGGTGAAGGAATTCATCGCCACAACGTTCAAGGGATCGGTGATTCCTGCCTGGTAATAATTCTGAGGAAGCGGGGCGATTTTCGCCCCGCTCGCTTGTCAGCTTTTCAGCTCCATCCGAATGTTGCGGAAGGGGAGGCCTTCGTCATCTTCCGACCGCTCGCCAATTACCTTGAAGCCCATGCGGCTATAGAAACGACAGGCCCGCTCGTTGTCGGCATAGACTTCAAGCGATAACTCGCTCTTCAATGCCAAGGCGTGGCGGAGCAGAGTTTGGCCCACACCAGAGCCTTGAAGGTCGGGATCGACAAACAGCCCGCCGATGAAGCAATCCAGAAGGCCAATAAAACCGGCTGGCCTGCCATCAATCGTGGCAACCCATGTTTCCGCCTTTTCGAGATAGACGTCTTCGATAAGCTGGCGCTGCTGTTGAAGTCGATCTTCTCCGAGAAAAGAATGGGCTTTCAGGGAGGCACGATACCAGATGGACGATAAGGATGGTTTATCCGATGCCTTATAGGCACGGATTGTCACTTCGTGATTTTTCATGATTTTCCAGAGTTTTGGATATACGCAAAAATTCCACCACGCGGGTGGGTTCAAATCCGTTAAAACGGCAGCGATGAACGTCTGCGCATAAAACTCCTTCGAAATTCAACCGCTTCACAATATCGGTCCGAGCCGGGCGAAGTCAAGTTTGGCCGGTTCCGCTATCCAATCCAATGGGGGAGGGCTAGTCGAAGACTTCGCCCGGATAAACGCCCCAGAGATCCGATTGCTTTATCCAGCCGCGCACGCCACCCATGTCAACCCGACACCATTGGCCGGTGCACTCGCGCACCGTACCGATCACGCCCGGCTCGATTTCGGCGGCAAGTCCTGCCGTATCGCTGGCCTCGCGGCGCATATTGATCATCGAACCCTGATTGTTCTTGAGCCAGGGAGCCGTGATGGCGGTTCGTTTGCCGGATAAAAGCGACTGGTAGACCCAACCTTCCGTGCCGTCCGCATCGCGAATACGACGCCAGTTGTCATATTCCTGGATGATCTCGACCGGCAGCCCTGCCTTCATGAAAAGCCAGGAAACCGCATAGTCGCGCCCCGGCCCGATGCGCAGATTGACGCGCGCGGGTTTAAGGCTGACGAAACGCGGCACCGGCAGTCCGCTCGCGCCGACGGTTGTGCCTGCTGACTCTGCGGCCTGCGCGCCATGGCTATGCGAAGCGCCGAGCGGCGCCAGAATGAGAAAAAATGCCAGACAGCCAAGCGTGGCCATCAAAAAGCGTTGCGAAAGTACTCTGTACAAACTGCGACCTCTCGCCGTCCTGTCACGACAGAACGGTAGCGGCTTCAGCAGTTGAAGGGGGCTGCGAGGCGACGTTGCCGTCCTGTTTTCAGATCGTGCTTCCATCTGTGTGCAACAGATCAATGTACGACCTAATTATTTGATTTTAATTGCACATTTTTGGAAAATCACTGTGGATTTTCCAAGCGGCATCTAAAGTTTCCGGTTTTTCTTTGTCTTTATCGCTTCGCCTTGATAGAGATGTTCAGCCGAAGCAATATCCCATATTGCACCGCCTTGGTTAAGGAGGTCTCAACATGAAGCTTCGGTTAACGCATTTCCCGGAAAAGTGGGAGTCGGTTTTCCGCTGGGAATGTGCAGGAAATTCCTTGGAGCGCAACCTGTCCGTTGTTTACAATACAGGCTGTTCCGGGGGGCTTTGCTCAACGATGGGGTGGAGATGTCGAACAAGAAGAAACCGCTGGTCGTTCTTACGCGAAAATTGCCGGACCCAGTGGAAACCCGGATGCGGGAACTGTTTGATGCGCGTCTGAACATAGACGACCACCGCATGAATCAGCCGGAAATCATCGCTGCGATGAAGGAAGCGGACGTTCTGGTGCCCTGCATCACGGATGTCATCGACGCGGCGGCGATCGAACAGGCTGGCCCCAATCTCAAGCTCATCGCAAATTTCGGCAATGGCGTGGACAATATCGATGTCGCAGCCGCTGCAAAGCGTGGCATCACTGTTACCAATACGCCAAAGGTGCTCACCGAGGACACTGCGGACATGACGCTGGCGCTGCTGCTTTCGGTGCCAAGGCGTCTGGTGGAAGGCGCGAACGTCCTCAACGAGCGTCATGGGCAATGGCCGGGCTGGTCGCCGACCTGGATGCTCGGGCGGCGCATCTGGGGCAAGCGCCTCGGCATTGTCGGCATGGGGCGCATCGGCACGGCTGTCGCCCGCCGCGCCAAGGCTTTCGGGCTTTCCATTCACTATCACAATCGCAATCGCGTCAATCCGCAGGTCGAGGAAGAGCTGGAAGCGACCTACTGGGATAGTCTGGACCAGATGCTGGCCCGGATGGACATCATTTCGGTCAACTGCCCGTCGACGCCTGCCACGTTCCATCTGCTGTCTGCTCGCCGCATCGCCCTGATGCAGCCGACCGCCTATATGGTCAATACGGCGCGCGGCCAGATCATCGATGAGAATGCTCTGATCGAGCTGATTGAACAGGGCAAGCTCGCCGGGGCAGGGCTGGACGTGTTCGAGAACGAACCGGCGGTCAATCCGCGCCTGCTGGCCCTTGCCGAAAAAGGCAAGGTCGTCCTGCTGCCGCATATGGGTTCGGCCACCATGGAAGGCCGCATCGATATGGGCGACAAGGTCATCATCAATATCAAGGCTTTTGTCGACGGGCATCGTCCGCCCGACCGCGTGTTGCCGAACCGGATTTAATTTTTCCGGCTCGCGGTCTGCGTTTCTTCGGCGTTCTTGTTGTCGATGAAACGCAGGACCGTATGCGCATAAAGGCGCGGATTTTCTACCGGAACGCCGTGCCCGGCGTCGGGCAGGATGATCAGTTGCGCGCCCGGTATCTGGCTGGCGATGAATTCCGTATGTTCACGCGTGATGGCGGTATCGCGGTCGCCGATCACAATCGCCGTGCGCACCCGGATATCGGACAAATCCTTATCCGTATAGTTCGGCTCATTTGCCCACAGTGCATGGATTTCCTTGTCGATGCTCTCGTAATGGCGCAGTTCCGGTATCGGTTTTCCTTTGGACCGCGCTTCGACATAGCCGGTATTGCCGTCAGGCGTCACGTTCGCCGCTTGCGCAAACAGGCTTTTCAGCCGTTCGGGATAACGCATGGCGATATCGAGGCCGATAATGCCGCCGTCGCTCCAGCCGACAAGATCAACCTTGTCGATGTTGAGAAAATCCAGCAGCGCCACATAGTCGTCGGCCATCAAGCCGTAGGTGATCGGCTCCCTGGTGCGGCTGGAGCGTCCCTGTCCGCGACTGTCGGCAACGATGACGGTGTGATGGCGCGCAAGAATCGGTAGCTGCGCATCCCATACATGCTGGTCGGACAAGCCGCCGGCAATGAGCAGGATAGGCGGGCCCTTGCCGACGATCCGGTAATACATTTCGATGCCGTTGACTTCGGCAAAGGCGGCAGGTGACGCGGGAATGGTCATGCGCGCAATTCTCTCAGTCGAGACGGTGGAAGGAAAAGACAAGGCAAAGCCGACCAGCAGGGCGGCTATCGTCATTGTCATCGTTCCCTTCATCGGTCCCCGGTCTCATTTTCAGGGTCTGCGGATGAGTGTCGGCAGATCGTAGAGATAGGCGATGCGCTTGATCGCCTCCTGTAGCGGTTCCAGCGTAACCGTCATCGTATGGCCGCTCGCGTGGATCAGCATGTCGGGCGATGCGCAGATGGCGACATGACCCTTCCAGAAGACGAGATCGCCGCGCTTGAGGTTCGAATAAGCAGCATCAGGCTCGACGATTTCGCCAAGCGAGGCCTGTTGCATGTCGGAATCGCGCAGAGCTTTTCGGCCTGCCACCCACATGGAAAGCTGCACGAGGCCGGAGCAGTCGATGCCGAAGCCCGAGGTGCCACCCCACAGATAGGGCGTGTGAAGAAGGGTTTCCGCGACGGCCACATAGTCCGCCGCATGTTCGCCGATTGGGGCAAGATGACTTGCGATCAGCGTCTCGCCGCTTTCCAGAACGGCATATTTCGTACCGCGCGTCTCGGCCGCGCCGACGATGCGCGTGCGTGAACCGAGCGACAGCGCCTTGGTGTGGGGCAAGCGGAGGTCAGCGCCGGGATAAACAAAGGTGCGCGGCACCACCACCATATGCGTGGCATCGCCCGCCGGGCGTTCCAGCGCGGCAGCGGAGACGTAGCCGGTATAGCCGTCGCGCTCCGCCTGAACCCACGACCAGCCGTCCATTTCCTCGAAGACGCAGACAGAATCCCCAAAGATCATCTGAGTCTGCGGTCCGCTATCCATGCGCGGTTCGGAACGCAGATCGACAACCGGGGCGGAAACCTTCATCGGCGTTCCCGCCGCAAAACGCGCCGCTTCCACCTGACCGGTCAGCCGTTCGTCGGCGAGGTCGGGGCGGTAGGCATTGAGGCGGCGGTCGAGCATGGTCAAAGTGGTAACTCCCTGGCTTTGGCGATCACCAGATCACCCAGTCTTTCAACATAAAGTGCACCGGCGACCGTTCTCTTTACTAGCACATTTCGCCGGTCTTTTTCATCACGATGCCGGGAAACAAGTTCGAGCGCGCCCATCGTGTCGAGCGCGCGGGTAATAACCGGTTTGGTGACATTCAGCTTTGCGGCGAGCCCCCGAACCGTATGCGGCGGGGGCTCCAGATAGATGGTGAGCAAAATGGCTGCCTGTCGCGTGGTGAGATCGGGCATCTCGTCGCGCACCTGTTCCAGCGACAGGGTTCTCAGCAATGTCAGCGCCTGCAACGGCTTCAGCTCAATTGGCATCCGGCTCCACCAAAATGGGGATTGTTTCGGAACCGTTTTATTCAATCTGCTTTCGGCGTTTCAGGCAAGCGGATTCAGCGTGCCGGGTAGCGTTCTTTCAAAAGCTGGTAAAGAGCGCGAATGGCTTGCGCTTCGCCGCCGACCGGCGAGGCGGGTTTTTCGACCGGAACCCAGCCGAAAATGTCGAAATGCGCCCATTTTTCAGCCTTCTCGACAAATCTGTCGAGGAAGAGTGCAGCCGTCACCGATCCGGCGAAACCGTCGGTGGTGACATTATTGAGGTCGGCAATCCGCGAGGAGAGTTTTTGCGCATAGGGCTTCCAAAGCGGCATCCGCCACAGCGGGTCCGCCGTTGCATCCGCGTTGTGCGCAATCGAAGCGGCAAGCCCGTCATCATGCGTATAGAAGGGCGGCAGATCGGGCCCGAGCGCGACACGCGCAGCCCCCGTCAGGGTCGCCATGTCAATGAGGAGTGCAGGCTCTTCTTCATCGGCAAGCGCAAGCGCGTCGGCAAGAACCAGGCGGCCTTCCGCATCGGTATTGCCGATTTCGACAGTCAGCCCCTTGCGGCTTTGCAGCACGTCGCCTGGCCGGAACGCATTTCCGGCAATCGAATTCTCCACCGCCGGGATCAACACGCGCAGCCGCACCGGCAGTTGTGCATCCATGATCATGGAGGCGAGGCCCAGCACATTGGCGGCTCCACCCATGTCTTTCTTCATCAGGAGCATGCCGCTTGCCGGTTTGATGTCGAGACCGCCCGTATCGAAGCAGACACCCTTGCCAACCAGCGTGATTTTTGGATCGCCTGCTTTGCCCCAGCCAAGATCGATCAGGCGTGGCGCGATAGCGCCAGCACGACCGACCGCGTGGATCATGGGAAAATTCTTCTCCAGAAGCGCATCGCCTTCGATGACGGCAATGTCAGCCTTATATTTCTTCGCCAGTTCGCGGGCGGCATTTTCGAGCGCATCCGGCCCCATATCGTTGGTTGGCGTGTTGATGAGGTCGCGCACCAGTGTGACTGCACTGGCGATGCGACGGACTTCGGCTTCATCCAGACCCTCAGGCAAGGCCAGGCGGATCGCCTTGCCATTGGCCTTGCGATAGCGCGTGAAATTATAGCCGCCCATCAGAAAGCCAAGAACGGCGAGCGCTGCATCATCGACAGCGCCTTCAAAATGCCAGTCCCCTTCTGGCAGACTGCGGGCGAGCTTTCCGGCGAGAAGCTGCGACTGGCTGCCCTTTTCCGCGTCTCCGGTTCCAAACAGTGCACCCGATAACGACCCGTCTGCACCGGGAAGGAGGAGCACGCGTCCGGCCTCGCCATCAAAACCGTTGGTTCTGGCCCACGCAATGGCCCCGGCGGGAAGGCCGGAAGTGTCCAGGCCGCCTTTCGGCGTAAACCAGATCGGACGGCTTTGTTCGGATTTTCGGGAGAGAAGTTCGACAGACATGATGCTCTTTCTGGCCAGTAAGCGATGTCCGGCAAAAGCGCTTGGATTTTGTCGGAAGTTCACAAAAACAAACAAATAGCGCATCCCGAAAAGTGTGAAACTGCTTTCGGACAAGATGCGCGCTAAAACAAACAGATAGCGCGATTATTGCCGCGCGGAAACCAAAACCGCAATCGCTTTATTAACCAATCATTAGGGTTAACAGATTATTGATTTGGCAGGAATTGGGCTTGATGGGGGGCGGGCGTATCGTCCGGCCTTCCAGCTTGCCTCCCGAAAGCGGAAACCGGCTTCGGGAGACATGCCGGGAAATAACAAACTGAAGCGCGACACGCTTTAGCGGGAGAGGCGGGATGCTGAATATCGCTCGAAAAGACGCCATCGCAACACGTCTTGGCTTCGCCTGTATTCTTTCGGCGTTTCTGCTTTCCGGCTGCACATCGGTAGACCGGACCACGACCGGATCGGTGCGCCGCGCCGCAACCGTCGCCACTTTCGATCACATGAACGACGCGCAGCTTGCAGCCATGGCCGGGCGGCTCGGCGCGCAATATGAACGCAATCCGAAGGATCGCCAGACGGCGCTCAATTACGCCAATGTGCTGGCGCGCCTTGGCCGCAACGATCAGGCGCTTGCCGTCATGCGGGCGCTTGCCATCGTCTATCCGAAGGATCAGGCTGTTCTTGCCGCCTATGGCAAGGCGCTTGCTGGTGCTGGGCAGTTCGACGGCGCGCTCGACGCCATTCGCCGCGCGCAGAACCCGGCCTATCCCGACTGGAAACTGGTTTCTGCAGAAGGTGCCATTCTCGACCAGATGGGCCGGAAGGAAGAAGCCCGCGCGACCTATCAAAAGGCGCTGCAGCTTCAGCCGAATGAACCATCAATCATCTCCAATATGGGCATGTCCTATCTGCTGGCGGGTGATGCGCGGACGGCGGAAACCTATTTCAAGCAGGCCGCAGCCGCTCCCGGTGCCGATAGCCGCGTGCGCCAGAACCTGGCCCTGTCGGTCGGCCTGCAAGGCCGCTTTCAGGAAGCGGAGGCGATTGCCGCGCAGGAGATTTCTCCGCAGCAGGCCAAGGCCAATACGGATTATCTCCGCTCCATGCTGGCCCAGCAGAACTCCTGGAACATGCTCAAGGACAAGCCGAAGGGCTGAAGCTTCTTTATCAGTTGCCGCCGAACAATCCGCCTTGCGCCGAAATCTGGATGAAGGCAGGGCCGAGGATGACGATAAAGAGCACCGGCAGGAAGAAAACGATCATCGGCACGGTGAGTTTTGGCGGCAGGGCCGCAGCCTTCTTTTCGGCTTCCAGCAGACGCAGGTCGCGGCTTTCCTGAGAAAGCGTGCGCAGCGCCTGCGCCACCGGCGTGCCGTAACGCTCGGCCTGGATCAGGGCCTGCGTTACGGATTTAACCGGTTCCAGACCCGTGCGATTGGCGAGATTTTCATAGGCCTGACGGCGCTCCGGCAGGAAGGAAAGCTCGGCATTGGTCAGCATGAGTTCTTCGGCAAGCTCGACGGACTGGATGCCGATTTCGTCGGCCACCCGGCGAAAGGCCGCTTCCGTGGACATGCCCGATTCAACGCAGATCAGCATCAGGTCGAGCGCATCCGGCCATGCCCGCCGGATGGATTGCTTCCGCTTGGTCGCCCTGTTCGAAACATAGAGATTGGGCGCATAGAAGCCGGCATAGCCAGCAAAAATGCAGACGAGTAGGCGAACGAAGAATGTTTGATCGGCAAGCACGCCGAGCATGAAAATATAGATGGCGGCAATGGCCATTGCCCCGAAAGGCAGCACGAAACGCAGGAACAGGAAGATGTTGAGCGGATTTTGTCCCCGGAAGCCCGCCTGCCTGAGCGAAGCGATCGTCTTTTCGTCGGCCAGTGCGCGTTTGAGATCGAGTTTTTCAACAAATTCCCGGATGCCCTGCTTCTGTTGATGACGCAGGCTGCTGCGACGGTCGCTTTCGGCGGCGAGGCGGGCCCGCTCGCGCGAACGAATGGCTTCTCGTTCGATGGCGACCGACTTCATGCGCGATTTGAGCGCGCTGCCGCTCAGCACCGGCATAAGGATCGTCACCACGGTTGCAAAAACCGCGACGGTAATCAGGACGCCGATCAGAAATTGCGGATCGGACAATTTCTGTGTGAGGAGAGAAATCATTTCCGATGCCTCACATATCGAAGTTGATCATGTTCTTCATGATGAAGATGCCGGTCAGCATCAGGACAGCCGCAATGCCGAGCAGCATGTGGCCGGTCGAAGACGTGAAAAGCAGTGTCATATATTGCGGGCTCGTCAGATAGACGAGAACCATGACGATGAATGGCAAGGCGCCGATAATCGCAGCTGAAGCCTTGGCTTCCATGGAGAGCGCATTGACCTTGGCCTTCATCTTCTTGCGGTCGCGCAGAACCTTTGACAGGTTATTGAGCGCCTCAGAAAGATTGCCGCCCGCCTGTGCCTGTATCTGGATGACGATGGCGAAGAAGTTTGTTTCGGGGCAGGGCATGGAATCGGGCATCTTGCCGACCGCTTCGGGGATGGAAAGCCCGATCTGTTGCGCCTCGACCACCTTCTTGAACTCGCTCTTGACCGGTTCCACAGCCTCACTCGCAATGAGCCGCAAGCCGTCATTGAGCGGAAGCCCGGCGCGGGTTGCGCGCACGATGACGTCGAGCGCATTGGGAAATTCCTCAAGGAACTTCTTCAGCCGCTGCTTGCGCCGGTGCAGCACGAACCAGCGCGGCAGGCCGAAGAAACCGGCAACGGCGATACCCGGCAGGAAAAGCAGCGGGGCGCCGAAAAGCAGCGCGATGAAAGTGACAAGAAAGGCCGCAGCGCCGGAATAGAGATAGAATTTCTGCAAGGTGAGATTGAGTCCTGCCTGCGTCAGCAGGATGCGCAGAGGCGGGTATTTCTGGTTCTTCTCACGCTGCTTTTGCCGGGCTTCCAGATCCTTGATATTGTCCTGCAGCTGTTTGCGGCGCTTCTGGATGTCGGCGTTTCTGTCGCGCTCGCTGCGCGTAATCGCCCGTTCCGAGCCGCTGTTGCGTACGGTCTCAAAGCGCCGCGCCGCTTGATCCTTCTTGCCGAGCTTGTCGTAAAAGAGCGCATAGAACAAAGCAGCACAGGCAATGACGGCAAGCACCACGAACATCGCAACGCTGGTCGGCCCCGTCATGCATTGGCCCTTTCCATGCTGTCGAGCACGGAGGCAAGGCGGCTGTCCTCATTATAGTAGCGGGCGCGCTCCCAGAAGGCGGGACGCCCGATGCCGGTCGAGCTATGGCTGCCGAGAATGCGGCCGGAAGCGTCTTCGCCCTTGATATCGTAGAGAACGAGATCCTGGGTGGTGATGACATCGCCTTCCAGTCCAACCACTTCCGTAATATGGGTGATGCGGCGTGAGCCGTCGCGCAGGCGTGCCGCCTGGATGATGATATCGACCGAACCGACGATGATCTCGCGCACGGTCTTTTGCGGCAGCACATAGCCGCCCATGGCGATCATGGCTTCCATGCGGTTGAGGCATTCGCGCGGGCTGTTTGCGTGGATCGTGCCCATCGAACCGTCATGGCCCGTATTCATCGCTTGCAGGAGATCGAACACTTCAGGACCGCGCACTTCGCCGACAATGATGCGTTCGGGACGCATGCGCAGGCAGTTCTTGACCAGATCGCGCATGGTGACCTCGCCTTCGCCTTCCAGATTGGGCGGGCGGGTTTCCAGACGCACCACATGCGGCTGCTGCAATTGCAGTTCAGCCGAATCCTCGCAGGTGATGATGCGTTCATGCGTGTCGATATAGCGTGTCAGGCAGTTCAAAAGCGTGGTCTTGCCCGAGCCGGTGCCGCCGGAAATGATGACATTGCAGCGCACCCGGCTGATGATCTGCAAGAGTTCGGCCCCGGCATTCGATATGGCGCCGAACCGCACCAGCTGGTCGAGCGTCAGCTTGTCCTTGCGGAACTTGCGGATGGTGAGGGTTGGACCGTCGAGCGACAGCGGTGGCGCGATGACGTTGACGCGCGAACCGTCCGGCAGGCGGGCATCGCAGATCGGGCTCGATTCATCGACGCGGCGTCCCACCTGGCTCACGATGCGCTGGCAGATGTTGAGAAGCTGCTGGTTGTCGCGGAAACGAATGCCGGTTTCCTGCAGCAGGCCATCCACTTCGATATAGGTGCGGCGCGAACCGTTCACCATGATATCGGCAATGTCGTCGCGGGAAAGAAGCGGCTCCAGCGGACCATAGCCCAGCACGTCATTGCAGATGTCGTCGAGCAGTTCTTCCTGCTCGGCAATCGACATGACAAAGTTCTTGATGGCGATAATGTCATTGACGATATCGCGGATTTCCTCGCGCGCGGCATCCGGCGCCATGCGGGACAATTGCGACAGGTCGATCGTATCGATCAGTGCCGAGAAGACCTGCGATTTGGTGTCGTAATAGCTCTCGGTCTTTTCACGTCCTTGCGTGCCAGCCTGGATGGGGGATTTCGCTGGCGTCGAAGGAATGGCTGCCTGCATCCGGGACGATTGCGCTGTTGGCAGGGTCGATGCGGGCATTGCAGCAGGCGTGGCAGGTTTGGGCGCGGGCGGTCGCTTTCCGCTTTCCGGTCCGTTTCCCGCATCGTTACCTCTTCTGCCGAACATGATTCCCTGCCGTTACCTGGTTTTGCGTGCAAACTTGCCGAGAAGGCCCGAAATGCCGCTTTTCTTGCGCGGTTGCACATCAGCCCTGCCGGTCACCACATGCGCGATATGGCTGACGGCTTCGGCAACCGGGCTTTCGGGATTGGTCTCTGCGATCATCCGGCCATTATTGGCGGCATTGCCGAAAAGTTGCGGATCGAAGTCGATGGTGGCGATTGGATCGATGCCGAGCGGTTCGGCAAAATCGGCGAGTGCGATTTCCGGTCGCTTCGGAATGCCCATCTGGTTCAGCACCAGATGCGGCTTCACATCGTTGGGGCGCAGTTGCGCCAGCGTGTCGAGGAGGTTCTTCGTATTGCGAAGATTGGCAAGATCGGGCGTTGCGACGATCACGACTTCATCGACGCGCATCAAGGTGGTCCGTGTCCATCCGCTCCAGCCATGCGCCACGTCCAGCACGACCAGCGGAGAATTGCGCTGGGCAACGTCGATCAATTCGGCAAAGGCGTCTTCGGCGAAGTCGAATGTCCGCTCCAGGCTCGACGGTGCCGCGAGGATCGACAGATGGTCGCCATATTGGACGAGCAGCCGGTCGAGATAGACCTCGTCAATGCGTTCCGGCGAAAAGACGGCATCGGCAATACCGAGCGTCGGGTCCTGATCGAAATTGATGTTTGCCGTGCCGAATGGCAGGTCCATATCCGCCAGCACCACATCGTGCCGGAACATATTGGAAATCGACCAGGCGACGTTATGGGCGATGGTCGATGCGCCGACGCCGCCTTTCGCGCCGATAAATGCGATGGAGCGGCCGAGCGGTTCCGCGCCGGGATCGAGAAAGATCGAGGACACGATGGCCAGAATGTCAGCGAGTGAAACAGGCGCTACGATATATTCCGAAACGCCGCGCCGCAGCAATTCGCGATAAAGCCAGACTTCGTTGGAATGGCCGATGACCATGACCTTCGAGCCGGGATCGCAGACCTCCGACAACTGCTGCAATTCTTCAAGCAGCACATTGGGTTCGGACGCCGATTCGACGATGATCAGATTGGGCGTGGAAGCGGTCTGATAGAATTCGATTGCAGCCGCAATGCCGCCCATCATCACTTTCAGATGGGTCTTTGCCATGCGCCGGTCGCCGCCTGCGCGCTCAATCGGAATGGCGACGCTTTCGTTCACGCAGAAAGCCTGGATGGAAATGCGCGGGATTGGACGCACATTTTCAAGCATGATCGGCGCACGACCTGTTTCCGGCGCTTCTTCCTCCGGTTCGAACGCGAAGTTGCTCATGGCGCCCTCTTAATACTCGGCCTGCTGGCTGCGGGGTTCGCGCCAGTTTTGCGTCTGGGCAGGCGACATTTTCACATAGCCTTGATTGCCGTTGAGTCGTGCCGTCGCGCGATCCGAATCGATAGGCGACATGGTGCGCGGCCCCAGAAGATCGGCCGGATTGGCGACCTGCGCGGCCAGATTGTTCTGCGAGGCGCAGCCAAAATTCGCGTAATGGCGGTTTTCGGGCGTGCTGGCGAGGTCGTCCGGCCAGCGTCCGCACGGCGTGGTGCCTGCCGTTATCGCATAGTAGCTGATGCGGATTGGCGCTGCCGCATCGGGGCTTTCGACCGGATAGTTTTCGATGGCGATATTGTTCGCCTTGATGCCGCTGCGACGCAATGTTGCCGACACTTCGGTGCTGAGCCGATAGGCTGCGGCCTGATTGGACGCGCCTGAAGGCACCAGAACATAAAGCATGCCGGAGCCGTTGCGTCGATAATTGGCGATGGCGCCCTGAACGATGCCGCGCTGCATCGGGCTCAGTTTCCGGTCGGCCTGCGCGACCGGAATATCGGTAACCTGCTCCCGCTCGGCAATCGTGATCGGGTGATTGGTGCGGTAATCGTCCGGCAGGGCACCCACGGTAACATGCTGGCGGTTCGCGCAGCCTGCGAGAAGGGCAAGCGACAGGGCGACGAGCGCTGGCCGGGCCGAAATCCTGAAAAAGCCTTTGGCTGAATAGGTCATGATCTGTCCCCGCTCACTTGTAGATATAACCGACGACGCCGTTGTAGCGACCCGGCGGCAATTTGGTTTCCATCGTGCCGTAAACGCGATTGACCTTGCCGAGTATGTATCCCGCGCCATCGCTGGCCGGGTTGAGGTTGTCGTCAGGCCGCGCAAGCTGCTGGCGGGCGACAGGTCGCGCCAGGTAGGGCGTTACGATCACCACCAGTTCGGATTCGTTGCGGATGAAATCCTTGCTGCGGAACAGCGCGCCCAGGACCGGAATCTTGGTAAGGCCCGGAAAGCCTGAAACCGACTGGCGCACTTCATCGCGGATCAGGCCGCCGATCATCATGGAGCCGCCGGACGGCAGCTCGACCGTCGTGTCGGCGACGCGTTTGCGCAGCGACAGGACGCTCGCGCCAACGCCTTCCATCTTGTTGGTCGTGCCCGCACCTTCCGTTGTCGGCTCCGACACGGAGGTTCTGATTTTCAGGCTGATGCGTCCCGGCCCTAGCACGATCGGCATGAATTCCAGACCGATGCCGTAATTGATCTTGGCCAGCTGATTGGTGCGTTTTCCGTCGTCATCATAGGTCACGCTGTTGATGACATTATATTCGCCGCCGACGTTGAAAGCTGCCTTTTCGCCGGAGATCGCGGTCAGCGTCGGCTCGGCCAGCGTCTTCATCACGCCAGCCGATTCCATTGCCCGCAGATAGGCGGAAAAGTTGCTCGTCGCGAGGCCGAAACCGGTATCGGACAGGTTGTTGCCAATGGCGCCTGCAATGCTCTCGGAAATCCCGCCATAGGAAATGCCGTTCGAAACGCCGCTGCCGCTCATATTGACGCCAAGCTGTTTCATGACCGAGCGGCTGACCTCGGCAACGGTGACTTTCAATGTCACCTGATCTTCGCCTACGATGGTGAGCATATTGACGATGGCGCTTTGACGGCGCCCCCAGTCGGGATTGTTGATGGCGACGCCGCCGCCATCCGTTGGCGCGGATGCGGTCGTGGTGAACTGGCCTGTTGTAGCCTCGCCGCCAGAAACGAAAAGACCGGCGAGCTTGGCCGCCTGCGCCGAATCCTGCGGGGTCTGAACGGTTCCGGTCAGCACCACATTGTCGTTGATCAATTCGACGCGAATGTCGGAACCGGGAATGAGACGCTTCAGCTGGGACGAGAGCCCGCTCACGTCCCGCTCGATCTCGACATCGATGGATGCAACCTGTTCGCCGTTCGGACCGAAGACGAAGATATTGGTCTGGCCGACCTGCTTGCCGAAAAGATAGATGCGCCGCGAGGTCCGCGTCACCGCATCGGCGATTGAAGGATTGGAGACGAGAACGTCATAGGCGTCCTGCGGAAGATCGAGAACGACCGACTTGTTGAGACCAAGCTTGATCGTCTGCGAACGCTGCTGGCCGCCTACCTTGACGATGCCGGCCGCGGCCATTGCGGTCATGTCGGCAAGCGGCATGGAAACGGCTGCAAGCGCGCCGGCTAACAGCGCGATCTTTGCGGAATACGGGCGCACGCGGTTTGTTTTTCTCATGAGCGCGGTCCTATTTCTGTAACGCTGCCGGATTTGATGACCTTGATCGTCCCGCTGCGAGTGGGCGAAGACACCAGATAATCGGCCTGCTTGATATCCTTGTCCTCAACATCCTGCGTCGAGCGAAGCGCCAGGGTCAGGCGGTCGGCCATCTGCTGGGCGACGGTGATGATTTCGGCCTGTTCCGGCGTGACTTCCAGCGTCGCGGTCTGGCCAACCATGACCTTGCGGCCCTGCTCGTCTTCCTGAATGGCCTGATCGATGGCCAGAACCCGCACATTCTGCAGCACGGTTTCCGTGGTGAAGGGCGCCAGTGATTTATCGCCGCTGTCCGGCTTGCGGCGGGTCATGATGACATCGACAAAATCATTGGGGAGGATGAAGCCGCCAGCCGAGCTTTCGGCGTTGATCTGCGTCGCGACGGCGCGCATGCCGGGCGGCAGGATCGACGACATGAAGCTCTGGCCGGGGCCGATAAGCTTGGCCTTGCGGATCGGTTCGCCTGTGAAGAACTGGAGCCGCACCGTGGCGCCGCTCAATTGGTTGATGGCGTCGGGTTCGCTCGCGCGGGTGATGTAGCCTTCGCTGATGGCCTCCGCTGGCCAGGGCTGCCAGCGCATCTGCGACGTAAGTTCTGCCCCGACACCAAGATTTTCGGTGGCGACGAGCACGTCCTCCAGTTTGATCTGCGGAGCTTCAGGCGCGGCGACGACAGGCGCAGGCGGCGGCGTGGCGAGGTTCATGGCAATATAGCCCGCTCCACCAGCCGCAAGAACGGCTACTCCTAAAATGAGCAGTCGAGCTGATTTCATGATGTGCCCCGCGCAAATCCCCACGCCTCGATGACGTGTTCCAAAATTGCACTGGCAATCGTGTAATTATGGTTAATATAATCTTATTCGCATAAAGAAAGATTGAAATTACACGTGGGCGTTGCGCATCGATGCGCTCAAAATATCCTCGCCATGGAGGCTCTCATCGTTTCTCCGACCGGCGATAGCGGGAATGTCCACAGACCGGCAGCGCCGAGCGCAATGCCATAGGGAATGCCTACGTCCTTGCGGGCCAGCGTTCCCATGAAGGCAAAGCGGTCAGCCAGAAGCGGACGCGGAGCCATCCGGTAGACAATGATCGTGAGCGTGAGCACGCCGCCGAGGATCGAAACCATCACGATATAGTCCATGAGGCCGGGATTGGGGCCGTACCACAAAACTGTCGCCGCGATGAGCTTGGCGTCTCCGCCACCCATGGCGCGAAGGCAGAAGAGCGAAAAGGTGATGATGAGCGCAATGCCGCCCACCGCCAGATGCCAGCCAAAATCGGAAAGCGAAATGCCGCAAAGTGGCGCGAGCAATAGAAAACCGAGTGTCAGTCCGATGGAAACACGGTTGCGGATCGTCATCGACGTCAGGTCTGTGATCATGGCGGTCACCATGGCCAGAGCGAAGATTGCCGTCATGGCTGTTGCTGTCATTGCCGCCCCCGCGTCGCCTGTGACCGCACCGTTTGCTCGGAATTGCTCGCTTATGCTTAGCGGTTTGTCGCTTGCTCGAACTGTTTTGCCGTGTCGTTGAATTTTTCGCCGACACTGCCGGCCATGAGCGCGACACCGCTGATGATCGCGATGGAAACGAGCGTGCCGATCAGCGCATATTCGATCGCTGTCGAACCGGCCCTGTTCTTCATGAAACGCGTCATCAATGTCGGCATCGCATGCTCCTCGCTGTTCCGATTGCGCTGGTTTTTGGAAGTGCGCTTTAATTTCGGATGTGCTGAAGCATAGGAGAGAGGAATTGTGGCCTTCTTAACGGGTATGGTTAACGAAATGCTGCAGCGCTTGTGAGGCGACGGCAATCGCGCGATTGGTTAATCTTTGGCAAATTGCGCGTGCGTCCTGCACGGACGGGCGATGGCTTAATTCTTCCTTCACCAATCCCGTTCATTCTTTGCTCATTATATTGATGGGGCTTCATGAGCTTGGCCCATTATATCAGCGGGGGGAATGTCGCGTGACGCGTCGTTTGTTTTCTTTGGGTGGCTTGGGCATGCTGTCGGCCATGGGCGCTGCATTCATGGCCGTCTCTGCTGGCGCACCGGCATCTGCGGAAGACTATATTGCCCTTGAAACCAGCCAGGCGCGCATATTGCGGCTGGCCCGTCCCGCCGACAGCGTCGTGATCGGCAATCCGTCGATTGCCGATGCGGTCGTTCAGGACGCGCAGACCATCGTCCTGACCGGCAGGGATTTCGGCGTCACCAATATTGTTGTGATGGACAAGCAGGGCGAACCGATCCTTGACCGCGAACTGGTGGTTTCCCGCAATACACGCGGGACCACGCGAATTTACCGTCAGGCCGAAGTGCAAACGCTTTCCTGCACGCCCTATTGCGAAAAAGCCTCCACGAAAAACGGTTTTGATGACAAATAGCCGTCTTCCGGTGTGAGGTCTCGTTTCCGTTAATACTCTTTCAGGTTGTCCTGTTGTAACGATACGCCCAATCGAATTCAGGCGGAGTTGGGTGGGGTTATGACTAAGGGGATTGTGGCACGCCATCTCACGCGGGCGAGTGAGGGCGTGCGCCGGTTCGCGCGCGCGCAAGACGGCGTGACTGTGGTGGAGTTCTCGCTGCTCATCGTTCCATTCCTGCTCATCGTTTTTGCGACGATCGAAGTCGGCGTGAGTTTTGCGGCACGTCAGGTCATATCCAATGCGACGGAGAGCGTGGCGCGCAAGTTGCAGACGGCGGGAAAGATCGGCGAGATCCAGATCAAGGACGCCCCGATCAGCGAGGAAGCCCTGCGAACCGAACTCTGCCAGCAAATGCAGTTCATGGTCGCTGCGGGCTGTCCCAATCTTTCGTTCAATCTGGGAACCTATGACGGGTTCGACAAGGTTCCGACGGACGATATTCTCGATGGGGAGGGCCGGCTCACACGGACAGGCATTTCCGGTACAAGCGGAACCTCGACGATCAACCAGCTCAACGTGGTTTACGCCTGGCCTTTGCTGACGAACATCCTTTATCTGGTCAAAAGTCCTCATGCGGCTGGCGGCACCATGCCGCTCTTTGCAACCGTCACCTGGCAGAACGAACCCTTTCCGAACTGAAACAACAGCGATCACCAGAGCGGCCAATTGTCATGCGTAATTATATTCGGAAATTTCTGAGTGACCGGCGCGGCTTGGGAGCGGTTGAGTTCGCGCTCATCGCGCCCCTTCTGCTTCTGATTTATCTGGGCTCCGTCGACCTTGCCGACGGGGTGGATACCAACAAGAAGGTGTCGCGCTCGGCGAGCGTCCTTGCCGATCTGGTTGCGCGCCAATTGTCGGTCACGACAAAAGATCTGAACAATATGTTCAATATCGGTCGCGCCTCGCTTCTGCCCTATGGCCGGAGCAGCCCGAAGATAAGGATCACCGCGATCAGGATCGACGGCACGTCAACTGCCAAGAACCTTACGCCGAAGGTCGACTGGTCCTATGCCAATGTCGCGGATTTTGCGGCAAAAAAGGGTGCCGTCGGCGATCTTCCGTCAAACCTCTTGAGTGAGGGATCGTATTTCATCAAGGTCGATGTCGAGCTCGACTACAAGCCGCTCAATGCATGGATTTCCACGAGCATTCCGATGCGCGAAACCTATTACCTGGCGCCACGCTACACGAACACGATCCCCTGCACCAATTGCTGAGCCCTTGGCATTGCGAATAAAACTGAACATATAAAGGCAAAGCCGATGCATGGCTCTTGTTCAGGATCAGTTTTCAATGCCCGAATTACCAGAGGTCGAGACGGTTCGCCGTGGCCTGCAGCCCGTCATGGAGGGCGCGACCGTCGCTAAGGTCGAACAGCGCCGACCGGACCTGCGTTTTCCCTTTCCCGATCGCTTTGTCGAACGTCTTTCCGGGCGGCGTGTCACAGCGCTCGGCCGCCGTGCGAAATATCTGACCATCCATCTTGATGACGGCCTTTCGGTCATCAGCCATCTGGGCATGTCGGGGTCGTTTCGCATCGAGACCGATGATGGCAGCGGCACGCCCGGCGAATTCCATCATGAGCGTTCCAAGCTGAGTGCGCATGATCATGTGGTGTTTCACCTCCAACGCGCCGATGGCGCTTCTGCCCGCATCGTCTACAACGATCCGCGCCGGTTCGGCTTCATGCTCTTTGCCGAAGAAGGCACGCTCGACAGTCATCCGCTGCTCGCAGGCCTTGGCATAGAGCCGACAGGCAATCTGCTTTCCGGCGCTGTCTTGGCGGAACTCTTTGCGGGCCGCAAGGCACCTCTCAAGGCCACGCTGCTCGATCAGCGCCTCATTGCCGGTCTCGGTAATATCTATGTCTGCGAGGCGCTCTGGCGCAGCCACCTGTCGCCGATGCGCGCCGCCGGGTCCGTGGCGCAGGACCCCGAAACCATGGACCGGCTTGCTTCCGACATCCGCACGGTGATTGCGGAAGCCATTGCCGCAGGCGGCTCCACGCTCAAGGATTACATTCAGGCGGATGGCGCGCTCGGCTATTTCCAGCACGCCTTCTCCGTCTATGGGCGCGAGGGTGAGCCGTGCCGAAATCCCGCCTGCAACGGCTTTGTGGAACGGGCGGTTCAATCTGGGCGTTCGACTTTTTTCTGTGCCTCCTGCCAGCAATGAATGCTTGAAAAAGTGGTTCTGCCGGTCCACCTTGCCCGCCAACGAGGGCGGTTCCTATTTTAACGGAATCGCCAAACCGCTCTAACTATTTGTCTTGTCGCATTTTCCAACGCAAAACCGTTTCACACTTTTGCTGGAAATGCTCTAGCTAGCCGTTGATGGAGGAGTTCAAACCCATGGCCTATGAGACGATCATCGTTGAGACGCGCGGCGGCGTTGGCCTTATCCGCCTCAATCGCCCGCAGGCGCTCAATGCGCTGAACCGCAAGGTGCTCGACGAACTGACGGAGGCGCTCGGTGCTTTCGATGCGGACGGCAAGATCGGCGCAATCGTGCTGACCGGCTCCGAAAAGGCCTTTGCGGCGGGTGCCGACATCAAGGAAATGCAGCCGATCGATTTCGTGGATGCCTATCTTCAGGACATGTTCGCCGACTGGCAGAAGGTGGACCGCGTCCGCAAGCCGATCATCGCGGCGGTTTCGGGCTATGCGCTCGGTGGCGGCTGCGAGCTGGCCATGATGTGCGATTTCATCATCGCGGGCAGCAATGCGAAATTCGGACAGCCGGAAATCACGCTCGGCGTCATGCCCGGCATGGGTGGCTCGCAGCGTCTCACGCGCTATGTCGGCAAGTCCAAGGCCATGGATATGTGCCTGACCGGGCGCATGATGGACGCGGCCGAAGCTGAACGCAGCGGCCTCGTTTCCCGGGTCGTCGCACCGGAAGAACTACTGGAAGAGGCGCTGAAGGCAGCCGAACGCATCGCCTCCTTCTCGCGTCCGTCGGTGCTGATGACCAAGGAAGCGGTCAACCGCACCTATGAAATGACATTGAGCGAGGGGCTTCGCTTCGAACGGCGCCAGTTCCATTCGCTGTTCGCGACCGAAGACCAGAAGGAAGGCATGGCGGCCTTCATCGACAAGCGGACGCCGTCGTTCAAGAATCGCTGATTGACCGGCTGGCGGTTCAATGGCCGCCCTGACAGGACTTTCCGGAAGCCTTCCAGCCGCGCTGGAGGGACTTCCGGGCCGGGTTTGCGGCTTTTTGATCGCGCTTCGGGGCAGAATCCACGTTGACGCCGCGCCAAAGCTGATCTATAAGCCCGCCCACGGATCGGCGGCCCAAAGGATTTTTCTCGGCTGCCCTAGAGGTTTTGTGCCCGGCGGTTTTTGCCCCTGGCTAGCTGACAGAAAAAAGAGAGGCATTTATGGCCAATACTCCTTCGGCCAAGAAGGCAGTGCGCAAGATCGCTGCCCGCACCGAAATCAACAAGTCCCGCCGTTCGCGCGTTCGCACTTTCGTGCGCAAGCTGGAAGACGCTCTGCTGAGCGGCGACAAGCAGGCTGCTGAAGTCGCATTCAAGGCTGCTGAGCCTGAACTGATGCGCGCTGCTACCAAGGGCGTGATGCACAAGAACACCGCTTCGCGCAAGGTTTCCCGCCTTGCTCAGCGCGTTAAGGCTCTGAGCGCCTAAGTACGCCTAAATATTCATCCATTCTAATGGATTGGTTTCGAAACCCGGCTCATTGTTAGCCGGGTTTTCTTTTTTGAGCATTTTTCGGGCAAACGGCATTCTTTCTCTCCACCTGGAATTGAAGAGCTATTTCAATGGCTAGCTGGATTTTTTTTAAAGGATGTCAATCGCCTGCGGCGAGATTTAATTAGTATTTTCAAATAGTTGCAGATTCTTATCCACTGTTATCCACAGGCTGGTTTAGGGACTCGGAAGGGTGTTTGAGTCAAGGAATATTTTTAAATTTATTTTTCGGACGGAACATATCAGGATCACCTAAAAATTGTCCTATGAAAACGCATTGAATCCAAAGGTGTTATTTCGCTGGCGTCCGATTCCCCCCTGTTATGGGGAGGGCCTGCAAGAGCTTTTGGCAAAAAAATGTGGTTTTCTGAGGCTTGCCCTTTGCAGTCGGGCTTCGCTAAAGTCAGGGCATAAGAGGGGTGGGCCATCGGCCCGGAGTTAGCATCAAATAACGAGTTTGTCGGCGTGGGCGTCACAGCCCGCGGGTGTTATATTCTGGTCTCAAGGTCCCGATCCTCATGGTTGATTGCTTACCATTCATTAACCGGAATGCCGTTTTAGGCATGTCCCCGACAATTGAATGGTTGTGGCGGATTTCTTTCCGGGCAATCAGCCTCCGGTAAAAGTGTTGTGAGTCGTAAAAAGGTCGCCGGGAAGGAGTATCCGGGTGTTGGTCCTGATGGGACCGTTTGAGTTTGTGTTGGGCCCAGAGCTTCAGAGCCGGGCTTGGTGAGTGAGTACCTGCTGGCCAGACGGATGATAAATCTGCGGTTCGGACAGGAAAAAATGACAAGCGTCAGAAAACGGCGCGTACGGATGTGAAGGCAGGCGAGACGATGGCAATGATGACCGGCAAATCGACGGCAACGATGGGTGATGATGCACATGCGAACCGTATCCACGGATCTTCTGCTAGCGGAAATGACAAGAGCCTGGTCGAGTTGAGCGGCAATGCAGGTGACGAGGTTTTCGAGCGCCTTTCGGCAAAGCTGAAAGCCCGCGTCGGTACCGAGATTTATTCCAGCTGGTTCGGTCGTCTGAAGCTTGATGACATTTCCAAGAGCATTGTCCGCCTGTCAGTTCCGACGGCATTTCTGCGCTCCTGGATCAACAATCATTATTCCGAACTGCTGACCGAGCTGTGGCAGGAAGAAAACCCGCAGATTCTGAAAGTCGAAGTGGTGGTTCGCGGCGTCAGCCGCGTGGTACGCAGCGCCGCTCCCGTGGAAGCCTCTGACGCAGCGGACGCCAAGCCTGTCGTCGCTCCGCGCGAAAAGGTGGTCTTCCCGATCGGCCAGTCTTTTGGCGGCCAAACGGCTGGTGAAAAACGAGGCTCCGCGGTGGTCGCGGAATCAGCAACGGCCTCCGGCGCTGTTCTGGGTTCGCCGCTCGACCCGCGCTATACGTTCGACAGCTTTGTCGATGGCGCATCGAATCGCGTGGCGCTCGCTGCAGCCCGTACCATTGCCGAAGCCGGTTCCAGCGCGGTGCGCTTCAATCCGCTCTTCATCCATGCTTCTGTCGGCCTCGGCAAGACTCACCTTCTGCAGGCCATCGCCGCTGCCGCGCTCCAGCGCCAGGAAAAGGCCCGGGTTGTCTATCTGACGGCTGAATATTTCATGTGGCGCTTTGCAACCGCCATTCGCGACAACAACGCGCTTTCCTTCAAGGAGCAGCTTCGCGATATCGATCTTCTCGTGATCGACGACATGCAGTTCCTGCAGGGCAAGTCGATCCAGCACGAATTCTGCCATCTCCTGAACACGCTGCTCGACAGCGCCAAGCAGGTCGTGGTCGCTGCCGACCGCGCGCCGTCCGAACTGGAATCGCTTGACGTGCGCGTCCGTTCGCGCCTTCAGGGTGGCGTTGCGCTCGAAGTGGCGGCGCCCGACTATGAAATGCGGGTCGAAATGCTGCGCCGCCGTCTGGCCGCTGCACAGGCGGAAGATCCGAGCCTCACCATCGGCGAAGAGATTCTCTCGCACGTTGCCCGCACCGTCACCGGATCGGGCCGCGAACTGGAAGGCGCTTTCAACCAGCTCTTGTTCCGCCAGTCTTTCGAGCCGAATATTTCCATCGACCGCGTCGATGAGTTGCTCGGCCATCTGACCCGCGTTGGCGAGCCGAAGCGCATCCGCATCGAGGAAATCCAGCGCATCGTGGCGCGTCATTACAATGTCTCGAAGCAGGACCTGCTGTCGAACCGCCGCACGCGCACCATCGTCAAGCCGCGTCAGGTGGCGATGTATCTCGCCAAGATGATGACGCCCCGCTCGCTGCCGGAAATCGGTCGCCGCTTCGGCGGTCGCGATCACACCACGGTTCTTCATGCTGTGCGCAAGATCGAGGATCTGGTCGGTGCCGATACCAAGCTGGCGCAGGAACTCGAACTTCTGAAGCGTCTTATCAACGATCAGGCAGCCTGATCGGCAACCTTCCCCGCTATCAACGGCGGTTATCAACAAAAAGCCCGGGCCCTGTCGCTTTCCGACACGGCGCGGGCTTGCTTTTCTCCTTAAAAATCTGCCACTTTAACGGACCTTCTGGCGCCCCGGGCGCCTTATCGACAGGGGCCGCCTGCCTGCCCGTCAGATGCAGTTGGCCTGTCCCAGCGAGCGAGTGCGTTTGAACATGCGTGTTACCCTAGAGCGATCGAACCTTCTCAAATCTCTCAACCACGTCCACCGCGTCGTGGAACGCCGCAACACGATACCGATTCTGTCGAACGTGCTTTTGCAGGCCGAGGGCGCAAGCCTCGCGCTGAAAGCCACCGATCTTGATCTTGAGGTCAATGAAGCGACTGCCGCCATGGTGGAGCAGGCTGGTGCCACCACGGTTCCGGCGCATCTCCTCTATGACATCGTCCGCAAGCTGCCGGACGGTGCCGAAGTCATGCTCTCGACCAACCCGGATGGCGGTTCCATGTCGGTCATCTCCGGCAAATCGTCCTTCCGCCTGCAGTGCCTGCCGCAGTCTGACTTCCCGGAACTGACCGCAGGCGCGTTCACTCACTCGTTCCGCATCGAGGCACAGGCGCTGAAGCGTCTTATCGACCGCACGCAGTTCGCGATCTCGACTGAAGAAACCCGCTATTATCTGAACGGTATTTTCTTCCACGCCATCGAAAGCGATGGGGCGCTGAAGCTGCGCGCTGTCGCGACCGACGGTCACCGTCTGGCGCGCGCCGAATTGGAAGCGCCGTCCGGCACGGAAGGCATGCCGGGCATCATCATCCCGCGCAAGACGGTCGCCGAACTGCAGAAGCTGGTCGATGTGCCGGATGTGGTTGTGACGGTCGAGCTGTCGGATGCCAAGATTCGCTTCACGGTTGGATCGGTGGTCCTCACATCGAAGCTGATCGACGGCACTTTCCCGGATTACCAGCGTGTGATTCCGTCCGGCAACGACAAGAAGCTCACCATCGGACGCCAGGAATTTGCGGCCTCCGTGGATCGCGTCTCGACCATTTCGAGCGAACGTGGCCGCGCGGTCAAGCTTTCGATTGCCGATGGCCAGCTGACGCTCACCGTCAACAACCCGGATTCGGGCAGCGCAACCGACGAGTTGGCTGCGGACTACGATGCCGATCCGCTCGATATCGGGTTCAACTCGAAATACCTGCTCGACATTACCAGCCAGCTTTCGGGTTCGGATGCGGTCTTCATGCTGGCCGATGCCGGTTCGCCGACACTGGTGCGCGATACGGGTGATGACGATGTGCTGTATGTTCTCATGCCTATGCGTGTTTAAAGACCAGAAAAGTGAATAGGCCCGAGCCTGATCAAAGCCGCCCGGATCGCGTTTCGATCCGGCGGCTTAAACTTTCCAATTTTCGCAATTATGCGGAATTGTCGTTGCCGCTTGGCCCCGGTCACGTGGTGCTGACCGGCGAAAACGGTTCCGGCAAGACCAATCTGATCGAAGCGGTTTCCTTTCTGTCGCCGGGGCGCGGTCTGCGGCGCGCCGCTTATGACGATGTGGCGCGCACCAATTCGCTGGACGGTTTTGCAATCCACGCCGCGCTCGACTGCAAGATCTATGGCGAGGCGGAAATCGGGACCGGAACCGCAGGCGGCGGCGAGGGTGGCCGCAGGGTCCGTATCAATGGTATTGCCGCTTCCGGTGACGATCTGCTTGATTACGCGCGCATTCTCTGGGTGGTGCCGTCCATGGACGGGCTTTTCACCGGCGGCGCTTCTGATCGGCGGCGTTTTCTCGACCGCATGGTGCTCGCCATCGATACAGCCCATGGCAAGCGTGTGCTTGATTATGAGAAGGCGATGCGCAGCCGCAATCGTCTGCTGAGCGACGGCAACAATGACGACCAATGGCTGGATGCGATTGAAAGCCAGATGGCGGAGCTTGGCATAGCCATCGCAGCCGCCCGCGCCGAGGCCATGCGTCTGATCGCGGCGATGATCGAACGACTTCCCGTTGAAGGACCGTTTCCGAAGGCCGATTGCTTTCTGGAAGGCGCGCTGGAGCAGAGAATCAATGTCGAGGCGGCGCTTGACCTCGAAGAAGATTTCCGCCGCATTCTGCATGATGGCCGCGCGCGCGACCGGGCGGCGGGCCGCACGCTGGAAGGTCCGCATCGCACCGACCTGATCGTCCAGCACAGGCCTAAATCCATGCCCGCCGCGCTCTGTTCCACCGGCGAGCAAAAGGCATTGCTGATCGGTCTGGTGCTTGCCCATGCGCGGCTGACGGCAGAACTTTCCGGCATGGCGCCGATCCTCCTGCTTGATGAAATCGCCGCGCATCTCGATACGGGACGCCGTGCTGCCCTGTTCGGCATTCTCGATGAACTGGGCGGGCAGGCTTTCATGACCGGCACTGATCGCGCGCTTTTTGAAGCGCTTGAAGGCGAGGCGCAGTTTTTCAATGTCGCGGCTGGTCAACTGACACGGATCTGAGGCAAAATACCCGCTGACAGAGCGTCGGTAGAGGCATATGTTCGGCCATCATGAACGCACCATCGAAGCCCTTTTCATCCGAAGAACTTGAACGCTATGCGCGCCATATCGTGCTGCCGGAAATCGGCGGTCCGGGCCAGCAGAAGCTGAAGGCCGCCGGCGTGCTGATTGTTGGTGCTGGCGGGCTTGGCGCGCCGGTGCTGCAATATCTGGCGGCCGCCGGTGTCGGCACGCTCGGCATCATCGATGACGACACGGTGTCGCTGTCGAACCTGCAACGTCAGGTCATTCACGATACGCAAAGCATTGGCGAGCCGAAAGTGGCAAGCGCGCTTGCCACCATTGCCCGCATCAACCCGCATGTGAAGGTCGAGGGGCACCAGCTTCGCCTCGATGCTGAAAATGTTGAAGCGCTGATCGCCAATTATGACGTGCTGGTGGACGGTTCCGACAATTTTGCCACGCGCTATGTTCTGGCCGATGCCGCCGCGAAAGTCGGGCGTCCGCTGGTCACTGGCGCGATGGGGCGTTTCGATGGCACGGTGACTGTCCTGATGCCCTATGCGACGGGGCCGGATGGCGCACGGAACCCGTCCTATCGCGATCTTTTCCCGGAAGCGCCGCCGCCGGGAACGGTGCCAACCTGTGCGGAAGCGGGCGTCCTCGGTGTGCTGCCCGGTGTCATAGGCAGTCTGCAGGCGATGGAGGTGATCAAGCTCATTACCGGCATCGGCGAGCCGCTGGTGGGTCGGCTACTGCTCTATAATGCGCTCAATGTCCGTTTCGAAACCATCCGTTACAAGGCGCGCAAGAAGGGCTGAGCATGGCGCTGACATTAACCGATGAAGAGCGTTCCATCGCTGCCGGGGAACAGGGCGAAGGCGCTGCGATCGCCATGCGCATCGTGGCCGACACGGCACGATTGATGGGCGCTCCGCATCTCATTCCAGTCGCATCCGCCCATATCGATGGCGCGCTTTATCATGGCGACAGCGGAACGCTTTTTGCAGAGAAGCTGGTAGAGGGCGGCGCGAAGGTGAAGGTGCGCTCCACGCTCAATGTCGGTTCCATCGATTTGACCGGCTGTTCGCGAAATAATTTGCCGGCTCACGAGGCGGATATGGCCAGGCGCATGATGCGCGCCTATATCAAGCTCGGCTGCGAACCGACATGGACCTGCGCCCCCTATCAGGCGGGACATCGCCCGGAGAAGGGCACGGATGTGGCTTGGGGCGAATCCAATGCAGTCGTCTTCTGCAATTCGGTTCTGGGCGCGCGCACCAATCGCTATGGCGATTTTCTCGATATCGCCTGCGCCATTGCAGGCCGCGCGCCGGATTATGGCCTGCACCGCCCGGAAAACCGCCGCGCTACGGTGGTGCTCGATATTTCCGCCATTGACCCCGCCTTCCTACGCTCCGAAGTGGCCTGGCCCATTCTCGGCAATCTGTTCGGGCGCAGCGTGGGCACGAATATCGGTGTCGTCGCTGGCAGTCCTGTCCATCCCGATGAGGACGATCTCAAGGCTTTCGGTGCGGCGTCGGCGTCGGTTGGTGCCGTCGGCCTGTTCCATATCGCGGGCGTGACGCCGGAAGCGCCCGATCTTGAAACGGCCTTGCAGCATCAGGAGCCGGAAGGTGTCATTCGGGTCACGCGAGACATGATCGAGATGACGCGCAAGCGGCTTTCGACGGTCGAACGGGTGGATCATATCGATGCGGTCGCCATCGGCAGCCCGCATCTTTCGATAGCGGAATTTGACCGCCTGGAGCGCGCCATCGCGGAACGCAAGCTTGCCGTGCCGCTTTATGCCTGCACCGGGCGCCATGCGCTGGCTGAACTGGAAAAGGGCGGGCGCAGGCAGGCGCTGGAGAAAGCGGGCGTCGTCATCGTCGCCGATACATGCGTGGTGGTAACGCCTATTTTGCCAGCTAAGAATGATGCCGTCCTGATGACCAATTCCGGCAAGTTCGCCCATTATGCACCCGGCAACACCGGCTATGGGGTGCTTTATGGCTCGCTGGAGGAATGCGTGGAAAGTGCGGTCACAGGGCGTCCCATTTTTGAAGGGCAAGCGGCATGAGCAGGCTCGAAACCACGATCCTTGTTGTCGGAAAAGGCGCGGAGGCGGAGGCGCTGGTCTTGTCCGCACCGATCAGTTTCTGGGGCGGCGTCGATCCCAAGAGCGGTCGCATTGCCGATGTGCGCCATCCCGAGCATGGACAGAGCATCGCCGGGCGCGTGCTGTGCCTGCCGGGAACCATCGGGTCGTCATCGGCGGCGGCGGTGCTTCTGGAGCTTGTCCATAGCGGCCATGCGCCTGCGGCCATTGTCCTGCATGAGCCGGATGCGATCCTGCTGCTCGGCCTGATCGTTGCCCGTGAAATGGGGCATTGTGTGCCGATTGCCATTGAGCTTGATCGTGAGGCGCAAAAGCAACTCGCCGGCCATCGGGTGACGGTCGGCGAGGATGGGATTATCCGGATCGCTGCTTAAACTAGTGTATTGTCGCTGTCGCCACGCTTCCCCTCGCCCTTCGAGACGCCTCCTTTCGACAAACTCAGGAGGCTCCTCAGGGCGAGGGAAAAGAGACCGCATAGGCGGCTCTAATATTGCGTGTTGCGATCCACGACGTGTTCCAGCGTCCCGTCGCGCTCAAAAGCTTCGATCTGGCGGATGATCTGCGGCACAAGAGCGGTCGCCGATGAGCTTGCCGCCGCATGCGGCGTGATCGTCACGCGCGGATGGTCCCAAAGCGGGCTGCCGGTTGGCAGCGGTTCCTGCGTGAACACATCGAGCGACGCTGCCGACAGAAGACCGCGATCGAGCGCGGCCAGTATATCCGCCTCATTCTGCAATCCGCCGCGCCCGGCATTGATCAGCACCGGCGCGCCGAGCGGCCCGTCACTCTTCAATTGCGCGAACATCGACATGGAGAGGATACCCTTCGTGTCCGGCGTCAGCGGCAGCAGGCAGACGAAGATATCCGGCGTCTTGAGGAATTTCCCAAAGCCGTCCTTGCCGTGATAGGTCTGTACGCCATCGATCTCCTGCGGACGACGGCTCCAGCCGGTCACGTTGAAGCCAAGCGTTTTCAGCTTTTCCGCCGCATCGCGACCCAATACGCCGAGGCCCATGATGCCGACTGTCACTTCATGCGCGGCGGGCTGGCGGCGATCTTCGTGCCAGACATGATTCTGCTGCTGCTTGCGATAGCGCTGTCCGAGACGGTGGTGGTCCAGCACCTGCCAGACGACATATTCCGTCATGCGCATGGTGAGATCGTCAGAGATGATGCGCACCAATGGCACATCGGGAATCCGGTCATCGCGGAAGACGTGATCGACGCCCGCACCCAGCGAAAAGATGACTTTCAGATTAGGCAGCTTCTCAAGTGAGCCCGGCTTCTGCTTCCACACCAACGCATATTTGATGGAGGGGTCGTTTTCCGCACGATCCGTCACTACCGGACGGTCTGGCGCGTGATCCCGAAACGTCTTCAGCCAGATTTCCGGGTCCCAGTCGGTGATCGCGAGAAGAATATTGCCCTTGGTTTCGCTCATTGTTTTACCCCTCCCTGTGTTGCTTCCATGTGGAAAGCGGCAGCCATCAACGCCTTGGTATAATCGGTCTGCGGATTGGCAAAAACATCCTTTGCCGCGCCATATTCGACTGCCTTGCCGTTGCGCATCACCAGCACATCATTGGCCAGTGCCCGCACCACTTTCAGATCGTGGCTGATGAAAAGATAGGCAAGATCGTGCTTCTTCTGCAATGCGCGCAACAGATCGACAACCTGCGCCTGCACGCTCATGTCCAGCGCCGAGGTCGGCTCGTCCAGCATGACGAATTTCGGGTTCAGCGCAAGAGCGCGTGCAATGGCGATGCGCTGGCGCTGGCCGCCGGAAAACTCATGCGGATAGCGGAAGCGGGTTTCAGGATCGAGGTTCACTTCCTTCAAAGCCGCAACGACACGCGCATCGCGGTCGTCTCCGGAAAGTTTCGGCTCGTGCACCAGAAGCCCTTCGGCGATGATGTCGGCGATGGTCATGCGCGGCGACAGCGAGCCGAACGGGTCCTGAAACACGATCTGCATTTCCCGGCGCAGCGGGCGCATGTCCTTGAAGCTGAATTTGGCGATGTCGCGACCGTCGAAATTGATCTCGCCCTTGGATGAGATCATGCGCGAAAGCGCCAGACCAAGCGTCGTCTTGCCGGAACCCGATTCGCCGACCACGCCGAGCGTCTGTCCGGCGCGCAAGGTCACGTCGATGCCGTCTACCGCCTTCACATGGTCGACGGTCTTGCGCAGGAAACCTTTCTTGATCGGGAACCAGACGCGGATGTCCTTGCCTTCCATCACCGTTTTCGCGGCGGGATCGGCAGCAGGCGGTTCGCCTTTCGGTTCGGCGGCAAGCAGGTGCTTGGTGTAGGCGTGCTGCGGGTTCTCAAAAATGTCCTGCGTCGAACCGGCCTCGACGATCTTGCCCTTGCTCATCACGCAGACCTTGTCGGCGATCTTGCGCACGATGCCGAGATCGTGGGTGATGAACAGCATCGACATGCCTTGCGCAGCTTTCAGTTCGGCAAGCAGCTTCAATATCTGCGCCTGCACGGTAACGTCGAGCGCGGTGGTCGGCTCGTCGGCAATCAGCAGTTTCGGCTTGTTGGCCAAGGCCATCGCGATCATGACGCGCTGGCGCTGTCCGCCGGAAAGCTGGTGCGGGAAAGCCGAAAGGCGCTTTTCCGGTTCGCGAATGCCGACTTCGTGCAGAAGTTCAAGTGTGCGTGCCCGTGCCTGGGCGTCGCCCATGCCTTGGTGCATTTTCAGGATTTCGCCAATCTGCCGCTCCACGCTGTGCAGGGGATTGAGCGAGGTCATCGGCTCCTGAAAGATCATCGTGATGTCGTTGCCGCGCACGCGGCGCAGTTCCGGTTCCGAAGCCTTCATCAGATCCTTGCCGTTGAAAAGAATTTCCCCGGAAGGATGGCTGGCGGAAGGGTAGGGCAGCAGTTTCAGGATCGACAGGGCTGAGACGGATTTGCCCGAACCCGATTCGCCGACGAGAGCTACCGTTTCGCCTTCGGCGATATCGAAGGATATGCGGTCTACGGAAATGCGTTCCTCGCCATTCTGGCGGAAGGCAACCGACAGATCGCGGACGGACAGGAGAGGATTGTTCATTGATCCGCCACTCATTGGCCCACTCATTGAAATGCCTTTCGCGGATCGAAGGCGTCGCGTGTTGCCTCCCCGATGAAGATCAGAAGCGACAGCATCAGCGAGATGACGACGAAGCCGGTAATGCCGAGCCACGGCGCCTGAAGGTTGTTCTTGCCCTGGGCAAGAAGTTCGCCCAGCGAAGCCGAACCGGGCGGCAGGCCGAAGCCGAGGAAGTCGAGCGAGGTGAGCGTGGTGATCGAGCCGTTGAGGATGAAAGGCAGGAAGGTCAGTGTCGCAACCATGGCGTTGGGCAACAGATGCCGCCACATGATGGTGCCGTTCTTCACGCCGAGCGCGCGCGCCGCATTCACATATTCAAAATTTCGCGCCCGCAAAAACTCAGCGCGCACGACGCCGACGAAGGCCACCCATGAGAACAGAAGCATGATGCCGAGCAGCACCCAGAAGCCGGGCGGCAATATCGCCGCGATAATCAGCAACAGGTAGAGAACCGGGATCGAGGACCAGATTTCGATGAAACGCTGGAACAGAAGATCAACCCAGCCGCCGAAATAGCCCTGCACTGCGCCCGCCGTCACGCCGATTATTGCCGAGAAGAAGGTGAGGATCAGGCCGAACAGCACCGAAATGCGGAAACCGTAGAGCGCGCGCGCAAAGACGTCGCGCGCCTGATCGTCGGTGCCGAGCAGGTTGAAATTGCCGAAGCGGCAGTTGGGATCACTCACGCCTTGGCTGTAGCGCTGACAGCGCTCTTCCGGCGAGTAAAGCCAGAATGGCTTCGACGGGGCCGCTTCTGGTATCTCGCTGTTCACGGTGTTGTAGGAATAGCGGATCGGCGGCCAGATGGCCCAGCCATTATTGTTGATCTCGTCCTGTATCACCGGATCGCGATAGTCGGTGACGGCATAAAAGCCGCCGAATTTTTCTTCCGGGTAATCGACAAAGACTGGGGCCAGCAACTCCCCCTTGTAGGAAACGAGGATAGGCCGGTCATTGGCGATGAATTCGGAACAAAGGGCTGCGACTAGCAGGAACAGGAAAATCCACAGCGACCAGTAACCGCGCTTGTTTGCCTTGAAATTCTGCCAGCGGCGCTTGTTGAGCGGCGACAGAAACGGACGTTTTACCGGCTTTGCGGTGGCGAGGGTGGTGTCGGTCATCACACGTCCCTCCGGTCAAAATCGATGCGCGGATCGATCCATGTATAGGTGAGGTCGGACAGGAGGCCGACCAGCAGGCCGATCAGCGAGAAGATGAAGAGATTGGCGAAGACCACCGGATAATCGCGGTTGATGACCGACTGGTAGCCAAGGAGGCCAAGCCCGTCGAGCGAGAAGATGGTTTCGATCAGAAGCGAGCCGGTGAAGAAAGCCGAAATGAAGGCACCCGGAAAACCGGCGATCACGATCAGCATCGCGTTGCGGAAGACGTGACCATAGAGAACCTGATTCTCGGTCAGCCCCTTGGCGCGGGCGGTCGTCACATATTGCTTGCGGATTTCCTCCAGAAACGAATTCTTGGTCAGAAGCGTGGTCGTCGCGAAGGCGGACAGCACGAGTGCTGTCACCGGCAGAACCATGTGCCACAGATAGTCGCCGATCTTGCCCCAGAACGACATCTGCGCGAAATCGGGCGAAGTGAGGCCGCGCAGCGGGAACCAGTCGAAAAACGAGCCGCCCGCGAAAAGCACAATCAGCAGGATGGCGAACAGAAAGCTTGGGATAGCATAGCCGACGATGATGACGGCGCTGGTCCAGGTGTCGAAGCGCGAGCCGTCCTTGATCGCCTTGCGAATGCCGAGCGGTATGGAGATCATGTAGGACAGAAAGGTCAGCCACAGGCCGAGCGAGATCGAAACCGGCATTTTTTCCTTGATGAGATCGATCACGCTGATATCGCGGAAATAGCTGCGCCCGAAATCGAAACGCAGATAGTTCCACAGCATCTGGCCGAAACGTTCCAGCGGGGGCTTGTCGAAACCGAACTGTTTTTCCAGATCGGCGATGAATTGCGGGTCCAGCCCCTGTGCGCCGCGATATTTGGAATTGACCGAGCCGCTATCGACGGCACTTTGTCCAAAATCGCCGCCACCGCCGGACAGGCGGTCGAGAGCATCGCCGCCCTGACCGGACAACTGCGCGATTACCCGCTCGACCGGACCGCCGGGGGCGAACTGAACGACGGCGAAGGAAATGGCCATGATGCCGAAAATCGTCGGAATCATCAGAAGCAGACGGCGGAGAATATAAGCGCCCATCAGCCGGTTTTTCTCCGCAGGTTCAGATCAGTCTTATGGCTTGCCAACAGCTTCTGCCTTTTCTTTATCAATCCACCACAGGGTCTCGACAGGGAAGCCGTAATCCGGCTTCGGCTCCTTGAAACCGAACCGGTCCCAATAGGCCACGCGATGATTCGCTCCTAGCCAATTTGGAATCCAGTCGCGCCGGATACGCAAGTACCGATCGAGCACACGCATCGTGGCGACGAGTTCTTCACGCGTCGAAGCTGCGCCGATATCCGCAATCAGCGCGTCGATCAACGGATCTTCCGTGCCGGGAAGGTTGTAGCTGCCCGGCATTCTGGCCGATTCGGAACCAAATGTGCCGGCAAGCGATTCCTGGGTCGGTGTCGGGCTGAACTGTAGCCCCCGACCCACCATGTCGAACTGGAAATCCCGCATCAGTGCCTGGTACTGGCTGGCATCGACAAGCCGGTGGCTCGCATCAATGCCTATGGCGCGAAGTTTCTGCACATAGGGGTTGTATATGCGGGAGAAACCCTCCGAATTGTTCAGGATTTCGAGCGCGAATTTCGATCCATCCTTGTCGTGGAACTGGCCGTTCTTGCGCTCGAAACCGGCTTCCTCCAGCAACTTGATGGCCTCTGCGAACTGTTTCCGGTCGCGTCCCGATCCATCCGATACCGGCATCAGTAGGGCTTCGCCGAAAATGGCGTCGGGCAGCTTGCCGCGATAGCGTTCCAGCACTTTCAGCTCATCGGGCGTCGGCAGGCCGCTTGCCTGAAAATCCGATCCCTGAAAGCAGGACTGCGCACGGGTATAGATATTGTAGAACAGATGCTCGTTGGTCCATTCGAAGTCGAAGCAGAGCGCAATTGCCTCGCGCACACGCGGATCGCGAAAACGTTCACGACGCTGGTTCAGCGCCCAGGCCTGCATCAGCGGCAGCTTTTCTTTCGAAAAGGTACGCTTGATGACCTTTCCCTGCTGGATGGCCGGGAAATCATAGGCCGTCGCCCAGTTCTTGGAAGCAAGCTCCTCGCGATAATCGATGCTGCCCTTCTTGAAGGCTTCGAACTGCGGCTGGCGATCGCGGAAAAATTCGATGCGAATGCGGTCGAAATGGCTGAAGCCTTTCCGGACCGGCAGGTCCTTCGCCCAATAATCTTCGACGCGATCATATTCGATGAACTGACCGGCGGCGAAATTGCCGACCTTATAGGCGCCAGAACCGAGCACCGGCTCCATGGTCGTGGCTTCGAAATCACGGTCCTTGAACCAGCTTTCCGGCAGGATCGGCACCAGCACGGCATCGAGAAGGGCGTTCGCGCCGCGCCCCTCGCCGATACGCATGCGCACTTCGCGTTTGCCGGTAGCCTCAACCTTTTCCACGCCTGCCAGATATTGGCGCAGGTTCGGATGGCCTTTCTGTTTGATGGTCGTATAGGTGAACGCCACGTCCTTCGCCTCGATCGGCGAGCCATCGTGAAAGCGTGCTTCCTTGCGAAGCTTGAAAGTGCAACTGCGGCGGTCTTTGGAAAGTGTCGCACTTTCCGCAATCAGGCCATAGACTGAATCGGGTTCGTCCAGCGCTGGAGCCATCAGCGTATCGAAGGTCAGCTCCATGCGCGGCGGCGCGTCGCCCTGGAAGGTGAAAGTGTTGAGCGTGTTGAACGTGTCGGTATTCTGGTTCCAGACCCAGGTCGACGGCGCGAAGTTGAATGTGCCGCCTTTCGGCGCTTCGGGGCTGGCATAGTCGAAATGCTGAAAATCGGGACCGTATTTCAGGTCACCGAAAGCCGAAAGTCCGTGCAGCGCCTTGCCCGTCGGTATGTCGGCAAAGGCCCTCGGTGGCAGGAAGGCCGCAAAAGCAGCACTTCCAGAAAGCCCCAGAAAATGGCGGCGGTTCATGCGAAGGATTGTCATTCTCGTCGGCCCTCATTCACTGCCGGTTTTGAGCTTGGCTTCCTTTGCAGGGTCTATCCACCAGGAGAACGGGTCAATCCCAACATAGTCGGGCTGCTTTTCAGGCATTCCGAATTTATTCCAGTAAGCCACATTGATCTTGTCGGAATACCATTGCGGAATGACGTAATAGTTCCACAGAAGCGTGCGGTCGAGCGCATGGGAGGAGGCGACCAGCTCATCGCGGTCCTTGGCATAGATGACGCGGTCGATCAGCTTGTCGATGGCGGGGTTCTGGATACCCGCATAGTTGCGGCTGCCCTTGAAGTCGGCGGCCTTGGAGCCCCACATGTCGCGCTGCTCATTGCCCGGTGAAGCCGTCTGCGGGATGACGGAAGTAATCACGTCATAGTCGAAATCATTGACGCGTGCCTGAAATTGCGCCGTATCGACGATACGCACGGTGGCGTTGATGCCGATCTTGCGCAGGCTTGCCGCGAATGGATTGTAGATGCGCTCGTCTGTCGGGTCCTTGCCGAGAAACTCGATGGTGAATGGATTGCCCTTGGCGTCGACGAGCTTGTTGCCCTGCAATGTCCAGCCTGCTTCCGAAAAGAGTTTCAGCGCGGTGCGCAGGTTTTCCCGCGTCGCCTGCGGCGTGTCATAGAGCGGCAGCTTGAATTCCTTGGTCAGCGCATCGGCAGGAAGCGAATCCTTCACCGTTTCCAGAATGGCCTGTTCTGCGGGCGTCGGCGGGCCGCTCAGTTCCAGTTCATTGCCTGCAAAATAGCTGTTGATGCGCTTGTACTGGTTGAAGAACAGCAGGCGGTTCATCGATTCGAAGTCGAAGGCGTAGGTCAGCGCCTGACGCACCTTCGGGTCCTTGAACTTGTCGCGGCGCATATTGAGGAAATAACCCTGCATGCGCCCGACCGCTTGGTAGGGGAACGACGTCTTTATGACATCGCCGCGTTGCACGGCGGGGAAATTATACTGCTCGGCCCAGCGTTGCGCGCGGTTTTCCAGACGATAATCATATTGACCGCCCTTCTTGAAGGCTTCCCAGGTCGCATCCTCGTTGAAATAATATTCATAACGCAGGCGGTCGAAATTGTTGCGCCCGACATTGACGGCCAAATCCTTGCCCCAGTAATCATCGACGCGCGCCCAGGTGATGGAGCGTCCGGGCGTCACGCTCTCGATCTTGTAGGCGGCGGAGCCAAGCGGGATTTCGAGCGTCGGGCGGGTGATGTCGCGCTGCCTGCCCTGCGCGTCCTTGCCCTCCCACCAGTGCTTGGGCAGAACGGCAAGCTGCCCCATGATCTGCGGCAATTCGCGGTTGCCCTTTTGGCTGAAGGTGAATTTCACCTCATGTTCGCCGGTCTTTTCCGCCTTCTCCACGTCGCCATAATATTTGTTGTATAGCGGCGACTGCTTCTTCAGCACATCAAACGACCAGATCACGTCATCGACGGTGATTGGCTGTCCGTCATGCCATTTGGCGTTCGGATTGAGCTTGAACTTCACCCAGGAAAAATCGTCGGGATATTGCAGGGCCTCGGCGATCACAGGATATTGGGTCGAGGCCTGATCGACCGAATCCGTCATCAGCGTATCGTAAAGCATCCCGCCGCCGAAGTCCGACAGGCCTGCGGCAGGAACCCCTTGCACCACGAATGGATTGAGGCTGTCGAAGGTGCCGACGGCAACCATGTTCAGCGTGCCGCCCTTCGGCGCATCCGGGTTCACATAGTCGTAATGCTTGAAATCGGCTGGATATTTGGGCTCGCCAAGCAGGCTGGAAGAATATCGCCATTGGGGTTCCGCATCATTTGCGCGAACCATTGAAACCGTGCTCGCAAGCATGGCCACCGCGAACGCACCCGCCCAAAAAGCTCTCATCCAGCCTCTCCGTTCCTGTTTCGGATATATTAGGAGAAGTCTTATGGGATTTTGCGGAGGAAGAAAGGCATGCGGGCAATAAATTTGATGGGAGCAAGAAAAAAGCCCGGCGAGCCGGGCTTTGATCGTCATTGTGTGTCGTCGGCTTAATTCGCCGGTGCCGGTTCCGCAGGCTTCTGTTCGCCGCCTGCCGGTGCGCCTTCGGCCGGCTTTGCATCGCCACCTTCAGCAGGCGCCGCATCAGCGGCCGGCAGCGGAGCCGGATTGTCGGACAGCGTGCGCAGATAAGCGATCAGATCGGCGCGCTCATTGTCTTTCTTGTCGCCGGCAAAGCCCATGGCCGTGCCCTTGATGAAGCCCTTCGGCGAGGTCAGGAACTTGTTGAGATGCTCAAAGTCCCACTTGTTGCCAGCAGCGCCGAATTCCTTCATCGCAGCCGAATAGCCAAAACCTTCAACGGAGGCAGCCGGGCGGTTCACGACATCCCACAGATGCGGACCGACCTTGTTGGCGCCACCCTTTTCACCGGTATGGCATGCAGCGCAACGCTTGAACACGGTTTCACCGCGCGCCGGATCGGCAGACTGCAGCAGCGTCGCAATGGAAACTTCTTCCTTGGCCGGTGCAGCGCCCCCTTCGCCAGTCGAGGCTTCCGCCGCTTCGATGGCAAAGCCCGGCTTTTCAGGCACAGGCGAATGAAACAGCGAATCGGACAGGATGCCCGTCGTCATGACAACGAACACCGTTGCCAGAAAAGCCATGATAAACTTGTTAGTCCGGGTTGAATTCATCGCCGGTCAGCGCTCCCTCTACCAAAACGCTCTCCCCGAGAACGCTCTCCTAGCCGGCATGCAAGCCTTTAATAAAGGTCGCAATTCTCTCCCCGGCATCGGGCGGAAACTAGGTCTTTTGCCAGGGCGATGCAACACCTATAAGGGTGACCGGACCCGTGACTTTTTGACACTTTTGATGCATTTCCAGCTCCGGCAAAGCGCGTTACAAGGCGTTCGCGACCTTATTCTTCTCAAGAGGCCATCATGTTGCAGACCTTAAAGACCCTCACGCTGATTCCCGCACGGATGGCTTCCACGCGCCTGCCGAACAAGCCGCTTGCCGATATTTGCGGCAAGCCGATGATCGTCCATGTGGCTGATCGTGCCGCGGCTGCAAAGCTGGGCCGGACGGTGGTTGCAACCGACAGCGAGGAGATTTTTTCGGTCGTGACCGCGCACGGCCATGAAGCCATCATGACGCGCGAGGATCACGAATCCGGTTCCGACCGCATCTACGAAGCGCTTTTGAAAGTCGATCCGGCGGGTGAGGTCGATGCGGTGGTGAACGTTCAGGGCGATCTGCCGACCATTGATCCCGACATCATCCGGCGCGCGCTTCTGCCGCTGGAAGACGGACCTGCCGACATTGCGACGCTCGGCGTCGAAATCGAGGAAGAATCGGAAAAGACCAATCCGAGCGTGGTGAAGATCGTCGGCTCGCCGCTGGCAGGCAACAGCCGCCTGCGCGCGCTCTATTTCACTCGCGCAACCGCGCCCTATGGCGAAGGTCCGCTCTATCACCATATCGGCCTTTACGCCTATCGCCGCTCGGCGCTGGAGCGCTTTGTGAAGCTCGGGCCATCGCCGCTGGAAAAGCGCGAGAAACTGGAGCAATTGCGGGCGCTCGAAGCTGGAATGCGCATCGATGTGGAACTGGTGAAGACGGTGCCGCTTGGCGTTGACACGCAGGCCGATCTTGACCGTGCGCGCCTTCTTGTCGCAAAGGGTATCTGACCACCGTCGTTTGGCGGCAATTGAGAAAGCATGGATACGATGAAAACCAACAGGATTTCCTTCCAGGGTGAAGCGGGCGCAAATTCCGATACGGCGTGCCGCAACATGTTTCCCGACATGGAGCCTTTGCCGTGCCCAACTTTCGAGGATGCCTTCAACGCGGTTGAAACCGGCGCCGCCGACCTCGCCATGATCCCGATCGAAAACACGCTGGCCGGTCGCGTCGCCGATATTCATTATCTGTTGCCGCTGGCCGACATGCATATCGTCGGCGAATATTTCCTGCCGATCCACTTCCAGTTGATGGTGCTTCCGGGCGTCAAGCGCGAGGAAATCAAGACCGTTCACAGCCATGTCCACGCGCTTGGCCAATGCCGCAACGTCATCCGCCAGAATGGCTGGAAGGGTGTCATCGCGGGCGATACGGCAGGGGCCGCGCGCCTCGTCGCCGATATGAAGGACCGTTCCATGGCAGCGCTCGCGCCGCGTCTTGCCGCCGATCTCTACGGTCTCGAAATTCTGGAAGAAAATGTCGAGGATTCGGAAGACAATGTGACCCGCTTCGTGGTCCTGTCCAAGAACAGCCAATGGGCGCCGCGTCCCGAAAACGGCGAGCGCATCGTGACGACTTTTGTCTTTCGCGTGCGCAACGTCCCGGCAGCGCTCTACAAGGCGCTGGGCGGTTTCGCCACCAATGGCATCAACATGACCAAGCTCGAAAGCTATCAGATCGGCGGGCGTTTCATCGCTACGCAGTTCTATGCCGATGTCGAAGGGCATCCGGAAGATGCCAATCTGAAGCTTGCGCTGGAAGAACTGCGCTTCTTCACCAAGGAAGTCCGCATCCTCGGCGTTTATAAGGGCAGCGACATTCGCGGCACGCAGCTGCTTGCCGCCGAATAATTAGCTTGGGTCGTAGACCCAGGCCTTGATCAAATGGGTTGCGATGGCGCCGGATGGCGGCACCCGCAGCCCGTTTTCATGCGTGCCTTCCAGCATGGTGCGCACTTCCGCCTTCGAGAACCAGCGGCCGTCTTCCAGCTCCGAGCGGTCGATGGTGAAATCGTCGCTCAAAACCTCGGCATGGCAGCCGATCATCAGCGAATAGGGGAACGGCCAGGGCTGGCTCGCGTGATAGGCGACACGGCCGATTGCCAGTCCCATTTCCTCGACACTTTCGCGGCGCACGGCAGCCTCGATCGTTTCGCCATGCTCGATAAAGCCCGCAAGACAGGAATAGGAGCCGGGCGCGAAATGCGGCCCGCGGGCCAGAATGCATTTTTCGCCGCGCACCGGCAGCATGATCGCCACCGGATCGGTACGCGGAAAATGCTCCGCGCCGCAATTCGGGCATTGCCGCTTGGCGCCACCGGCGCGCATTTCCGTTTTCGCGCCGCAGCGTCCGCAGTAGCGGTGATTGGCGTGCCATGCGGTGAGTGCGGCGGCTTGCGCCAGCGCGCCGAGCAGGTCGGCTGACACCAGTCCCTCGGTATAGACGCTGCGATAATCCTGCAGCCGGAAAGGCGCTTCCACTGCTTCCGGCTCGAGCGGCGTCGTCAGCGCGACAAGCGGTACGCCGTCCTGAAGGCCGAGCAGGATCGGCTCTTGCAGATCTGGCGCAAATTCCTTTGCTTCGCCGAGACGGAACAAGGCGCGGGGCGCTTTCTCATCGGCATAGTCGAGCAGCAGCCTGTTGCCGCCCAGGAGCATGATTCGCGTCTCGGGAAGTTCCAGCGCCGTGAAGGCAGAATCATCCTGCCGCTTTTCGGATTGGCGGTCGATCCGGTTGCCGGCAAAGCCGACAGATCGGCTCGGCTCGATTTCCGGCAGGTCATAAAGACGGAAAGCCATGATTGTCTCGGACTCGTGGGGGAGTTAAAGCGCATCCCGAAAAGTGTGAAACGGTTTTCGGGATGCGCGTGAAAACAAACTAAAGCGCCGCGCGAATGTCGGCGATGAATTTTTCGGCGTCTTTTTCGTCATAGGTTTCGCGTGTGCCAAAACCCCAGACGGGGCCGGGCCAGCCTGCGTCTCCTTCATTGCGGGCGATGACGTGCAGGTGCAACTGCCGCACAATATTGCCGAGCGCGCCGGTATTGATCTTTTGGCAACCCGTCACGGTCTTGAGCGCCTGCGCCACGATGCCCGTCTCGAAGGTCAGCATGGTCTGGTCGAGCGGCGTCATGTCATGAATTTCGGCGAGATCAGCACGGCGCGGCACCAGGATCAGCCATGGCCAGCGCCGGTCATTCATCAGCCGAAGCTCGCACAGGCCGAGCTTGGCGACAGAGAAAGTGTCGGCATTGAGCCGTTTGTCGAGTTCAAATTGTCCCATAGGCCGATTCCTATCAGTTTTTTTCGTTCAGTGCTTGCTTTTTGCGCAACGATTGACGATATGCAGACCGGGAGGTTGGTGGTGGACGAGCCACTCGCCAACCGGGTCAGGTCCGGAAGGAAGCAGCCCTAACGAGCAAGGCACGGGTCGCCGTGCCAGCCTCCCACCCTTTTCTCAATTGTTGACGGTTCTTGTCCCGTGTTGACGGGGCTCATACGCCCGGTTCAAACTGGCGTGAGAAAAGTAGGACAGGAAGAACGGAAGGGCAGCTCATGGACACGAAATCCGCCGATGGCGCCTATCGCGTTCTCGCCCGCAAATACCGTCCGCAGAATTTCAATGATCTGATCGGCCAGGAGCCGATGGTCCGCACGCTGAAAAACGCGTTCGAGACGGGCCGCATTGCTCAAGGATGGATGCTCACCGGCGTTCGCGGGGTCGGCAAGACCACCACGGCGCGCATTCTGGCGCGCGCGCTCAATTACAAGACCGATACGATCGACCAGCCAACCATCGAGCTTACCGTGCCGGGCGAACATTGCCAGGCGATCATGGAAGGCCGGCATGTCGACGTGATCGAGATGGACGCCGCCTCGCATACCGGCATCGACGATATTCGCGAGATCATCGAGCAGGTTCGTTACCGCCCGGTTTCGGCGCGCTATAAGGTCTACATCATCGACGAAGTGCACATGCTCTCCAATCAGGCCTTCAACGGCCTGCTGAAGACGCTGGAAGAGCCGCCGCCGCACGTCAAGTTCATCTTCGCCACCACCGAAATCCGAAAAGTGCCGATCACGGTCCTGTCGCGCTGCCAGCGTTTTGACCTGCGCCGCATCGAATCGGGCACGCTTGCCGCACATCTGCGCCGCATTGCGGAAGCGGAACAGATCGAGGTGGATGACGCATCGCTCGCCATGATCGCCCGCGCGGGCGAAGGCTCGGCACGCGATTCGCTGTCGATCTTCGATCAGGCCATCGCGCATGGCGCGGGCAGCGTCACGGCGGAAGCCGTGCGCTCTATGCTGGGCCTTGCCGACCGCGCCCGTATCATCGATCTCTTCGAAATGCTGATGCGCGGCGATGTTTCTGGCGCACTGACGGAGTTTCGCGCCCAATATGATGTCGGTGCCGATCCCTCGGTCGTGCTGACCGATCTTGCCGATTTCAACCATCTGGTCACGCGCCTGCGTTTCACGCCTGATGTGGCGGAAGACGTGTCGCTGTCGGAAGACGAGCGCGTGCGCGGTCGTGACTTCGCGCAGAAACTTTCGGTGCGTGTGCTATCGCGGACATGGCAGATGCTGCTCAAGGGCATTGCCGAAGTCGATACGGCGACAAGGCCGGTTCAGGCGGCGGAAATGCTGCTGATTCGCCTTGCCCATGCCGCCGATCTGCCAACGCTGGATGAAGCAATCCGCGGTCTCGACAATGGTTCGGTTTCGGCGCCGCGCCCGCAGCCGGGCAATCCGCGCCCAAATGGCGGCGGTCAGCCCGAAGCGCGTTTTGCTACTGACGCGGTTGGCGCATCGTCGATGGCTCCCGCTTCCGGCGGGCCAGCCACGGCCATGCGCATCGTGGAAACCACGGCACAAATGGCGCAGCCGGTGCAGGCCGCGCAGCCGGCTGTCGAGTCCACGCCGCAGCCCTCGGTGCCGATCAACAGCCTGCATGATGTTGTCGCCCTTGCCGACAAACACCGCGACATGCAGTTCAAGATTCTGGTCAAGAGCTGTGTGCGTCTGGCTTCCATTGCGCCGGGGCGTCTTGAAATCGGCTTGACCGACGATGCGCCGAAATCGCTGCCGAGCGATATTTCGCAGCGCCTCCTCAACTGGACCGGCATTCGCTGGATCGTCACCGTCGCGCGCGACGTGGCGGGGCAGACCATTTCCGAGGCTGAAACCGAGCGTCGCGACAATCTGGTGACTGATGCCCGCGCCGATCCTGATGTGGCCGCGATTCTGGCGGCCTTTCCGGGCGCGAAAATCACGGACGTGCGCATTGCCGTGCCGGAACAGAATGACGACGAGGATATCGACCTCGATGCAATACCGGAAACACCGGACGCACCGTCTGAAGACGACTGAACTACGGAATGATGGAGTGAACCCATGCGTGACATGATGGGCATGATGAAGCAGGCGAAGGAATTGCAGGCCAAGATGAAGGCCATGCAGGATGAGATCGCCAATATGGAAGCCTCTGCCTCGTCGGGCGGCGGGCTGGTGACGATCACGCTTTCCGGCAAGGGCACCCTGTCGGCGCTGAAGATCGACCCGTCGCTGATGAAGGAAGACGAGGTGGAAATCCTCGAAGACCTGATTATCGCGGCACATAACGACGCCAAGGCCAAGCTCGAAGCGGCCATGGCCGAAAAGACCCAGTCGCTCACCGCCGGCCTGCCGATCCCTCCGGGGTTTAAGCTGCCGTTTTAATTCTCAGGGGAGTAGGGGAATAAGGGAATAGGTGAGTATGTTTGCCTGGCGGTCTGCCGCAATGGTGCAAACTCCCTTGATCCTTTTTCCTACTCCCTTATTCCCCTACTCCCTTACTCCCCTAAAACAATGTCCAAACGAATAGCCGGTCCTGAAATCGAACGCCTCATCCAGCTTCTGGCCCGCGTGCCGGGGCTAGGGCCGCGTTCGGCCCGTCGCGCGGCGCTGCATCTGATCAAGAAGAAGGAAGCGCTTCTGGTGCCGCTTGGCGGCGCCATGCAGGAGGCTGCCGAAAAGGTGCGCATCTGTTCGTGCTGCGGCAATGTCGATACCTCCGATCCATGCACGATCTGCACCGATGAGCGCCGCGATCCGGCGACATTGATCGTCGTGGAGGACGTGTCCGATCTCTGGGCGCTGGAGCGCGCTGGCACGATGAATGTGCGTTATCACGTTCTCGGTGGTCGCCTGTCGCCGCTGGATGGCATCGGCCCGGACGATCTCAACATCAAGGGATTGGTGGAGCGTGTCGCCGCCGGTGAAATCAGGGAAGTGATTCTGGCGGTCAACGCCACTGTCGAAGGCCAGACGACCGCGCATTACATCACCGACCAGCTGTCGAGCTTCGATGTGCGCGTGACACGGCTTGCCCACGGCGTTCCGGTCGGCGGCGAACTCGATTATCTGGATGAAGGCACGCTTGCCGCCGCCTTGCGGGCAAGAACGACACTTTAGGGCATTTCCAAAAGTGTGAAACGGTTTTGCGTAGGATAATGCGACAAAACAAATCTAGGTTTGGAGACATGCATGGCAGCGGGAAATTGGAAGCGTAGCCTGAAGATTGCTCTCGGACTGGTTGCCAGTCTTGCCATTTTTCCCGCCATCGCCGCGCCCTCGAAGGCACAGATCGAAAACCAGTATCGCAACTGGCTCGAAAAGGATCTCTGGCCGGAAGCGAAGGCGGCAGGTGTGTCCCGCGCTGTGTTCGATCAGGCTTTCGCCGGGGTCTCGATCAACTGGAAACTGCCCGATCTCGTCATTCCCGGCGAAAAGCCCTCGACGCCGAAAGAGCAGAAACAGGCGGAATTCGGTGCACCCGGCAAGTATTTCAATGCAAAGACCATGGCGTCGGTCACGAACGGCGGGCAGGCGCGCCACGGCCAATATGCCGGGCTGTTGAAGCGCATCGAACAGAAATATGGCGTTCCGGGACTGATCCTGCTTGCCGTATGGGGCCGCGAATCCGGCTTCGGCACGGTGAAAATTCCCTATAATGCCTATGAAGTTCTCGGCACCAAGGCCTTTATGGCGACCCGCAAGGACATGTTCCGCAAGGAACTGATCGCCGCGCTCGAAATCGCTTCCAAGGGCTATATCGACGAAAGCGCCATGAAAAGCTCGTGGGCGGGCGCGCTCGGCCAGCCGCAATTCATGCCGACCTCCTATCTGAAACACGCCGTCGATTTCGATGGCGACGGCAAGCGCGACATCTGGAATTCGGTGCCCGACACGCTCGCCTCCATCGCCAATTATTTGAAATTGCATGGCTGGCAGAAAGGGCGCGACTGGGGCTTTGAGGTCAATGTTCCGCAAAACCTGTCCTGCTCGCTGGAAGGGCCGGATCAGGGCAAGACGATTGGCGAATGGGCGAAGCTCGGCGTCACCAGGGTGAATGGCAAGCCATTTCCGGCCAATGAAATGAAGGGCGAGGCGTTTCTGCTCATGCCTGCCGGTCGCTACGGCCCGGCCTTCGTGGTGAGCCCGAATTTCTATGTGCTCAAGGACTATAATATGAGCGATCTCTATGCGCTCTTTATCGGCCATGTCGGTGATCGCATCGCCTATGGCGCGGGCGATTTCAGCCGTGCATGGGGCGATGTCGGCTCCATGTATCGCTCCGATATTGGCGCAATGCAGAAGCGCATGCAGGCGCTGGGCTATGATGTCGGCAAGCCGGACGGGTTGCCCGGCTTCAAGACGCGCCGCTCCATCGGCCTGTGGCAGGCCAGGAACGGCATGGCTTCCACTTGCTTCCCGCAACCGGAATTATTGCGTCAGATTCGCTGAATGAGATCGGCAAAAGCCTGCAAGGCTTTGGTCCTGTAGCGGTCATTGTGCTGAAGCATGAGAAACTGGCGTTGCGGGAGAGCAAAGTCGGCCTTTACCAGTGTTCCCGCTGTCAGATGCGGCGCGGCGACAAGCTCCGATATGGCGGTCACATAATCGCCGGAGCGCACCGCCGAACAGATGGCTTCGTTGGAGGGTAGTTCCAGCGCCACATGCAGCCGCGCCGGATTGTAGCCGGAAGCGCGCATGGCGTCCTCGAAAACGCTGCGCGTTCCAGAACCCTGCTCGCGCAAAATCCATCTTCCTTCAAAAAGCCGGTCCCAGTTCAGCTTCCCACCGCCTGCCCAGTCATGGTCGGGACGCGCCACCAGAATAAGCTGATCGCTCGCAACCTTGGTGATCGATAGCGACGGTGCCTGCACCGCTCCTTCCACGAGGCCGATATCGGCAACGCCTTCCTCTGTCGCCTGGGTCACGCTTTCCGTGTTTCCGAGCGTCAGCCGCACATCGATCAGCGGATAGGCAGCGTGAAATCGCGCCAGAAAGGGCGGCAGCCAATAGCTCGCAATGGTCTGGCTGGCATGGATGGCGAGGATGCCGCGCTTGCCGCCGCCAAGTTCCGACAGCATACGCTCGGCGGAACGCGCGCGGGCAAGCGTGGCGCGCGCCTCTTCCAGAAACATGCGTCCATCGCCGGTCAGCTCGATCCGCCGTCCGATGCGGTTGAAGAGGGTCGCGCCGTAGCGGTCTTCCATCGTGCGGATGGCCGAACTGACCGCCGAAGGGGTCAGATGCAGGGCTTCCGAGGCTCGGGTGAGGTGCTCACGCTCGGCAACTTCTATGAAAATTCGCAGTTGTTCCAGTGTCATAGCTGCAATCATTCGATTTTATCGAATGAAACATGCCATATAATGAAATGGAATGAACAGCAAAAATCCGGCATCTGATCGGAAAATATTTCTCATAGGAGCATTTCCAGCAAAAGTGCGAAGCGGTTTTGCGTAGGACAATGCGAATGAAAACCATCAGAATTGAAATGCCAAAAATGACATACTCCAAAATCCAGAACATCCTCCCCGGACTTGGCTTGAGCATTGCCGTCACCGCCGCGGCGCTGGCGCTGGAAAAGATCGAGGAGCATTATGCGGGGCGGGCGTGGCTGGAAGCCCTTGTTATCGCCATTCTTTTGGGAACGGCGGTGCGAAGCCTGGCGCGCCCCGGCCCGCGCTTCAGCAAGGGCATCAATTTCTCGGCCAAGCTGCTTCTGGAAATCGCCGTCGTGCTGCTCGGAGCCTCGATCAGCGCCAGCGCGGTCATCGAGGCTGGTTCCGGCCTCATTTTCGGCATTGCGGCGGTGGTCGCCGTGGCAATCACCTTGAGCTACGGCATCGGGCGTCTGCTGAAGCTGCCCCATCGCATGGCGGCGCTGGTTGCGTGCGGCAATTCCATCTGCGGTAACTCGGCTATCGCCGCCACAGCTCCGGTCATTGGCGCGGGCAGCGAGGATGTGGCGGCTTCCATCGCCTTCACCGCGATTCTTGGTGTTGTCGTTGTGCTGCTCCTGCCGCTGCTGGTGCCGCTTTTGGGCCTGTCACACACGCAATATGGCGTTCTGGCGGGGCTGACCGTCTATGCCGTCCCGCAGGTTCTGGCGGCTACCGCGCCGGTCGCAACGGTCAGCGTGCAATTGGGTACGCTGGTGAAGCTCGTGCGCGTGCTCATGCTGGGGCCTGTCATTCTTGTTCTCGCGCTTCTTGCCGGAAACAAGGATGCGAACGCCAAGCCCGGCTTCTTCCAGCTTGTGCCATGGTTCATCATCGGCTTTCTGGGCATGATGGCGCTGCATTCACTGCATCTGATACCCGAAGCGCTGTTGCCCGGCATTCAATATGCCTCGACCATCCTCACTATCATTTCGATGGCGGCTCTCGGCCTTGGCGTCGATGTGCGCTCCGTGGCCGCAGCCGGTGGCCGCGTGACATTGACCGCCATTCTCTCCCTGCTTGCGCTTGGCTTCATCAGCCTCGGGCTTATCCATATGCTGGGCATCGCCTGATGGCATAAATCGACACCGCAATAATTGCGATTGTTGCGGGCTTGAGAACATGGTGCGATGCGGCAACCAACAAGTGAGAGGTTGCCATGGCCCTGTTGCCGCTTACCATGATCCCCGACCCGCTTCTGCGAAAGACGTCCCTGCCTGTCGAAGCCATTGATGACGGCATCCGTCAGCTTGCAAGGGACATGCTCGAAACGATGTATGAGGTATCCGGCGCGGGCCTCGCCGCCGTGCAGGTTGGAAGGCTCCTGCGCCTGACCACGGTCGATGTGGAATATCGCAATGGCGAGCGTAAACCCATCATAGCCATCAACCCTGAAATCATCGCCGCGTCCGAAGAGAAAAGCAGCTACGATGAGGGCTGCCTGTCTGTCGGGGCTTCCTACCGCGGCTCGGTTTCACGCCCCGCGCGGATCACTGTTTCCTATACGGACCTGGAGGGCGAAAGGCGCATACTTGATGCCGAGGGGCTTCTGGCCACCTGTTTCCAGCATGAAATCGACCATATGAACGGCGTGCTCTTTCTCGATCATCTGACGGCGGAAAAGCGCGAGGAAATATTGGAGAAAGTGGGGACGCAGGCCATGCCAGATGCCTGAAGAATCACGGAGGATGAAACCCCGTTTCGGGCATCCGTGACCAATGGCAAAAGAAAAAGCCCGCCGAAAAGCGGGCTTTTCCATGTTCGGTCGAAACCGGAAAAGATTAGTTCTTTTCCTGCTTCTTCAGAGCGGCGCCGAGGATGTCGCCGAGCGAAGCGCCGGAGTCGGACGAACCGTACTGAGCGACAGCTTCCTTTTCTTCAGCGATTTCAAGCGCCTTGATCGAGACCTGCAGCTTGCGGGTCTTCTTGTCGAAGGCGATGACGCGGGCGTCGACCTTCTGACCGACCGTGAAGCGTTCTGGACGCTGTTCGTCGCGGTCGCGCGACAGATCCGAACGCTTGATGAAGCTTTCCAGATCGTGGTCGACGAGACGGACTTCGAGGCCACCGTCGGTAACGGCAGTCACTTCGCAGGTCACAACGGCGTTCTTGCGCAGTTCGCCGGAAGCTGCTGCTTCGCCGACCTTGTCGCCGGAAAGCTGCTTGATGCCGAGCGAGATGCGTTCCTTCTCGACGTCAACGTCGAGAACGACAGCCTTGACGACTTCACCCTTGTTGTACTCTTCGATGACCTGTTCGCCCGGACGGTTCCAGTCGAGGTCGGAGAGGTGAACCATGCCGTCAACGTCGCCGTCGAGGCCGATGAACAGGCCGAATTCGGTCTTGTTCTTGACTTCGCCTTCAACAACGGTGCCGACAGGGTACTTCTGGGCAAAGGTCGTCCACGGATTGTCGAGGGTCTGCTTGAGGCCGAGCGAGATACGGCGCTTGACCGGATCAACTTCGAGCACAACGACTTCGACTTCCTGCGTGGTGGAAAGAATCTTGCCCGGATGGACATTCTTCTTGGTCCACGACATTTCGGAAACGTGGATGAGGCCTTCGATGCCCGGCTCGATTTCGACGAACGCACCGTAGTCGGTGATGTTCGTGACGGTGCCGGTGATCTTTTTGCCGATCGGGTACTTCGCGCCGATGCCATCCCAAGGATCGTTCTCGAGCTGCTTCATGCCGAGCGAGATACGATGGGTTTCCTGGTTGATGCGGATGATCTGCACCTTGACCGTCTGGCCGATGGTGAGGATTTCCGACGGATGGTTGACGCGGCGCCATGCCATGTCGGTCACGTGCAGCAGACCGTCGATGCCGCCGAGGTCGACGAACGCACCGTAATCGGTGATGTTCTTGACGACGCCTTCAACGACCTGACCTTCTTCGAGGTTCTGGACGATTTCCGAACGCTGTTCCGCACGGCTTTCTTCAAGAACGGTACGGCGCGAGACAACGATGTTGCCGCGGCGCTTGTCCATCTTGAGGATTTCGAACGGCTGCGGGACGTGCATGAGCGGGGTGACGTCGCGGATCGGACGGATGTCGACCTGCGAACGCGGCAGGAAGGCAACAGCGCCGTCGAGGTCGACGGTGAAACCACCCTTGACCTGATTGAAGATGACGCCGTCGACGCGCTCGCCATTGGCGAACTTCTGCTCGAGCTTGACCCAGCTTTCTTCACGGCGTGCTTTTTCGCGCGACAGGACAGCTTCGCCCAGAGCGTTTTCGATGCGCTCGACGTAAACTTCCACTTCGTCGCCCGGCTTCAGCGTGCCGTCCTTGCCCTTGGCGCCGAATTCCTTCAGCGGCACGCGGCCCTCGACCTTCAGACCGGCGTCGATGATCGCCATGTCCTTTTCAATGGCTACGATGCGGCCCTTGACGACATAACCTTCAGCAAGGTCGTTCGTGGCAAAGGATTCCGCCAGCAGCGATTCGAAATCTGCGAGGGATGGATTGAAATCTGACATGAATACTCCTGGTGCATCCGGAAAATTCATCGGATGCAGCGCCGGGGGTTAGTGTTGCGTTATGCCAGACCTCGGCCCCGTCTTTGCAGACAACCGGCGCGTGGAACGCGAAGTCAGGCTTTTCAGTATGAGTGCAGCCTATATAGGTCCGAACTCAGGATAATCCAGCTTTTCAGGGCACAAAGATATCCGAAAGGCTTGAAAACCTGCCGGATTTATCCCCGATGCTGCGCCAAAGCGTGATCGATCAGCTTTTTTGCGGCCAGAAATGCCGCTTCTATACTCATTTCGCTCGTATCAAGCAAGTGCGCGTCTTCTGCGGGCTTCAAGGGAGAATCGATGCGGTTCGTGTCGCGCTCGTCGCGCTTCCTGAGGTCGGCGAGGATTTCCGCAAGATCGGCCTTGTCGCCGCGCGCCACGATTTCCTCATAGCGACGCTCCGCGCGCACTTCCGGCGATGCCGTGACGAAGAGCTTTATGGCTGCATCGGGGCAGACGACGGTGCCGATATCGCGCCCGTCAAGCACGCTTGAGGGGAGCGCATTGGCGAAATTGCGCTGCGCTTCGACAAGCGCCCGCCGGACCTTCGGCATGACGGCCACTTTCGAGGCAGCTTCGCCAATTGCATGCGCGGAAAGGACGGCCTTGTCCATTTCGCGCAGGTCGAGATTGAGCGCGGCTTCTGCCGCCACCGCTTCGTCATCGAGCGGCAGCCCCTTGTCGAGAAGCGCCTTGGCGACGGCGCGATAGGTCAGCCCCGTATCCAGATGCGGCATGCCGTAGTGAATGGCAATGCGCCGGGCAAGGGTTCCCTTGCCCGAGGCGGCCGGTCCGTCGATAGCTACTACAAAGTTCATTCTTCTTCTTTATGAGATTGTTCTAAACCAGTCTCGAACGGTAAGCTCGAGTCTCAGTTTCTCATCGTCTGACATTTCACAACAATGAGCGATGGGACCACGAAGGACGTTTAGTCGATTTAGAATCGTAGAAACAGCGCTTTTTGAGCTAAAGATTGGCTCAAAAAGATCCCAATTACTCGTTATGAGAGTCGATAATTCACCAAAAGTTGTGTAGTCGATATCATGCTCAGACCGAAGGTCGAAACCTGAATCTAGTTCTTTCTTTTTTCTAGCAGCAACTTCAGTTGATACCCCGGGCGGGACACGAGCAGACGCCCACCAATTTTGCCCGGTGGCTTCCATCATTGTTTGAGAGACGAGTCTTCTAATGGAAATTTCCAAGCAATAGAATATCTCATAATACTCAGACATCATTGAAGCTTGATTTCGAATTTCCTTCTCGAATTGATCATAATCTTCGAGCTGCCTTTTGCGGCGAAGAGCTCCATTCAGGCCAAGATCAAAACCAGTAGATTTTGATATGCCATTCATCTCTTCGGAGATTTGGAGTGCCGACATTCCGAATGCTTTTATTAACGTTTTGGGGTTTTTAGCCATCGGTTTCTCGCAACAGATTTTCTCTCAAACTTTTAAAAATTGCATTGAATACAGCTATGTCGGTTGTTGCGGGCAAATTCAGATTAATTGTATAGCCCAAGTTTAAACCTATTCCCCCGCTATTATGTGGAATATCTTTCTGCACTGACGAATCTTGGGTTGGTTCAAAGCGCCTTTCCTCGATAACGATAGGCGTTGAACCAAAATCTGCGAAAGATTTTAGCTGCTTTATACATGAAAAAATAAGAGATACGACATTAGAGTCGTGAGCTTGTCCGGTTTCTTCTACTATAAGCCCTTGAAGATCTCTATCAGAAAGGTCATACATATATTCATTTCGTCTGAATAAAGGTTCGTACGCGGTGCGCATAGCTTGCGCAATTGCTTGACCGGATGTAGATGGATTTCTAAACTGATTATAAAGGGGCGTTGGTGTTCCGTCGCTACTTGCGAGGCCAATTTTCTTGAGAAATGAAGTCATTTGATCCCCGGACCCTCCGCGGATTTTCAGTACAGTTTTAACGAAGTCTTGAGAAAGCTTGGGCGGCGTCGCTGCTCTAGCAATTCCTTCTAAAGCTTTTTTGATATTCCCTGATGCTGTTACGTATGGAAGATTGGACATTAAACCCCCACTGAGACCAACCGGTAATAATGCCCAATCTCGCAAATAATATTTTCGCTGTCGAGTGACTAGAGAATGTTCAGTTCGATCTTCGCGCCCAGTCCCGGCATCATGTCCATGAATTCGGGGAAGGACGTGGCGATCATGGTGCTGTCGTCGACCGTCACCGGCTTTTCCGATGCAAGGCCCATGACGAGGAAGCTCATTGCGATGCGGTGATCAAGATGGGTTGCGACCGTGCCGCCGCCCAGTCCCTTGCCGTCGGGACGGCCACGGACTGTCAGCGACATTTCGCCTTCGGTGCAATCGACGCCATTGGCTTCGAGGCCGCGCGCAACGGCTGCGAGACGATCCGATTCCTTGACGCGCAGTTCGTCGAGACCGTCCATGACCGTTTCACCTTCCGCGAAGGAGGCGGCAATGGCCAGAACCGGATATTCGTCGATCATCGACGGTGCGCGTTCCGGCGGAACGGTAACACCTTTCAGCTTCGAGGCCTTCACGCGCAGATCGGCGACGTCCTCGCCGCCAGCGAGACGGGCATTGAGCACTTCGATATCGGCGCCCATTTCCTGTAGCGTCAGGATCAGGCCGGTGCGGGTCGGGTTCATCAGCACGTTGCGGATGGTGACGTCCGAACCTTCCACCAGAAGGGCGGCCACGAGCGGGAAGGCGGTCGAGGACGGATCGCCCGGCACGTCGATGGTCTGGCCGGTCAGCTTGCCCTGTCCAACGATGCGGATATGGCGCACGCCATCCTTGTCGGTTTCGACCGTCAGGTCCGCGCCAAAGCCCTGCAGCATCTTTTCGGTATGATCGCGCGTCATGACCGGCTCGATGACGGTGGTGACGCCAGGCGTGTTGAGGCCGGCGAGCAGCACGGCGGATTTCACCTGTGCGGATGCCATCGGCACGCGATAGGTGATCGGATTGGCCGTCTTCGGGCCGATCAGCGTCAGCGGCATGCGGTCGCCTTGGGCTGCTTCCACCTGAACGCCCATTTCGCGCAGCGGATTGAGCACGCGGCCCATGGGGCGAGAAGTCAGCGAGGCGTCGCCGATAAAGGAGGTCTTCATGTCATAGGTGCCGACAAGGCCCATGGTGAGGCGCGCGCCGGTTCCGGCATTGCCGAAATCGAGCGCGGCTTCTGGCTGCAGCAGGCAGCCATTGCCGACGCCATTGATGATCCAGACATCGCCCTCTTTACGGATTTTCGCGCCCATGGCCTGCATGGCGCGGCCGGTATTGATGACGTCTTCGCCTTCCAGAAGGCCGGTGATGCGGGTCTCACCCGAAGCCAGACCGCCGAACATGAAGGAGCGGTGCGAGATGGACTTGTCGCCCGGAATGCGGATTTCGCCCGTAAGTGCCTCCGAGCGGCGGGCGGTTGCTGGTTTCGGGGATGCAGAATGGGACATGGATTTTTCACAGTCACATTTTTGGCGCGGACACGCGCCGGGATTGAGAGATAAGCGGGGCTTCCCTAGCATAGTAATATTGTGCGGTCATCCGCGAATACGCGGCGCGGGCGACACGGAGGCGGAAGAGTCTGCGTATGCGCGTGCGTTTGGCTTTGACAAACGCGCCAAATTGCGTTTATGCACCGGACAACACTATAAACGCGCTTAAGACTTGCCCCTTGCCATATGGTTCAGTGAGCAGCATGGTGATGGGCTGTATGCTTCGAGGCAGGCATCCCGGCGCGATATTATGAATTTGTGTCCCCGTGCAAATTAACGAGGCTAGACGTGGCAAAAGCTGAACTTGGTACCAAGCGTATCGACCCGGAAACGGGCAAGAAATTTTACGATCTCAATCGTGATCCGATCGTTTCGCCTTACACCGGCATTTCCTATCCGCGTTCCTATTTCGATTCCACGCTTGAAAGCCGTGTCGTTGAAGAGGAAACCGAAGAGGAAGAACTGGATACGGCACTGGAAAAGCCGGATTTCGTCTCGCTCGAGGATGCTGACGACGAAACCAAGGGCGGCGGCGACGATCTGCCGGATATCGACGACGACGATGTCGATCTGGGCGATGACGATGACGACACCTTCCTCGAAGAAGAGGAAGACGAGGACGACGATATGTCGGGCATCCTCGGCGGTGGCGTCGGCGGCGACGACGAAGAAGGCTGATCCATTCAGCCGCTCCGGATATGATGCTTTTGCGAGGCGGCCTTCGGGCCGCCTCGTTTCGTTTGGGCGCGTCTCGCGTGGAAGACTGACGCGATCTGTGAATTATTTTTGGCAGATGTGAAAAGAGTTGCGATTTAGCTCTTGATCTTCTCGCGAACGCCATTTAATAAGCCGCCACACCGGGCAGCAAGTCCTGCCTGGCCCACCTCGAAAGAGGTCTGATGGGGCCATAGCTCAGCTGGGAGAGCGCCTGCATGGCATGCAGGAGGTCAGCGGTTCGATCCCGCTTGGCTCCACCAAATCCTTCCTGAAATTCCAGAAGACATACCCCTATCCATCGACGCGATATCTGTCCTCGGACAGACGTGTTCGTGCGTCAAAATGATCTCGGTGACATTTAACCGGGTTTTTCGGGCATATGCGCTCGACAAATCCCAAAAAGTTGGTAAGTGAATTTCCAAAGTATTTCAGCATGGCTATTTCGAATGAGCAGGCTTCCTGATTTCGATGGGCTGCGGTTTTTATTGTGTATCGGAATCGCCGTCTTTCATTTTTCTTTCCGCGTTCCGGTGAAGAATGAAGTGTTGACTGAATTTATATTAGCTTTTTCTTATTTTACCGATATCTTCTTTATCGTTTCCGGGCTTTTTCTGGCAAGACGGCGAAATTATCTCTGGAGCTGGCCCCGATATGTTGCCTTTGTCGGAAAGCGGCTGGCGCGGATTTATCCGCTGCATGTGGCTGCTTTCTCGTGTTTCGCGCTGCTGTCCGCCCTCACGGCAGCGGGAATCCTGCGTCCCCAGATTGAGCCCAGCATGAGCTGGCGCGATGGGCTGACCCAGCTCCTGCTGGTCCATAATTGGGGATTGGGACATACCTTGTCCTATAATTATGTCAGCTGGTCGCTGAGTGCTCTTTTCGCCATGTATCTGGCCTTTCCGCTGTTCGACCTGCTTTGCAGGCGGTTCGGAAGCTGGGTCCTTGTCGGCGTCATCGTTGCTGCTGTCGGTGGTGAATATCTGGCGCAAAGGCTTGGCGTGTTGTCGCTGACCCGCATTCAATTGTCCGATTTGGGCGTCTTCCGGGCCTTGCCTTCCTTTCTCTTCGGAATGTGGCTCGCCCGGCGGGAACACCCCGTAATGCCCGGCGCGGTCATCAAGACCTTGCTTGCCGTCTGCCTGATCGCCTTCCTGTTCTGTCATCCCGAAAATGGGCCGGGTGAACCCAATACGCTTGAAGGTCCATGGCGGCTCGCCTTCCTTTATGCGTGTATCTATGTACTTTATGCCGCGTCCAGTCAGGGCATCTACACCCCGCTGCAATGGCGAGGATTCACGAAGCTTTCCCGTTACAGCTTTGGCATATTCATTCTGCATCCGTTAGTGGGCATGATTTTCTTCAAGTTGACTGCGGATCGGTGGGGTGGCACGACGGCGGGCGCGGTTCTGGTCATTTGTGGGGCTGCTGTTGCCAGCGTATTGATTGCGGCCGCCGCCTATCACCTGTTCGAGAATCCGCTTCACCGCTGGCTGGTGAAAAGAATTGACACCTGGCTCGGCAGATACGAGCGCGGCTCTGCCGAAACCACGCAGGGCTGCCTGCCTGTCGTTCGATAGACAGCCCTGCAGGGTCGGTCAGGCGGTGCGCGTCGTGCCGCTATCCTGCCGCATCAGATAGAGCGATGCACCGACGATGAGGGCCGCTCCCGGCCAGAAGTTGATGCCGGGCGTGGCGGCAAACACGATCCAGCCGAAAACAACATTGATCGGCAGTCGCAGATCGTCGAACGGCTGCAGATAAACCGCATCCGCGATCGAATAGGCGGCAATCTGGAAATATTGCGCCAGGGCAGTGAAAGCGCCGATGACGATCAATATGGACCAGATCTCGACGCCGGGTGCGGTGATTGCCGACATGCTGAGGCCCGATGCCAGCCAGAGCGCCGCATTGATGGGGGTGAGCAGCACCAGCATATAGGCCGAAATGCTGGCGGGCTTTTCAAAACGGGTCAGATATTTGGTCATCACCGAATAGCCGGCCCAGAGCGCTGCGGCGAGGATCGGCAGCAGCGAGTAGACCGTATAGGAATCCGACCACGGCGCGATGATGATCAGCGCGCCGACAAATCCGGCGAAGGTGGTGAGCAGGCGCGCCGGTGTCACCTTTTCCCGCAGAAACAGCCGCGCGCACAGAATGACGAAGAAGGGTGATGTCATGGATAGCGCAACCACCTGCCAGATCGGCACGTGGGCCAGCGCGTAAATCCATACCTGCACGCCAGCGGCGGCCAGTGCGACACGCACGACGTGGAAGCCGAGGCGGCTGGTGCGCAAGGCCCTTGCGCCATCGCGAATGAGCAGGGGCAATGTCAGCACCAGGGCGATCACATATTGCCAGAAGGCAATGATGACCGATGGAATGCCGGTGCGCGTTCCAGCCCATTGGGTGGCGACATTGACTGCGGCATAGGCCGAACAGGCCGCGACCATCAGCGCCGCGCCGCGCACGGTGGGTTTCAAAGTTGGGGCAGAGGCAAGTTGGCTCAACGGTTTCTTCCCTTTTTCAAGCCTGCTACCTCAGGGTACGGGAAGAAAAACTGCAGGACGAAGACGGTAAGCCGTCCAGCCAGGCATGATTCCAACCTCGTTCTCTCTCATCCGGACTATGACCGTCGGCTTCGGATTTGCACCGAATCTGCTGACCCTGATACGTTTTCGTGTCAGGCGCTCGCGGGCTTCGGGTGTTTCACCCGTTACCGCCGGTGGGGAATTTCACCCCGCCCTGAGAACTGGATATTTCTTTTGCACCGGATGGCATGAAGTTGCATCCGATGCTGGCAATAAATAGGCCCCGTTTTTTCGCAAGGCAAGATACTCACTGCTCGTGCGGCAATGATGCGCCCTGATGCCTTTTGCTGCGCCCTTGAGTGCCATGCCATGGAAAAGCATGGACGGATCGGAAACTCTCTTTTAGAAATCCGTGACGGAGTTGATCGGGTGAGGGTCCGGCTCCGCCTGGTTCTGGGAGGAATGATGAGCACCAACGCAGTCCCCACGCAGTTTTCGCATGACCGCCCCCTGTGGCAGCCGGATGCGGGGCGCATCGCCGCCAGCAATCTGGAGCAGTTCCGCATTCGCGCCGAACAGCGGTCGGGCCTCAGCCTGCCGGATTATGCCGCGCTGCATCGCTGGTCGGTGGAGGATCGTGCCGGATTCTGGACGCTCATCTGGGATTTTTGCGACGTCATCGGCGACCGCGGCGGCAAGGCGCTGATCGATGAAGGTCATATGCGCGAGGCGCGGTTCTTTCCGCAGGCGAAGCTCAATTTCGCCGAGAATCTTTTGCGTTACAAAGGCGATGGCGAGGCGATTGTCTTTCGCGGAGAGGACAAGGTCGAGCGCCGCCTGACATGGGACGATCTCCACGCGCTGGTCTCCAAACTCCAGCAATTCATGCTGACCGAAGGCGTACAACCCGGCGACCGTGTAGCGGGCATGATGCCCAATATGCCGGAAGCGGTGGCGCTGATGCTGGCGGCAAGCTCGATTGGCGCGGTCTGGTCATCCTGTTCGCCGGATTTTGGTGTGCAAGGCGTGCTGGATCGTTTCGGCCAGATAGAGCCGAAGCTCTTCTTCGCCTGCGACGGCTACTGGTATAACGGCAAGCGCATCGACGTGGCCGACAAGGTTGCCGAAGTGACGGCAAAACTGCCGGGGTTGAAGCGGGCTGTCATCGTCACCTATCTGGGTGAAGCGGACGCTGTCGCCGACAAGGCGGAAAAGGCTATTGCGCTCGATGCGGCCCTTGAGCCGTTCCGGGCGAAAGACGTCGAGTTCACCCGACTGCCTTTCGATCACCCGCTCTATATCCTGTTTTCCTCGGGCACGACGGGCATTCCGAAATGCATCGTGCATCGGGCGGGCGGCGTGCTGTTGCAGCATTTGAAGGAACACAGCCTTCATGCGGACTTACGCGAGGGCGACCGTTTTTTCTATTTCACCACCTGCGGCTGGATGATGTGGAACTGGCTGGCGTCAGGCATTGCCTCCGGCGCAACGCTTTTGCTTTATGACGGTTCGCCCTTCTATCCCGATGGCAATGCGCTGTTCGACTATGCGCAGGCCGAAGGCATGACCTATTTCGGCACTTCGGCGAAATTCATCGATGCAGTGCTGAAAGCCGGGCTGAAACCGGGGCAGGTGCATGATCTGTCGGCGCTGCGCACGATTTCGTCCACCGGTTCGCCCTTGTCGCCGGAAGGTTTTGCTTTCGTTTACGAAGCGATCAAGCCGGATGTGCATCTCGCCTCGATTTCCGGCGGCACGGATATTGTCTCCTGCTTCGTTCTGGGCGTGCCGACCGAGCCGGTCTGGCAGGGCGAGATTCAAGGCGCGGGCCTTGGCATGGCCGTCGATGTCTGGGATGATGACGGCAAGCCGGTGCGCGGGCAAAAGGGCGAACTCGTCTGCACGAAGGCTTTCCCCTGCATGCCGTTGCAATTCTGGAACGATCCGGGCGACGCAAAATATCAGGCGGCTTATTTCGAGCGCTTCGACAATATCTGGTGCCATGGCGATTTTGCCGAATGGACCGGGCATGACGGCATCGTCATTCATGGGCGTTCGGATGCCACGCTCAATCCGGGCGGCGTGCGCATCGGCACGGCGGAGATCTACAATCAGGTCGAGCAGATGCCGGAAGTGGCCGAGGCGCTGTGCATCGGGCAGGATTGGGACAATGATGTGCGTGTGGTGCTGTTCGTGCGGCTTGCCGAAGGTGTCGCGCTGGACGATGATCTCAAGGCGCGCATCAAGGCCAAAATCCGCACCGGCGCGACGCCGCGTCATGTGCCTGCAAAGATCGTTGCCGTATCGGATATTCCGCGCACCAAGTCGGGAAAGATCGTGGAACTGGCCGTGCGCGACATTGTGCATGGACGCGAGGTGAAGAACCGCGAGGCGCTGGCCAACCCGCAAGCACTGGAGCTTTATCGCGATCTGGCAGAACTTCAGGAAAACTGATGCTCAAAACATCGCGAAATAAAATTTCGTCAAGCGGCAATAAATAGCCACAGAACGCCGCGCAACCCCATTGCCTATTTGACCGCCACGGGACACTCTGCCTTCAACATAAGCCATCTTGGTAAAAGATGGTCGCCGGGCAGAACTTGTGGAGGACGAGTATGTTTGCTTTGGGCCAAAATGGGGGCATAAACTTCGGTCTTGGCGAGGAGATCGAAGCCCTTCGCGATACGGTGCGCCGTTTCGCGGACGAGCGCATTGCGCCGCTTGCCGCCGAAACCGACCGCAATAACGCATTTCCCATGCATCTTTGGCGTGAACTGGGTGAGCTTGGCGTGCTCGGTATTACCGCGCCAGAAGACTATGGCGGTGCTGGCATGGGCTATCTGGCGCATTGCATCGCGATGGAGGAGATCAGCCGCGCTTCCGCCTCCATTGGGCTGAGCTATGGCGCGCATTCCAATCTCTGCGTCAATCAGATCACCCGCAATGGTTCGCCCGCACAGCGCGCAAAATATCTGCCGAAGCTTATTTCCGGCGAGCATGTCGGCGCGCTGGCCATGTCCGAGCCGGGGGCCGGTTCCGACGTCGTGTCGATGAAGCTTGAGGCGCAAAAGCGGGGCGACCGCTATGTTCTCAACGGCAACAAGATGTGGATCACCAATGGCCCCGATGCCGACGTACTGGTGGTCTATGCCAAGACCGATCCGGCGGCAGGCCCACGCGGCATCAGCGCCTTCATCGTCGAAAAAGGCTTCAAAGGGTTTTCGACCGCGCAAAAACTCGACAAGCTCGGCATGCGCGGCTCCAACACCTGTGAACTGGTGTTTCAGGATTGCGAAGTGCCAGCCGAAAACCTGCTTGGAACCGAGGGCAAGGGCGTCAATGTGCTGATGTCCGGCCTTGACTACGAGCGCGTGGTGCTGGCGGGCGGTCCGCTCGGCATCATGGCGGCCTGTCTCGATGTCGTGGTGCCCTATGTGCATGAGCGCAAGCAGTTCGATCAGCCTATTGGCGAGTTCCAGCTCATGCAGGGCAAGCTTGCCGACATGTATGTGATCTTCAACGCCTCGCGCGCCTATACCTATGCGGTAGCAGCAGCCTGCGACCGGGGCGAGACGACGCGCAAGGATGCGGCGGGCTGCATTCTCTATACGGCGGAAAACGCCACCCAGATGGCCTTGCAGGCGATACAGGCGCTGGGCGGCAATGGTTATATAAACGACTACCCGACCGGACGCCTGTTGCGTGACGCCAAGCTTTATGAAATCGGCGCAGGCACATCGGAAATCCGGCGCATGCTGATCGGACGGGAACTCTTTCAGGAGACCCGTTGATGGCGGTCCTGAAATCGGAAATCTCGACGCGCAGCGCCAGCTTCGAGGCCAACCGCAAGGCAATGCTGGCGGCTATCGACGTGGTGGGCGATGCTGCCCGTATTGCGCTGGATGGCGGCGGCGAGAAGGCGCGTGAACGCCATGTTTCGCGCGGAAAACTGCTGCCGCGTGAGCGTGTCTCGCAGTTGCTCGATCCGGGTTCGCCCTTTCTGGAAGTGGGGCTAACGGCCGGCCATGGCATGTATGGCGGGGCAGCACCGTCCGGCGGCATCATCACCGGCATCGGGCGCGTGTCGGGCCGCGATTGCATGATCGTCTGCAACGATGCGACGGTGAAGGGCGGCACCTATTATCCGGTCACGGTGAAAAAACACCTGCGCGCGCAGGAGATTGCAGGCGAAAATCGTCTGCCTTGCATCTATCTGGTCGATTCCGGTGGCGCGAACCTGCCCAATCAGGATGAGGTTTTCCCGGATCGCGACCATTTCGGGCGCATTTTTTACAATCAGGCGCAAATGTCGGCGGCGGGCATTCCGCAGGTCGCCGTGGTCATGGGATCGTGCACGGCAGGCGGCGCTTATGTGCCGGCCATGAGCGACGAAACGGTGATCGTACGCAATCAGGGCACCATCTTTCTGGCGGGGCCTCCTTTGGTGAAAGCCGCGACCGGCGAAGTGGTGAGCGCGGAGGATCTTGGCGGCGGCGATGTCCATACGCGGCTTTCGGGCGTCGCCGATCATCTGGCCAATGACGATGCTCATGCCTTGCAAATCGCGCGCGCGATTGCCGCCAATCTCAACAGCGAAAAACGTTCGTTTATCCCAAGAGGCGATGGCGCCGCGCCGCTTTACGACCCGGAAGAAATTCTGGGCGTTGTCTCGGCCGATACGCGCATTCCTTATGATGTGCGCGAGGTGATTGCGCGCCTTGTCGATGGTTCGGTTTTCGATGAGTTCAAGGCGCGGTTCGGCACCACCTTGGTCTGCGGTTTTGCCAGTGTCTACGGCATGCCAGTCGGCATCATCGCCAATAATGGGGTCTTGTTTTCGGAAGCGGCGCTGAAGGGCGCGCATTTCATCGAGCTTTGCTGCCAGCGCAACATTCCGCTGGTGTTTTTGCAGAACATCACCGGCTTCATGGTGGGGCGTAAATATGAGGCCGAAGGCATTGCCAAGCACGGCGCCAAGCTGGTGACGGCGGTGGCGACGGCCAATGTGCCGAAGATCACCATGTTGATCGGCGCATCCTATGGCGCGGGCAATTACGGCATGGCCGGGCGGGCGTACTCGCCGCGCTTCCTGTGGACATGGCCGAACAGCCGCATCGCCGTGATGGGCGGCGAGCAGGCGGCGGGTGTGCTGGCGACCGTCAAGCGCGATGGGATCGAGCGCACCGGCGGCACATGGTCGGCGGAAGAAGAGGCGGAATTCAAGCGCCCGACGCTCGAAATGTTCGAGCGCCAGAGCCACCCGCTCTATGCATCTGCAAGGCTGTGGGATGATGGCATTGTCGATCCGCGCAAGAGCCGCGAGGTGCTGGGCCTGTCGCTTTCCGCCACGCTGAACGCGCCGGTCGAGCCGACGCGTTTCGGCTTGTTTAGAATGTGAGGGGCGCGGGATGAGGAAAAGTGTGAAGCGGTTTTCCGCCCGCATCCCGCGAGGGCAGGAATGATGTTCAAAAAGATACTGATTGCCAATCGCGGAGAAATCGCCTGCCGGGTCATTCGGACGGCGCGCAAGCTCGGCATTGCCACGGTCGCGATTTATTCCGATGCGGATGCCCATGCGCTGCATATGGAGATGGCCGACGAGGCGGTGCGTGTCGGCCCGGCCATTTCGGCGCAAAGCTATCTGAATGTCGATGCGATCATCAAGGCTGCGAAGGAAACCGGCGCAGAGGCCATCCATCCGGGCTATGGCTTTCTCTCCGAAAATGCAGGCTTTGTGGATGCGGTGGAGGCCGCGGGACTTGTCTTCATCGGTCCATCGGCCAAAGCCATTCGCGCCATGGGGCTGAAGGATGCCGCCAAGGCGCTGATGGAAAAAGCAGGCGTGCCTGTCGTGCCGGGCTATCACGGTGACAATCAGGATGGCGCCTTTCTCAAAAGCGAGGCCGACCGGATCACCTATCCGGTGCTCATCAAGGCGCGGGCGGGCGGCGGCGGCAAGGGCATGCGCCGGGTCGATCAGGCTTCCGATTTCGCCGCAGCACTCGAAAGCGCGCGGCGCGAGGCGGAAGCCTCGTTTGGCGATGGCGCGGTGCTGGTCGAAAAATACATGGCGAAGCCGCGTCATATCGAGGTGCAGGTTTTTGGCGACAAGCACGGCAATGCCGTGCATCTTTTCGAGCGCGATTGCTCGCTGCAACGCCGCCATCAGAAGGTGATCGAGGAAGCGCCTGCGCCCGGTATGACGCCGGATATGCGCGCCGCCATGGGCGAGGCGGCGGTAAAGGCGGCGCTGGCGATTGGTTACTCCGGCGCGGGTACGGTGGAGTTCATCGCCGATGTGTCGGAAGGGCTGCGGTCCGACCGCTTCTTCTTCATGGAAATGAACACGCGCCTGCAAGTGGAGCATCCGGTGACGGAAGCGATCACCGGGCTCGATCTGGTCGAATGGCAATTGCGCGTGGCTACCGGCGAGGCGCTGCCGAAGCGCCAGGACGAACTTTCCATAAACGGCTGGGCGTTTGAGGCGCGGCTTTATGCGGAAGACCCGGTGCGGGATTTTTTGCCCGCGACCGGCAAGCTTGCGCTCTTTGCCCCGCCGGAAAATGCGCGCGTCGATTCCGGCGTGCGCACCGGCGACACGATCACGCCGTTCTACGATCCGATGATCGCCAAGATCATCAGCCATGGCGCAACGCGTGACGAGGCGCTGAACCGGCTCGATGCGGCGCTTGGCAAGACCCGCATTGCAGGGCTGGTCACCAACCGCCAGTTCCTGTCAGCGCTCTGCAATCTCGACGCTTTCCGCACCGGCGATGTCGATACCGGGCTGATCGGACGCGAGACGGCAGCGCTTTTCACCGAAAAGCAGCCTTCGGATATCGCTTTTGCGCTGGCCGCGCTTGGTGCGCTCGATCTCCTGAATGCGCCTGAAACAGGCGACCCATGGTCTGGCCTGCGCGGGTTCCGCCTGTGGGGCGAGGCATCGCGCTCGGTTCTGCTCGATCATCACGGCGAGCGTCACACGATAAACCTCGCGGCCAGGGGCGGCAACCGTTTCAGCTTTGCTTTCGGCGAACTGGAAATCCGTGCCCATGAAAACGGTCTCGTCCGTTTCGCCCTCGATGGTCGCGTATCAGAGGCGTCGGTCTCGCGCATCGGACATGATGTGACGGTGCAATTCGAAGGTCGCGACACCATATTTCATCATGTGCAGTCGATAGGCGCGGAGGAGGATGCCTCGAGCGAAAGCCGCATCCTGTCGCCGATGCCGGGGCTGGTGCGGCTGGTTTCCGTCGTGGAAGGTGCGAGCGTCGCCAAGGGCGATCCGCTGGTGACGATGGAAGCAATGAAGATGGAACTGTCACTGACGGCGCCGCGCGACGGCAAGGTCGCATCCGTAACCGTTACGGCGGGCGATCAGGTCAGTGAAGGCGCATTGCTGGTCGAGCTGGAGGAGTAACATGGCTGAACACGTTGAAATCGTCGAAATGGCAGCGCGTGACGGCCTGCAAAACGAAAAGCGTTTTGTGCCGACAGCCGACAAGATCGCATTGATCGACCGCCTGTCCGAGTGTGGCTATTCGCGCATCGAGGCAACGAGTTTCGTCAGCCCCAAATGGGTGCCGCAACTGGCGGATAGCCGGGAAGTCATGGCCGGGATCAGGCGCGCCGACAGCGTGCGTTATTCGGCTCTGGTACCCAATATGAAGGGCTATGAAGCCGCTGCTGCCGCCAATGTCGACGAAATAGCGGTTTTCATTTCCGCCTCGGAAGGCTTTTCCAAAGCCAATATCAATTGCACGATTGCCGAAAGCATCGAGCGCCTGTCGCCTGTCATCGGTGCCGCGATCAATGACGGCCTGGCCATTCGCGGCTATGTGAGCTGCGTGGTCGAATGCCCCTATGACGGGCCGGTTACCCCACAGGCAGTTGCCGATGTGACCGAGCAGCTGTTTTCGCTCGGCTGTCACGAGGTGAGCCTTGGCGATACCATCGGGCGCGGCACGCCGGACAAGGTTGCGGCCATGCTGGACGCGGTGCTGGCCATCGCCCCGGCGCACAGCCTTGCCGGTCATTATCATGACACTGGCGGGCGGGCGCTCGACAATATCCGCGTTAGTCTGGAGAAGGGCCTGCGCGTGTTCGATGCTTCCGTCGGCGGGCTTGGCGGCTGTCCATTCGCGCCGGGTGCGAAGGGCAATGTCGATACGGTGCTGGTCGCTGAAATGCTGCATGATCTTGGTTTCGAAACCGGTCTCGATATTCAAAAACTGAGATCGGCGGCACTTTTTGCGCAAGCGCTGCGTCAGGATAAGGCGGCCTAGGAGCAATTATGAGCGACTTCGAAACCATCCAGATTGCGGTCGACCCACGTGGCGTGGCCACGCTCACGCTGAACCGGCCCGAACAGCACAATGCGCTGTCGGGCTTGATGATCGATGAGCTAACCACCGCAGCGCTGCATCTGGGCGATAACGAAGCCATACGCATCGTGATCCTGACCGGCGCAGGCATGAGCTTTTGCGCGGGCGGCGATCTGGGCTGGATGCAGGAGCAGGTCAAGGCCACGCGTGAACGGCGCATTGAGGAAGCGCGCAAGCTTGCCCTCATGCTGAAAGCGCTGCGCGATCTGCCAAAGCCATTGATCGGGCGCATCAACGGGCAGGCCTATGGCGGCGGGGTCGGTCTCATCAGCGTGTGCGATGCGGCGATTGGCGTTTGCGATGCGCGTTTTGGCCTGACAGAGACAAGGCTCGGGCTTATTCCCGCAACCATCAGCCCCTATGTCGTGGCGCGTATCGGGCAGGCCAATGCGCTGCGCACATTCACCTCGGCGCGGCTGTTCGATGCCCGGGAGGGGCGGCGGATCGGCCTTTTGCATGATGTGGTCGAGGTGGAGCGTCTCGATGCGGCGGTGGAGGAGGAGATAAAACCTTACTTTTCCACCGCGCCCGCAGCCGTCGCCGCATCCAAGCGGCTGGTCCATGCGCTGGGCGCGCCGATAGACGAGGCGGTGATCGACATGACGCTCACCCGCCTTGCCGATACATGGGAGACACCGGAGGCCGCGGAAGGGATCGCGGCCTTTTTTGCGAAGCGATCACCGACATGGAAAAAAGAGGGAGGAACGACTTAGGAGGAGGCGGTTTTTCGTTGTAGTTGCGGGTACTTGGCGCTTGCAATCGAAAGCCGGAAATGCATTCTTATTATATCATGAAAGCGCGCTCCCGTTCTGGAGCATGATTCCGAAAGGGCGGATGCAATTTCGGATAATATTATGGCTCTGGCCTCTTCGAGGCGGCGGTGTGGTGTGCTTTTGAGCGCATCCCGAAACGTGTGAAACGGTTTTCGGGCAAGATGCGCATTGATGCATATGATTTGGAGCGTCTGGCGCTCTAAATCGACCCTTTGAGATCATGCGATGAACAAAAGGGAGGGCCCGGCAATTCGGCAGCGCAGATGCGCTGAGATTTGACCGGCATGGGTTGTCTCGGGGCCGTCGGAGGACGCCGCCCCACCAAAGGAGAAAAAGAATGAACCTGAAACTTCTTTCCAGCGTGGCTTTCGCAGCCACTCTCGGCTTTGCCAGCGCCGCTTATGCAGACATCACCATCGGCGTGGTTGCACCGCTGACGGGTCCTGTCGCCGCTTTCGGCGATCAGGTGAAGAAGGGCGCGGAAACCGCCGTGGAAGTCATCAACAAGGCGGGCGGCATCAAGGGCGAGAAAGTCGTCCTGAAATTTGCCGACGATGCCGGTGAGCCGAAGCAGGGCGTTTCCGCCGCCAACCAGATCGTTGGCGACGGCGTCAAGTTCGTCGTCGGCCCGGTCACGACCGGCGTCGCCATTCCGGTTTCCGACGTGTTTTCGGAAAACGGCGTGCTGATGGTCACCCCGACCGCCACCGGTCCTGATCTGACTGCTCGCAAGCTGGAAAACGTGTTCCGCACCTGCGGTCGCGACGACCAGCAGGCTGAAGTCATGGCCGATTACGTCCTGAAGAACTTCAAGGACAAGAAGGTTGCCGTGATCCACGACAAGGGTGCTTACGGCAAGGGTCTGGCCGACGCTTTCAAGGCGGCGCTCAACAAGGGCGGCGTCACGGAAGTCCATTATGATTCCGTCACGCCCGGCGACAAGGATTTTTCCGCGCTCGTCACCAAGCTGAAGTCTGCCGGTGCTGACATCGTCTATTTCGGCGGCTACCATGCCGAAGGCGGCCTGCTGTCGCGTCAGCTGCATGATGCCGGTCTCCAGGCCCTGGTTCTCGGCGGCGAAGGCCTGTCCAATACCGAATATTGGGCAATCGGCGGCACCAACGCGCAGGGCACACTCTTCACCAACGCCAAGGACGCCACCAAGAACCCGGCCTCCAAGGATGCCATCGAAGCCCTGAAGGCCAAGAACATCCCGGCTGAAGCCTTCACCATGAACGCCTATGCCGCCGTTGAAGTCATCAAGGCCGGCATTGAACGCGCCGGTTCCGCCGACGACTCGGCAGCCGTCGCCAAGGCGCTGCATGACGGCAAGCCGATCGAAACCGCCATCGGCACGCTGACCTACGGCGAAAACGGCGATCTCAGCTCGCCGAGCTTCGACATCTTCAAGTGGGATGGCGGCAAGATCGTCGGCCTCGAATAAGGTCGTTGCCTGATAGGGAGCGCATCCCGAAACGTGGAAAACGGTTTTCGGATAAGATGCGCGGTTCAAATAAACAGAAAAACGCCGGGGTTTGGCCCCGGCGTTTTGCGTTTGTGGTGTGGTCAGGACCCGGTAAAGCCGAGTTCGGCTTCGATAGCCTCAAATGTCTTGTCCATCGCGTAGGTGGGGCTCAGCGGAAAACCGAAATGCCCGTAGGCGATGGACAGCTGCCGTTCCGCTTTTCTTTCGCTGTCCTTGGCGATTGCCGCGACATAGAGCGCTGCGGCGAAGCCGGTGCGGTCGGCGCCGGATTTGCAATGGATGAGCACCGGCTTTTCCGCATTCTGCATGAGGGCAATCAGCTCTCTGGTTTGTGCAAGGTCCAGCGCCCGTCGCGATGACATGCCGAAATTGACGTGATTGATACCAAGTGTCGCTGCGGCTGCAATTTCTTCATCATACCATTTCGAACCGGGTTCGGCGCCGCGCAGATTGATGATGGTCTTGATGCCGTAAAGCTTCTGCAACGAAGCGATGCGCGCCGGGTCGGGCTGGTTGGAACGATAGGCCTGCCCGGCAACGACGGCGTGGACATTGCCCTTATATTGCAGCGTATAAAGATAACCGCCCATGACGCTTGCGCCGATAAGCAATCCAAGCGCGACAAGCCGGACACGAGTAAAGGACCAATCCATATATCTGCGAAAGAACGACATAGAGCCTCATTCGAATGAAATAATATAATAAAATAAACCGTCTGGAAATTTTCTACTTGGTTTTTGCGGGAAATATACTAAGAATTTGTCTTAATCTTGTCCGTGCAGACAAGAGTTTGATGTTTCTGTTTAAGTTATTTTTTAATTAGGGTCTCGCAGATGTGCGCGGGAAATTGTTGGAGCAAGCGTCTGTGCGGGTGTGGGCGTCGGTGGAACGGGCGGTTTTTCGTGGGCTTAAGCTTCGGTTAACCATGTCTGTTTAATCTGTGACCATGGATGGGGCAGTTAGCGGAGCAGGTTTATGCAGCGCTACAGATTTGACGATAAAAGAATTCTGATCGAGGCAATTGTCGAGTTGCTCAACCGGGGTGTTGAGCCTGACGAACTCGATCTCGTGCTGAGCCGGATCGGTCCAGTCGATCTCGATTTGATGCGGCAATGCCTGATCGAGGTATGGGACTACAATCATCCGGAACTGGCCGAAGCGCCGATGGCGGCCTGACGGCAAGTTCTGTGGGGCAGGCTTGAGGCATCGGACCGCCGAGCGGGATGGATGCCGAAGGAATTGGGCGCGACGCGGCGCTCACATGAGAATACGGCGGTTGCAGGCAACGGTTTGTGGGCCGAAACTGTCGGGGCAGGGCCGGGTTGAGCCGGTTTTGGAGCGATCTGGCCGCTGCCCGCAATGTCATATTCCTGAAACGTAGACAGATTATATCCATATGCGTATCGGGAATTCACTTGGGATCGTGACCACGGATGTACTGGCGCAACTCAGGTGAAAGCGGAAGGTCGGGTTCAGCCCGGCCTTTTTCGCGTTAGTGCCTGCCGCCATTTCCGGCGGCTGCGCGATCTTCTTCAATCACGGAAGACATCCATGATACGCCACATCGTTCTCATCAAATTCAGGCCAGAACTCGAAGCCGCGCAGATCGACGAGAGATTGCAGTCCGTCGTCGCGCTCAAGGACAAGATCGGCGGCATCCTGTCCATCACGGCTGGCGAAAACAACAGTCCTGAAAATCTCGAAAGGGGATTTCGCCACGGCTTCGTGGTGGATTTCACGGACGGCGCGGCGCGTGACGCCTATCTTCCGCATCCCGAACACGCGAAAGTCGGCAAAAGCCTCGTCGAAGCGGCCGATGGCGGCATAGAAGGCATACTGGTTTTCGACTACGCGATCTGAGAGCTTGTTCCAAAACTCGCCATGCCGGTCTTCAAATGGTGGCTTTCTGCGTTCCGGTGCTCACGTACCGTTAAGTACGCTCCGCTCCGGTACTCGAAGATCGCCATTTTCCACGCGGCCTGCCGCTTTTTGATTCAGGCTCCGGGATTGCTGCACCGATGCAGCCTACAATACCAGCCCACCCACGCCCATGCGGGAAAGATCATCGGCGGAAAGCGCAATTCCTGCCATCAGGCGATCCAGAACGTGGTCGAGGCTGTTTTCGCGGGCGCTGCGGGCCGATCCGGGCGCGGCGACGATATATTTTCCGCCGTGTCGTCCCAGGACCAGCAGGTTGCCGGGATCGACCGGCATGCCGATGCGCAGGATTTCGCCGCCCGAAATACGGATCGACTGCGGCACGACATCCGCTTCGTCGGCAACCGCCGAAGCGCTGAAAATCACGATGATGTCGCAGGCCTTGCCCACATCCGCGATTGCCGCAGCCAGCGCCGCCTGATCGTGCGCGACGCGCTTTTCGCAAACAAGCGTCCCGCCGTTCCGGGCCGCGCGCTTTTCCATCAGTTCGCGGGTCTTCTCCAGAACCGTCTCGCGGATCGAGGGGAGGCGCGACTGGATCAGGCCGACCCGCGCGCCATTGAAGGGATAGACATGCAGCGCGGGCCGCGCATCAAGGCTGATTTCATGCAGCAGGGTCTGCGGCACGGCAAAAGGAATGATCTTGACGGTGGCGATCATCTGCCCGGCTTCCACCCGCACATGGTCGCGCAGCGTCGCGATGGAAATGCGCGCATCATGCGCGTTGATGGCATCGATACGGCCTGCATCGGCTGAAAACACGCCATTCTTCCGGGCATGCAGGTTGACGCGCCCGGTGGTGGCATTGCCGATTTCCACATCAGCGGACGCGACTATGCGCGCGATGGCAAGTGCCGCCTCGTCCTCGCCGATATCACCCTGTTCCAGACGCGCGGCCAGAACCGAACTGACACCCGCCTCCCGCAGCAGGGCGAGGTTGAGCGCATCAAGAACCGTGCCCTTGCGCAAGGTGAGCGCACCCGCGGTCGTCGCATAGCCAAGGATTGCACCTTCGGCTTCATCGAGCGGCATTTCGGCAAATATCATCTCTACCCCCAATTCCCTCGCGAATATCCAATAAAACATAAACCGGGTAGAGCGAACCCCGGACGATCAGGATTATGCATTGGAGGGCGCCTGTTAAACCCGCGTTGCGATTGAGCATTTTCAAGAATTCGGTGAGAAACACGTAGGGGCCCGTCTGCGGCGGATTCGGTAAAATCCCATCACAATCCCGTTTATTCAACGGAAAAACAGTGGTTTTCACCTTGCAAACCCCGTGCGTTGGGCCTATTGGCACCGCGCATCCGATGGCCAGCGCCCCAGCCGGCCGATCCGTCGGAACATCGGTCCCTGATCGGGAGATCGATCATTGCACCAGACATTGCCTGACAAGTGGCGCGCATCAGCGTCAGCCTCGATTATTCATACAAAATGCCCGTTTTTGGGCGCGACATTACGATCCAGCACAATTTTCGTCAGACACGTGACAAACGCGGTTATTCGTTATAACGGTACTTTTGGAAATTTCAGAATTTACCGAAAACTAGGAAATGACGCATGCGCCGGAGATGACACTCTGCGCGCAGGATGGAAAGACAAATGAAACACGGCACCCCCCGGACGATCGTTTCGTTCGCCGTCATGGCCCTCACGGCGTTTCTCGCAGGCTGCGAGAACCAGGTCCTGCTTTCTCCGAAAGGGGAAATAGGCATGGCAGAACGCGATCTCATCTTCTTTGCGACCGGCATCATGCTGCTTGTCGTGCTTCCCGTCATCTTCATGACGCTTTACTTCGCATGGAAGTACCGCGCCTCGAATGAAAAGGCGGATTACCAGCCCGACTGGCATCACTCGACCAAGATCGAGCTTGCCGTCTGGCTCATCCCGATGGCGATCATTGTCGTTCTGGGCACGGTCACCTGGATCAGCACGCACAAGCTCGACCCGTATCGTCCGCTGGAATCGAACGCGAAGCCGATCAATGTCGAGGTCGTCGCGCTCGACTGGAAATGGCTTTTCATCTATCCCGATCAGGGCATAGCCACCGTCAACGAAATGGCAATGCCGGTCGATGTGCCGGTCAACTTCAAGCTGACCTCCAGCAACATCATGAATTCCTTCTTCATTCCGCAGCTCGGCAGCCAGGTCTACACCATGCCGAGCATGCAGACGAAGCTGCATCTGGTTGCCAATCATGAAGGCGAATTCGACGGCATCTCGGCCAATTACAGCGGCCAGGGCTTTGCCCAGATGCGCTTCAAGGCGCATGCCTACAATCAGGCCGACTTCGACAAGTGGGTTGCCGACGTGAAGGCCAAGGCAAACGGCGAGGAACTGAACGGCACGCGCTACGGTTCGCTGGTGCAGCCGAGCGAAAAGCATCCGGTGCAGTTCTTCACCTATAATGACAAGGCGCTGTTCCACAACATCGTCAACCGCTGCTGGGACGGCAAGTCCGTCTGCCTCGACGATGAAATGCATCGCCAGCAGATGATCCGCGAAGCGCGCGCCAATCTGCGCAAGTCTTCGCCTGTCGATTTCAGCCAGTGGGCGAACGACATCATCTGCGCCGTGCAGCCGCAGCGCCTGTCGCAGCTAGCAAACTGATTTGCCGATGGCGCCGTGACCCCGCAGGGGTCGCGGCCATCCGCATTCAATCCCTTGTTTCACGCGGTTCCGGAAAGATGGCGCTCTTGCGCCGCCCCGGAATTGCTCCAATCGAAGCGTGATAAAAATGTTCGGAAAACTTACGCTCGAAGCGATACCCTATCACGAGCCAATCATCATGGTCACTTTGGCCGCGGTGGCTGGCGGGGGGCTCGCTCTTCTTGCAGCCATAACCTACTACCGCAAATGGGCGCCGCTCTGGAACGACTGGCTCACCTCCGTCGACCACAAGCGCATTGGCGTGATGTATATCATTCTGGCGCTGGTGATGCTGTTCCGCGGCTTCTCGGATGCGGTGATGATGCGCGCCCAGCAGGCGCTTGCCTCCGGCGCCAATGAAGGCTTCCTGCCGCCGCACCACTACGACCAGATCTTCACCGCCCATGGCGTGATCATGATCTTCTTCGTGGCGATGCCCTTCATCGTCGGCCTGATGAACTTTGCCGTGCCGCTTCAGATCGGCGCGCGCGACGTGGCTTTCCCCTACCTCAACTCGCTCAGCTTCTGGCTGACGGTTGCCGGTGCGATCCTCATCAACATCTCGCTCGGCGTCGGCGAATTCGCCAAGACCGGCTGGCTGGCCTATCCGCCGCTTTCCGGCAAGGAGTTCAGCCCGGATGTCGGGGTGGATTACTATATCTGGGCCTTGCAGATTTCCGGCATGGGCACGCTGCTTTCCGGCGTCAACCTCATCACCACCATCATCAAGATGCGCGCGCCCGGCATGGGCATGATGCAGGTTCCGGTCTTCACCTGGACCGCGCTTTGCTCCAACGTGCTGATCGTTGCGGCCTTCCCGATCCTCACCGTCACGCTGGCGCTTCTGTCGCTCGACCGCTATCTGGATTTCCACTTCTTCACCAATGATGCCGGTGGCAATCCGATGATGTATGTGAACCTCATCTGGATCTGGGGCCACCCGGAAGTCTATATTCTGGTTCTGCCGTGCTTCGGCATCTTCTCGGAAATCGTGGCAACCTTCTCCGGCAAGCGCCTGTTCGGTTACAAGTCGATGGTTTACGCCACCGTTGCCATCACCATCCTGTCGTTCCTGGTCTGGGTCCACCACTTCTTCACCATGGGTGGCGGCGCCAATGTCAACGCCTTCTTCGGCGTGGCAACCATGATCATCTCCATCCCGACAGGGGCGAAGGTCTTCAACTGGCTCTTCACCATGTATAAGGGCCGCGTGCGCATGGAAACGCCGATCATGTGGACCATCGGCTTCATGTGCACCTTCGTCGTCGGCGGCATGACGGGCGTTCTGCTCGCTGTTCCTCCGGCAGACTTCGTGCTGCACAACTCGGTGTTCCTGATCGCCCACTTCCACAATGTGATCATTTCGGGCGTCCTGTTCGGCTGTTTTGCCGGTGTCGTCTACTGGTGGCCGAAGGCTTTCGGCTTCAAGCTGAACGAACGTCTGGGCAAGAACGCCTTCTGGTGCTGGCTCGTCGGCTTCATCCTTGCCTTCATGCCGCTCTACGTGCTCGGCCTGATGGGCATGACCCGTCGTCTGAACCACACCGAAAACCCGGCATGGCACATCTACCTCATCGTTGCCGCCGTCGGCGTTGCGATCATCCTTTGCGGCATCGTGTTCCAGGTTCTGCAGATCGCCATTTCGATCCGCGACCGCGAAAAGCTGCGCGATACCAATGGCGACAGCTGGGGCACGGGCCGCACGCTGGAATGGTCGCTGGCTTCGCCGCCTGCCTTCTACAACTTCGCCGAAGTTCCGCATGTGCGCGATCACGACAGCTGGTGGGATATGAAGCAGAACGGCTATGTGCGCCGCACCGAAAAGTTCGCGCGCATTCATATGCCGAAGAACACCGGCACCGGCTTCATCATCGGCATGCTGAACATTCCGCTCGGCTTTGCCCTGGTCTGGCACATCTGGTGGCTGGCAATCGCCTCCGCCCTCGCTGTGCTGGCCGTTGCCATCGCTCACTCCTTCAATAATGACAGGGACTTTTACGTCTCGGCCGAAGAGGTGCAGGAAGTCGAAGACCTCCGTACCCGGCAACTGACTGCTCAGGAGGCCTGATTCCGATGAGCGCAAGCATTTCAACCGCCGCTCCCTCCGTTGCTCCGTTCAGGGGCGGAAACGAGCACCCCGCTCACGAGGATCATCACGATGCAGGGTCGACCACGCTGGTCGGCTTCTGGATCTACCTGATGAGCGACTGCGTCCTGTTCTCGGGGCTGTTTGCAACCTATGCCGTTCTGGCGCATCAGTTCGCGGGCGGCCCGACCGGCCGTGAACTGTTCGATCTGAACTTCGTTCTGATCGAAACCATGCTGCTCCTGGTGTCGTCGCTGACCTATGGTCTGGCCACGCTGTCGATGTTCAAGAAGAACCGCGCTGGCCTTCTGTTCTGGCTGGGCGTGACCTTCCTGCTCGGCGCTGCCTTCCTCGCGATGGAAGTCTATGAGTTCAATCACCTGATCCACGAAGGTGCCGGACCGGGCCGCAGCGCGTTCCTCTCCGCCTTCTTCGCGCTGGTGGGAACCCATGGTCTTCACATCACGTCGGGCCTCATCTGGATCCTGGTGCTTTCCGGCCAGCTTCTGCGTGATGGCCTGACCGAAAAGAACCAGACGCGCGTGATGTGCCTCAGCCTCTTCTGGCACTTCCTGGACATCATCTGGATCGGCGTCTTTACTCTTGTCTATCTGCTGGGTGTACTGTGATGAGCTCTGCACACGAAACACACGACCACGGCGCAAGCCACGGCAGCCTGAAGTCCTATCTGATCGGCTTCGTGCTGGCGGTCGCCCTTACCGTCGTTCCATTCATGATGGCCATGAATGGCTACTTCACGCCGGGAACCACCGCTGCCATCGTGCTCGGTCTCGCCGTCGTCCAGATCCTGGTGCATCTGGTCTACTTCCTGCACCTCGATCCGAGGTCGGAAGGTGGCTGGAACATTCTGGCGCTCATCTTCACGGTCATCATTCTGGCCATCGTGCTTGCCGGCTCCATCTGGGTCATGCATCACCTCGATACCAATATGATGCCGATGTACATGTCGCCGGAAGACGTGCGCAACCTGCCATAAGCTTCGTCAAGGGCATTCCCTGCATCGCAACGCCTGCGGGGAATGCTTCTGTGAGCTTCGTGAAACAACTGGCCTGACGGCCCGTGATCGCGGCTTTATCCTCCCTCTCTCCCCCCAAAGCCGCGTGGCGCCCCGGTTCATTCCGGGGCGCTTTTCTTTGTGCGGTGGGGTGCCGGAATGCATTCGATAAAATTTTAGTAAAATTTATGTAAAATAGATTGGTAAACCGGTAGGTCTAAGTCTAGATGGCGCTAATTAAAGTGTAGAAAATGATAATATAAGGCCTAAATTTACCATCGCAGGCACAGTAATTTGCATTTTGTGCTAGATTATATATATTCGCTATTGTGTTTGATACTTTAATGCGTCTCTGGTTGTTCGCAAATCTGGAGTATATGCGATGTCGTTATTTAAGAGAGTGCTTACTAAAAATCGTTTTCTCGGCGTCGCTGTTGCGGCGGCGTTTCTGGTCGCGCCCGCTGTTTCTTCCGCGGCCACGGCCTATGTTTCGGCTGCGGTGAATGTCCGTTCGGGGCCGGGCGCCAATTATGCCCGTGTTGCCGCACTTCCCGCCGGGGCGAGCGTGAATGCCGGTTCCTGCCGCAATGGCTGGTGCCAGATTTATAGTGGCGGCAGCGTCGGCTTTGTGTCGGCACGCTATGTCCGTTTCGGTTCCTATGCTGCGCCGTCCACCGCTGTCATCGTCGATAATGGCTACTATGATGGCTGGGCGCCGGGCTTTGGCGCCGGTCTCGGCATCGGCTGGGCAACCGGCGGCTATTGGGGGCCCGGCTATCGGGGATATGGCTATCGGGGATATGGCTGGCGCGGCGGTCCGAACTATTACAACGGCTGCATCGGCCGCAACTGCCAGTCCTGGCGCGGCGGTCGCAATCACTGGAACCCGCACTGGGGCGTCGGCCCCGCATGGCGGACCCGACAGGCTGGCCACTATTGGGGGCCGGGGCCGGTAAGGCCGCGCTTCAACGGCGGCGGCTTCAATCGGCCCGCATATAACCGGCCTGCATTCAATCACGGCTTTGGCGGCGGCCATTTCGGCGATATGCGCCCGATCCACTCCGGCCGCTGACAGCCGGAACACTTCGTCAGGTCATCCTCCTCCCTCCTCCCGTGACCTGATGGGCGGCCCGCCGACACCCCGCCGGCGGGCCGCGCTTTTGGGGAATTTTCGATAATCATCAGAAAATGCATGGGCGCGCTCCGCTCAACCTGCGCGAGCGACCGGGAGAGTGTGGTAACGTTAATACTCCGTTGACTGAAATGGTCCATATCTAGCGTTGTCGCTTGGAGTTCCGCTCTCCCCATGGTAATCCCTGAATCGTCCTGGGCTGGGGATGATGATCGGGACGCTGCCAGGCGACCGCATAGACAGAAACCGGACAGTAACGCGTATGACTTGGAGTAACAGGACGATACAGGGAAGAAGCATCGCCGTGCTTTTGCTGGCGGCGCATTTTTCCTCGTTCACGGTGTCGCCTGCGCTGGCATTCGAGTTGTTCGGAATCCATCTGTGGGGCGAAGCCAAGAAGGAAGACCCGGATATCATCGACCCGAAGACCTATACGGTCGAGGTCACGACCACGGGCGACCGCAAGAATGCGGACGGCACGGAAGCCGACCTGAAATCCACCATTGAAGGCGCGTCGGGCCTCGTCACCGATCAGGAGAAGCCTGCCTCGGGCTCCGCTGGCCTGCTGGCCAAGGCGCGCGGCGATTATCGCCGCATTCTGGCGGCACTTTATGGCGAGGGCCGTTATGGCGGCACCATATCCATCCTTGTCGATGGCCGCGAGGCGAACGACATTCCGCCGGACGCGGACATTCCCGACAATGCGAAGGTCGCGATCACTGTCGATCCCGGCCCGCAATTCCTGTTTTCCCGCACCGCGATTTCCAATATCGCGCCGCCGCCGGCCGACAAGCGCGATCACGTGCAGTCGCCGGAAGACGCCGGTTTCGCGCCGGGACAGGTGGCGCGTTCGGGCACGGTCATCAAGGCCGAGCGTCTTGCCGTCGAGGCATGGCGCCAGCAGGGTTATGCCAAGGCGCGTGTGACTGGCGAGGACATCGTCGCCGATCATGACGGTAACCGCGTTTCCGCCGACGTGTCGCTGGATCCCGGCCAGAAGGCGCATTACGGCCCGGTCAGCGTGCTTGGTACGGCGCGCATGGACCCGCAATTCGTTGCCTGGATGACTGGTCTTAAAGAAGGCCAGGAATACGACCCCGACGATATCGAAAAGGCCAAGAAGCGTCTTGGCCGCATGGAAGTGTTCCGGGCGATGAGCTTCGAGGAAGCCGAAAAGATCGAGCCGGACGGCAGCTTGCCGATGACGCTCAACGTGCAGGAGCGCAAGCCGCGCCGATTCGGCTTCGGTGCCGAATATTCGACCATCGACGGCTTCGGCCTCACCGGCTACTGGATGCACCGCAACCTGTTCGGGCGCGGCGAGCGCCTGCGTTTCGACGCCAAGGTCAGCGGCATTGGCGGCACGCAGGACAATTCCTTCGATCCGCAGAACTTCACCTATCTTCTGGGCACCAGCTTCACCAAGCCCGGCGTCTATACGCCGGATACGGATTTTGTAGCTTCCCTTGATGCCAAGCGTGAGGTGCTGGACGCCTATACCGAAACGTCGGTCAATGCGAAGACCGGCTTCACGCAGATATTCAGCGACGAACTGTCGGGCGCGCTTTACGCGAAGGCCAGCCATGGCCGCTTCAACGACGACGTGTTCGGCGACCGCACTTTCACCACGGCGGGTCTTGAGGGCAACCTTCTCTATGACAGCCGCAACAACAAGCCGGACCCGAGTTCGGGCTTCTATCTGGAAGGCAATATCCAGCCCTTCTATGAATTCCAGTACGGCAATTTCGCCACCCGCTTCACCGCCGAAGGCCGCACCTATTACGGCTTGGGCGAAAAGGACCGGGTGATTCTCGCGGGCCGCCTGAAGGTCGGTTCGATAGTCGGCGCGTCCATCGAGGACCTGCCGCCGAGCCAGCTCTTCCTCGCGGGCGGCGGCGGCTCGGTTCGCGGTTACGGCTATCGCAATATCGGCGTCAGCGCCGGCAATGGCGAGATCGTCGGCGGGCGTTCGCTCGTCGAGGCCAATGGCGAAGTGCGCGCCCGCATCACCGATTCCATCGGCGCGGTGGCGTTCGTCGACGCCGGTTATGTCGGCGAAAAATCATTTCCCGATTTCTCGGAACAGATGCGTGTCGGTGTCGGTGGCGGTCTGCGCTACCTGACCGGCCTCGGGCCGATCCGCCTTGATGTCGCCGTTCCGCTCAACCGCCGCTCGGGCGATCCGAGCTATGGCTTGTACGTAGGTATAGGACAGGCGTTTTGACCAGATTTCTCGCAATTATCGCCTTCATCGCTTTCGCCGCCACGGCAGTCATCTTCGGCTGGCCGGAGCGGGAGACGCCGGTGCTGGCCCCAGCGCAGGCAAATGCTCAGGCTAACGCGCAAGCGCAACAGCCTGACAGCGCGCAGGCAGAGCCGGAAGAAGAGAAGTCCTATTTCCTGTCCTTCGTGGAAAGCCAGCTTTCCGCGCCCAACCGCCGCATCTCCATTTCAGGCATCAGCGGCGTTCTGTCTTCGGAAGCAACCGTCGGCTCGATCACCATCGCCGACCGCGAAGGCGTGTGGCTGCGCATCGAGAATGCCAAGCTGAACTGGAGCCGCACCGCCCTTCTGGTCGGGCGTCTCAGCATCCAGTCGCTGGCCGCCGAGCGCATCGACGTCATTCGCAAGCCATTGCCGGACAACAGCCTGCCATCGCCGGAATCGTCCAGCTTCAGCCTGCCGGAACTGCCGATTTCGATCAATCTCGACCAGCTTGCCATAGCGCGCCTGCATTTCGGGCCTGACATTTTCGGCCTCGAATCGGAAGTGTCGGCCAATGGCCGCCTGTCGCTTGCCGATGGCTCGCTGGATTCCAGTTTCGACATCAAGCGCCTCGACGGTCCGGGCGGCACTTTCGCGCTTCGCGCGGCCTATGCCAATGCCGACCAGAAGGTCGATCTCGACCTGAAAGTCTCCGAACCGGCCAATGGCATCGTCGCCAACCTGTTGAACATTGACGGTCATCCGCCGGTCGATCTCACCTTGACCGGCGCCGGTCCGCTCGACGGATTGAAGGTTGATCTGGCGCTCGACACCAATGGCAGCCGCACGCTGACGGGCGAGTTTACCCTGAACCGGCAAGGTCAGGCGCCCGATGGCGGCCGCGTTTTCTCCGCCCGTTTCAACGGTCCGATTGCGGTTCTGGTGCCGCCGGTATTCCGCGATTTCTTCGGTGCCGAAACGGTGCTCTCCGCCGATGGCTTCCTCAAGGATGCAGGGGGGGTCCGCCTCGACGATCTGGCGCTGAACAGCGCCGCCTTGAAGCTCAAGGCTTCCGCCGAAACCGGCAATGACCGCTTCCTGAACAGGCTGCGTGTTGACGCTTCTATTGCCGATGAAAGTAAGGGCCGCGTTCTCCTGCCGGTCAAGGGCGCTGAAACCTATATCGACAACGCAAAATTCCAGATCGCCTACGGTGATCGCCCGACCAATGACTGGACGGGTACGCTTGCCGTTGCCGGTCTCAAGAACGCAACGATTTCTGCCCGCAACATCGCGCTCGACATGGGCGGCGTTGCCGAGAACCTGAACGATGCCGCCAATCGCCATATCACCTTCAAGGTCAATGGCGGGATGGATGGCATTTCGGCGGAACGCGCCGAAATCGCCGAGGCGCTCGGAAACAGGATCGCACTCGCTGTCGACGGCGCATGGCGCGCCGGTTCGCCGGTCGAGCTTGCACAGGCCAATATTTCCGGCAATGGCCTCAGCCTCGATCTCAAGGGCAATATTGACGACTTCGCCTTCAATGGCGACATCGCCGCCAAGGTAGCAAGCCTTGCGCCTTTCGGCGCTCTGGCTGGCCGTGACCTCGCGGGCAGCATCGATGTCAACGCGAAGGGCATCGTGCGCCCGATCAGCGGCGCTTTCCAGCTTGACCTCAATGGCACGGCGCAGAACATGCGCACCGGCACGCAAGCCGTCGACCGCATTCTCGACGGTGCGGTTACGCTGGGCGGCGCGCTTGGCCGCAGCAGCGAAGGGTTTTCGGCGCGTGATTTCCGCATCGGCAACGAGTTGAGCGAAATCACCGCAAACGGTTCCTTTGCGTCCGACAAGGCCAATTTCGATTTCGGCGTCATGCTGTCCGATCTCAAGCTTCTCTCCGATCAGGCATCGGGCCGGATGACGGTCAAGGGCAGCGCGCGCGGCGACGACAAGCTGATCGCGCTGGCGCTTCGCGCCGACGCGCCGCAGGGCACATTGGCCGGGCGCAAGCTTTCCGAAGGCGGTCTCGACTTCAACGCCATGCTCGACGGCAATGCAACGACAGGGGCTGCCCTTTCCGGCAAGCTTGCCGGCAGCGCATTCCTCAATGGTCAGCGCATCGATATGGGGACCGTGATCGATATCGTCAATGACGAGAAGCGCCTGACCGACCTCGTCTTCAATGCGGGCGGCGCGCATCTTTCCGGCAATGTCACCCAGAGCGCGAAGGGCCTTTTCACCGGCGCGCTGAAACTGGATGCGCCGGATATTTCCACGGCCGCGGCCCTGGCGCTTGCGCAAGCAACCGGCGCGGCCAATGCCGATATCACGCTCGACGCCAGCGACGGTCGCCAGAATGCATCGGTCACCGCCAATGCCAAGGGCATCAAGGTCAATGGCAACCACATCACCTCGGCGGATATTGCTCTGACGGCAAGGGATCTGTTCGGTGTGCCGGTGGTCGACGGCAATGCCGCGGCGCGCGACATTCTTGTCGGCACGTTCGGCATCGACAGTTTTGACGCCAAGGCCAATGCGACCGGGTCGAAGACCGATTTCACGGCCAATACCAAATTGAAGATCGGCACGGTTGCCAGCGCTGCCGGTTCGCTTGAGCCGAAGGATGGCGGTTTTGAACTGGGTCTCGCCTCGGCCAATGTGAAGCAGGGCACGCTCAGCGCCAATCTGGCCGCGCCGGCCACCATTTCCATGAAGGGCGAGGAAATCTCCTTCGGCGATATCATCGTCAATACGGGCGCGGATGCCAGCGCGGGTCAGGTCAAGGTCAACGGTGTCGTCGATGGCCGTCTCGATCTTTCAGTCGCGCTTTCCAATCTGCCGCTGGCGCTCGCCAATACGTTCAAGCCGGAACTGGGGCTTGGCGGTACGGTCAACGGCACGGCCCGCATCACCGGCACGAAAGATGCGCCCAATGTCGCCTTCGACATGGCGGCGCGCGGCGTGACGGCAGCCGAGCTCAAGAAGCAGGGCATCGCCGCCCTCAACGCCGATGCCAAGGGGACTTCCGCCAATAACCGGCTCAATGTCGATGCGCATGTCACGGGAGGGGGCGGCATTGATGTTCGCGCCAATGGCGGCGTGCCGCTTGGCAAAGGTGATCTGGCGGTCGATGTCAATCTCGCCAATCTTCCGCTGACGGCGCTGAACGGTGCGGTCAAGGGACAGGGCCTCGCTGGCAATGTCACCGGCACGGCGCGTGTCACCGGGCCGCTCACCAATCCGGCCGCGACCTTCAACCTGCGTGGCACCGGCCTTGCGGCCAAGCCGCTGCGCGACAACGGGCTCGCGCCGCTCACCTTGCAGGCTGCGGGCAGCTATGCAGCCATGGCCATCGACTTTTCGTCGGTGACCGTCGATGGTCCGCGCGGCCTCAATGTCACCGCCAATGGCAAGGTGCCGTTTTCGGGGCAGGGGCTTGGCGTCAATGTCAACGGCAGCGTTCCGCTGGCGCTCGCCAACCGCTTCCTGGCTGATCGCGGCGCACAGGCAAACGGCACGCTGACGCTGACGGCCAGCATTTCGGGCGGCTTCAACCGTCCGCAATTGCGCGGCATGTTCTCCACCAATGGGGCAACCTTTGTCGATCCCGATACGAATGTCCGCCTGAACAATATCAATGTCATGGGCAGCATGGATGGGGAAACCATCACGCTGCGCCAGGTCAATGCCGCGCTTGGCAGCGGTGGAGCAGTTTCCGCCAGCGGCACGATTTCGACCAATGCCGAGGCGAATTTCCCGGCCAATATCGAAATCAAGCTGGATCGCGCCCGCTATGCCGATGGCAAGCTGGTGGTGGCGACGGTTAATGGCGGGATCACGATCAATGGGCCGCTGATGCGCGACCCGCTGATTTCAGGCCGGATCGACGTCGACCGGGCCGAAATCTCGGTGCCGGAAAATCTTGGCGGCGGCGCGGCCTATGTGCCGGTGCAGCACAAGAATACGCCGAAAAACGTTCAGGCCACGCTTGATCGCGCCAAGGTCGAAACGCGCAAGAGCAAGGTGCCGACACCAACGTCGCGCCCGACCGTGCCGCGCCTTGATGTTCTTATCAGCGCACCCAACCAGATTTTCGTGCGCGGTCGCGGCCTTGACACGGAACTGGGCGGACGCCTTCGCCTGACCGGACCTGTGACCGACATCAAGCCGGTCGGCTCCTTCGACATGATCCGTGGCCGCATCGGCATTCTCGGCCAGCGCATCACCTTCGACGAGGGCCATGTCACGCTGGTGGGCGATCTCAACCCGCAGCTCAATTTCGTTGCCCGTTCCGAAGGCAATGAAATCACCGCAATCGTGACGGTGACGGGCACGGTCGATAATCTCGACATCAAGTTCTCCTCGACGCCGGAACTGCCGCAGGATGAAGTGCTGGCGCAGCTGATCTTCAAGCGCTCCATCGGTGAATTGTCGGCATTCCAGATCGCGCAGCTTGCCGCCGCAGCAGCCGAACTTGCGGGCGGTTCCAACAACTCGCTGATGAACAAGCTGCGCGCCGGGACAGGTCTCGACGATCTCGATGTGGTGACGGATGAAAAGGGCCAGACGGCAGTTCGCGCCGGACGCTATATCCGCGACAATATTTATCTCGGCGTGGAAGCAGGGTCGGGCGGCTCGACCAAGGGCACCATCAATCTCGACATTACCCGCAACCTGAAAGCCAAGGGCGCCCTTGGTGCGGAAGGCGATTCCAGCGGCGGCATCTTCTACGAAAAAGATTATTGACCGCCGCAAACAATGAGCGACAAAGGCCGGGTTTTGCGACCCGGCCTTTGTCATCGCAATACAATCAAAAATAGCAAAAATCATAATTTTGCCATGAAAAGGCCGTTAATGACACATCTTCGCCGCATCTGCCTTGATTTTTAAATCGATTTAATGCGGATCATTGCTGCAATTTTAGCTTTAAACTGCAATTTTCAGACACGTTCGCGCGAGTTGTTTAACCGTTCTTCAACCATAAGAACGCAAATTGCTGTCATGTATTGGCGGTCGCTTGACGGCTGTGTTTCAACCCTTGAGTCCGGGTAATCTGCATGACCAAGTTCACTGACGATCTGAGCCGCCGCCATTTCCTTTTCGGCACCGGAGCCATCCTCCTCACCGGTGCCGCCGGGTGCAGTCAGACGATGGACATGTCGGCCTTCCAGATGAATGTCGACCCGATGTCGACGGGCGGGATCACGCCGATGCGTCCGCAGATCAGCGTCGACCGCGATATCACCACGCCGGATGTGATGTATGCCGCCGTGCAGGAAGGGCCGTATTCGCTGCCGGCAATTCCCTATCAGAAAGTGCCGAAGGAGTTCCGCCGCCAGATCGTGCCGGACCCGACGGGACAGGCGCCGGGAACGATTGTCGTCAGCCTCAAGGATCATTTGCTCTATTACGTCCTGCCGGGCGGCGAGGCGCTGCGTTATGGCATCGGCATCGGCAAGGCGGGCTTTGAATGGTCGGGGCGTGCCAATGTCCAGTACAAGAAGCAATGGCCGGTCTGGACGCCGCCGCCGGAAATGATCCAGCGCAAGCCGGAACTGGCAAAATACCGCAACGGTCAGGAACCCGGTCCGCAAAACCCGCTGGGCGCGCGCGCGCTCTATATTTTCCAGAATGGGCGCGACACCGGCTATCGCATCCACGGCTCGCCGGAATGGTGGTCGATCGGCCAGTCCATGTCATCGGGCTGTATCCGCCTGATGAATCAGGACATTATCGATCTTTACAACCGTGTGCAGGGTAAGGCGCCGATCATCGTAGCGTAAGTATTTGGTTTACCGGAACGAAAAAGGCCGCGCCAGATCAGGCGCGGCCTTTTCTATTTCAGTCCCAGCACGATTATTCGAAGCGCACCGACTTCGGCATGGCCTCGCCAAGCTCGACGAAATGGCGCAGCTCGGCGCGCAGGATTTCAGCCGAAGCCATATGAATCTGGTGCTGCGGCGCGCTGTCGTTCTGCGCGATCTGGGTGGATACGCCCGGCATGACGAACGCTCCTGCGGTCAGGACGAGGGCGGCGGCAATGCCGAGACGTCGTTCGGTTCTGGCCTGCATTTCTATCTCCTTGCGCCGATGGGCGGCGACTAAAATCTCGAATCACGTTCATTCGCAAGACGCTGGCACTTTTCCGGCCCGTGTCGGGTCAATGAAAAGTCGCGCGCTGCGTAAAATTCAAAGCGCTGTCGATGGCATGAATCGGTATTGGCAACAAAGTCTGGCCGAAATCAGCCAGCGTATCGGCAAAATTGCGGGCAGCCCCTGCCACATCGTCGCAGCGGCGCTGGCAGGCAATCGCCTCAAGACAGGTTTCGAGCAGCAGCGCATCCTGATTCTGGATGCCGGAAATCAGCCCCAGCGTCAGGCATTCCTCGCGGCAGACATGGTGCGAATCGAAAGGAAACGCCCGCAACGGGCAACTGGCGCAATGGCGCAGAACGCGGATGAAATGCGACAGCTCGCCCACGGCGCGCTTTGCTTCCGAAGGCCCAAGCACTTCCGAATAGAGGCCCCAGGTCATTTCCCACGGAATGATCGAACCCGTCTCGAAACCCGCGGTCCAGCGGCGATAACCTTCCAGCACCAGCTTTTCCGGCAGGCGGTCGAAATAGCCTGCGCTGTTGGCGCCGTTCAGTTGGGATATGCGCATGTTCATGTCTGCCTCCCGAAGAAGCGGGGGCATGACGTGATGCGCGGGCCGGACCTGTCCGAGAAACGTTCCGTTTCTGTCCGCACATTGCAATATCCGGTCGGCAAGAGACGAAGCTGCCAGGGCAGGCCGTCAACATTTGCGGACCGGCATTCGCCGAGACCAATCATAGGGTCCTCCAATCGAAAGGGTTCAAGGCCCAGACATCAAAGGGTGAAAATCTGCATGTTCATAAAAGCCTGAAAATCCAACTGGAGTCAATTACTCATCTTTAAAATCATATTAGATTTCAATTGTTTGGAATTATTCTAGACTTTAATGGTCATGTTTATATCATTGCTGGAGGAACGCAACCGCTGCGGGGGTTCAGCGGTTGCGGCAAACGGGCGCATGATGCGCGGAGGGAGAGGGGGATCGCATATCACACGCCCGCTGCTGGGGGATCGTGCTCCTTCAACATTGGGTTCGCAAAGGGTGATATGCCGGTCAGTGCCCGGAATGTTCGTCCTTTTTCCCGTTCTGCGCGGTTACCGGGAAATCGATCGTGACCTTGCCGGCCTTTTCGAATTCGAGGGTCACCGGCACGGTCTCGCCTTCCTTGTATGGCTTCTCCGGCTGGATGAACATGAGGTGATATCCGCCTGACTTCAGCTCGACCTTTTCGCCTGCCGGAATGTCCAGTCCGCCTTCCAGCGGGCGCATCTTCATCACATCGTTCTGCATCGACATTTCATGGATTTCGACGCGCTTCACGCCATCGGTGGTGACGGCAACCAGCTTGTCGGCGTCCTTGCCGTCATTGGCGATGGTGAGAAACCCGCCCGCGACCTTGGCGCCGGGAACCATGGCGCGCACCGAGGGGCCGGTGATGGACAGGTCGCCGAGTTTCGTCGGCATGTCCATCGCCGCATGGTCCATCTTGCCCGTCTTGTCATGTTGGCCATGCTCGCCATGGCCGTCAGCATCAGCGGCCTTCACCAGCACCTGCGGCGCGGGATGCTCAAGATCATGCGGGTTCTGGCCTTCCTTGGCCACTTCCGTCCAGGCGACCGAAGCTGCACTTCCGCAAAGCTGCGTCACCGGGAAGGAGAGGGTGGTGTCCTTGTCGAATTTGGCGAGCTGGCCGACGACGGTGAACTCGTCATAGAAATCGTTCGGCAGATCGCCGCCGGTAAAGCGGACTTCCTTCACGCCCGAGGTCACGTCCTTGCCGTGCACCTTGTAGCTCTGGGCATAATCGCCCTTGACGGTTTCGATCTTCCAGCCGGGCTTCACCTGCGGCTGCGCCGAGAGGAAGCCTTCCGGCAGTTCCACCCGAACCTCGGTCGTGGCCATGCCGTCGCAGCCATGCGGCACGCGGAAGGTCGCCTTGTAGAAGCTGCCTGCCCTGGCTTCGCTTTGGTCGAGCGAGGAATGGGCCTGGGCCAGACCTGCGGAAGCGCACAGCGCGGCAAGCGAAATTGCGGAGGCGAAAAGACGATGGTTTTTCATTGTTTCAAACCTGAATAATCATTGCTAGGCACGCCGAAACAGGGTTCGGGCGCGTTCATTCCGGAATGCGGGGGTGCATTCGCTCAAACGATCATATTCAGGCGAGAGGCGGCGCTTGCGGCGGGGCCGATGGCGGGTAGGTGCTGTGCCGCAGGACGGGCTGCGGCGGCACGATGCCGTTTGCCATGGCGATATGCGGGGCGGCGCCGGTGGAACCGGCTGGCGCAGGGCACAGGAAGGCTGACGAAATCCGGCAGGCTTCGCAACTATTGTTGCTAAAATGCTTGTCATGATCCTGCTGGCTCGGATCGGAGCCATGGTCGCCGATGCACAGCACCGGATAGCTGCCGTCCGGCAACTGGTACTGGGCCAGCAGGTAGCTGTCGGGCGCATTGAGGTCGACGGGCTTGTGCGCAAAGGCGACGAACATCAGGGCGAATACGCTGAGGATGCGTATCGCCAGAGACATCCGATATTGGCCGATGCTCGTTTTCACTCAAAGCTTCTCCATGCAAGCCGAGTTTACCTAGCCCATGCGAGCCGTCTTTGCCAAGCATCAAACAGAACCGGCGCGAATTGGTCGCGCCGGTTCCTTTCCCGGTCGGGCAGAAACGGGGCGGATCAGATCGCCCGCTTCTTCATCTGTTCGGCGATATAGTCTGCCTGACGGATGGCGAGCGCCACGATGGTGAGCGTCGGGTTTTCCGCCCCACCGGTGGTGAACTGGCTGCCGTCGGAAACGAACAGGTTCTTGATGTCGTGCGTCTGCCCGTGCTTGTTCACCACGCCATCCTGCGGCTTTGCGCTCATCCGGTTGGTGCCCAGATTATGCGTTGAGGGATAGGGCGGCGTCGGGAAGGTGCGGATCGCGCCGACAGCCTCATAAAGCGCCTTGCCCTGCGCATAGGCGTGGTTGCGCATGGCGATATCGTTCGCATGGTCGTCATAATAGACATCGGGAACCGGCAGGCCGTGTTCGTCCTTTACGTCCTTGCTGAGCGTGATGCGGTTTTTCTCCTGCGGCATGTCTTCGCCGACGATCCACAGGCCCGCCATGTTGACATAATCGTCAAGCGCCGAGGTGAAGCCGCGCCCCCAGCCGCCCGGATTGAGGAAGGCAGCCATGAAGGGCAGGCCGAGCGAGATGGTTTCCATCTCATAGCCGCCGACGAAACCGCGTTTCGGATTATGGGCGGCCTCGTCGCGGATGATGCCTGCCATCGTCGTGCCGCGATACATGTGCACCGGCTTTTCAAACGAGGCATAGACCGAGCCGGTGGTGTGGCGCATATAGTTGCGCCCCACCTGTCCCGATGAATTGGCAAGGCCTTCCGGGAATTTCGACGAGGCCGAGTTGAGCAGCAGGCGCGGGCTTTCGATCGAATTGCCCGCCACGCAGACCACGCGCGCCTTCTGGAAATGCTGCTTGCCGTCCTTGTCGGCATAGAGCACGCCCGTCACCTTGCCCGCCGCATTGTGCTCGATCTTCAGCGCCGTGCATTCGGGGCGAACTTCCAGCCTGCCGGTTTCCTCGCCCTTCGGGATTTCCGTATAGAGCGTCGACCATTTCGCGCCCCATTTGCAGCCCTGGAAGCAGAAGCCGGTCTGCTGGCAGCCCATGCGGTCGTCGCGCGGCGCGGAGTTGATCGCCATGCGGCCCGTATGGCATTCCTTGTAGCCGAGCTTGTCGGCACCGGCCTTCAGGACCTTGAAATTATTGTTGCCGGGCAGGCCCTCGATCCCGTTGGTGCGGGTGACGCCCATCTTGTCCTCGGCCCTGGCGTAATAGGGCTCCAGATCGGCGAGCGTGATCGGCCAGTCGAGCAGGTTCGCCCCCTCGATCTTGCCGTAATGGGTGAGCGTCTGGAACTCGTAATCCTGAAAGCGCAGCGATGCGCCCGCCCAGTGCGTGGTGGTGCCGCCAACCGCCTTCACGATCCAGGCGGGCAGGCTGGGAAAATCGTGCGACACGCGCCAGCTTCCCGACGTGGTGCGCTTGTCGAGCCAGGCGAGCTGCGCGAAACTGTCCCATTCGTCATTGATGAAGTCTTCGAATTCGTGGCGTTTTCCCGCTTCCAGAATAACGACATCGATGCCTTTCTGGGCCAGTTCGTTGCCGAGCGTGCCGCCGCCAGCGCCCGAGCCGATGATGACGACGACCTTGTCGTCCTTGAGATCATATGGAGCAGCCATTGTTTCCTCCCAATGCTTTCCCGTTTCCGCAAGCAAGGTGCTTGCAGGAGGGGGATGCCGCTTTGTAACTGGTGTATTTTTAGCGCCGGGGCGCTTACAGCCATTCGATATCGTCGAAGCCGCGCTGGATGTAGCCGCCCTTGGTATAGGCCTCGCCCTCGTAGCCGAAGAGCGGCCAGATTTCCTTCTGGTTATAAAGGCCGGTCACAAGCCCGCTGCGCACCTTCTGGAAGAAGGGGCTTTTCTCGATATCGCGCAGGATGGTGACGCGCTCTTCCTCCCAGCCAAGCCCCAGATAGCCTCCGGCTCCGGCCCGCTTGTCCAGATCGGCAACACCGTCCTCGATCAGCTTCTTCAGCGTCTCGTCCTTGGCGGAATCCGCGTCATAGGGTTTGACGGCGATGGCGTAGAAACGGTCGGGCAGCTTGTCGTGCGGGTAGATGTCGCGTGCGAGCTGGATCAGGGTCGCCATGGTTTCGGGCTTGAGCGTGGTGGTCTCAAGCGCCCATGCGAATTGCGGGCAGATAACGGCATTGCCGCTGACGACCAGCATGGCGCCGAGGCTGAGCCCCGCGCCGCGCTTGAGAATGTCGCGGCGCGACAGCGTCTTTTTCTCCCGGCTGGAAAGACCGTCGAAAACGGTTGTCATTCGGTTCTCCTCCATTGCTTGCCCGTCCGGAATGGGCGGGCTGGCTGTGCGTTCCCGGAGATTTTCACCACCGGGAGCGCTGGCATTTGCGTCCACCACGGCCTCTCCTCCAGGCCGTGGAGACGATCGGGCGGGCCTACTGGTAGCGGCCGCCGCGCTGCAGAACTTCGATCTTGTAGCCGTCCGGATCTTCCGCGAAGAAGAAGCGGGCAAGCTGCACGCCGTTGTTCTTGAAATCGACGAGCTTGCCGACCTTGAAGCCGAGTTCCGTGAAGCGGGCATGTTCGGCATCGACGTCATCGACCACGACGGCGAGATGGCCGTAGCCGTCGCCCAGATTGTAAGGCTCGGTGCGGCCCTTGTTGACGGTCAGCTCGACTTCGAAATCGACTTCGGCATTGCGCAGATAGATCAGCGTGAAGGTTTCGAAATCGATGCGCTCGGCGATATCGAGGCCAAAAGCCTGTTTGTAGAAGGAAACGGATTTTTCCTCGTCGAGAACACGGATCATCGAATGAATGGCTTTGGCCACAGGCTACTCCTGTTTCTTTGCCGCTTCGTCAAAAGCGGCTTGCGATTGTCTTGCTGGTTGTCGATTATGGTAGAAAAAACTGCGGCGTGGTGGCAATCGGCTACCACAGCCAAGTTCGTGCTCTTAAAGAACGGAGGAGCCCATGTGCAAGGTTTTCGCCGAGCAGGACCCGGAAGGCTACCGGCAGATCAATCGCTCCGTGCGCATAGGCGGCCATTCCACCAGCATTCAGCTGGAGGCCACCTTCTGGCGCCTGCTGGACGAGATCGCGGCCAGCCAGAACCTGACGACACCCCGCTTCATATCCACGCTTTACGATGAAGCGCTGGAGGCCAATGGCGCGATCCCCAACTTCGCCTCCATGCTGCGCACGACCTGCGCGCTTTACCTCATGGGCCATCGCCCCGAGGCTGCCGTCTGCGAGAAGGCCGCTTGAAACGAGCCCGAGTGGGCATTGGCCTTTTGATGAAAAGGGCATAAGGAATAGGGGAATAGGGCAATAAGGCAGTAGGGCAATATGTTCCATACATACTCCCTTACTCCCCTATTCCCTTACTGCCTTCATTAAAGGAATCGAAATGGCAAGCGTAACACGCGAACAGGTTCAGGAGCGGCTGAGGGCCGTGACGGGACCGGATTTCGAAAGCGATGTTGTGTCGCTCGGTCTGGTGTCGGATATCTTCATTGCCGACGGCAAGGTCTTCTTCTCCATCACGGTTCCTGCCGAGCGCGCCGACGCGCTGGAACCGATGCGGCTTGCCGCTGAAAAGGCCGTGAAGGAAATTCCGGGCGTCACTGGCGCGCTAGTCACGCTCACGGCGGAAAAGAAGGGCGGGCGCACCAGCGACGATGCGCCGCCGCCGCCAAAGCCGCAATCGGCACCTCGCCCCGTCGCGGTTTCGGGACAGGGCAAGCATGGACATGCACCCCAGCCGCGCCCGGCTGCAAAACCCGGTATTCCGGGCGTCGGCGCGATCATCGCCGTCGCATCCGGCAAGGGCGGCGTCGGCAAATCCACCACGGCGGTCAATCTGGCGCTCGGCCTTGCCGCCAACGGGCTGAAGGTCGGCATTCTCGACGCCGATATTTACGGGCCGTCCATGCCGCGACTGCTCGGGCTTTCCGGCCGTCCGGAAACGATCGAGGGCCGCACGCTGAGGCCGATGGAAAACTACGGCGTCAAGGTCATGTCCATGGGCTTCATGGTCGATGAGGAAACGCCGATGATCTGGCGCGGGCCGATGGTCATGTCGGCGCTGACGCAGATGCTGCGCGAAGTGGCATGGGGCGAGCTCGACGTTCTGGTGGTCGACATGCCGCCCGGCACCGGCGACGCGCAGCTTACCATGGCGCAGCAGGTGCCGCTGGCAGGCGCGGTCGTGGTTTCGACACCGCAGGACCTGGCGCTGATCGATGCGCGCAAGGGCTTGAACATGTTCCGCAAGGTGGATGTGCCGCTTCTCGGCATCGTCGAGAATATGAGCTATTTCATCGCGCCCGACACCGGCGCCCGCTACGATATTTTCGGCAATGGCGGCGCCCGCCGGGAGGCAGAACGGCTGAACGTGCCGTTCCTCGGCGAAGTGCCGCTGCATATGGATGTGCGCGCCTATTCGGACGCGGGAACGCCGATCACCGTCAAGGACCCGGAGAGCGAACACGCGAAAATCTATCGCGATATCGCCCGGAAGGTCTGGGAAAACATGAAGGGCGGCAAGGGCGCTCGTGCAGCGCCGGCGATTGTTTTTGAGTAAGGGGGTTAAGGCAGTAGGGCAGTAAGGCAGTATGTTAAGGGAATAGGGGAGTAAGGGAGTAGGGGAATATGTTTTGATTGCGCATGACCGCGCCAACCATATCCTTCTCTGCCCTACTGCCCTACTGCCCTACTGCCCTACTGCCCTACTGCCCTACTGCCCTAGGTAATGACCGACGGCGCGTCACGCCCGCTGCGCTTTTTCACTTCCGCGATCTGTTCTGCCGCTTCGATGTAGGGAGCCAGCGTTTCCTGCGTGTCGAGATTGTGCTTCGCGGCATCCGCCTCATAGCGCTCGATATAGATGCGGATGGTTGCGCCGGACGTACCCGTGCCGGACAGGCGCAGCACCACGCGGCCACCTTCGGGGAAATAGATGCGGATGCCCTGATGTTCGCTCACCGAGCCGTCGACCGGGTCGCGATAGGCGAAGTCGTCGGCCTTCTCGATCGTGAGGCCGTTGACGGTCGTGCCGGGCAGGGCGGCAAGCTTGCCGCGCAGATCGGCAACAAGCTGCTTTGCGATATCCGAATCGACCGCTTCATAGTCGTGGCGGGTGTAATAGTTGCGCCCGAAGCGCGCCCAATGTTCCTCGACGATATCCTTCACGCTCTGCTTGCGCACCGCCAGGATATTGAGCCAGAGCAGCACGGCCCACAGGCCGTCCTTTTCGCGCACATGGTCGGAGCCGGTGCCGGAGCTTTCCTCGCCGCAGATCGTCACCTTGCCATTGTCGAGCAGATTGCCGAAGAACTTCCAGCCGGTCGGCGTTTCAAACATGCCGATGCCCAGCTTTTCCGCCACGCGGTCGGCGGCTGCACTTGTCGGCATGGAGCGCGCAATGCCCTTGATGCCGTCCTTGTAGCCCGGCGCCAGATGCGCATTGGCGGCAAGCATGGCAAGCGAATCGGATGGCGTGACGAAGATGCCGCGCCCGATGATGAGATTGCGGTCGCCGTCGCCATCGGAAGCCGCGCCGAAATCCGGCGCATTCTCGGACATCAGCAGATCGTAGAGGTCCTTGGCGTAAACGAGGTTCGGGTCCGGGTGATGACCGCCGAAATCCGGCAGCGGTACGAAATTGACCACGCTGCCCTCCGGCGCGCCAAGCCGCTTCTCGAAGATTTCCTTGGCATAAGGCCCGGTCACGGCATGCATCGCGTCGAACTTCATGCGGAACCCGCCCTTGATCATGGCGCGGATGGCATCGAAGTCGAACAGGCTTTCCATCAGTTCGGCATAGTCGGTGACGGGATCAAAAATGACGACCTCGGTATCGCCGATGCGGGTGGTGCCGATCCTGTCGATATCGACGTCCGCCACATCGGCAATTTTATATTGGTCGATCACTTTTGAGCGGGCGAAGATCGCCTCGGTGATCTTTTCCGGCGCAGGCCCGCCATTGCCGATATTGTACTTGATGCCGAAATCTTCATTCGGACCGCCGGGATTGTGGCTAGCCGAAAGCACCATGCCGCCGAAAGCCTTGTATTTGCGGATCATGTTGGAGGCGGCAGGCGTGGAAAGAATGCCGCCCTGACCCACCATGATGCGGCCAAAACCGTTGGCGGCGGCGATCTTGATGAGCTTCTGGATCACTTCGCGATTGTAATAGCGTCCGTCGCCGCCGACCACGAGCGTCTTGCCGGCAAAGCCTTCCAGCACATCGAAAACCGACTGGATGAAGTTTTCAGCATAGTTCTGCTGCTGGAACACCGGAACCTTCTTGCGCAGGCCCGAAGTGCCCGGCTGCTGGTCCTGGTATGGCGTGGTCGCGATTGTCGTTACGGTCATGTTTTTCCCGGTTGATTCAATCAGTTGGTACAATACACCTTGTCGGCATTTGCGGTCATTGCAAGACAACATAGGCAGTTTCAGGAAAAGTGCGAAGCGGTTTTCCGTGCGAAACTGCGTGGAAACAAACAGATAGAGCGGTTTTAAGACCGTTCTATATCAAACTTATTGATTGAAAATAACAAAGCGTGTGTTTGTCGCTCGCCATGCTACAAATTCCGTCATGACCGACAATGCTCGCCCCATCAATGGCCCGCGCGATCAGATGCGGCTGAAACGCGACGACGCTACCGGCCTCGAAGCCGTTGCCGCGCGCTTTCACAGCCACGCCTATGACATGCATTTCCATGACGAATGGCTCGTCGGCGTGACCCATGCGGGCGTGCAGGATTTTTTCTGCCGGGGCAGGCGGCGGCAAAGCACGCCGGGGCGGGTGATTCTCATCGAGCCCGGCGAACGCCATGACGGGCAGGCGGTCGCGGCGGACGGCTTTGCCTATAACATGCTCTATATGCCGCAATCGCTGATCCGCGATGCGATGGGCGGCAGTGATGCCCATATCGGCTTTCGCCAGACGCTGGCCGATGACGAAGAACTGTTCCGTGCGGTCGCCCGCGCCTGCGAGGCTATCTTCCTCGAAGCGCCGCGCCTGATGATCGAGGACAGCCGCGATCAGGTGACGAGCCATCTTTCTCGGCATCTTGGGCAGGACGCGGCAGAAAAAGGGGTGGCTCCGCATCCGGTCGCAGCACGCACGATGGAGTATCTGCGGGCGCGTTTCGACGAGGAATTCGGCCTCGATGAGCTGGCGGAAGCTGTGGGAGCCACCGACCGTTTCCAGCTTTCACGCGGGTTCCGGCGCGCATACGGCACCTCGCCCCATGCCTGTCTGGTGCAGTTGCGCCTTGCCGAAGCCCGTCGCCTGCTGCGCGAAAAAGTGCCGCCGGCGGAGGCCGCGGCACTCAGCGGCTTTGCCGACCAGAGCCATATGGGGCGCTGGTTCCGCCGCGCCTATGGCATGACGCCCGCTGCCTATCGCCGGGGGCGCACAAACGTTCCAGAAATTGCAGCCGCAAAGGGCTAGTTCTGTCCTCGAACAGAGGAAGAACCGATGATTTTCAATACCAAAGTAGCCATTCTTGTCCTGCACGATCTGCCTGTGTGGCAGAAGCTGAACGTGACCGCCTTCATCGCGACCGGCATATCCGGCGCTGTTCCGCACGCCATGGGCGACCCTTATGAGGATGCGGCAGGCCGCCGGCATGCGCCTCTGCTCGGCCAGCCGATGCTGATCTTCTCGGCCACGCCGGAGGTGCTGCAACGGGCTTGGCAGCAGTCGATCCAGCGCGATCTCATCCGTGCGCCCTATGTGCGCGCCATGTTCGATACCGGGCATGACGCCGCCAACCGTGCCGTGTTCAAGGCCGAAAATGCCGACGCGCCCGATCTGGTCGGCCTTGCGCTTTATGGTCCAAAGAAGGATATCGACAAGGCGATCAAGGGAGTGAGGCTACAATGACGAATTAGCTTGAGGTTCGGCGTGAGGGTATTTTCCTGCTGAACAGGAGAAGCGACCGCATGGAGTTGTTCCTCCATAAGGGAGTTTCGACGCATTCAGCGGGAAAATACACCACGTCGCTTCGCGATATGACGAAAATGCTCCATCTCTGCGTCGCGATACCTCGATGGGGGAATAACCCCATCTTCGGTTCCGCTCCTAAAGCTGAACCATTTTCGTCCATACCGAACCATAAGTTAATTCGTCATTGTAGCCTAACCTGCATCCTTGAACAGCACGCTCTGGTCGAACAGATAGCGGTTGGAAAGCGGCAGGCTTGCCGCGCCCATCGCCTTGGCATGGACGCCAACCTTGCCCTCGATGATCTCCGGCGCCCGCAGCCCCTGCAAGTCGAGGCATGAAAGCTCGACGCGGGTCGCTTCCACGATGCGGTGGCGCACATTGCCCGGCAGCCAGCCGTCGATGACGGCGGCGGGAAAGTCGATGACGGAGGCGGCGGCCACCGCAGCATGGGCCAGCCCGCGCGCGGCAAGCGCCACCCATTCGTCGAGCGGCGTGCCGAAATTGCGCCAGTTTTCCGGCGAAAGCCACAGATCATCGGACGGCAGGTTGCGCTCCTGCAACATGCGTTCGAGGACGAACAGCGAGGCCGTGTCGATAAGCTGCAAGGTCTCGCCGCGCTCCCACGTGCCGCGCATGCGCATCGGCATGGAGCCGAGCGCGCCCGCATTGCCGGTGCGTCCGGGATAGAGCGTGTTGTTCAGCACCACGCCGCCGCCGATGAACGAGCCGATGAAGAAATAGACGAAATCGGTGAATTCGGGTCCGCGGCCAAAGGTCAGTTCCGCGCCGCAAGCCGCCGTTCCGTCATTCTGGATGAACACCGGAAACGAGAATGCATGGGCGAAATCGCTGACCAGATCGGCGCCGAGCCAGGCATCCAGGTCTTCGGCTGGCGCGCCCACTTCCTCGACCCAGTTCCACAATTCGAAGGGCAGGGCGACGCCAAGCCCGGCGATGCGGTCGCGCTTGGCCGGTTCGAGCGCGGCAATGAAGGCGTTGACGCTATCAATGGTGAAGCTGCGGATTTCATCGGGCACCGGCCAGCGATAGGTGATGTGCCGCCGCTCGCGGATCGCCCCCAGAAAATCCATCAGGATGATTTCCGCGCTGCGCCGCCCGATCTTGAGGCCGAAGGAGAAAACCCCGTCGGCGGCAAGGCGCATCGGCATGGAAGGCTGGCCGACACGGCCGCGCACCCGTTCGCCCTGCGTGATGAGGCCGTCTTTTTCCAGCGCGCGGATGATGACGGAAACCGTCTGTGCCGAAAGCCCGGTCAAGCGGGCAATGTCGGCGCGGGCGAGCGCGCCGTGCCTGCGCACCAGCGCCAGAACAAGCCGCTCATTATAGGCGCGCACACCGATCTGGTTGGAACCGCGATTGACGCTCGCGCCCGGCCCGGCGAATTGCAGCATGGCGGGACCCGGAGTGCCTGAAAGCGTACCGGAAAGCGTGCCGGAAACTGTACCGGGAACTGTACCGGAAAGAGCGCCGGAAACTGTACCGGGAACGGTATCGGCTGATCCGCTGTCCGGCTCGCGTTCAACTTTATGCCTGACCATAGCCTCTCCCAGATTCCGGCCCATGGAGTGCAATCGGAATGCGGCCATGGCGTGCGCGGGAATTCCTAAACCAAACTTCGAAGGAGAAAAACCCCTATTGTGCCGTACATCAAATAAAAACAATCGCTTAAGATAGATCCGGGATGAAGTGACAGCCTGTCGCCTGCCTCCTCGATCCTCTCTCCTCTGCCTGTCAGAGTGACACAGCATATTAATAAATCAAGTGGATTTATTAATTGACTCTGTTTTAAAGCCGTGTTTTGCTTCACCCATGCCGGGGGAACAGGAACCGGTTTCAATCTGGGAGGAGTCCATGAAGAAGACAGTTCTGTCGGCAGCCTTTGCTGCCTTCGCGCTTGGCGCTGCCGCCATTCCATTGAGCGCGGCCAATGCCGCCGATGTCGGCGCGTGCCTCATCACCAAGACCGACACCAACCCGTTCTTCGTCAAGATGAAGGAAGGCGCCATCGCCAAGGCCAAGGAGCTGGGCGTCAATCTCAAGACCTATGCGGGCAAGATCGACGGCGATTCCGAAAGCCAGGTCGCGGCCATTGAAACCTGCATCGCCGATGGCGCCAAGGGTATTCTGATCACCGCTTCCGACACCAAGGGCATCGTGCCGTCGCTGCAAAAGGCGCGTGAGGCGGGCATGCTTATCATCGCGCTCGACACGCCGCTTGAGCCTGCCGATGCGGCGGACGCAACCTTTGCCACCGACAATTTCCTGGCTGGTGAGCTGGTCGGCAAATGGGCGGCGGCGACGCTTGGCGACAAGGCCAAGGACGCGCATGTGGCCTTCCTCAACCTCACCGCATCGCAACCAAGCGTCGACGTTCTGCGCGACCAGGGCTTTGCCACCGGCTTCGGCATCGATCCGAAGGACAAGACCAAGCTGGGCGACGAGGACGATCCGCGCATTGCCGGTCGCGACCTGACCGACGGCAATGAGGAAGGCGGACGCCGCGCGATGGAAAACCTTCTCCAGAAGGACCCGAACATCAATGTCGTCCACACCATCAACGAACCGGCTGCCGCCGGTGCCTATGAGGCGCTGAAGGCCGTGGGCCGCGAAAAGGACGTGCTGATCGTTTCCATCGATGGCGGCTGCCCCGGCGTGAAGAATGTCGAGGCTGGCGTGATCGGCGCGACCTCGCAGCAATATCCGTTGCAGATGGCCGCACTCGGCATCGAGGCGATCAAGAAGTTCGCCGACACCGGCGAAAAGCCGAAGCCGACCGAAGGCAAGGATTTTGTCGATACGGGCGTGTCGCTTGTCACCGACAAGCCGGTCGAAGGCGTTCCGTCCATCGACACCAAGACCGCGCTCGACAAGTGCTGGGGCTGATAGGCTCTTTGGGTTCAGGTCCGGCAGATCGCAAGATTTGCCGGTCCTTTCTGCGGGCAGGAGACAGAGATGAGTGAGCCACAGGCGGCTTCCGCTGCACAAAAACCGTCCATGCAGGACTATGAAAAGACGCTGTCGCAGAGCGCGGCGGAAGTTGCCTCCTTCGATGCGGGCGACCGGTCGCTGCTTTACCGGATACGCAGTTTCCTGCATCACAATCCCGCTGCCGTGCCGCTGATCGTGCTCGTCCTGTCGCTGCTGATCTTCGGCGTCACGTTGGGCGGCAAGTTCTTCTCCGCCTTCGCGCTGACGCTTATCTTGCAGCAGGTCGCCATCACCGGCATTGTCGCGGCGGCGCAGACGCTCGTGATCCTCACCGCCGGCATCGACCTTTCGGTCGGCGCCATCATGGTGCTGTCCTCGGTGGTGATGGGCCAGTTCACCTTCCGCTACGGACTTCCCGCCGAGCTTGCCGTTCTCTGCGGCTTTGCCACCGGCGCGCTCTGCGGCTTCATCAACGGCTTTCTGGTGGCCTATGTGCGCCTGCCGCCCTTCATCGTGACGCTCGGCATGTGGCAGGTGATCCTCGCCACCAACTTCCTTTATTCGGCCAATGAGACCATTCGCGCGCAGGAAATCACGGCCGAAGCGCCGATCCTGCAATTTTTCGGCGAGAGCATCCGCATCGGCGGCGCGGTCTTCACCTATGGCGTCATCGCCATGGTGCTTCTGGTCCTGCTGCTCTGGTATGTGCTGAACCACACCGCCTGGGGACGGCATGTCTATGCCATCGGCGACGATCCGGAAGCGGCGCAGCTTTCCGGCGTGTCGGTCAAGCCTATCCTCATGTCGGTCTATGTGCTGGCCGGTATCATCTGCGCGCTTGCAGGCTGGGCGATGATCGGCCGCCTTGGTTCTGTTTCACCCACGGCGGGCCAATTCGCCAATATCGAATCCATCACCGCCGTGGTGATCGGCGGCATATCGCTCTTTGGCGGGCGCGGCTCCATCCTTGGCACCATGTTCGGCGCGCTGATCGTCGGCGTGTTTTCGCTGGGCCTGCGCCTGTGGGGCACCGACCCGCAATGGACCTATCTCCTCATCGGCGTTCTCATCATTGCCGCCGTCGCCATCGACCAGTGGATCAGAAAGGCTGCCGCATGAAAACGAACACCACGCCTGTTCTGTCGGCCAAGGGGCTGGTCAAGCGCTACGGCCGCGTTACCGCACTCGATCATGCCGATTTCGACCTCTATCCCGGCGAAATCCTCGCGGTCATCGGCGACAATGGCGCGGGCAAGTCCTCGCTCATCAAGGCGCTGTCCGGCGCGATCAGGCCGGACGAGGGAGAAATCCTGCTCGACGGAAAGCCCGTCAGCTTCCATTCGCCGATGGAAGCGCGGCAGGCGGGCATCGAGACGGTCTACCAGAACCTTGCTCTTTCACCTGCGCTTTCCATCGCCGACAATCTGTTTCTGGGGCGCGAAATCCGCCGCAAGGGACCGCTCGGCTCGCTTTTCCGCATGCTGGATCGCGGCGCGATGGAAAAGATCGCGCGCGAAAAACTGTCCGAGCTTGGCCTGATGACCATCCAGAACATCGGCCAGGCGGTGGAAACCCTTTCGGGCGGCCAGCGTCAGGGCGTCGCGGTGGCGCGCGCCGCCGCCTTCGGCTCCAAGGTGGTCATCATGGACGAGCCGACGGCGGCGCTCGGCGTCAAGGAATCGCGCCGCGTGCTGGAGCTCATTCTGGACGTGAAGCGGCGCGGCATGCCCATCGTGCTCATTTCGCACAACATGCCGCATGTGTTCGAGGTCGCCGACCGCATCCATATTCACCGGCTCGGACGCCGCCTGACCGTCATCGACCCGAAGGAATATTCCATGTCGGACGCGGTCGCCCTGATGACCGGCGCGATGAGGCCGAAGGAAGCGGCTTGAGTTTCTGATAGGCTGACAGGACGAATCACGGAAACCGGACATGACGCCTATCGAGCGCGAAGCCCTGCCTTCGGAAATTCTTGCGCGACTGGCGCAAACCGGCGACCGCCTGATCGTGGCCATTGCAGGCCCGCCGGGAGCCGGAAAATCCACCCTGTCCGACTATCTGCTCCATGCCATCAACAAGGGCGGCGAAACGCCGTCCATCGTCGTGCCCATGGACGGGTTTCACCTCGATGACGCCATTCTCGACAAGCGCGGATTGCTGAGCCGCAAGGGCTCGCCGCCGACCTTCGACTGCGCCGGGTTCGCGGCGTTGCTGCAACGGCTGAAACAGGCGGATGGCGAAGTCTTCATCCCGGTTTTCGACCGCTCGCTGGAGCTTTCCCGCGCCGCCGCATCCGCGGTCGGCCCGGAGCATCGCGTGCTTCTGGTCGAAGGCAATTACCTGCTGCTCGACCGGGAGCCGTGGGCGCAGCTTGCGCCGTTTTTCGACATGACGGTCTATCTGGACGTGCCTTTCGACGAGCTGGAGCGCCGCCTGACCGATCGCTGGCTCAGCTTCGGCTTCGATGCCGAAACGGCCCGGAACCGCGCCCTTTCCAACGATATTCCCAATGCCGAACTGGTGGTGGCCCAGTCGCGCACGGCGGATTTTGTCGTTAGATAGGGAATTGCGCCTTTCAAGGGTTGCGGCGATGCGCCTGCGTCTGCATGATGGCAGAAATCGCTTCATCAGTTTCCGACCGGAATAGTTCCCCATGACGACTTATGTTTTCGCGCCGCCCCCGCAGCCTTTTCTGCCTGTGAAGGGAACGGATGCGCGCTTTCCCGTGCACCGCATCTATTGCGTGGGCCAGAACTACGCCGATCACGCCATCGAAATGGGCGGAGACCCGACCCGCAATCCGCCTTTCTTCTTCCAGAAGAACCCCGACAATCTGGTGATCGAAGGCGGCGATTTCCCCTATCCGCCGAAGACCGAGGACGTGCATCACGAGATCGAGCTGGTGGTGGCGCTGAAGGCTGGCGGCACCGACATTGCGCTCGAAAAGGCGCTGGACCATGTTTACGGCTATGCCGTCGGCATCGACATGACGCGCCGCGATTTGCAGGCGGTGGCCAAGAAGGCCGGTCGCCCATGGGAAGTGGCGAAGGCGTTCGAGAACTCCGCGCCCTGTTCGGCCATCGTGCCGGTGTCGGAAATCGGCCACCCGCAAAACGCCGCGATTTCGCTTTCCATCAATGGCGAGACGCGCCAGTCGGGCGACCTCAACCAGATGATCTGGAAAGTGGCGGAAACCATTGCCTACCTGTCGTCGCTCTTTGAGCTGCGCCCCGGCGATCTTATCTTTACGGGTACGCCTGCGGGCGTCGGCCCGGTGAAGCGCGGCGACCGTCTGGAAGGCAAGGTGGATGGCGTGGGGGAACTGTCCGTAACAGTCGTTTGAACAGCCGGAGGAGTATGAATGAGCATCTATCTTCCCGAGGACGTGCACGACGCTTTGGAGCGTTTCGTCGCTGAAAAACATCCCGGCCTGAACCAGACCGAGGCCGTGACGCTTATCCTGCGCAAATGGCTGGTGCGCGAGGGCTACCTCGCGGCGGAGCCGGAACACGGCACCCCGCCGGATGAACTGAACGCCACCAATGACGATTGAACAAGGCAGCAAGTGACTATGGCCAAACAGCCGCCGGAAGGAGCGGGCCGCAAGGCCGCGCTCGGGCGACGCCTTTTGATTCTGATGATTCTGGCAATTTTGCTCGTGATCGCGCTCGTCTGGACGAGCATTTATCTCTTCGATCCGAATGGCGGGCTGGACTTCGATGATCTTGCTATTTTTGCCTTGAATTTCAATGCAGTAGATATGGTGCTGCACCGCATCCTGTGAGTGCGTTAATATTTTTGTTACCATTTGAAATATTCATTTTGACCGCGCCCTGACGTTTAGCGCTTCCGTTTGCCGTCTTTTGCATGGTACATGATCCTCATCGACCGAAAGAATATTGACTGAAACGGGCGCTTTTCGACGCCTGTAAAGCCAAGAGGATCTGGATGGCATTCGAGGACATCAAGGCGGAAATTGCGCTGCTTTTCGAGCAAATGGTGAATCAGCCGCAAGACGCTCATGAAATCCGCGAAACGGTTCGCGAGAAGCTCAATGCGCTGCGCGCAAGCGGCTTGCCTCTGCCCGCCGATCTGGTCGAGCTTGAAAAACGCATCGAACAAGATTTCGATTCCTGAGAACGGGTCCGGTCATGCGTCTCCAGCTTTCTTCTTCCGCTGCTATGGTCCGCAAGGGCATTCTGCTTCTGGGTTGCGCCGTGGCGCTCAGCGCCTGCAACACCACCGATAATGGCAAGCCGGTGAAAACCGCGCTGATCACGCAGACCGATACATCCGGCAAGACCGTCGCCGCCGCAGGCAGCGCCGCTGGCGCCACGGCAGATGCGGCCGCAGGCACGGCGACAGCCGATGCGGGCGCTGCTGCTGCCGCCGGAACGCAGACCGTCGCGGCTGTGACCGATCCTTCCGATCCGGTGCTGCCCGCCGTCGTTCCCATCCCCGGCATTCGCGGCCAGTCTGAACCGATGATGGCCTATGCAGGCGCACAGGCCGCAGCTTCGCCTGCTTCCGTTGCCGCCAATATGGCTTTCGAGACGCCGGACAGCGCGCCCAAGAATCTGGACTCGCTCATCACCAAATATTCCGTCGCCTATGATGTGCCCGAGCGTCTGGTGCGCCGGGTCGTGCACCGCGAAAGCCGGTTCAATCCGGGCGCGCGCAACGGGCCCTATTGGGGCCTGATGCAGATCAGCCATCCCACCGCGCGCGGCATGGGCTATACGGGCGCGCCCAAGGGCCTGCTCGATGCGGAAACCAACCTGAAATATGCGGTTCGTTATCTGTCCGGCGCCTACAAGGTGGCGGGCGGCGACGAGAGCCAGGCGGTCCGCTATTATGCGCGCGGCTATTATTACGACGCCAAGCGCAAGGGATTGCTGCAGGAAACCGGCCTTGACGGCAGCTGGAAGCGCAGCGGCCCGACCCGTGAGGCAGCCGCTTCCATCGAACCCGCTTCCTTGCCGGAAGGTGCCGCCGCACCGCTTCCGGGCGTGTCACCCATCCAGGCTTCCTACACGCCAGCGCAGTAAACCTGCTTGAACGAACTGTCATCTTGACGCTGCAATGTAATGGCAGTTTCCTGTTGAGAGCGCATCCCGAAAAGTGTGAAACGGTTTTCGGAAAAGATGCGTGTTAAAACAAAGGACCAGAGCGCCGATCTGATTCAATCAGATCAAAACGCGCTCTGGAACCGACGACAGGGAAATTTCATGAATGTAAGACTGCCGCACCCCATCAAGTGGAAATATGACCGGGCCGAATTGTGGGCCGATGGCATCATCCATGTTCTGGGTGTGGGGCTGGCGCTTGGCGGTGCCATTGCCATGCTGGTCTATTTCCTGCCGAACATGCCGGCAGCGACCTCGATTTCATCCGGCGTCTACCTCGCGAGCCTTCTGGCGGCGCTCGGAATTTCGGCTGTCTACAATATCTGGCCGGTTTCCCCGACCAAATGGTTTTTGCGCCGTTTCGACCATTCGGCGATCTACCTCCTGATTGCCGGAACCTACACGCCTTTTGCCATGCATATGGGCGACCGCGCGCTGCCGCTGCTGCTGTTCGTGTGGGGCGTGGCTTTCGTCGGCATCACATTGAAACTGTTCATGCCGGGGCGTTTCGACCGGCTGTCGATCCTGCTTTATCTGGCGCTCGGCTGGAGCGGCGTCATGGTCTATGACACCATGGTGCAGTCGCTGCCGCCTGCGGTCTTCTGGCTGATTGCGGCCGGTGGCATGGTCTATTCGCTGGGCGTGATCTTCCATGTATGGGAGCGGCTGCGGTTCCAGAACGCCATCTGGCATGGCTTTGTCGTGGTTGGCGCAGCGCTGCATTATTGTGCGGTGTTTTTTGTCGGCGCATGGAACTGAATCCTAATGGAAGTCGCGTGAGTTCGGCATGATTTTTACATTTCGCGGATGATGCGCCATCTGCGACGGCGCGACGAGGCGCTGGGCTTCGCGTCCGCTCATTTCGATCAAGGCCGCCGAACGGTCCTGCAATTTTGCCGCCACCAGATGCACCACCCCTTCCGGGCTGCGCTGGATGCGCCCTTCGATATGGATCAGCCGCGCGCCCATCACTTCGCGGCGAAAGGCCTTCATGATCTTCGGCCAGACGACAATATTGGCGATGCCGGTTTCATCCTCGATGGTGAGGAACACCACGCCCTTGGCGCTGCCGGGGCGCTGGCGCACGGTGACGACACCCGCCACCTTCATGCGGCGTCCGTCCGCACCTTCCTGCACGGCACGGCAGGTGGAAACGCCTTCCGCTGCCAGCCCCTCGCGCAGATATTGCAGCGGATGCCCTTTCAGCGAAAGCCGCGTGGTCTCGTAATCGGCAATCACATGCTCGGATGCCGCCATTTCAGGCAGTTTCGCGCGCGGCTCCTCCGCCAGTTCGCTGGTCGCGGCGGCGCGGAACAGCGGCAGCGTCTCGTCATTGGGCAGGCGGCGCACGGCCCAGAGTGCTGCGCGGCGGTCGATATCGAGCGAGCCGAAAGCATCGGCATCGGCCAGAAGCGTGAAGGCGCGCCGGTCGAGCCGCAGCCGCCGATGCATGTCCTCGATGGTGCGGTAAGGCTCTTGCCGATCGGCAATCAGAAGCTCGGCGTCCCGCTTGGCAAAGCCGTCGATCTGGCGAAAGCCGAGCCGCAGCGCCGGTCGGATATCGAGCGTATCCTCCAGAATATTGTCCCAGTGACTGAAGTTCACATCGACGGGCAGCACCGTCACGCCATGGTCGCGGGCATCGCGCACGATCTGGGCGGGCGCGTAAAAACCCATGGGCTGGGAGTTGAGGAGGGCAGCGGCGAACACTTCCGGGTGATGACACTTGATCCAGGCGGAAATATAGACCAGATGCGCGAAGCTGGCCGCATGGCTTTCAGGAAAGCCATATTCGCCGAACCCCTTGATCTGGTTGAAGCAATTTTCGGCAAAGGTCCGCTCATAGCCGCGCCTGACCATGCCTTCGATCATCTTTGTCTCCATCGTATGGATGGTGCCCATCTTGCGGAAGGTAGCCATGGCGCGGCGCAGCTGGTTGGCTTCCTCGGGCGTGAATTTTGCAGCCTCCATGGCAATACGCATGGCCTGTTCCTGAAACAGCGGCACGCCTTTGGTCTTGCCGAGAATCTGCTGCAATTCGTCCGGCGGGCCGTGCTCCGGCGAAGGCGAGGGCAGGGTGGAGGGTTCCTGTCCGCTTCGCCGCCTGAGATAAGGATGCACCATGTCGCCCTGAATGGGACCGGGGCGCACGATGGCGACCTCGATGACGAGATCGTAGAACTCCTGTGGGCGCAGGCGCGGCAGCATGTTCATCTGGGCGCGGCTTTCCACCTGAAACACGCCGAGCGAATCGCCCGTGCACAGCATGTCGTAGACGCGCTTGTCTTCGCGCGGCAGATTGGCCAGCGTTAGCTTTTCACCCCCATAAAGCTGCGGCTTGTGCTGGTGAATGAGGTCGAAAGCCTTGCGGATGCAGGTGAGCATGCCGAGCGACAGCACATCGACCTTCATCAGTCCCACCTCGTCGATATCGTCCTTGTCCCATTCGATGAAGGAGCGGTCCTTCATCGCCGCCGGGCCGATGGGCACGGTTTCGTCCAGCCGGTCGCGGGTGAGCACGAAGCCGCCGACATGCTGCGACAGGTGGCGCGGAAAGCCGATCAGCGTGATGGCGAGTTCCACCGCGCGCCGGATGATCGGGTTGTCGGGATCGAGACCCGCCTGCCTGATATGCTGCTTGTCGATGCCGCCGCCCGATATGCCCCACACCGTATTGGCGAGCGCCGCCGTCACGTCCTCGGTCAGCCCCAGAGCCTTGCCGACGTCGCGAATGGCGCTGCGCGAGCGATAGCTGATGACGGTCGCGACAATGGCCGCGCGGTCCCTTGAGTAGCGATCATAGACATATTGCATCACCTGTTCGCGGCGCTCATGCTCGAAATCGACGTCGATATCCGGCGGTTCCTGGCGCTCAGCGGAGATGAAACGCTCGAACAGGAGATCTACTTCCGTCGGGTTCACGCCGGTAATGCCGAGGCAGAAGCAGACAACGGAATTGGCCGCCGAACCGCGCCCCTGGCACAGAATGTTCTCTTTGCGGGCATAGTTCACAATGTCATAGACGGTGAGGAAATAGGGCTCGTATTGAAGCTGGGCGATCAGCGCCAGTTCCTTGTTGATCAGCGCCTGCACCTTCTCCGGAATCGTGTCCGCGCCGTAATGGCGCGCCGCCCCTTCCCAGGTGAGATCATGGAGGTGCTGGCGTGCTGTCTTGCCGGGCGGGATGGGTTCATCGGGATAGGCATATTTCAGCTCATCGAGCCGGAAGGTGATGGGCGCGGCGAAATCAGCGGTCGCCGCGATGGCTTCAGGATAATCGCGAAACAACCGCAGCATTTCCTTCGGCGGCTTCAGGTGGCGCTCGGCATTCTTTTCCAGAAGCCGCCCGGCATCGAAAACGGTCGTGTGGTGGCGCGTGGCTGTCAGCACGTCCTGAAGCGGGCGGCGGTCCGGGTGATGATAGAGCACGTCATTGGTGGCGATAAGCGGCACATTGGCTGCGGCTGCGAAACGGGCGGTGCGTTCCGCGCGGCGTCCGTCCTGCCCCTGATGCGGCAGGGCGAGCGCCAGCCAGACCGAGCCGGGGGCGGCCTTGGCGATATCCGCCAGCCGCGTGGCAAAGTCTGGCTGGTCTTCCTCGGGAGGAAAAACCGCGATCTGGAATTGCCGCGCGCGAAACAGGAGGTCGCCCCATTCGAGGTGGCATTCGCCCTTGATGGCGGCGCGGGTCTTGCCCTCGCTCAGCAGGCGGCACAATTGGCCATAGGCGGCGCGGTCACGCGGATAGACGACCATCTCCGGCGTGCCGTCGATGAAGGACAGGCGGCAGCCGATGAACAGCCGGAAATCGCTCTTGTCGCGAAATTCCTTCCATTCCGCATGGGCGCGCACCACACCGGCCAGCGTGTTGCGGTCGGCAATGCCGATGCCGGACAGGCCAAGCTCATGCGCGCGTTCTACCAGTTCCTGCGGGTGCGAAGCACCGCAAAGGAAGGAGAAATTGCTGGCGGCAGCCATTTCAAAATAAGGAACCATCACGCAAACAACCCATGCAGAAACCAGCGCGGATGATTGGCGCCGTCAAAAAGCCCCTCGCGAAAAATCCAGAAGCGCTGGCCGTTTTCGTCCTCCACCCGGTAATAATCGCGCAGTTCCGGCACGTCCTGCCCGATTGCGCGCCACCATTCCGGCTCGATCCGCTCCGGCCCTTCGGCAAGGCGCACCTGATGGCGCACCCGCCGCCACAGGAAGAACGAGGGCGGGCTGTCAGGCACTTCCGCCACGCTGTCGATCGGCTGCGGCGGGCGAAACAGTTTTATGGGACGCGCGGGCGGATCGCCCGGCAGTTCCGCCTGGCTGCGATATCCGGCTTCGGTTTTCCGCGATCGATGCAGGGCAGGGACAAGGCCGAATGCGCGCTCCGGCATATGGGTGTCGCGTGCAAAGGAAACGAGAACCCGGTCCTGTCCAAGCCGCGCCGAGAGCCGGTCGACAAGCTGGCTGAAACCGGCTTCATCCTCTTCATGCTGGTCAAGTCCGGTCTGGCGATGGGCTATCGCGCCGCTGCGCAGTGCGGCCAGCCGGATCATATCGAAGCCGAACCCGGCGTCGAGTGGGTCGGTCAAGGCGTTGAGCCTTTCGCGCGCAAGACGCAGGAAAACCCTGTCGTCGCGCAGCGGCTGGCCGGTTTCGACATGGACATGGCGCACCTCGCCATCGACCCGGAAGAAGGAAGCTTCGACCAGAAGCGCCCCTTTGCCTTCTATTTCCAGCCTTGTGAACAGTTCCTGCGCCAGTTCCAGCAAGATATGCTCCACCAGCTCCATTCCCGTCACCGGCTCCGACAGGCGGCGCTCGGCGATACTGAGCGGCATGATGCGCAAGGGGGAAATCGGCGCGCGCTCCTGCCGCGCCAGCCGGTCGAGCTTTGTGGCAAGATCGGTGCCGAAACGGGCGGTGAGAGCGGCGCGCGGAAGCCCCATCACATCGCCGATCCGTTTCAGCCCGGCGCGCTTGAGGCCGGTTTCCGCCGCTTGCGTCAGTTCAAGCGCGGAAAGCGGCAGGCGGGGAAGGTAGCGGTCGGCCTCCGCCTTGCTGAACACGCCGCCCTTCGTTCCCCGCGCCAGAAGCCGCGCGGCAAAACTGTTGTCGGCAATCGCCGCCTGCACTTTCAGCCCGGCGCGTTCAATGCGGCGGATGGCGTCGGCGCGCATGGCGGCAAGCCCGCCGAACAGATGCGCGCAGCCGGTTATATCGAGCATCAGGCCATGCGGCTCATCCAGGGCGACGAGCGGCGTATAGCGCTCGCACCAATGGGCAAGGCGCTTGAGCAATGCCGCGTCGTGTTGCGGCGCGGCGGTCGCCACGTCCAGCCTTTCCACGCGGGCGCGCGCATCGGTCAGCGCCATGCCGGGGAAAAGGCCGAGCCTTGCCGCCGCCGCATCCACCGCCGTCAGGCGCAATGCATTGGCCGTGCGCTCGGTCACCACCAGGGGCAGGCGCTCCCTGCCGTCATGCGGAACGGCGCGGCGAAGCCGGTCGGTCGGCAGAAACGGAAACCACAGGGCGAGAAACAAGCGTTCTGCCGTCCCGTTCTCTTGTGCCAAATTCAAGGGTTTCATTGTTCCATTCCATGATCCATTGCCCGCATGTGCCGTGGCGGTTGCGCTCCAGCACGGCGGAAAAGGCCGGTTTTCCCGGCGCGTTCGCTCCGCTGGAGCACGATGGCGCGGGCGCCACCCGCCAGCGGCTGACGGCAGCACTTTGCACCGCCGTCCGGTGGCTCCTGAGCAGGATGACCGGCAGTTGCGCGGTCTCGCTCGCCAGAAGCAGGCGGCGCGATGCGGTGAGGTCGAGACATTTCGGCTGGCCGGTCACCGAGGCGACGACGCCGGAAACCAGATGCGAGGCCTTGCCGCCGCTGCCTGCCTCCAGCGCATCGTTCGCCGCCTTCAGCACATCCTGCGCGCTGGGGCAGCGCACGATCAGAAGCCGCGACGGATCGATCCCGAAGGCGTGAAGCCCCGGCGGATAAAGCCCGCCATATTCGCTCGCCGCACTTTCCTCCTCGATCCAGATGATAGGCCTGCCATCCTGCGTCGCCCGCAGCACCAGCGCCAGCGCAAAGCCGGTCGCAGCCATATGCGCGCCCGGATTTTCGGCAAAAACCTCATGCAGCGCATCGCCCGCCAGACCATGCGGAAAGGCGGCATCGGCCCCGGCAAGGCCAAGCGTGAAACTACGTGCGCGACCGAAGCCTGCTTCCGTCCCGCTTCCTGTCCTGCTTTCTGTTCTGCGGGCAAAACTGCCTTGCGGATCATTGCCTGCAATGGCCGTAACCATGCGCCGCAACGCCGCGATGTCGATGCCGCTCACGTTCGTTTCCTGTCAAATTGTTCTCTATTTGTTCTAGTATTGAATCGAGCGAGGCAAGAGTCAAGCGGGATCAGCCGCGCGCATGTGTGGACAGAAAAATTCCCCTGAAGAAGCGCTTCCCGAAAAGTGTGAAACGGTTTTCGGGAGGCGCGTAAAAACGAATGGATAGAGCCGTTCCAACGATTCCGTTAAAACAGGAACCGTTCTGGAATGGGGGAATACGCTCCGGCGGCTTCAGGGGGCTTCCCGGAAAGGCACGCCTGCCAATTGCGCCAGATGGCCGGGAAGGTCGGTGCCAGCGCCAGCCGCATTGATCGTGTCGAAATAATCATGCCAGCCGGTGGCGGTGATTCCGGCAATCAGCATGTCGAGGGCCGCTTCGTCCGGGAAGCGCCAGATGGCGAAGAAATTCTGATCGGGCGCAAAAGGCTTTGTCGCGTCGACGGGTCCCAATGCCAAAGCCTCGATACCAAGCGCTGCAAGTCCGCCCATGCCCGCGCCGACTTTCTCAAAGAAGGCCTGCCTGCCTTCAGCATCGAGTGCGTGCCAGCCAGCTTTCGGGGAATAAAGCTCGGCGAGGTAATAGGTCATGTCATATCCCTTAGGCTGTAGTGACGAATTAACTTACGGTTCGGCGTTGGTGTATTTTTCTGCTGAACAGGAGAAACGACCGCATGGAGTTGTTCCTCCATAAGGGAGTTTCGACGCATTCAGAGGGAAAATACACCACGTCGCTTCGCGA
>NZ_JBVPGR010000028.1:0-87845 GCF_055816895.1 Ochrobactrum sp. PL_is501 | reverse complement strand
CATCGTTCTGGTCGGTGGCCCCGGCACGGGCAAGGCACATATTGCTACCGCGATAGGTGTTCAGGCCATCGAGCATCACCACAAACGGGTTCGGTTCTTCTCAACGGTCGAGCTGGTCAACGCGCTGGAACAGGAAAAGGCGCAAGGACGGTCTGGGCAGATCGCCAATCGCCTTGTCCACTCCGATCTCGTGATCCTTGATGAGCTTGGATACCTGCCGTCCAGCGCGTCTGGCGGTGCGACGCTCTTCCACCTGCTCAGCAAACTCTACGAGCGAACCAGCGTCATCATCACGACGAACCTCAGCTTCAGCGAATGGGCCAGCGTCTTCGGTGATGCCAAGATGACCACGGCATTGCTTGATCGGCTTATCCACCATTGCCACATCCTTGAAACCGGAAACGACAGCTTCCGCTTCAAGAACAGCTCTGCGCACGACACTAAAACGACAAAGGAGAAAACGAAGAACTTGACCATGGCCGCAGACCCGAAGCATACCTAACAGGCGGGGTTTTTGTGTTTCCGGGACAATCGTCAGAATGCCAGCCAGATCACTCTTGACGTCCGTCTCCACTTTACCCTCAACCGGCGCCAGCACGATCTTGTCGACCTGCGAACGCAAAATGTCGGCCGCCTCATCCGCGTTTCTTCCTCTTCGTACCGCAAGGCTTCGTAGAGCTGCTGGAAACACGCATCGCGCGGCTGGAACTTCAGAACGGTGATGTGCATGACAGAATGACGCGCATGGAAGTCGCCTTGCAGAATATAGTGATCAATCGGGATCGTGTTGCCAGGTTCGTTGATAGCAGGGAGTAGCGGAATGGATAGCCGCGATGACTTCGCCTCGCACGTCCATTGCCCTCTGGAACGATCAAGGAACATCGGTGGGACATTTCGCAGCATCCTGTCCTGCTGTATGCCGTTCATTCCACTTTTTTGGAAAAGTTTGAAAATAGCTCTTGCCTTAAGAATGCGAATTCTCTAGGGAACTCAACGTCCGAAAGGGCCACGGAGCGTAGCGCAGTCTGGTAGCGCACCTGATTTGGGATCAGGGGGTCGCAGGTTCGAATCCTGCCGCTCCGACCATTTTCCCCAAAATCTGAATTGATCAGTATAAGACGGTTGGGCATCGCCTGTAGCGTGCGTCTTTATCGCGTTGACATGCATTCCTGTGTAAACTATTGGCTTGGTTGATTTCAGCTCCCGTGGGAGCAAGAGAGTAGTTCAGGGTTCTTCAAATGGTTGCACGTATTTACCGTCCAGCTAAGACTGCCATGCAGTCCGGTCAGGCCAAGACAGATCAGTGGCTTCTGGAATATGAGCCGGAAAGCCCGCGTATGGTCGAGCCTTTGATGGGCTACACTTCTTCCGGCGATATGAAGAGCCAGATTCGTCTGTTCTTTGCGACTCAGGAAGAAGCCGTCGATTATGCAAAGCGCAATGGTATCGCATATCGCGTCTTCGAGCCGAACGAACCGAAGCGCCGCAAGGTTTCCTATTCGGACAATTTCCGTTTCGACCGGACAATGCCCTGGACGCACTGATTGCCTGTTTAGCCTGACACTTGTTTCAGGCCGGGCAATGCGATAATTCAGTAAGGCTTTGCCTTCAAAGCCTTGCATTCATCGAAATATCTTCGATTTTTATCGAGAGATCAGGTCCCGTAGCTCAGTTGGATAGAGCGTCAGCCTTCTAAGCTGAATGTCGCAGGTTCGAATCCTGCCGGGATCGCCACCATTTTCAATGAGCTGGTTCCTGTTGGTGCAGTGCACTGCCAGTCAATTGAAGCCCGAAGCTTAATGCAATGACAGCACGCCGCGAGGTGGCTCTTTTCGCGGCGTTTGCTGTCTCTACCCGAATTGTCTGTTTACTGCCCGTGCGGGCCGTCTGGTCCGCGCTGCCTCAGGTAAACACGCGGACCGTGATTGCCATGCCAGCGAGGACGGTCGCGCCAGTCGCGGCGATTCCAGTGCCTGTTCCGGTAATAGCGACGGTCGCGATACCAGTAGTCATCACGGTCATTGAGTGCAGAGCCTATGGCTACGCCTGCAATAAGCGGAATGCCGATCAGCGCGGCGGTGCGCCCGAAATCATCGGAGTAACCGCCGGATGTCCCCTCCCGGAATGCCAGATAACGCGACGAAGCCCAACCAAAGTTCGGACCATAGCTGACCTGGCACCAGCCGTAACCCGACGTGCAGCCGCGCACCGTCACTGGCGCACCGGTCGGGATGGAGCCCACCGTCGCATAGCGCGTGCCGGGACCGGTGCGGATATTGAGATTGGTGGTGGATATGGCGTCAGCCGCCTGCGCTGCCGCCGCCGCACATAGGCCCAGCGCGACAAGGGCGACTTTGAGAACAAGCTTCATCGGAATTCTCCTCAACCGTCTCGATTGCGTATAGAACGACATCAGCGGTCAAAGGTTCCAATAAGGGCAGGCAGCGCGAAGATGTTGGAACGCAAAAGCGCCGGAAAACCGGCGCTTTCGATAAATGTTGAATTGCAGGACTATCGCTTGCAGCGAGCCACATAAATGCGGCCATGGCGATCGCGATACTCGCAATTGCCGTTGCGCAGTTCACGCACCAGCAGGCCGCCGAGCGCGCCCGCACCAGCGCCGATCAATGCTCCGCGCCCGCCACCGGCAATGCCGCCGATGATGGCGCCAGCGCCCGTGCCGATGGAAAGATCCTTTTCCGTGGTGGTGCAGCCCGTTATGGCGAGCAGGGCAACTAACCCAAGTGCTACTTTCCGCATTCTTGTCTCCTCCTGAGAAAATATCAGATCAAGCTTAAACGATTGACTTCATGTTCCGTTGCTTTGGAACCGGCGGGCCGATGCGAAAAAGTTCACGGATCGACCCTGCATCAGTGGCGGCGGTGCCGCAGGATGACCGCGATGGCCAGTGCGGCCAGCCCGAACGCGATAACGCCCTGCAGAATGAAAACCCAGTTCATCATGATCCAGTCCTCTGACACTTGCCCCTTTTTCGGGGTGCGCGCGATTTGACTTCTACCTAGCGCATTTCGGGCAAATGGGAAACGCAAGATCGCGCTTTCGTTCCAGGTCTATGAAATCATTAAACTTATTTAATGGTCCCATTCACTTGGCATTCACATTGGCGGGCGCATTGTCCTCCCATCGAATATAACAAAGGAAGCCGATATGAAGCGGATCGTTATTGCTCTCACCGCCCTTTCAGTTCTCGTCGCACCAGCCGCGATGGCACAGCCTTATCCGTCGCATCACGGCAAGCCGTCTCACAGCCAGATGCACAAGGGCGGCCCGAAATATGATGCGCGCAAGTATGACAACCGCCGTCACCACAGCTGGAAGAAGGGTAACCGCCTTCCACCCAACTATCGGGGTCACGTGGTGAACAACTATTCGCGCTACAAGCTGCGCCAGCCGCCACGCGGTTATCATTGGGTCAAGGTCAACAACGACTACCTGCTGATCGGCATCGCAACCGGCATCATTTCGTCCATCGTCGGGGGACGGTAAAAATCCTCTGCGGGAATTAAAAGGCGGCCTATGGTCGCCTTTTTTGCGTCCGTGTCATCAATTCTCGGGGCCGAAATATTTGGCTTTCATCTTGGCGATTTCCTCATTCTCATGGGCGCTGATGATCGCCACGCTCGCTGGCTTGACAAGCTCGCTCTGACGCGGGAAGCCAAAGCCGTACTTGTCCGGGCTGAACACATTGCCGACGAGTTCGACAGGCTGGTCGGCATGCTGATGGGTATAATAGTCCAGGACCGGACCATCACCGACGATTGCCGCAATTTCGTTATTCACGAGTGCCGCGACGGCGTCAGGCATGTGGTCGAAAGGCACGGTCGCGATGGAGCGTGATTTCATAAACTGCTCAGCGACACTGCCGGCACGCACGCCGACGGATTTCCCTTGCAGGTCCGACAGGCTGGAAATGCTGTTGTCGATATGGGCCACGGTCATGACGCTGGTAATCGACGAGGTCACGTAGGCGATAATCGCAATGCCGAAAACCATCCAGAAAGTCTGCCAGATACGTCCCACCCAACCGAACAGGTTTTTGCGCGAGGTTTTGCCCGACGTGGCGATGGAAACCACGTGATAGAAACTCTCCGCCAGCCCCTCGCGCCAGCGCTTCGGAAAGCCTTCGTCGAAACGCCGGTCAAAAATCGTCAGCACCACGGTGGCGGCGATGAGGATGAACAGTATCCATGCATAGGTCGCCAGATGCCCGGCATTATCAAGGCGATTGATGAGGTCGTCCCAGCCGCTGGCCGCCTGGGTGTGGATCATGATGCGCAAGCCGGCATCGAACCATGGATGCGTGAAATCGATGATTTCTGCCCGGCTCTCCGTGATCGTGAGATTGGTGACGGCGGCTTCGACCTTGCCTTCGGAAACAGCTTTCACCAGCTCCCCATAGTTGGGATATTCCACATATTGCGAAGCAAGATTCATGCGCGTGGCGATATCGTGCCAGATGTCGATAGCCATGCCGGAGTAGGAATCGCCCTCCTTGTTGACGAAAGGCTCGCTGACATACACGCCGACCTGAACAGGCCTTGGCGTTTGTTGGGCGTGTGCAAATGAAGAGGTTGCTACCAAAAGTAGAGTAAGCAGAACTTTCCATAAGTGGCGACTAAATAATCTCGTTGCTGGCTTTAACGACACGGCGTCCCCCATAATTCCCTGTAGATGCTCCAATCTGAAAGATTTCTGTATTTAATTTATATTAACATTTACTTCCATTTGGGCCAATTAATTTCTAATAATATTATTATTAGTATCTGCTAATTAAATTTATTATATGCTCCCTTGATCTATGGAACCGAACGCTCCTTTTTCAGTTACCGGCTGACAAGCCGAAACTCATAAAGCGGCAAATGAGGGGTTCATGGAGAGTATGGACAGTCCGGATTCTGCAGTTCGTCCGATCACGTCGGCGCCACCGCGTCTGCCCACACTGGCTGCAATGGCGGTCGCTGTCGCCATTCTCTACTTTGCAAAGGATGTGTTTCTGCCACTGGCCATTGCGGTGCTGCTGACATTCGCGCTGGCGCCGATTGTCGCCTTTCTGCGCCGGGCTGGGCTTCCGCGTCTGTTCGCGGTGATTGCCAGCGTGGCGGGCGGCTTCCTGATCGTAGCCATATTCAGTGCCGTGATTGCCTTTCAGGTTTCCGAAGTCGCGCAGAATGTTACATTCTATCAGTACAACATCATCGAAAAGATCAGGACGCTCAAGGAAGCGGGGTCCGACAACAGTTTCTTCGACAGGCTGAACAGCTTTGCCGAGCGCATCGGCACGGAAATCAACAGGCCTGAGCAGAAAACGCAGACGCTGCCTTCCGATCAGCCTGAGGAAAAGCCCCTCCTTGTCCAGATATTCGCGCCGCGCCATCCGGTGGAAACATTGAGGAGCATCATCGAACCGCTCGTTGGACCGCTGGCGACGACGGGTCTCGTCGTTGTGGTGGTGATTTTCATGCTGCTCGAAAGGGAGGAACTGCGGGACCGCTTCATAAGGCTTGTGGGCTATGGCGATCTTCACCGCACGACCGAAGCCTTGCAGGATGCGGGAAAGCGTGTCGGCCAGTATCTGCTGACCCAGCTTGTGGTGAATATCACCTACGGCGTGCCGCTCGCCTTTGGTCTGTGGGTTCTGGGCATTCCCAATGCGGCCCTGTGGGGAATGCTGGCGATTGTTTTGCGGTTCGTTCCCTATATTGGTCCAGTGATCGCGGCGATCCTGCCGCTGTTCCTTGCCTTTGCCGTGGCGCCGGGTTGGAACCTGCTCCTGTGGACGATCGGACTCTTCGTCGTCATCGAGCTTCTTATAAATAACGTGGTCGAGCCGTGGCTTTATGGCTCGCGCACTGGTCTTTCGCCGCTTGCGATCATCGTGTCGGCCATTTTCTGGACGTGGCTCTGGGGTCCGGTCGGGCTCGTCCTGTCGACGCCACTCACGGTCTGCCTCGTGGTGCTTGGGCGTCACGTTCCGAAATTCGAGTTTCTGGAAATCCTGTTCGGCAACGAGCCGGTGCTTGACCCGAAGGAACGTCTTTATCAGCGCCTCTTGGCAGGCGACCCCGATGAAGCCACCGACAACGCCGAGGAAATGCTGGAGCAGAAATATCTGGTCGAATTCTATGGTTCGGTCGCGGTTCCAGCACTTCTGATGGCAGAACGTGACCGGCTTCGCGGCGTGCTCACCGAGCAGCAGTTGCAGATCGTTACCGAAAGCACGAAAACGCTGGTGGCCAATCTGGAGCAGATTGCCAGCGAGGAGGAGGGCGATGACGAAGAGATCGCGATTGAAAATCCCGATGGTGATGGCAGTAAAGCCGGTCTGGAGTTGCCCTCCGGCGCAGGGCGGTCGCTTCTGACCTTCGGCGGCAGGAGAAGGCTCGACGACACGGCTGCGGCCATGCTGGCGCAGGTGCTTGCCGTGCAAGGAGCATCGGCAGAGGCTCTCGCGCATGATGCACTCGCGCCCGCCAGGCTGAAAGCGCTCGATATTTCCGGCAGGGATACACTGATACTCTGTTTTCTGGATCGGCAGGCGGCACGCCATGCCCGGTTTGCGGTGCGCCGTCTGCGACGGCTGCAACCCGCTGTGAGGATTGGCGTGGTGTTGTGGCACGAGCCGAACGAAGCACGCTCTGTCGACAGGGAGGCGTTGCTGGAAGAGGTGCAGGCGGATTTCGTAGCCTGCACCATGATAGAGGCCGTTATGGAAGGGCTTTCTGAAACGACGCCCAAGCCACTGAAAAAAGCTAAGAAGCCGGTTTCTCCGCGGTCACGCAAGGTGACTGCTGCAAAACCGGCTTAGAGCATTTCCAGCAAAAGTGCGAAGCGGTTTTGCGTTCGGAAATGCGTAAAAACAAAAGCTTGGAGCAGTTCCAAAGGCTCCGTTTTAACCGGAACCGCTTTAGATTGCTGCAAAGCCTTTTTCGAGATCGGCAATGAGGTCCGGCACGTCTTCCAGACCGATCTGCAGTCGGATCACGGGTCCCGCATAGTTCCCCTTGGCTACGGTTCGGTCATCGAGACGGACATGAAGGGCAAGGCTTTCATAGCCGCCCCAGGAATAGCCAAGGCCAAAGATCTCAAGCGCATCGAGGAAGGCATGGGCTTCCTTCTGCCCGCCGCTGGCCAGCACGATGGAGAAAATGCCGGAGGAGCCGGAAAAATCCCGCTTCCAGATTTCATGTCCCGGATGGCTTTCCAGAGCCGGATGCAGAACGCGGTCAACCGCCGGGTGGCCTTCAAGCCAGCGCGCGATTTCCAGTGCGTTCTTGCGGTGCTGCTCCAGCCGCACGCCCATCGTGCGCATGCCGCGCAGGATCTGGTAGGTATCGTCAGCCGACGTGCACAGTCCAAGCGTTCCGTGCGTTTCGAGAAGCTGCGGCCAGCATTTCTCATTGGCCGATACTGTACCGAACAGAATGTCGGAATGGCCGGACGGATATTTGGTCGAGGCATGGATGGAAATATCCACCCCGAAATCGAGCGCCTTGAAGTAAAGCGGGGTGGCCCATGTATTGTCCATCATGACGATGGCGCCGCCCTTGTGCGCCTCTTCGGCGATGGCTGGAATATCCTGCATCTCGAACGTGTTGGACGCAGGCGATTCTGTGAACACGACCTTGGTGTTCGCACGCATCAGCTTCGCGATGCCGGAGCCGATCTCCGGATCGTAATATTCGACATCCACGCCCATGCGCTTGAGGATCGTATCGGCAAAATGGCGGGTCGGATTGTAGATCGAATCGACAAACAGCGCATGATCGCCCGGCGACAGGAAAGCGAGAAGCGGAACCGTGACGGCGGCAAGCCCGGATGGGACGCAGACCGTGCCCGCCGAACCTTCCAGCGCGTCGATTGCCTTGCAAAGCGCATCGCTGGTTGGCGTGCCGCGAGTGCCGTAGGTATATTTCTGATTGCCGGTCGCCATTGTTTCCGCATCGGGGAAAAGCACGGTGGAGGCGCGGACCACGGGTGGGTTGACGAAGCCATGATAGTCGCGCGGCTGATAACCGTCGTGGGTGAGCCGCGTGTTTATACCCAGCTTCTCTGTCTTGCCCTGCTGCTTAGTCACGAAAATGCCTCCAGACCATGTTGCATGCTATCCCGCTGATTCTCGCCGGGCACATCGAGGTCGCCTGCGGCAAAAAGATCTGCGATTCCGTTTGCGGCGGAAACTTTGAATACTTGGATAGAATGCGCGTGTTCCGGATGCAACCTCGCGTGCTATTTGTTGCGTAATAAGCTTGTGAAAGGACATTTCAGTATGGTGGCGGCAGGCATGGGAAGCACCTTTCTTTATCCCTTTCGCGCAGCGCTGGAACTCCTTCAGGCTCTTTTGCGTCCGGCCTACAAGGGCGCGCCATCCTCCTGGACGATGGAAATGACGGCCGTCATCGTGCTTCTGCCCTTCGTCGTTCTCGTGCTGCATCTGTGGGATGCCGACATCATTCGCCTGACCGCGCAAAGCACCAATTTCCTCATGCAATTCCTGCGGACCGTCACGGATGCGATTCGTACCGTCGTCTGGCTTGTAATCGGCATCGTCGTGTGGCTCGCCACGGCGATACTGCTCTCACCAAAACTGCGTTCCGGTGCCAGGTCGTGGCTGGTGAAGCTTCACGGCTGGGCAACGCTCATCCTGACCTCTATCGTTGTCGCAAGCGTGCCGGTCGAAATCGGCAAGCTTGCAATTGGCCGGGCGCGTCCGTTTCTGCTTGATGAAGTCGGTGCGGCCTATTTTTCGCCCTTCAAGGGCAAGTTTCTTTATGAAAGCTTCCCGTCGGGCCACTCCATGATGGCGGGCATCATGATGGTTTCGCTTTGGATATTCCTGCCGCGCTGGCGCATTCCCACTGTTTTCATTGGTATTCTCTTCGGGATCAGCAGGCTCGCTGCCGGAGCCCATTATCCGACAGATGTTGTCGCCGGTCTGGCAATCGGATTCGTGACGACATGGTGGGTCGCCCGCTATATGGCCACGCGAAATATTATTTTTTCTTTGGATGACGAATGCGCGTTTCCACGCGTTTGATTTCTATCAAGGGTTGTTGTTTCCGCTGATTGTCTTGTATGGAAGGGTGGCTAACAACTTGTATTTATATAATTAATTCCACTCCTTTTGCATTCGTGCGGACTGGTTTGCGTCATTAAAGCCGGCTACCCAGAAATCGGGAAATCGTGTAAATTTTCAAATATAGTTCCTTCGTCTTTTTGGGAAGACTGTCGGTTGGATTGCGTTAAAGCCTTGACCAAAGACAAAATTTCGCCTTCGATAGACCCGTGAAGGCGGCAGGTTTGTCATTGCCTCAAAACTAAATCGAAGACCGGGCAGCGGTCTCGGGCGAGGGCATTCTGTTGTAGGGCATGGGCTCGGGAGGTCACGTGACTTATCCATCGGGTTGATGCAAAAAAATAAAGCAACAAGAGACGCTATGGACCAGGGTTTTAGCGCTCTCCAGGGAACGAAAAAGGTTGCAGGCCAGATGAAAAAAACTCTTATGACGGGTGTATTGGGTGCGGCGGCGCTGTTTTGCGCAGCTTCGGGAGCATCCGCTGACACGCTTTCGGACGTGAAGGCGAAAGGTTTTCTGCAGTGCGGCGTGAATACGGGCCTCCTCGGATTTGCCTCGCCTAACGACAAGGGTGAATGGTCCGGCTTTGACGTGGATTATTGCCGCGCTGTGGCTTCTGCTATTTTTGGCGATCCGACCAAGGTGAAGTTTACGCCGCTGAACGCCAAGGAGCGGTTCACGGCCCTGCAGTCGGGTGAAATCGACGTCCTGATCCGTAACACGACCTGGACCATCAGCCGCGACACCGCGCTCGGTCTCGATTTTGCCGGCATCAATTACTTTGATGGCCAGGGCTTCATGATCAATTCGAAGAAGCTATCGGGCATCAATTCTGCATTGCAGCTTTCCGGCGCATCCATCTGCGTTCAGGCCGGTACGACGACCGAAATGAACATGGCCGACTATTTCCGCGCCAACAAGATGGAATATAATCCGGTGGTCTTCGAGAAGATCGAAGAAGCGAACGCCGCTTACGACTCTGGCCGTTGCGACGCCTATACGACCGACCAGTCCAGCCTTTACGGGGTTCGTCTGGCGCTCGCCAACCCGGACGATCATGTCATCCTGCCGGAAATCATCTCCAAGGAACCTTTCGGCCTGACCGTCCGTCAGGGCGATTCCAAGTGGGCAGACGTTGTTCGCTGGACGCATAATGCGCTGCTCAACGCTGAGGAATACGGCATTACGCAGGCCAATGTCGAAGAGATGAAGAAGTCCGACAACCCGGACATCAAGCGCCTTCTCGGTGTGGAAGCGGACACGAAGATCGGCACTGATCTCGGGCTCGACAATGACTGGGTGGTGAAGATCATCAAGGGCGTCGGCAATTACGGCGAAATTTTCGAGCGCAACATCGGCTCCGGCAGCCCGCTCAAGATTGCACGCGGCATCAATGCCCAGTGGAACAAGGGCGGCCTGCAATATGGCGTCCCGGTGCGCTGACGGGCAATATTCTCCGGGCTGATCATCGGCGGGTGCAACAGCATCCGCCGGATTTGTCGGCTCTGCAGTTTGTCCGTTTGCTTTCGGCCCCGCATTTGGCGGGCAGAGGATGCTGACAAGCTGCTTTTTGGGAATTCAACCGCGTCTTGCCGTCCCCGAAAGGCTCCTGACGAGCCTGGATAGGGAACAGCAGGACCGAACGGTTCGGCATTCGATATTCCGATTTCAGGCGTTGTCTTTCAGGCGTTGTCCGGCAAAGGTGGCCTGTCATTTTTCGGAATGGATGCTGTCAGCCGAGAGGCACAGGAAACATATGGCTTCCTATTCTGCAACTGAACGCCGCCAGGATAGCGGCGGAACTTCGCTCCTGTATGATCCGCGGATTCGTGGCATCTTCTATCAGGTGATCGTCTTCGGGGTGGTCATCGGGGCAATCTACTGGATCGTGGGCAACACGATCGCCAATCTTCAGCGTGCAAATATCGCGTCCGGCTTCGGCTTCCTCAATGGCCGTGCCGGTTTCGATATCAGTCAGACGCTCATTCAATACAGCAGCGATTCGAACTATGGCCGGGCCTTTCTGGTCGGACTGATGAATACGCTTTACGTAGCCGCGCTCGGTGTGGTGACGGCTTCGATCATAGGATTTCTGGTCGGTATCGGGCGGCTCTCGCATAATTGGCTGATCCGCAAGATCTGCACGGTCTATGTGGAAGTTTTCCGCAATATCCCCCCGTTGCTCGTCATCTTCTTCTGGTACTTCGGTGTGCTTTCGGTGCTACCGCAGGCTCGTAATAGTATTGCGATGCCGCTCGGTACATATTTGAACAATCGCGGCTTCTTCATGCCCGCGCCGGTATGGGGCGAGGGGGCCTGGCTTCTGCCCGTGGCGCTTCTCATCGGCATCGTGGCCTCGGTCATCGTCGCGCGCTGGGCAAAGCGCCGCCAGATGGCGACAGGCCAGCCGTTTCACACGATACGAGTGGCCGCTGCCCTGATCATCGGCCTGCCGCTCCTGGCGCTGATCGCGACCGGCTTTCCGATTTCGTTCGATTCGCCGAAGCTGGGAACCTTCAATCTGACGGGCGGCGCGCAGGTCAAGCCGGAGTTCCTGGCCCTGTTTCTGGCGCTGTCCTTCTACACGGCGTCCTTCATCGCCGAAACAGTCCGTGCCGGTGTTCTGGGCGTCTCCAAGGGGCAGACGGAGGCAGCCTATGCCGTGGGCTTGCGTCCCGGCCAGACGATGCGCCTCATCATCGTGCCGCAGGCGCTGCGCATCATCATTCCGCCGCTGTCGAGCCAATATCTCAACCTTATCAAGAACTCGTCGCTGGCCATTGCCATTGGCTATCCCGACCTTGTTGCTGTCGGCGGAACGATCCTCAACCAGACCGGTCAGTCGGTCGAGGTCGTGGCGATCTGGATGGTGATCTATCTCGGCATCAGCCTGATTACCTCGGGCCTCATGAACTGGTTCAATGCCAAGATGGCGCTGGTGGAGAGATGACAATGGAAAACGCAAATCTCCAATATGTCCGCACGCAGATGGTGGATGGCGAAGCGCCGCCGCGCTCGGTGCAGGGCATTTCCCACTGGCTGCGCGTCAACCTGTTCGCAACGCCTGTCGATGCGGCGCTGACCATTCTCGGCCTGCTGGTCGTCGCGTGGTTCCTCCCTCCAATCATCGAGTGGCTGTTCGTCAAGGCGGTGTGGACCGGTGCCGATCGCACCGCCTGTCTCACCGTCGCGCAAGGCGGCGCGCAGCCGGAAGGCTGGTCCGGCGCATGCTGGGCGTTCGTGAATGCGAAATACGAGCAGTTTCTCTATGGCCGCTACCCGATTTCGGAGCGCTGGCGCGTCAACCTGACCGCGCTGATCTTCGTGGTTCTTCTGGTGCCGCTCTTGATTCCCAAGGCGCCGAAGAAGGGGCTCAACGCGATCCTGTTCTTCTTCATCTTTCCGATCGTTGCCTTCTTCCTGCTGGTCGGTGGCTCGTTCGGCCTTCCCTATGTGGAAACGCCGCTCTGGGGCGGACTGCTGGTCACGCTCGTTCTGTCCTTTGTCGGCATCGCAGTTTCGCTGCCGCTTGGTATCGTGCTGGCACTCGGGCGGCGCTCGAAGCTGCCGGTCATCAAGACGCTATCCATCATTTTCATTGAAATGGTGCGTGGCGTCCCATTGGTGACGGTGCTGTTCATGGCCAGCGTCATGCTGCCCTTGTTTTTGCCGCCGGGCGTGACTTTCGACAAGCTGCTGCGTGCGCTTATTGGCGTGGCGCTTTTCGCTTCGGCCTATATGGCGGAAGTGGTGCGCGGCGGCCTGCAGGCTATCCCGCGCGGGCAATATGAAGGTGCGGATGCACTCGGTCTCGGCTACTGGCAGAAAACGGGGCTGATCATACTGCCGCAGGCGCTGAAGCTCGTCATTCCGGGAATCGTCAACACTTTCATCGGTCTCTTCAAGGATACGAGCCTTGTCTACATCATCGGCATGTTCGATCTGTTGGGCATCGTCCGTCAGAACTTTTCCGATGCAAACTGGGCTTCTCCACAGACGCCTGCTACCGGCCTGATCTTTGCGGGCTTCGTTTTCTGGATTTTCTGTTTCGCAATGTCGCGATACTCTATATTCATGGAACGACGCCTCGATACGGGTCATAAACGATAAGAATAAAGGGAATAATGGAAATGAGTGCACAAAGCGCCCTCCCGCAATCCGAGCTCGGAGTGGAAGTTGACCGTTCAAAGATGCAGGTTTCCAAAACCGATGTCGCCATCGAAATCACCAACATGCACAAGTGGTACGGGGAGTTCCACGTCCTGCGCGACATCAATCTGAAGGTCATGCGCGGCGAGCGCATCGTTGTGGCCGGCCCGTCGGGCTCCGGCAAATCGACCATGATCCGCTGCATCAACCGTCTGGAAGAACACCAGAAGGGCAAGATCGTCGTCGATAACATCGAACTGACCAATGACCTGAAGAAGATCGACGAAGTGCGCCGCGAAGTCGGCATGGTGTTCCAGCACTTCAACCTTTTCCCGCATCTGACGATTCTGGAAAACTGCACGCTTGCCCCGATCTGGGTGCGCAAGATGCCGAAGAAGCAGGCGGAAGAAATCGCCATGCATTATCTGGCGCGTGTAAAAATTCCGGAACAGGCCAACAAATATCCGGGCCAGCTTTCCGGCGGTCAGCAGCAGCGCGTGGCTATTGCCCGCGCATTGTGCATGAACCCGAAAGTGATGCTGTTCGACGAGCCGACATCGGCTCTCGATCCGGAAATGGTCAAGGAAGTGCTCGATACGATGGTGAGCCTTGCCGCCGAAGGCATGACCATGATCTGCGTGACGCACGAAATGGGCTTCGCCCGTCAGGTCGCCAACCGCGTGATCTTCATGGATCAGGGCCAGATCGTCGAGCAGAACTCGCCGGACGAGTTCTTCGACAATCCGCAGCACGAGCGCACCAAGCTGTTCCTCAGCCAGATCCTGCACTGATCCGGCATTCGGCTTCTGAATTGAAGACACCCGCCAGATCGTCTGGCGGGTGTTTTTGCAAGCACGGAGGGATCGTGAAGAATTTTCAATGGATGGAAGAGATCCCAGTCGAACGATACCATGAATTCCATGCTTTCTATTGCGGGGAATGGTGGACGAAGGAGCGCAGCTTTGAAGACGTCACACACATGCTTGCGCATTGTGACCTGCTTCAGTTCTGTTTCGATGGCGAGGGCCGGATCGCCGGCTTTGCCCGCGTTTTCAGTGATTTCACCTTCAAGGCGATGATTTTCGATGTCATCGTGGCGCAACAGCATCGAGGGCAAGGGGTGGGGCAAGCCTTGGTCGGACGTATCCTCAATCATGAAAAGCTGAAGCGCGTGAAAAGTTTCGAGCTTTATTGCCCCGACCGCCTTGTGCCCTTCTACGAAAAGCTGGGCTTCGTGAAGGGCACGTCTTCGCTTCTATTCAGGCAAATCTAGTCTTCCACGAACCGGCGCAGACGCTGGAGAGCATCATCCCACTGGCTGGAGACGGTTGCGAGATAGGCGCGGGCATCGACAAGCGGGGCGGGGTGAAGCCGAAACCGGCTCTCCCGGCCGACCTTTTCCCGTTCAACCAGATTTGCCTGTTCCAGCACAGATAAATGCTTTGTCACGGCCTGCCGGGTGATGCTGCCATTTTGCGACAGCACCACAATCGAACGGCTTTCGCCGTCGCTCAGGGTTTCGATAAGCGCCAGCCGGGTCGGATCGGCAAGTGCGGCGAAAACCATTGACATATCCGTGCCGGTCATCTCTGGCCTATCGTTCATTTTCGACGTGTCTTTTGATGTTGCCGACCTGCTCCTCCCAGCCGCCGTTGTTCATCCGCAGCGCAATTGGCTTGCGCTCGGCGGGCAGGGCATCGAAACCGCTTTCGGTCACGGTCAGTCGCGTGCCGGTTTCGATAGGCTGCAACCGGAATTCGACGAGCGTCGGCGGTTCGCTAGAATAATCGGTGTCTGGATCCACGGCATAAGGGTGCCAGGTAAAGGCGAAATAGTCGGGCGCATGCATGTCCTTGATGAAGGCCTCCCAACGCACATGCTCGAAGCCCGGATAGGTGGTGCGGCCAAGCGAACGAGTGCCGACGATGAAAGGCCCCTCGATCTTCACCTGAAACCAGCTTCCGAATTCCTCATGGTCGGTCAGGGCGCGCCATACGCGGTCGATCCCGGCGCGAATATCAACAGTCTTCTCAATGCGGTCTGTACTGCTTGTCATGGCCTGCTTCCTCCGTAATTGGCAACTTTATGGTTGCCAATATAAATGCTGAACGAAAATAAGCAACCAAAAAGTTGCATATCTCATTCGGGCAGCTCAGCCTTGTCCGGAAGCGGGAACAGCGTCACGAATTTTTCCGCAAGGGCGCGATCACCTATGATCTTGAGAACATTGGCGCTTTCGAGCGCTGAAAGAGGTTGCCCACCATAGATGGCGGCGGCCAGCATGCGCGGCGAACTTTCGAAATAGAGATCATATTTCTGTGCCGTGCCGCGCTCTATCCGAACTTCGGCTTCGGCTTCGGCTTCGGCAAGGTGAGCCGTGAAATCTTCCCCGTCCAGACGAAGGCCGATTACCGCCTGCAACCCCGCAGACCTGTCGTGGTCGATCATGGTCCGCAACGAAAGCAGGAAGGAAACGGTCGAGATCGGCAGGTTGGGATCATGCTTTGGCGAGCGCGCCGCCCATCGGCCTAGTGCCTGAAGGATCGGCTCGCTTTCGTAGCCCCACTCGGTCAGTTCATAGACCTGCACCGCAGCAGGCGGCGGCAGCTTCGTCTTGCGAAGAATGCCAGCTTCTTCCAGTCCTTCCAGTCTTTGCGTGAGGACATTTGCGCTCACTCCCGGCAGATCAGCCCGCAAGTCACTGAAGCGTTTGGGTCCAAGCATCAATTCGCGCATCACCAGAAGCGCCCACCGTTCCCCAATCAAATCAAGGGCATGGGCCGCAGCGCAGGCATCGTCATAGCTGCGCTTCGCAGGGTGCTTTTCCGACTTGGTTATTTTTTCTAACTTCATGGTTGCTAATTATAACTTATATGCCATTATGTACAAGCGAACTTTGAGTTCATCCGATACCAATTGCGCGAACTGTTTTGCGCGGAAGACCGATCTTATCGCCGGGGAGTCGGGCAGGCGATGATAATCGAAAAAACAAGACCGGGCCGTCTGGCCTATTAACGGAGGAAATCCCATGCCGAAAATGATTTTCGTAAACCTGCCAGTGAAGAATGTCGCGAAGTCGACAAGCTTCTACGAAGCCATCGGCGCCACCAAGAACCCCATGTTCTCGGACGAAACGGCTTCCGGCATGGTCTTTTCAGATACGATCCATGTGATGATCCTCGACCACGAAAAATTCAGCCAGTTCACGCCAAAGAAGATCGCCGATGCCAACACGGTCAGCGAAGTGCTGGTCTGCCTGTCCGCCGAAAGCAAGGCCGAAGTGGATGCGACGGTGGAGAAGGCGGTGAATGCAGGCGGAAAGGCTGATCCCGGCCCGAAGCAGGATTACGGCTTCATGTATGGACGCAGCTTCGAAGATCTCGACGGCCATATATGGGAGATGATGTGGATGGATATGGAAGAAGCCAAGAAGGTCATGGGCTAACGCCCCGGATAATGACCACACAAGGCAAAGGAGGAGAAAATGTCAGGTTTGACGATCTGTCTCTGGTTTGATGGCACTGCCGAAGAAGCCGCGAACCACTATGTCTCGGTCTTCCGCGCGTGCGGGAGACCGGCTTCGATTGATGGCGCGATCAGTTTCACGCATGGCCACCAACAAAACGAGGATCAGCCGGTCACGGTGAACTTTACCCTCGACGGGCAAAAAATATGCGGCCTGAACGGTGGTCCGCAGTTCAAGTTCTCACCGGCTAGTTCGCTGATCGTGCGATGCAGGGATCAGACGGAAGTGGATGCGTTCTGGGAAAAGCTGCTGGAAGGCGGCTCGCCAATGGAATGCAGCTGGCTGACCGACAAATACGGTCTTGCATGGCAGATCGTGCCCGACATGCTGCTGGATATTCTGCAGGATGGTGCGCCGGATGTCCGTCAACGCGTGGCGAACGCCATGATGAAGATGGTCAAGATCGATATTGCGACATTGGAGGCCGCGCGCGACGCGGCTTAATCCCGTATGGCCGCGACGGCGTCATAGCCATAAAGCCAGTCCAGATCCTTAAGAAAGCTGTCTGGGCAGCGCAGGGCGAAAAGCGCGTTGCGGCCAAGCGCAAAAATGCCGGTGGCGTGATAGGCAAACCTGTTCAGCTGGCCGCGTTTGGCGACCGCGGCGATCCGTGCCTTGCGGGCGGCATCAAAGCGCTTGAGCCCGGCTTCGTGGTCGTTGCCGTCCAGCGCTTGCGCCAGCGCTGCTGCATCCTCGATTGCCATGGCGGCACCTTGCGCCGCGAAAGGCGTGACTGCGTGTGAGGCATCTCCGAGAAAAATTGTCCGGTCCGGCCCGACGAATTGAGCATCCGGCATTTCAAAAAGCGGCCAGTAGGTCCAACCATCGGCAGCCGCCAGCACATCGCGGACGGGCGCGCCCCATTCCGAATAGATGGACCGCAGATGCGCCGCATCGCCGGTTCTGGACCAGACTTCACCGGGATTCTCGCCCGTGGTGATGGCGACGAAGTTGAAGAAACCGCCGCCCTTGACCGGATAAGCGATGAAATGCGCCTTGTTGCCGAGCCATGCGGAGACAGATTTGCGTTCCGGCATGGCGTTCAGGAAGGAAGCGGGCAGGGCGCTGGCGGCAAGCGTCGTGCGCCAAGCGATATGGCCGCTGAAACGCGCCTTGCTGAAACCTGCCTTTGATCGTTCCGCCGACCAGACGCCATCGCAGGCGATCAGATAGGCAGCGCCGACAGATTCTTCGGAGTTGGCGTGACGGATGGTTGCCGCAACGGCTCCATTTTCGACGCGATGATTTGTGATTTCAACACCAAGGCTGATCTCGATGTTTGGCTGTTCGCGGCAGGCATCGAGGAGTGCCGATTGAAGGTCGGCGCGATGACAGACTGCATAGGGATGCTGCCAGCGCTGGCGAGCCTTGTCGCCAAGCTTCATTTCCATCAGCGGACGCGCTTTACGTCCATCCATGAGATAGAGCGATTCCGGCGTCACCGCTTGCGTGGAAAGACGGTCTGCGACGCCGAGCCGTTGCAGATGGCGCATCGCGTTGGGGGCGAGTTGTAGGCCAGCGCCGACTTCCGAAAGGGTCTCTGCCTTTTCGACAAGCCGGACGTTCCAGCCGCGTGCTGCCAATTCCAGCGCTGCCGACAGGCCAGCAACTCCGGCCCCGGCAATCAATATGCGACCTCTGCTCATGTCGGTGAGACCCTCCGGAGTTCAGCCCCGGATCAGCAGCCGGGATCAGGCTGCTTTATCGGCAGGTGCTTCGTAAGCGCAGCCAGCCGGAACGGTTTCGTCGGCATGGAGCTTTGCATTGTAGCGATAGAGCGTCGAGCAATACGGGCAAACGACTTCGCTTTCATCGCCCATGTCGAGAAACACGTGCGGATGATCAAAAGGCGGGTTTGCACCGACGCACATGAATTCCTTCACGCCGATTTCGATGGCAGCATGGCCGGCGTCGTTCTGAAAGTGAGGAATGATGTGATCGGACATAACATGCTCCGGTTCTGGTCGATGGGCGGTATGAGCATGGACTTGCACCGGTTGTCGGGCAAGATCATGCGTAGACATTGGCATGCGTGTAGCGCGAAAGTCTTGTTTCCGGAAGCGTTTTCATCAATTCTGAGGACATTTCAAGCTATATGCTATCAAACTGTCATATGACAGCCATAGGCTTATAGCGCACCCCGAAAAGTGTGAAGCGGTTTTCGGGATCAGATGTGCTTAAAGCAAAAAGGCAGAGCCGGAATGTTCCGGCGGAAGTCGGGACAGGAAAAATGAGCGAAAACAGCGTTATGGCGAGCGAAACCCCCAGCGCACTCCAAGGCGGGACACACGAAATGACAGCCGGACAGGCCTCCACTCCACCCATCGTTCCCGACATGGATGCAGCCCCCGACATTCACAAAGCTTTGAATGGCGAGCTGATGGAAAGTGCCGACCGCTTTGTCAATCGCGAGTTTTCCTGGTTGCAATTCAATCGGCGCGTTCTCGATGAAGCCGCGAACATGCGGCAGCCCTTGCTCGAACGCCTCCGCTTCCTGTCCATTTCCGCCGCCAATCTCGATGAATTCTTCATGGTCCGCATCGCCGGTCTTGCCGCGCAGGTGCGCGCTGGTGTGGCGATGCGCAGTGCCGATGGACGCACGCCGCAGGAACAGCTCGATTTCGTTCTGGACGAGGTAGGGCGCTTGCAGGAAGAGCAGCAGCAACGCCTGCGCGCCTTGCGTGAGGAGCTGGAACAGGAAAGCATTGAGATCGTCCGCCCGTCCGCGCTTTCAAAGCCGGAGAAGGAATGGCTCGAAAACCACTTCCTTGAGACGATTTTTCCGGTCCTGACACCGCTTTCCATCGATCCGGCGCATCCGTTTCCATTCATTCCGAACCTTGGTTTTTCCATCGCATTGCAGCTTGCGCGGCGCGCCGATAACCATCCGATGACGGCGCTCCTGCGTATCCCGGTTGCATTGAAGCGCTTTATCCAGCTGCCGACGGATCAGGCCAATGTCTATCGTTTCATCACCATCGAGGATGCAGTGAGCCTGTTCATCGGGCGGCTTTTCCCCGGTTATGAAGTGCGCGGCGCCGGTACGTTCCGCATCATCCGCGACAGCGATATCGAAGTGGAAGAAGAGGCCGAGGATCTGGTTCGCCTCTTCGAGACAGCGCTGAAACGCCGTCGCCGCGGGCAGGTGATCCGTATCGAGTTCGACGGTGAAATGCCCGAAGCGCTGCGCGTTTTCGTGGCGACTGAACTGGGCGTTTCCGAAAACCGCATCAGCGTTCATGAGGGCCTGCTGGCGCTGAACATGATTTCGGAGATCGTTTCGATCCCGCGCGAGGACCTCAAATTCGTATCCTACAACCCGCGTTTCCCCGAGCGCATCCGCGAACATGGCGGCGATTGCTTCGCAGCGATTCGCGAAAAGGACATTGTGGTTCATCACCCTTATGAATCCTTCGACGTCGTGGTGCAGTTCCTGCGGCAGGCCGCAGCCGACCCGGATGTACTGGCCATCAAGCAGACGCTTTATCGCACGTCCAACGATAGCCCGATCGTGCGCGCGCTGGTGGATGCCGCCGAAGCTGGCAAGTCGGTGACGGCGCTGGTCGAGCTGAAAGCCCGTTTCGATGAGGAAGCCAATATTCGCTGGGCGCGCGATCTGGAACGCGCCGGCGTACAGGTGGTGTTCGGCTTTATCGAGTTGAAAACACACGCGAAAATGTCGCTGGTGGTGCGCCGCGAAGACCAGAAGCTGCGCTCCTATGTGCATCTTGGCACCGGCAATTATCACCCGATCACTGCGCGCATCTACACTGACCTGTCGTTCTTCACGTCGGATGCCGATATTGCGCGCGATGTGGCCCATATCTTCAATTTCATCACCGGCTATGCGCAGCCTGCCGAGGAGATGAAGATCGCGATTTCACCTTTCACGCTGCGCGCCCGCATACTGAAACACATCGAGGATGAAGTCGCCCATGCGAAGGCCGGGCGTCCGGCGGCCATCTGGATGAAGATGAATGCGCTGGTTGATCCACAGATTATTGACGCGCTCTATATGGCGAGCCAGGCGGGTGTGCAGATCGATCTCGTCGTACGGGGCATCTGCTGTCTTAGGCCGGGGGTTCCGGGGCTTTCCGACAATATTCGCGCCAAATCGATTGTCGGGCGTTTTCTGGAGCATAGCCGCATTTTCTGCTTTGGAAACGGCAACGACCTGCCGTCCGACAAGGCCATCGTCTATATCGGCTCTGCCGACATGATGCCGCGCAATCTGGATCGCCGCGTGGAGACCCTCGTTCCGATCACAAATGCCACAGTGCACCAGCAAATCCTGTCGCAAATCATGTTTGCCAACATAATTGATAACCAACAGAGCTATCAGCTACTTGCGGACGGCACCTCTCGCCGGATAGAAAAAGAGGCAGGAGAGGAAGCTTTCAACGCGCAGGAATATTTCATGACCAATCCTAGCCTATCGGGTCGCGGAAAGTCGCTGAAGTCTTCGGCCCCCCGCCTTATCGCGCATCGCAAGCGTGCGCAGGCGGAAAGAAAAACGACTGCATGAGTCCAGCTGTAGCACAAGGCCGCCTCAAGGGACTGAAACCCGTTGCGGTCATCGACATTGGCTCGAACTCGATCCGTGTCGTCATCTATGAAGGCATCGTCCGTTCGCCGACGGTGCTTTTCAACGAAAAGATTCTCTGCGGCCTTGGCAAGGGCCTCGCGAAGACCGGCAAGCTCAACGAGAAATCCGTTGAGGCGGCACTTCGCGCGCTGAAACGTTTTCGCGCTCTGGCCGAGCAGGCAGGCGCGGTTTCCATTCACGCGCTGGCAACCGCGGCAGCGCGTGAAGCGAAGAACGGCCCCGACTTCATTGCTCAGGCGGAAGCCATTCTTGGCCGGCACATCGAGGTGCTGTCCGGCAAGGAAGAAGCCTACTATTCAGCGCTCGGCATCATCTCCGGCTTCTACAAGCCGAAGGGTGTGACGGGCGATCTCGGCGGCGGCAGTCTTGAACTGGTCGCCGTGGACGATCACGAGGTCGGCGAGGGGATCACCTTGCCGCTCGGCGGCTTGCGCTTGCAGGATATGTCCAACGAGAAATTGCCCGAGGCGACGAAGATCGCGCGTGCGGAACTGGCGAAGGCGACGCTTCTGAAAGCTCATCAGGGCCAGGTTTTCTATGCGGTTGGCGGCACGTGGCGTAACCTTGCCAAGCTGCATATGACGGCGAAGAATTATCCGCTGCATGTCATGCACGGCTACGAGATGAACCCGGTGGAAGCGCAAAGCTTCCTGAAGCGCGTCGCCAAGGGCAATCTCGACACGATGCGCGGCATCGAGGCAGTTTCGAAGAACCGCCGCCAGCTTTTGTCTTACGGCGCGACGGTGCTGCTTGAGACGATCCGCCTGATGAAGCCCGCCAAAATTGTTTTCTCGGCGCTCGGCGTGCGCGAAGGTTATCTTTATTCGCTTCTACCCAAGAACGAGCAGCTTCTTGATCCGCTCTTGGCTTCGGCGGAAGAGTTTTCCATTCTGCGCTCACGTTCTCCGCGCCATGCCCGGGAGCTCGCGACATGGACGACATTGTCCCTGCCGGTGCTCGGTTTTGACGAAAGCGACGACGAAGCGCGCTACAGGCAGGCCGCCTGCCTCGTGGCCGATATAAGCTGGCGCGCGCACCCCGACTATCGCGGCTCGCAGGCGCTCAACATTATCGCCCACGGTTCGTTCGGCGGTATCGACCATGCGGGACGTTCCTTCATGGCGCTTGCCAATTATTATCGTCACGAAGGGCTGATCGAGGACGAAATCGCGCCGGAGATCGTGCAACTCGCCACGCCGCGCCTGCGCGAACGGGCAAAACTGCTCGGGGCCTTGCTGCGCGTGGTCTATCTTCTGTCCGCTTCGATGCCCGGCGTCATCCCGCGCCTTGTCTGGCGCGAGGAAGAAAACGGCGTTGCGCTGGTCGTTCCCGGCGATCTTGCCGATCTGATTTCGGACCGCCCCGAAGGCCGGTTGCAGCAACTGGCAAAACTGACGGGCAAGAACATCTATTTCGCGGTCGGCGACGGCGCGATTGAGGGAACGAGGGAATAAGGCAGTAAGTGAATAAGGCAGTAAGGCAGTATGTTTAGCGCGAGCATTCACATAATGCCTTACTGCCTTACTGCCCTAACTCCACCGCCTTTATCCGCCGGTTCTCGAATTTGATGCCGATCTTGCCGTCGATGAGGTCGAGGGCCTTCTGGCCGAAAACTTCGCGGCGCCAGCCATGCAGGGCAGGCACGTTTGCCTTGTCGCCCTCCGCGGCGATCTTGTCGATGTCGTCAGAACTCGCCACAATCTTTGCTGCGACCCCGTGTTCTTCGGTGACCAGCTTCAGCAATACCTTGAGAATATCTGCAGCCGCCGCGCTGCCTTCCGGCGAATGGGACGGCTTTGGCAATTTGGGCAAGTCTTCCTTCGGGATTTCAAGCGCCGACTGGATCGCGGCGACGAGACCTGCCGCCTGTGCGGAACGCTCCCAACCTTTCGGGATTGAACGAAGGCGTCCAAGCGCTTCCGCGTCGCGCGGCTGCTGCTGGGCGATTTCGGCAATCGTGTCGTCCTTGATGATGCGTCCGCGCGGCACATTGCGTTCGCGGGCTTCACGTTCGCGCCAGGCGGCGACGGCCTGCACGATTGCCTGCTCGATTGGCTTGCGAACACGCGCCTTGACCCGCCGCCATGCATCGTCTGGATGAAGATCGTAGGTTTCGCGGGAAGTCAGCACCGCCATTTCCTCGTTCACCCACTCGCTGCGACCCTCTTTCTCCAGTTCCTGTTTCAGATAGAGATAAATGTCGCGCAAATAGGTCACGTCCGCCAGCGCATAGTCGAGCTGCTTGTCGGAAAGGGGGCGGCGTCGCCAGTCGGTAAACCGGGACGACTTGTCGATATGCTTGCCGGTGACTTTCTGCACAAGCTGGTCATAGGAAATGGCATCGCCAAAGCCGCAGACCATCGCTGCCACCTGACTGTCGAAGACAGGCGAAGGGATCAGGTCGCCGAGGTGGAAGACGATTTCGATGTCCTGTCGCGCGGCATGGAAAACCTTGACCACTTTTTCGTCGGCCATCAGGCGGAAGAAGGGTGCGAGGTCCAGCCCCGGCGCGAGAGCGTCTACAAGCGCCGTGTGGTCGGGCGAAGCCATCTGGATAAGGCACAATTCCGGCCAGAACGTCGTTTCGCGGATGAATTCCGTGTCGACTGTGACGAAATCGGATTTGGCAAGGGCGGATACGGCCTCTTCGAGGGCCTCTGTCGTCGTAATAAGATGCATGGTTACCTTCTAGAGAAAGCGCGGCCGCTTGTCCCGAAAGAATGCGCAAAACGCGCTGTATAACAAGTGCAAATAGTGTTTTTTGTCGATACTTTGCGTCAAGACGCCGGAACCTCGACGCTTGCAGAGAGTGCAGACTTGACAAAACCCGGGCAAAATGCGCTTTTCCGCCAGAATTTGCAGCGCTTTGCCTGCACTGATTTATCTTACCAAAAGGCAGAAATCATGCATCGTTACCGCAGCCATACCTGCGCAGCCCTTCGCAAGACGGACGTTGGTTCGACTGTCCGTCTGTCCGGCTGGGTTCACCGCGTCCGTGACCATGGCGGCATTCTCTTCATCGATCTTCGCGATCATTACGGCATTACCCAGATCGTGGCCGATCCCGATTCGCCCGCCTTCAAGGTTGCTGAAACCGTTCGCGGCGAATGGGTTATCCGTGTCGATGGTGAAGTGAAGGCCCGCGCAGACGATGCGGTCAACGCCAACCTGCCGACCGGTGAAGTGGAAATCTTCGCAACGGAAATCGAAGTGCTGGCGGCTGCCAAGGAATTGCCGCTGCCGGTCTTTGGCGAGCCGGACTATCCGGAAGACATTCGCCTGAAATACCGCTTCCTCGACCTGCGCCGCGAAACGCTGCACAAGAACATCATGAGCCGCACGAAGATCATCGCCGCGATGCGTCGCCGCATGACCGAAATCGGCTTCAACGAGTTCACCACGCCGATCCTGACGGCTTCCTCGCCGGAAGGCGCGCGCGACTTCCTCGTGCCGAGCCGTATTCACGAAGGCAAGTTCTATGCGCTGCCGCAGGCGCCCCAGCAGTACAAGCAGCTTTTGATGGTTGCCGGTTTCGACCGCTACTTCCAGATTGCGCCGTGCTTCCGCGACGAAGACCCGCGCGCCGACCGTCTGCCGGGCGAGTTCTATCAGCTCGACCTTGAAATGAGCTTCGTGACCCAGGAAGAAGTCTGGGAAACGATGGAACCCGTTATGCGGGGCATTTTCGAAGAGTTCGCCGAAGGCAAGCCGGTCACGCAGAAATTCCGCCGCATCGCCTATGACGATGCGATCCGTACCTATGGTTCGGACAAGCCGGACCTGCGCAACCCGATTGAAATGCAGGCCGTGACCGAACATTTTGCAGGTTCGGGCTTCAAGGTCTTCGCAAACATGATCGCCAACGACCCGAAGGTTGAAGTCTGGGCAATCCCGGCCAAGACGGGCGGAAGCCGCGCATTCTGCGACCGCATGAATTCCTGGGCGCAGGGCGAGGGCCAGCCGGGCCTCGGCTATATCTTCTGGCGCAAGGAAGGCGACAAGCTCGAAGGTGCCGGCCCGATTGCCAAGAACATCGGCGAAGAACGCACCGAAGCGCTGCGCAACCAGCTTGGCCTCGGCGATGGCGATGCCTGCTTCTTCGTTGCCGGTCTGCCCTCCAAGTTCTACAAGTTCGCTGGCGATGCCCGGACCCGCGCAGGCGAGGAACTGAACCTCGTCGATCGCGACCGTTTCGAACTCGCCTGGATCATCGACTTCCCGTTCTACGAATGGGACGAGGACAACAAGAAGCTCGACTTCGCGCACAACCCGTTCTCCATGCCGCAGGGCGGCATGGACGCGCTGGAAAACCAGGATCCGCTCGCCATCAAGGCCTATCAGTACGATCTCGTCTGCAACGGCTTTGAAATTGCGTCCGGCTCGATCCGTAACCAGCTGCCGGACGTGATGGTCAAGGCTTTCGAGAAAGTTGGTCTCAGCCAGCAGGACGTGGAAGAGCGTTTCGGCGGTCTCTACCGTGCGTTCCAGTATGGCGCGCCTCCGCATGGTGGCATGGCTGCCGGTATCGACCGCGTGATCATGCTTCTGGTCGGCGCGAAGAACCTGCGTGAAATTTCGCTGTTCCCGATGAACCAGCAGGCGCTCGATCTTCTGATGAACGCGCCTTCGGATGTGACGCCCGCGCAATTGCGCGACCTGCATATCCGTCTGGCCCCGGTGCAAAAGAGCTGAAGCCCACATGAAAAAAACCCGGCGTCGAGCCGGGTTTTTTATTGCCTTTGAAAAAGTCCGGTGAGGAAACTCACCGGACTTATCGTTTAATTGTTGGCGTCGACGCTGACTTTCAGAAGCTGGATGATCTTCGTCGGGTCCAGCGATGCCGTGGCAACGATGGAAGCGAAGGTCACCGGCTGGTCGGGCGTTGCGCTGATGGTCAGCGACTTCGGATCGTCGAAGAACTTGTCGGATGCGGCCTTGAGCTGCTGGGCAAATTCCGGGTTCTTCAGCTGCGTTGCCATCAGCGGAACCATCATCTTCATCTGCTGGCCAAGCTGCTTGCCATCCGCGCCCTGTTGCTTTCCGTAATAATCCAGAACCTTCTGGGTCAGGGTATCGTTGTCGAAACGGATCGACAGGTTCTTGAGGTTGAGCTGTTCCGCAAGACCAAGAATGGCGAGACCGGCGGCATCCTTGTCCGCATCGGCCTTGCTCATGTTTTCCTGTGTCTTCTGGACGGCCTCGAGGAAAGCCAGATCATACCCGCCAAGGCTGCCGGTGATGTTGATCTTGCCAAGTTCCTTTGCCTCAAGCTCCAGCTGGTCCAGCGACGTGTCGCCGGAAGTCGGCGACCAGCTGCCCTTGGAGGTCAGAGAGCCGTTGAACGTGTTCATATCGAGCGGCGCAAGCGGGTTCTTGCCGCCTTTTTCAAAGGTCGCGTCGATATTGGCTATGTTCCAGACATAGCCGATCTTCTCAGCCTTGTTGGTGGTATCGAGCGACAGGTCGAAGCCCTTCACCGTGGCGCCGTCTTTGCCGGGCGTGCCGAACAGGATTTCGTCGATCTTCAGTTTGTCGTACATCACCATGCTGTCGAGCGGACCCTTGGCCTTTTCCGACGGAATATGCAGGTTCTGCATGACAAGACCCTTCATTTCAGCCTTGTCATTCTTGCCGGATTGACCGGCAAACGCCAGGTCTGGCACGGTGACCTGTTCGATGCTGTAACCGCCGTCCGGTGCATCCTGCACGTTCTGGAGCGTCACGTCGCCGATGGCGGTTTCCTTTTCGCCCACCGTCGGCAGCTTGATCTTGGTGCCCTGAAGCACGATGTCGGAGCCGTTTGCCTGAACATTGGCGAAGCTCAGTTCGCCGCCCTGTTTCGCGTAGAGCGCCTTGATGCGCTCGGCCACCGCATTGGCGTCAGCCGCCATGGCTGCGCTGCCGAATACCAGCGAAAGCGCTGTTCCGGCGGCCAAAACACGTGCCGCTGGCTTGATGTTGACGAAAACCTGCATTCGAAAGCTCCTGCCTAGTCTTTAATGTAGCGCGGCATTCATAGGCAGAAATCATGTGCAACAACAACATGATTTGTTCAGCCTGCGATTGCAGCAGGGGAAATCCAACCGAATAGCTCTATAGGACGCAAATGGCGGCAGGATTGCGACTATTACACACTAATGTACTGGATTGGTTCTCCTGAACTCTTGCTGGCGAATCGCGCAGTTGGTACGAAGAGACATGGGAAAAAGTCTGATTCCGCCGGACGACGGCGAAGAACACATCGAGCGGGTCGATCTCAAATCGGCTCTCGAGGAACGTTACCTCGCTTATGCGTTGTCGACGATCATGCATCGTGCGCTGCCGGACGTGCGCGACGGCCTGAAGCCGGTGCATCGCCGCATCATGCACGCCATGCGCCTGCTGCGCCTCAATCCCGATCAGGCTTATGCGAAATGCGCGCGTATCGTCGGCGACGTGATGGGTAAGTTCCATCCCCACGGCGATGCGTCGATCTACGATGCGCTGGTGCGTCTGGCGCAGGATTTTGCCGTGCGTTATCCGCTAGTGGACGGGCAGGGCAATTTTGGCAATATCGACGGCGATAACGCCGCCGCCATGCGTTATACCGAAGCGCGCATGACGGAAGTGGCAACGCTGCTGCTCGAAGGCATCAACGAAAACGCCATCGATTTTCGTCCGACCTATAATGAGGAAGACGAGGAGCCCATCGTCCTTCCGGGCGCTTTCCCGAACCTGCTGGCCAACGGTTCGGCTGGTATCGCGGTCGGCATGGCGACCAACATTCCGCCGCATAATGTGGCGGAGCTTTGCTCATCGGCGCTTTATCTGATCAATCATCCCGATGCGCCGGTGGAGGAACTCGTTACCTCGCCGGAACAATATGCGGAAATCGAACAGGAAGCGAAGACCGATCCTGCTGCGCTGTTGAAGACCAAGGTACGCGGCCCGGATTTCCCGACCGGCGGCATTCTTGTCGAAGAGCATGGCAATATTGTCGATGCCTATCGCACTGGTCGCGGCGCATTTCGCGTTCGCGCGAAATGGGAAAAGGAGGAGGGCAATCGCGGCACATGGGTGATTGTCGTCACCGAAATTCCCTATCAGGTGCAGAAGTCACGTCTCATCGAAAAAATCGCCGAATTGCTGCTGGCGAAGAAGCTGCCGCTGCTTGACGACATTCGCGACGAGTCGGCGGAAGACATCCGCATCGTTCTGGAGCCGAAGAACCGTACCGTCGATCCTGAGTTGCTGATGGAATCGCTGTTCAAGCTGACCGAGCTTGAAAGCCGCGTTTCGCTCAACATGAACGTGCTGTCGCACGGCAAGGTCCCGAACGTTCTTTCGCTGGGCGCGGTGCTGCGCGAATGGCTCGACCACCGCAAGGAAGTGCTTGTCCGCCGCTCGCAGTTCCGTCTGGCGGAAATCGAAAGACGCCTGGAAATTCTTGGCGGTTTCCTGATTGCCTATCTCAATCTGGATGAGGTGATCCGCATCATCCGTGAGGAGGATGAGCCGAAACAGGACTTGATGCGGACATTCGAACTGACCGACGTTCAGGCCGAGTCGATCCTCAATATGCGTCTGCGTTCGTTACGCAAGCTTGAGGAATTCGAAATCCGCAAGGAGTTCGATGACCTCACCGCCGAGAAGACCGATCTCGAAGGGTTGCTTGCTTCCGGTACACGTCAGTGGAAGAAGATCAGCGCCGAAATCAAGGCCGTGCGCGAAAAATTCGGACCGAAGACCAAGCTTGGTGCGCGCCGTACCCATTTCGCCGAAGCACCGACCCATGATCTGGAAGATATTCATCAGGCGATGATTGAGCGTGAGCCGGTCACGATCGTTGTATCCGATAAGGGCTGGCTGCGTGCGATGAAGGGGCATCTGGCCGATTTCTCGACGCTGTCCTTCAAGGAAGGCGACAAGCTCAAGCTCGCTTTCCATGCGGAAACCACCGACAAGCTTCTGTTCTTCACGACCGGCGGCAAGTTCTTCACCATTGGCGCGAACACGCTGCCGGGCGGTCGCGGTCATGGCGAGCCGATCCGCATTCTTGTCGACATGGAAAACGATCAGGATATCCTGACAGCCTTCGTCCACGATCCGGCGGCGAAACTGCTGCTGGTATCGCATGAAGGTAATGGTTTCATCGTTCCTGAAAGCGAGGCTGTCGCCAACACCCGCAAGGGCAAGCAGGTGATGAACGTCAAGGCGCCGGATGAGGCGAAGCTTTGCCAGCGGGTTTCCGGCGATCATATCGCGGTCGTCGGCGAAAACCGCAAGATGGTGGTCTTCCCGCTTTCCGACATTCCCGAAATGACACGCGGCAAGGGCGTGCGCCTGCAAAAGTACAAGGATGGCGGTGTATCTGACGTCCGCACCTTTGCCATTGCCGAAGGGCTTTCCTGGCAGGATTCGGCAGACCGCACGTTCAATCGCAACAAGGAAGAGCTTGCCGAATGGATCGGCGCGCGTGCTTCCGCGGGCCGGCTGGTGCCGAAGGGTTTCCCGCGTTCAGGCAAGTTTTAAATCGGTCCTGACCCTAGAAGTTGCGGTCGATCTACACCTGATTATTGAATAGCATGGAGTGGATCGCATACCGCGTTCCGGGAGGCTCTCATGCGTATTCGTGCGGCGATACCTGACGATGCCGTCGAGATTTGCAGTGTTTTGAGGCATTCGATTACCGAGCTTTGCACGGCTGATCACGAGGGGCGCGACGATATTCTGTTGCCGTGGCTCGCCAACAAAACGCCTGAAAACGTGGGGAAGTGGATAGAACAACCGTTTCAAACCTTGCTCGTCGCGGAAATCGACAGCGCCATGGCCGGGGTCGGGCTGGCGACGGACGAGGGAGAAATCCTGCTGAATTATGTTTCCCCGGACTATCGTTTTCGCGGTGTCAGCAAGGCGCTCCTGTCGGACTTCGAAAAGCATCTTTTGCTGCGGAGCGTGACGGTTGTCCGACTTGTCAGCACGGAAACGGCGCATCGATTTTATGCAGGACAAGGCTATAAGCCAGTAGGCGAACCGCAAATATGGTGGGGGACGGCGCTGTCATATCCGATGGAGAAGCAGCTCAGCGCCTAACCCTCAAATCGCTGCCAGCCGCGGGGACCCAGGTGTTCCTGCGGGGTGAAGCGGATCTTGTATTGCATCTTGCGTGACCCCTCGACCCAATAGCCGAGATAGACGTGCGGCAAGCCCGCCGCATGTGCCCTCTTGATATGGTCGAGGATCATATAGGTGCCGAGCGACCTGTCATGCATATGCGGTGAGAAGAACGAATAGACCATCGACAGGCCATCGGCCATCACGTCGGTCAAAGCCACGGCGATAAGCTCGCCATCACCTTTCGGATCGATGAAACTATCCGGTCCGCGTCGGCGATATTCGATGATCTGCGTGTTGACGTGAGTGTCCTCGACCATCATCGCATAATCGAGCACGGTCATGTCGGACATGCCGCCCGAGCGATGGCGCGCATCGAGATAATCACGGAAAAGCGCATATTGCTCGGTGCTGGGCTGGGCCTTGTGCACACGCCCGATCAGGTCGCTATTCTGAGCCCAGACGCGACGCATGTTGCGCGTCATCTCGAACTCGCCTGCAAGGATGCGAACGGAAACACAGGCCCTGCACAATTCGCAAGCCGGACGGTAAGCTATGTTCTGGGAACGGCGGAAACCACCCTGGGTCAGAAGATCGTTGATCTCGTTCGCCTTGTCTCCGACCAGATGCGTAAAGACTTTTCGCTCCATCTGGCCTTCAAGATAAGGACAGGGCGACGGAGCTGTCAGAAAGAACTGCGGAGACTGTTGCGGTTGATGGGTCATTCAATATCCACGAAATGGCAATACCGAAACCATCACGATACTGGCTCCAAAGCGGGTCGCATCTAACACACGCATATGACACGCTTTACGCTTTTGTTTTCACGCACGTCTCCCAAAACCGGTTCCCACTTCTGGGAGACATGCTCTAAGGATTGAGCCGACCGCACAAAACGTCAATAGGCATTTTGCGCAGCCGGCTCTGAATTTTTTTGAAGCATCGCCTCAATCGGACAGCGAAGGTCAGCGGTCCGAACGAATGACAGCTGTGCCGAGCAGAAGATCGTGTACTGTGCGCTTGCGGTCGAGAACCAGCGAGGCAAGCAGGATCAGCGGCGTCAGGACAACGTTCAGACCCCAGAACAGGACCGTGTGGACAATTGCGAGCAGGGGATCGACCGTGCCGCCTTCGAGCCTGACGAGCTTGATGTTCATCATCTGCATGCCCTTGGTGGCCTGCTGCGGTCCGCCGAGCGTGCGGGCTACGTAAAACAGCGCCACCATCGGAAACATGATGCCGTAGAGCATCCAGCCGAGGCTGAGCGTGATTATGCCCAGAATTGCGATGACGATTGCTGCGGGGATGCAAAGCAGGAAAACAATCAGGTAATCGATGAGAAAAGCCATAATGCGGCGCGTGCGCACGCCTTCAAAAAATGCGCGGCTTTCATAACGCGGGCCCATGACTTCGCCGTGCAGAATATGGTCGGACATTTTTCCTTCCAGTCGTTTCCAAGGAAGCGTCCGGGGGGATGTGAGAACCGGCGCTGTCCCGCCACCTCGGCGGAACAGTCATCAACATGGGAACCAAAACCGGAGGTTTCAAGGAAATTTGATGATTTCCTGCCGCAAGGGCTTGCCGTTTAACCCTGTTGCTTAAGTTTTTCAGCCACTTCGATTGCGAAGTAGGTGAGAATTCCGTCACAGCCGGCGCGCTTGAAGGCGAGCAGGCTTTCCATCATCACCTTTTCCTCGTCGATCCAGCCATTGATGCCAGCGGCCTTGATCATCGCGTATTCGCCCGACACCTGATAGGCATAGGTTGGAAGGCGGAACTCGCTCTTGAGGCGATGAATGATGTCGAGATAGGGCAGGCCGGGCTTTACCATCAGCATGTCCGCGCCTTCGGCAATGTCCTGCTCGGCCTCGCGCACGGCTTCTTCCGGATTGGCCGGATCGAGATAATAGGTCTTCTTGTCGCCTTTCAGCAGCCCCTGCGTGCCAATGGCATCGCGATATGGACCGTAAAAAGCAGAAGCGAACTTGGTGGCATAGGACATGATCGGTATGTGGCAGAAGCCATGCTCGTCCAGCGCCTGACGGACAGCACCGACGCGGCCGTCCATCATATCGGAAGGTGCGATGATGTCTGCACCGGCTTCAGCCTGCGAAAGCGCGCCGCGCACGACCATGGCAACCGATTCGTCATTGACGATCTCGCCGTTACGCAGGATGCCATCATGGCCATGGGTAGTGAAGGGGTCGAGCGCCGCATCGGTGATGATGCCGATTTCCGGCACTTCCTTCTTGATTGCGCGCACGGCACGATTGATCAGATTATCCGGGCTCGCGACGAAAGAGCCGTCCTCGGTCTTCACTTCCAGCTTTTCGCGCGGGAAGGGGGCAATGGCGGGAATGCCCAGCTTCGCGGCTTTTTCGGCCATGCGCACGGCCATGTCGACCGAGTAACGCTCAACGCCGGGCATTGCTTCCACAGGCTCGGCGACGCCGGTCCCATAGGTCAGGAAGAAAGGCAGGATAAGGTCATCGACCGTCAACCGGGTTTCCTGCACAAGCCTGCGCGACCAGTCGGCCTTGCGCATGCGGCGCAGGCGTCGGCTGCCGGTAACGTCATCGACGTGCTGGCTGATATTGGCGGGCAGATATTTGGACTGACGGTCTGTCATGAAGCTATTCCCGAGAATTGATGCCTTGCGAAATTTCAAGGCTGATATCGGATGCGCCCCGTTTATCATGGGAAAAGTGGTGAAACCAAGAACATTGACCTGTGCAGGATTGACGCGGGGCGTCTCACTTTCTACCCATTTACGGGAACGGGAGACACGACATGCAGATTGACTTCGGCGGTGGCAGCGAAATCAGCTTTGAACGCAAGGGAAAAGCGGGGCTAGTAAAGCTTACGCGAACCGAAGCCCTCAATGCGCTCACGCATAAAATGATTCTGGCGCTCGACCGCGCATTGCAGGCTTGGGAAGACGACCCTGAAGTCGCATGCGTCATTCTCGAAGGCGAGGGGCGGGCATTCTGTGCGGGCGGCGATGTGGTTGCAGCCTACAAGGCAGGTCAGGCCGGAACGCCAGCCTATGAATTCTTCCGCGACGAATATCGGCTCAATGCACGCATTGGCCGTTTTCCAAAGCCTTATATCTCCCTGATCAACGGCATTGTCATGGGCGGTGGCGCTGGCATCTCCGTTCACGGTTCGCATCGCATTGTGACGGAAAACACGATGTTTGCCATGCCGGAAACCGGCATAGGTTTCTTCCCCGATGTAGGCGGCAGCGCTTTCCTGCCGCATCTGCATGATAATTTCGGGTATTATCTGGCGCTGACCGGCAACCGTATCCGCTGGGGCGACTGCTTGCAAAGCGGGATCGCCACCCATGCGGTCGCCGCAAGCGATCTGCATGACCTGCGCGAAGACATCATTGCAACCGCTGATGTTGAAGCCGCTTTGACGCGCAGCCAGTATCCCGATTTTGAAACCTCCGTCGAAACGCGCCAGATCATTGCGGAGTGTTTTTCCGGTGCAACGCTTGCCGCGTGCATGGCCGTGCTGGAAAAGGAAGCCGAAGCAGGCAGCAAGGCCGCAATGGACATCGTGAGGGTGATCGCCACGCGCTCGCCGACCAGCGTCGCTGTCACTTTCCGTCAGATTACCGATGGACGGGCACTCGATCTCGACGATTGCATGCGCATGGAATACCGCATCGCCAACCGTATGCTGGAAGGGCGCGATTTCTACGAGGGCGTTCGTGCATTGCTTATCGACAAGGATGGCGCGCCGACATGGAAGCCTGCAACGCTTGAGGACGTGAAGCCCGAACAGGTCAATGCCTATTTTGCAAATCTGGGCGACAGGGAACTGACCTTGTGATGAGGAACTGCTGATGCATATGAACGAACTGCGCCAGCATATCCAGCCGAGCGGAACCGAATGGGCCTTCACATGGTTCGTCCGGATACTTGCGCTCGTGGCGCTGGCCAGCGGTGTGTTCTACTGGGTCAGGCTGATCGGCATTCACCCCGGACTTCTGTGGCGGTTCGATCTGATGCCATGGACCTGGCAGACAGCCGTCGTCGCTCTGGCCGTCCTGATGCCCGTCGCGGCAACGGGATTGTGGATGCGTGCGCCCTGGGGACCTGTACTCTGGTTCGTGGCAGCGCTCGGCGAAATCGCCATCTATTCCGTTTTTTCACGGCATTTCGAATACAAGCCGCTGACGGTCGGGTTCAATGCGGCATGCATTGCCATTTTTATCGCATTTCGCATTCTGCTCTTCTTCGAGAAGAAACGGCAGGCCCGCGCGAGCCTGCCGATATAGATTTTATAGCGGCTGCGTTCCTTCGTAGCGGGCGAAGGGCTTCGTCAACTGCCCTTTGAAAAGCAGAACGTCATAGGTATCGGCTTTGCTGCCCGGCATTTCCATGCCCGGTGAGCCCATGGGCATTCCTGGTGCGGTCAGTCCCGTTGCCTGTGGACGTTCGGCCAGCAGTCGCTTGACAGCGCCTGCCGGAACATGCCCCTCGATGACATATCCGTCGACGACCGCCGTGTGGCATGATGCAAGATTGGCGGCGACGCCATGCTTTGCCTTCACAGTGTCCATCGCTTCCTCAACCTTGACCGTCACATCGAAGCCCGCGGCCTTCATATGCTCCGCCCAGCCGTCACAGCACCCGCAGTAAGGGTCTTTATACATTGTCACGTGGGTCATTTGCGGGGCGGCAGTAATCGGTTGCGCGTGGGCGAAACTCGTGAAGCCGGTAAAGCTTAACAGTCCGCCGACCACAAAATATTGTGCAAGACGAAGCGCCATGGTCCCTCCAATGGAATGTTGATAGCCCGTAACTAGCTGCTATCCACACAGTTCTCAAATGACGAAAGTTTAATGTTGCGCGGCTTTCCAAGGCCCGGAAAACCGGCATTTTCGCGCCTGAACAGGACTGCCCCGTCGGCTCTCTCAATTGGCGCGGAGTAAGCAAACATTAAGCCTGAATGCTCAATCTCGCCGGTAAGTTACTGTTAAGGCTGACTTTTAAGTCGAATTTTATGCATCTCCCCTAAATTGCTCTCAAGACGGTGAGAAACAATACACCGCATAAAACAGGACAGAGAGCTGCATCATGGTTTCATGGAATGCGGCTCCGACAGAGAGGCAAAAGAAATGATCAACGCACAGCGCAAGACGGACATATCCGCTCCGCTTACGACACCGGAAACCGCACTTCGTTCGCTTTATCTGGAAGCCCTCCAGCTGGTCGAGCGCCTGCATCGCCGCCTGCTCGACGTTGTCAAGGACGAGTTCGACCGCAACGGCCAGAGCGACATCAATGCGACGCAGGCGCTTCTGCTTTTCAACATCGGCAATTCGGAACTGACCGCCGGCGAACTGCGCTCGCGCGGTTATTATCTCGGCTCCAACGTTTCATACAATCTGAAGAAGCTGGTCGAAATGGGCTTCATCCATCATCAGCGCTCACGCGTTGACCGTCGTTCGGTGCGCGTCAGCCTTACCGACAAGGGCAATGAGATCGCCAATCAGGTGGCCGCTCTCTATGAACGCCATATTTCGTCGATCGAGCAGGTCGGCGGCATACAGGTTGATGAATTCATGGCGATGAATAAGTCGCTACAGCGTCTCGACCGCTTCTGGAACGACAGCATTGCTTATCGGCTCTGAATATTGCAGGGTCTCTGCTAACTGATGCGTAGTCTTGTTGCAGAACTGTCACAACAAGCCGCCATTGAGAAGAATAAGGCGCTATGAAGCTCCCAATCGTAAGGCGCATGGCTTGAAATTCCGGCCATGCGACATGATTAAGCCATAAAAACCGACATAAGCGTTTTAAAAATGGCACGGGCAATATTGTGCCAGCGTCGGAAACAGGCCCGATATCGCCTTGATGGCCTGTTGCTGATAATCTCCGGGAATATCCCGCGCGAGCGGTTAGCCTTTTGGGACTAAGCAAATGACCAAGACCGACAGACCAGCCGATGCTTTCAGAGTAGATCGCCGCAGTTTTCTGCGCGGTGCGGCGACAGCCGGCCTTTCCGTGGCAGCCTCCGCCATGGTTTCCTCGGCTTTTGCCCAGCAAGCTCTGACGGATGTTATCGCCGCGCCGCGTCGCGGCAACTGGGATGATCAGTTCGACGCCCGTGCGACGGGCGGTCAGCGGGTCGCGACCAACCAGCCGGTTTTGAGCCCGCAGACGGTCGGCAATTTGCAGACAGCCATTGCGCAATATACCGACATTGCCGGTCGCGGCGGCTGGCCAAGCGTGCCGGGCAATGCAAAGCTCCAGATCGGGGTCACCGATCCTGCCGTGCAGGCGCTGCGCAAGCGCCTCATGATTTCCGGCGACCTGCCGCAGGAAGCCGGGCTTTCCAGTTCGTTCGACACTTATGTCGATGCCGCCGTGAAGCGGTTCCAGTCGCGTCATGGCCTCCCGGCTGATGGCGTCATGGGGCAGTTCACCTATGCGGCCATGAATGTGGACGCCAATACGCGCCTCGGCCAGCTCCAGACCAATCTCCAGCGCCTTTCGCCTCTGGCCAATCAGGGCATGCAGGAACAGCGTTTCGTGATGGTCAACATCCCGGCTGCGCGCATCGAGGCCGTTGAAGGCGGCAGCGTCGTGCAGCGCCATACGGCGGTTGTCGGCAAGATCGACCGCCAGACGCCGATCCTCAATTCGAAGATCCATGAAGTCATTCTCAATCCTTACTGGACTGCGCCGAAGTCGATCATCCAGAAGGATATCATTCCGCTGATGCGGAAGGACCCGCAATATCTGACGAAGAACAAGATTCGTCTTTACGACCAATCCGGTCAGGAGGTCGCGCCTGAAACCGTGGATTGGAACACGGATGATGCAGTGAAGCTGATGTTCCGTCAGGACCCTGGCAAGATTAACGCCATGTCCTCGACCAAGATCAACTTCCACAACCAGCATCAGGTCTATATGCACGACACGCCGCAGAAGAGCTATTTCAACAAGCTCATGCGCTTTGACTCTTCCGGCTGTGTCCGCGTTCAGAATGTTCGCGATCTTGACGTCTGGCTGCTGAAGAATACGGCGGGCTGGGACCGCCAGACCATCGAAAGCACGATCAAGTCCGGTACGAATACGCCGATCCAGCTTGCCGATCCGGTTCCGCTGCACTTTGTCTACATTTCCGCATGGTCCACTGGCGATGGTGTGGTGCAGTTCCGCGACGATATCTACAAGATGGACGGTGCAACGGCCCTTGCGCTCGGCACGGACACCTGATTCTGGCCGGAAATAGAAGTTTTGGAAGCCGCCTGGACGCTTTTCAGGCGGCTTTTTCATTTCCGCTCAATTATCAAATCGGTTTGCCGCATTTTGGAATAAGCTTTTCGCTTTGCGGCCATTGGCCTTGTGCGCTCAAGTGTGATAATGCGCCTCATCCATATAGCTTTTACCGGCTAACCCGGAGGGTGTGAAACATGTCTCAAGCCAACGCCGCCGCCAAGAATGCGTCTTCCGACGTTTTCTTCAATGCAAGCCTCGAGGACATCGATTCCGAGATTTTCGGTGCAATTCGCAACGAGCTCGGTCGTCAGCGTCATGAAATCGAGCTGATCGCCTCGGAAAACATCGTTTCGCGCGCTGTTCTGGAAGCACAGGGTTCCATCCTCACCAACAAATATGCCGAAGGCTATCCGGGCAAGCGCTATTATGGCGGCTGCCAGTATGTCGACGTCGTGGAAGAACTGGCCATTGAACGCGCCAAGAAGCTTTTCGGCGCCGAATTCGCCAACGTTCAGCCGAACTCCGGCAGCCAGATGAACCAGGCCGTGTTCCTGGCGCTGCTGCAGCCGGGCGACACCTTCATGGGTCTCGACCTCAATTCGGGTGGCCACCTGACGCATGGTTCGCCGGTCAACATGTCCGGCAAATGGTTCAATGTCGTTTCCTATGGCGTTCGCAAGGACGACCACCTGCTCGACATGGACGAAGTTGCCCGCCTCGCGCGTGAAAACAAGCCGAAGCTGATCCTCGCAGGCGGCACGGCCTATTCGCGTATCTGGGACTGGAAGCGCTTCCGTGAGATCGCGGACGAAGTCGGTGCCTATCTCATGGTCGATATGGCGCATATCGCCGGTCTGGTTGCCGGTGGCGTTCATCCTTCGCCGGTCCCGCATGCGCATGTCTGCACCACGACGACGCACAAGTCGCTTCGCGGCCCGCGTGGCGGCATGATCCTCACCAACGATGCCGACATTGCCAAGAAGATCAATTCGGCTGTCTTCCCCGGCCTTCAGGGCGGCCCGCTGATGCACGTCATCGCTGGCAAGGCAGTCGCCTTTGCCGAAGCGTTGAAGCCGGAATTCAAGCTCTATGCCAAGAACGTCGTCGACAATGCACGCGCTCTGGCTGAGGAACTGAAGTCTCACGGTCTCGACATCGTTTCGGGCGGCACCGACAACCATCTGATGCTGGTGGATCTGCGCCCGAAGAACGCGACCGGCAAGCGCGCGGAGGCGGCTCTCGGCCGCGCAAACATCACCTGCAACAAGAACGGCATTCCGTTCGACCCTGAAAAGCCGTTTGTCACGTCCGGCGTCCGTCTTGGCACGCCTGCCGGAACGACGCGCGGTTTCGGCGTCGCTGAATTCAAGGAAATCGGTTCGCTGATCGCCGAAGTTCTCGACGGCCTCAAGGTTGCCAATTCCGACGAGGGCAATGCCGCCGTCGAACAGGCCGTGAAGGAAAAGGTCATCGCCCTGACCGACCGTTTCCCGATGTACGGCTATCAGGGATAAGCCGGTTCACTTGATCGAGATAAAACCCCGTTCGACTCTGTTGAGCGGGGTTTTTTCATTCTCGCATCCGGTAGGTGGATTGCCACTAATCGGCTATGATCGACAGGAATCGGCTACTGAGGGTGCGCTCTTGAGTTTCTACGGGGAGTGACCCCACATAAGAGCGGTCATGCCAGTGTTGAAGTTGCCAGTATTGAAGCTGCCGATATTGAGATTGAAAGAGTTCCATGCGTTGTCCCTATTGCCAGTCTGAAGATACGCAAGTGAAGGATTCCCGCCCGGCGGAAGACGGTGCTGTCATTCGTAGGCGCCGTGTCTGCTCGGTTTGCGGCGGGCGTTTCACGACCTTTGAGCGCGTGCAGCTGCGCGACCTGATGGTCGTGAAGAAAAGCGGGCGTCGCGTTCCCTTCGATCGCGACAAGCTCACGCGCTCCATCGAGGTGGCACTGCGCAAGCGCGATGTCGATAATGACCGTGTTGAACGCGCCATTTCTGGCATTGTTCGCCAACTGGAAAGTTCAGGCGAAGCGGAGGTCACGTCCGACGAAATCGGGCGGCTGGCGATGGATGCGCTGAAAGGCATCGACGATATCGCCTATATCCGCTTTGCGTCGGTCTATCGCAATTTCAGCAAGGCCGTCGATTTCCACAACGTCATCGACGAGCTGACGGTTCCTGAAACCGAGGACGATCTGGACGCTTGAGCATGAGTGGCAGCAGGTTTCCGCATTCGAGTGCGACCCCGGATGATGTTCGCTTCATGGAAGCGACGATCCGTTATGCGCGGCGCCACAAGGGACTGACCGGAACCAATCCGTCCGTCGGCACGATCATTGTCAAGGATGGCGTCATCGTCGGGCGCGGCGTGACCGCGCTGGGCGGCAGGCCCCATGCGGAGCCGCAGGCGCTGGCCAATGCGGGAGATGCCGCGCGTGGTGCGACGGCTTATGTGACGCTGGAGCCATGTGCCCATCACGGCCGCACGCCGCCCTGTGCCGAAACGCTGGTGCGGGCAGGGGTGGCGCGTGTCGTCGTTGCCGCGACCGATCCGGATGAGCGTGTCAGTGGAAAGGGCTTTGCCATCTTGCGCCAAGCCGGGATCGAGGTCGTTCCGGGCGTTCTCGCCGATCAGGCCGCTGATGATCTGGCTGGCTATCTCAGTCGGTCTTCCAGGAAACGCCCGGAAGTGATTCTGAAACTTGCTCTTTCTGCTGATGGCATGATTGGCAGGCGGGGCGAAGGACAGGTGGCGATAACGGGACCGATTGCGCGTGCGCAGTCACATATTCTGCGTGCCCAGACCGATATTATCCTGATCGGTATCGAAACCGCGCTGGCCGATGATCCGGTGTTGAACTGCCGCCTGCCGGGGTTGGAGCAGCGTTCGCCGGTTCGCGTGGTGCTTGACGGCGGATTGCGCCTGCCGCTTTCATCAAAACTTGTGCAGACCGCTGATGCACAGCCTTTGTGGATTGCTTGCGGGGAGGAGGCATCGCCGGAGCGGCGTTATGAGTTGACGGCTGCCGGTTGTCGCATTCTCGCGACCGAAGCCGACGATTGCCGCATCGCCTTGCCCGAGCTGATGGACGATCTTGCCGCGCAGGGTATTTCCTCGGTTCTGGTTGAAGGCGGAGCAGGCGTTGCGAAGAGTTTTCTGGACGAGGGGCTGGTGGATCGGCTTGCCATCTTCCGTTCGCCCGTTGAAATCGGCCTGGAACATGGGGTTGCCGTGGGCGGCCTCGAAACCCATATCGCAGACGAATTCAAAATTCTGAGGCAGGCTCGCTATGGTGACGATGCTTATGCGGAATATGTAAGGAAGATTTGATGTTTACAGGCATTATCACAGATATCGGCAAGGTTGACCGGATCAAGCCGCTGAACGAAGGCGTCCTTCTGCGTATTGAAACCGCATATGATCCTGAAACAATCGAGCTTGGCGCATCAATTGCCTGTTCCGGGGTCTGCTTGACGGTCGTTGCCTTGCCCGAAAAGGGAACCAATGCCCGTTGGTTCGAGGTTGAGGCGTGGGAAGAGGCGCTACGCCTGACGACGATCTCCAATTGGCAGAGCGGACGGAACATCAATCTTGAGCGCTCGCTGAAACTCGGCGATGAAATGGGCGGACACCTCGTTTCCGGCCATGTCGACGGACAGGCTGAAATTATCGAGCGAAAGGATGAGGGCGACGCCGTGCGCTTTACCCTGCGCGCACCGGAAGAGCTGGCGCCGTTTATCGCGCAGAAGGGCTCGGTTGCGCTCGATGGCACCTCGCTGACGGTCAATGGCGTCAATGGAAATGAGTTCGATGTGCTCCTGATCCGCCATTCGCTGGAAGTCACGACCTGGGGCGAGCGAAAAGCGGGCGACAAGGTGAATATTGAGATCGACCAGCTGGCACGTTACGCAGCAAGGCTTGCGCAATATCAGAAATAGGCTTACAGCCTAAATTCCCAGGCTGTAAAAGCATATCCCGATTTTGAGCGTTGACCGCAATCGTTGCGGTCCGCAAAATTTGTCATGGAGTCTCTCATGTCCAAGCACGAGGCGCATGCGCCGCATTTGCTTATTGTCGAAGCGCGTTTCTACGATGATCTCGCCGACGCGCTTCTGGATGGCGCAAAGGCAGCCTTGGATGAGGCGGGCGCTACTTACGATGTCGTAACCGTGCCCGGTGCTCTCGAAATTCCGGCGACGATTTCCTTTGCGCTCGATGGCGAGGAAAATGGCGGCACGGAATATGATGGCTATGTCGCGCTTGGTACGGTTATCCGTGGCGAAACCTATCATTTCGACATTGTGTCCAATGAATCCTGCCGCGCGCTTACCGACCTTTCGGTCGAGGAAAGCATCGCCATCGGCAACGGCATCCTGACGGTCGAAAACGAAGAGCAGGCATGGGTTCGCGCCCGCCGCGAAGACAAGGACAAGGGCGGTTTTGCTGCCCGCGCCGCGCTGACCATGATCGATCTGCGCAAGAAGTTCGGAGTCTGATCATTATGAATTCTTCTACCGAAGGACGCCCGACCCCCAATCTGCCGCGCACGGCCAACAAGCGCGGCGTTGCCCGTCTCGCTGCGGTCCAGGCGCTCTATCAGATGGATGTTGCCGGTACGGGCGTTCTGGAAGTGGTGGCCGAATACGAGGCTTTCCGTCTCGGCAAGGAAGTCGACGGCACGCAATATCTCGATGCCGACCCGCAATGGTTCCGCGCCATCGTGTCGGGTGTGGTCGAGGATCAGCTGAAACTCGATCCAATGATCCATCAGGCGCTGACGGAAGACTGGCCGCTGTCGCGTCTCGATTCGACGCTGCGCGCCATTCTGCGCGCTGGCGCATGGGAATTGCAGACGCGCAAGGATGTGCCGACGGCTGTGATCGTGTCGGAATATGTCGATATTGCCAAGGCGTTCTATACCGAGGATGAACCGAAGCTGGTCAATGCAGTGCTGGACCGCCTGGCATTTGTCATTCGTGGCGAGAGCCGTGGCGTGAAGCCGCGCTGACGCATCATCCCCGCAATTGAAATGAAAGAAGGGCTGTGAGAAATCGCGGCCCTTCTTTCATTGTACGCTGGCAAAGAACGACTTGACGTTTGTTAAACCGTTTCGCATGTTGGTTGCGCGGCATTGAGAATGCTGAAATGCAGGGAATCGCGCCAATTGATTGATTCCAAGGCGTAAGTTCCCCAATCAATATACCGTTGAAGCCCGGTATCTCTTATTCGGCTTCAGGCACTTCCATGCCGCTCAGTCGGGTCCGGGGAGGGGTTTTCGGGCCTATCCTGCGCATGCGCCTGCTGGCAATCGCGGTTTGCGGTCTGACGGCAGCCAGCGCGAACTATGGGGCGCGTTTCGGTCTATTGGAAACGGACCGGCGCTCCAATTGGGTGGCCGCGCATTTTCCCGAACCGTTTCTCACTTTTCGGAATGCGCTCAATGGGAGTTGGCCTTTATGCAAATGGGAGTGGCAGTCTTAGTTCTCGTCATTGCCTGCGGTGTGCTTTCCGTTCTTTTCGCCATATGGGCGATCCGTTCGGTTCTCGCAGCCGATCAGGGGACGCAGCGCATGCAGGAAATTGCTGAAGCCATCCGCGAGGGTGCCTCAGCCTATCTCACAAGACAATATTCAACGATTGCGATCGTTGGCGTCGTGGTTTTTCTGGCAGCCTGGTATTTGCTGTCGATCAGCGCCGCGATTGGCTTCCTGATCGGCGCGGTCCTGTCGGGCGTCACGGGTTTCATCGGAATGCATGTGTCGGTCCGTGCCAATGTGCGCACCGCGCAGGCGGCATCGCTCAGCCTCGCCGGAGGGCTTGAGCTCGCCTTCAAGTCCGGGGCCATTACCGGCCTTCTGGTCGCCGGGCTGGCACTTCTCGGTGTCTCGGTCTACTACTTCATTCTCACCGTCTGGCTTGGCTATTCGCCCTCTGACCGCACAGTTATCGACGCGCTGGTGTCGCTCGGTTTCGGCGCTTCGCTGATCTCGATCTTTGCGCGTCTTGGCGGCGGTATCTTTACCAAGGGTGCTGACGTTGGCGGCGATCTTGTAGGCAAGGTGGAAGCCGGTATTCCCGAGGATGATCCGCGCAACCCTGCGACCATTGCGGATAATGTCGGCGACAATGTCGGCGATTGCGCGGGCATGGCGGCGGACCTGTTTGAGACCTACGCGGTGACGGTCGTTGCCACCATGGTTCTCGGCGCGATCTTCTTCAATGGATCGGACGTTCTTTCGAGCGTCATGCTCTATCCGTTGATGATCTGCGGCGCCTGCGTGATTACGTCGATTATCGGCACGTTCTTCGTCAAGCTCAGCGTGGACGGCTCCATCATGGGCGCGCTTTACAAGGGTCTGATCGCAACAGGCCTGCTTTCCATGGTCGGCCTTGCCGTGGCTAACACGCTGACGATTGGCTGGGGCGAGATCGGAACTGTTGCCGGCAAAAGCATCACCGGCACCAATCTCTTCATCTGCGGATTGATCGGTCTCATTGTTACCGGCCTGATCGTGGTGATCACGGAATATTATACCGGCACCAACAAACGCCCGGTCAATTCCATTGCGCAAGCTTCGGTGACGGGGCATGGCACCAATGTCATTCAGGGGCTGGCTGTTTCTCTGGAATCGACCGCGCTTCCGGCAATCGTGATTGTCGGCGGCATTATCTCGACCTACCAGCTTGCGGGCCTGTTCGGCACCGCTATCGCGGTCACCGCCATGCTCGGCATTGCCGGTATGATCGTCGCGCTCGATGCCTTCGGTCCAGTGACCGATAATGCGGGCGGTATTGCGGAAATGGCTGGTCTCGACCCGGAAGTCCGCAAGGCCACCGATGCGCTCGATGCGGTAGGCAACACCACCAAGGCCGTCACCAAGGGCTATGCCATCGGTTCGGCCGGTCTCGGCGCGCTGGTGCTGTTTGCGGCCTATTCCAACGATCTGGCCTATTTTGCCGCCAACGGGCAGACCTATCCCTATTTCGCGGATATGGGGCCGGTCTCCTTCGATCTCTCCAACCCTTATGTGGTTGCGGGGCTGATCTTCGGTGGCCTGATCCCCTATCTGTTTGGCGGCATGGCCATGACGGCCGTGGGCCGGGCAGGCGGCGCGGTGGTGCAGGAAGTGCGCCGCCAGTTCCGCGAAAAGCCGGGAATCATGACTGGCAAGGAGCGTCCGGACTATGCCCGGGCTGTCGATCTTTTGACCAAAGCGGCCATCCGCGAGATGATTATCCCGTCGCTTCTGCCTGTATTGGCGCCGATTGTCGTCTATTTCGGCGTGCTGCTCATTTCAGGCTCGAAGGCTGCGGCCTTTGCAGCGCTTGGCGCATCGCTTCTCGGCGTCATCATCAACGGGCTGTTCGTGGCGATTTCCATGACGTCCGGCGGCGGTGCCTGGGACAATGCCAAGAAGAGCTTCGAGGACGGGTTTACCGACGCCGATGGCGTGAAACACCTGAAAGGGTCGGAAGCGCACAAGGCATCGGTGACCGGCGATACGGTGGGCGATCCCTACAAGGATACGGCAGGTCCGGCGGTCAATCCGGCTATCAAGATCACCAACATCGTGGCTCTTCTGTTGCTGGCCGTGCTGGCGCATATGACGTGATGTAACCAGCCCTAAAAAGGAAAACCCGCCGTAAAGGCGGGTTTTCTGTTCGTATATATCCGTTTCGATCAGTTGTTGGGGCCACCTGAAGCACCCGGCAGCGATGTCGGGGCCTTGGAAACACCCTGAATGATCTGACCGAGGAATGTCTGGTCCTTGCCGCCGGTCGGCGTGGTGCGCGACACGAAATCGAACAGCTTGCCGTCTTTCAGGCCGTAATTGGCGATATGCTCGATCTTGCCATCCTTGTCGAAATAAATGGCGAGGATCCGGCGCTCGATGATTTTCGGCTTCATGAACTGCGCGGCGCGATAACGCTTCTGCGAAATGTAGTAGAACACTTCATTGTCGAAGGTCGCGGTGGTGGACGGCGTACCCAGCGCCAGAAGCACCTGTTCGCGGCTGGAGCCGACCGGAACCGAATCAAGCGCGTTCTGATCGAGCACGTAACCTTCCGTCAGCGTTTCGGACGGATTGAGCGTGGATGCGGTGTTGCACCCGGCAAGAGCGACTGCGACGAGAATTGCCGTGCCTGCAAGAAGGGCACGCTGCTTGCGTACGCCAGAGGATGCATTTGGAAAAATTCGCTGCAACAAAGACCTCTCCATACATTCTAAATCAGCGCGGCACTTTCGCCGTCGGGAGAACTTCGGTAAACCACCTTGCTTATTTATGCAACTGGAACGGTCGTACGGACATGATTCTCCAACTATTCCGCCGCAAATCGAAAGCAAACGAGGCTATTGTGCTTCGCGTTTACGAGGTGATCGTGGCGGCGGCGCGGCAAAAACGGTTTTATGCACAATTTCAGGTGCCGGATACCCCGCTTGGCCGCTATGAAATGCTGTCCCTGCATATTTTTCTCGCGCTTCATCGCATGAGAGGGGAAAACAAGGCGCTTGCCGACCTGGCGCAGGAAATTGCGGACGAGTTTTTCAAGGACGTCGACCATTCGCTGCGCGAACTCGGCATAGGCGATCAAGGCGTGCCGAAACGCATGAAGAAGCTTGCGCGCATGTTTTATGGTCGCGTGGCGGCCTATGGCGAGGCGCTGGATGCAAATGACGCGTACGCGCTGGCAGCGGCGCTAACGCGAAATATCCGGCCAGATCTCGAATTCTGGCCGCATGCCCACCATTTAAGTGAATATGTTCTTGAGTGCCGCGACGGCTTGCAAAAAATTGCGGACGACGCTTTGGCGGCGGGCGACATTTCCTATATGGATGCAGATAAGAGCGCATCCTGAAAAGTGTGAAGCGGTTTTCGGGACAAGATGCGCGTCAAAGATGGCCTTGCGCCAACGAACAATGCTGAAAAGGCCAATAAGAATGACTGATAAACCGGCGCTTACCTATCCTGTTCCGGTTCTTCACCTGCCGCAAAAGGGCGTAACGGTGAAAATAGGCACGGATGAGAAAGAGCGCGCAGCGCTCGCGGCAGATCATGGACTTGAGGCCGTGAATGCTTTTGCCGCAGAATTTCTGATTACGCCCTGGAAAAAGGACGGTATCCGGGTGCGCGGCCGCATCGATGCGGAAATCGTTCAGTCCTGCGTCGTGACGCTGGAGCCGCTGACCAACAGCATCGCCGAAGAAGTCGACACGATCTTCGTGCCGGAAAATTCGCGGCTTGCGCGGATACAGCTTGATGAAAGCGGCGAAATGCTGCTCGATGCGGAAGGGGCTGACAGTCCGGAAGTCTTCGTCGGCGACAAGATCGATGTGGGTGCGATTGCAGAAGAGTTCTTCGATCTCGCCATCGATCCTTATCCGCGCAAGCCCGGACTGCCGGAAGACAGCGAGCCGAAGGTTTTTGGAGACGGTGAGGGAGACGAGAAGCCCGTTTCGCCATTCGCCAAGCTTTCGGAATGGCAAAAGAAGCCGTAATTCGCAGTGGTTTGATAGAATTTGGTTGTGCGGAAACGCAAAAACACTATTTTCGCCGAAAACCTGTCTGCTGCAAGGGCAGGGCAGGGACAGGGATCGCACAGGAATAATCAAGAGTGATCAAAATTTCGATTGACGCTATGGGCGGTGATTTTGGCCCTGAAGTGGTCATCCCCGGCGCAGCGAAGGCGCTTGAGCGTCATCCTGACATCCGCTTCATATTTTTCGGTCTCCCCGCGCAGGTGGAGCCGGTGCTGGCCCGCTTTCCAAAATTGAAGGCCGCGTCCGAGTTCCGCGCGAGCGAGGTTGCCATCAGCATGGATGACAAGCCGAGCCAGGCGCTGCGCGCCGGTCGGGGCAAGTCGTCCATGTGGCAGGCCATCGAGGCTGTAAAGACAGGCGACGCGCAGGCGTGTATCTCCGCCGGCAATACCGGTGCGTTGATGGCCATGTCCAAATTCTGCCTGCGCATGATGTCGGACGTGGAGCGTCCGGCGATTGCGGGCATCTGGCCGACGCTGCGCGGCGAAAGCATTGTGCTCGATATTGGCGCCACGATTGGCGCCGATGCACGGCAGCTCGTCGATTATGCCGTTATGGGTGCCGGTATGGCGCGTGCCTTGTTCGAGGTGCGCAAGCCGACCGTCGGGCTCCTGAATGTCGGCACGGAAGAGGTAAAGGGTCTCGACGAGATCAAGGAAGCTGGCCAGATCCTGCGCGACACGCCGCTGGAAGGGCTGGAATATGCCGGTTTTGTTGAAGGCAACGATATCGGCAAGGGCAGGGTGGATGTGGTCGTGACCGAAGGGTTCACCGGCAATATCGCGCTCAAGACCGCCGAAGGCACCGCGCGCCAGATGGCGTCCCTGCTGCGTCAGGCCATGAGCCGCACGCTGCTTGCCAAGATCGGCTATGTTTTCGCCAAGGGTGCGTTTGATCGCCTGCGCGAAAAGATGGACCCGAACAAGGTCAATGGCGGCGTGTTTCTGGGCTTGAGCGGCATCGTCATCAAGAGTCACGGCGGCGCGAACGCTGAGGGCTTCTGTTCGGCGGTGGAAGTCGGCTATGACATGGTGAGAAACCGCCTTCTGGAAAAGATCGAGGCCGATCTGGCGCATTTCCACCACAGTCATCCGCATGTTTCGTCCGGTGAGGGCGGGGAAGCGGCGAAATAACCTTTGCCCATTTTACAGGGCCAGAATTCTCGACCGTTCAGGCGGAAATGCTTCGGTCGCTTTTGAGGACAGGAAATAAGAGATGATAAGATCTGTCGTGCGGGGTATCGGTTCGGCATTGCCGAAGCGGGTCATGAAGAATACCGATTTCGAAGGTATTATCGAAACCTCGGACGAGTGGATCGTGCAGCGCACCGGCATCCGCGAACGTCATATCGCGGGCGACGATGAAACCACGGTTTCGCTTGGCACGGCGGCGGCGCGCGCAGCAATCGAAAATGCCGGTTTGCAGCCGACCGATATCGATCTCGTTCTTCTGGCCACCTCCACACCCAATCACACCTTCCCGGCAAGTGCTGTCGAAATCCAGCGTGAGCTTGGAATCACGAGCGGTTTTGCGTTCGATATGCAAGCCGTTTGCAGCGGCTTCATCTATGCCATCACGACAGCGGACCTCTATATCCGCGGCGGCATGGCGAAGCGGGTTCTGGTGATCGGCGCGGAAACGTTTTCGCGTATCCTCGACTGGAGCGACCGCACGACCTGTGTTCTGTTCGGCGATGGCGCTGGCGCGCTGGTTCTTGAAGCTGCCGAAGGCAACGGGCTGACTTCCGATCGCGGGGTTCTTGCTGCCAATCTGCGTTCGGACGGCAATCACAAGGAAAAACTTTTTGTGGATGGCGGTCCGTCTACGACCCAGACTGTCGGCCACCTGCGCATGGAAGGCCGTGAAGTCTTCAAGCACGCGGTCGGCATGATTACAGACGTTATCGAGGCTTCCTTCGCGGAAACCGGCCTTACTGCCGAGGATATCGATTGGTTCGTCCCGCACCAGGCCAACAAGCGCATTATTGACGCTTCGGCCAAGAAACTGAATATCGCCGACAACAAGGTGGTCATCACCGTGGACCGCCACGGCAATACCTCGGCGGCATCAGTTCCGCTGGCTCTGGCGACCGCTGTTGCCGACGGTCGCATCAAGAAGGGTGACCTCGTGCTGCTGGAGGCAATGGGCGGCGGATTCACCTGGGGCGCGGTCCTGTTGCGCTGGTAAGTGCAAATTTGATCTGCCGCGAGAGAACTCGCGGCTTGACCGTTGCGCTTTTATTTGTGTAACGTCCTGTCACGTAAGGATATTATCTGTTCAAACGCTAACCAGGCAGGTTTGGTCATGGGAGGTAAGACGGTCACGCGAGCTGATCTGGCAGAGGCTGTCTATCGTAAGGTAGGCCTTTCCAGAACGGAGTCGGCGGCTTTGGTCGAGATGATCCTCGATGAAGTCTGTGACGCTATCGTCAACGGCGAAACCGTGAAATTGTCGTCTTTCGCGACATTTCAGGTTCGCGACAAGAACGAGCGTATTGGCCGCAATCCGAAAACAGGCGAGGAGGTTCCAATTCTTCCCCGCCGTGTGATGACTTTCAAGGCTTCGAACGTTCTCAAGCAGCGTATCTTGCAGGAACACCAGAAGCGCGAAGCCAAAAGCCAGAAATAATTCCTGAAATGCTGTCCAAAGGGCAGCATTTTTGTTTTTGCGCCATCACCTCACGTCGATATACGTTCCTTCCGTGTCTGCCCCAGGGGCAAGTGCGGGGGCGGTTTGTGCTTGGCGCAGGATGCCGTTGCCTGGCTTTCTATGCCGAGGTGCAGGCTGCATTGCCTTCCGTTTTGCGTGAAGGGATGCTTATAAAGCTCTGATATTATATAATGGATTTTACGGAGCGAATCGCTCTGCTAATATTGCAATTCTGAAAAGCGGCAAGTTTTTCAGAACGAGTTTGCGTTGAGCACCGTCCGGTTTTGAATGACGTTGAGCTGTGCCTTTTTGCACGCTGGAGATTGTTAACTCCCGTCCTTTAAAATCCGATGCTGAAACGGCTTTGGTGTAGCAAGCGCGTTTGCGTTGGCGAGTTGAACTATCTGGATCGGCGAGGTTGCGCCGTAATGGCGAAACCCGAACCTCTGGAAAGGGCAAGTGGAATGGACAAGAGCCCTGATGCATTCAGGACGATCAGCGAAGTAGCGGAGGATCTGGATCTTCCGCAGCACGTGCTGCGTTTCTGGGAAACACGCTTTACCCAGATCAAGCCCATGAAGCGTGGCGGCGGCCGTCGATATTATCGGCCGCTCGATGTGGAGTTGCTGAAGGGCATTCGCCACCTGCTCTACGATCAGGGCTATACCATCAAGGGTGTGCAGCGTCTTCTGCGCGAAAACAATGCGCAATTCATCATCGCGCTCGGCAATGGCGACGTTCAGGCCATTGAGGCGATCACCCGCCAGAAGCAGGCCGCTGCTGACAAGCGCGCTGCGGAAGAGGCGGCGGATAATGAAATGGCTCTGCCGAGCGGCATCAAGGCACCGCAACCGGCGCGCAAGCTTTTCGGCCTGTTGAAGGGCGAGGAGGACGGCCCCATCGGAGCCGACGGAAAGCGGCCGTCGAAGGACAACCGCTCGCTCCTGCAGGAAGCCCTGTTCGACCTGCTGGAATGCAAGCGCCTTCTTGATCAGGTGCGCTGAACGACTACGGACCATGTGAGGGAGGCTTTCGCCTCCCTTTGCTTTTGCAGGCGGACGGGATCAGCTGGATGAGAGTTTCAATCCGATGATGCCGGCGAGGATCAGTGTCACACTCGCGACCCGGAAGAAGGTCGCAGCCTCGCCAAGAATGAAGATGCCCACCACAAACGCGCCCACTGCACCGATGCCTGTCCAGATCGCATAGGCGGTTCCAAGCGGCAGGCTGCGCATGGCGATCGACAGCAGAATAAAGCTGCCGATCATCGTTACAATGGTGATCGCGCTTGGCGTTAAAAGAGAAAAGCCTTCCGACTTTTTCATGAAATAAGCCCAGACGACTTCCAGAATCCCGGCCAGTACCAGAAAAATCCATGCCATTTTAATGTTCCATCTTGAGGGTTCTGACGGGGCGTCCCGCCGTTGTTTGAAGAAGCGGGAAGGCCGTCCGTCCCGCAGAGACATGATGCACGCAACGGAAGCAGTGCACCCGTGATGCGTGCGGATTGGGCGAAGCTAGAGCGGTTCCTGTTTTAACGGAATTGCCGGAACTTCTCTAACTATTGGTTTTGTCGAATTTTTCCGGCGCAAAACCGTTTCACGCTTTTGCTCGAAACGCTCTAACCGGCTGCTTGCCGATTGCATCTGTTCAACGAAAAGCTGGATTGCGTATTGTTCGATCATCAGCCCTGCCATAGGACACACTCCTATGGGGCCGTCCCCGATGCGAACACAGGCGCGGGTCGTCCCACGCAGCCACGTAGATAATGATTCTCGGGCGGTGAGGCAAGACCGTCGTCAATTTGGCCGCCAACAGAAACTTGATCACGTATCCCATGTATCAGGGAGCTTTTTCGCGTATTCTGACGTTCTTAACCACAGATTATGCCGGGAGATCGATCGATGACCATCTCAAGACGTAATTTCATTGTTACAGCATCTGCTGTCGGGGCCGGACTGGCCTTGTCGCCGCTGGAGCTTGCCAGGGCAGCAGCCGAAACAGGCGGTTCCAAAGAGCAGAATCCTTCAATGGTAGAAAATCCGGGCTTTCATCGTTTCCAGTTCGGTGAATTCGAGATCACCACGCTTTCCGATGGGCGCAGGGCGGGCGAAGCACCCGAAAAGACATATGCAATCGATCAGGACCCGAAAGCAGTCGCGGCGCTGCTGGAGGAAAATCTTCTGCCAGCCGACCGTTTCGTCAACAGTTTCACGCCGGTGCTTATCAACACGGGCAAGGAACTAGTTCTGTTCGACACCGGCATGGGAGCGGGTGCTCGTGAGGCGGGATTGGGCAGGCTCATCATTGCGCTTGAAGCATCGGGCTACAAGGCTGATGATGTGTCTCTGGTGGTGCTGAGCCATTTCCACCCTGACCATATCGGCGGATTGATGGAAGACGGCAAGCCAGCCTTCGCCAATGCGCGCTACGCCGCCGGACAGAAGGAATTCGATTTCTGGACTGATCCCGCGCGGCTCGACAGCCCGGCAAAAACCGTTGCCGAAATGGTGGCCAGGAACGTCAAGCCACTGGCCGGGAAGATGACGTTCCTGGGCGATGACAGCGAGGTCGTATCGGGCATTAATTCCGTGGCGGCCTATGGCCACACGCCGGGTCATCTGGCGTTCCGCGTCGAAACGGGTGGCAAGTCGCTCATGCTTATATCCGACACGGCAAACCATTTCGTCATCACATTGCAGCGGCCCGAATGGCACGTTTCCTTCGACATTGACAAGGAAGCCGCCGTCCAGACCCGCAAGCGCATGTTCGACATGATCGCAACCGACCGGTTGCCGTTCATCGGCTATCATATGCCGTTTCCGGCGCTGGCCTATCTCAAGCGGGAAGGCGAGGGCTATCGCTATATTGCGGAAACCTATCAGCTACGCGAGAAATAGAAGCGGAGGGCGACTTACCGCCCACCGGCAACATCAATGAAGGTGCCGGTTGCATAGGCGGGGGCGTCGTTGAGCAGCCAGAAAATGGCTTCCGCGACTTCCTCTGCCTTTCCGGCCCGCCCTACCGGCGTGGCGGCGCCCAGTCGCGCCGCGCGATCCGGATTGCCGCCACTGGCATGAATGTCAGTATCGATCAGGCCGGGGCGGACTGCATTGACGCGAATGCCCTTCGCCGCCAGTTCCTTCGACAGGCCGATGGTCAGCGTATCGAGCGCACCTTTCGCTCCGGCATAATCCACATACTCAAAGGGTGAACCAAGGCGTGACGCCATGGAGGAAACGATGACGATGGCGCTGTCCGGCTGCAAGCGTCGCGCCGCTTCGCGGGCACATAGATAGGTACCGTAAACATTCACGTCGAACATGGTTTTCAGGCGCTCGGCGCTCATGTCTGCGAGAGGCATGGTTTGCGCCACGATACCGGCGTTCAGGACCACGCCTTTCAACGGGCCAAGTTCAGCTTCTGCCCTGTCGAACATGGCAATTACGTCCTGCTCGACGGATATGTCGCCCTGAATAGCCAGCGCTTTCGCCCCGAGCTTCGCTGCTTCAGCCACTGTTTGCTGCGCAGCCTGTTCGTTCCCGGAATAATTCAGAGCCACAGACCAACCTTGTGCGGCGCTGCGCAAAGCGGTCGCCCGGCCTATGCCGCGACTTCCGCCAGTAACAAGGACGTTCCTCATGCTCTCCTCCACGCAGTTCATGGCGGAGCTAATCCGATTTGTATATTCCATGCAAAGGAAAATCATATGCAGTCATCAGACCGTGGCGCTCAGTTCCGTTGCGAAACTACTCCTGTGGAACTTCTACGGACGAATTCCAATGTTGCGCGAGCAACTTTTCAATCTCCAATCGCGATACAGGCGGTGAGAGTAAGCATCCCTGAATAAGATCGCAGTTCATTGTGGTGAGGCATTCGAGCTGTTCGTTTTTTTCAACGCCCTCGACGATAATTTTGTAGGACATTGCTTTCGCCAGCTGAACGATGCCTTCAAACAATTTGCGCTGCCTGTCGTCATCTACGATATTACAGACAAAGCTTCGGTCGATTTTAACGCAATCGCAGGGTATGTTCTTTAAATAAGATAACGCTGAGTAACCAGTGCCGAAGTCGTCGATGGCGATCCTGATTCCATCCTCGCGGATTTCAGAGAGACGACGAATATTTTCATTGTCCTGATCGATCAGAATGGACTCGGTCAACTCCAGTTCGAGAAACTGAGCGGGGAATTTTGTGGTCTCCAGGGTGGAGCGCAAAAAGGACGTAAAGCGGTCCGACACGAGTTGTTTAGCAGACAGATTTACCGAGAGTGTTATGGGCTTGAATCCCTTGTCCAGCCACTCTCGTCCATCTGCGCATGTTTTCTGAAGCACATAATCGCCGAGACTGACAATTAATCCGGTTGATTCCGCAATCGGAATAAACTCACCGGGTGATATGGGGCCCAACTCGATATCGGTCCAGCGCGCCAACGCCTCCGCCCCTTTTAGCTCAAGCGTTCGAGCATCGAACTGTGGCTGATAATAGACTTCAATGGCCCCGTTTTCGATGGCGTTCCTTAATTTGATGCTGAGCGCGGCCTTGCGCTGGCTTCGGATGGTGAGTTGTTCCGAGTAGATGCAAAAGCTGCCTTGGCGTGTATTCTTTGCGTCGTGCAGGGCAGCATCAGCTTCCTCGATGGACGCGGATTTTTGCGAGCCAAACTTAAAACTCACGCCCGCCGTGCATGACATATGCAGGTTCAGGGTACTGGTTACCGGTATGGTTTGGCGAACTATCGCCTGAATAGCCTCTATCGTATTCGTTGCTGAAGTCGCGTCGTTGCAGAGATGCAGAATAGCGAATTTGTCGCCACCTATTCGACAGACCAGATCGTAAGGGCCGATGGTTTTATTGCGCTCGCCGTCAAGCCTGCTCCCGATTGTACGAAGAACATGGTCGCCAGTTTCGTATCCGTAGGAGTGATTAATGTCCTTGAACGCATCAAGATCAATTATGACCAATGCATAGTGTTCTTGTTCGATGTCACGGAGGGATTCTGCCAAGAAGCGACGATTGGGGAGGCCCGTCAGTCGATCATACAGCGCGAGATGGCGAAGTTGTTCGCGCGTTTCTTTCTGCTCCGTTATATCGGTCAGTGAATATACATATGCGCCAATGTCTTCGCCTTTCTCCCGGATTGGCGTGATGGAGAGGATACCTGTTCGCTCTGCGGCTTTGCCAAAAGACACTTCGTTGCGCCATTGGGTTTCCTGCAGGGTAGGAATTTCCAGCGGAGCGCCGTTATTTCGGAATGCTGTCCGTACATTCCAAAAATTGTTTCTGCCCGCTTCCACCATTTTGTGGAAGGCAGCGTTGGCTTGATGAATGACGCCCCTCGCGTCGACGATCGCGAGGCCTTCGGATGCATTTCTGAAGATTGTGTCTCCACGTTGTATATCCCGATCTTTCTCTTTCATCTCCAGCAAAAGGTCGGTGCTGCTGATCGTTAGAAGGCGCCATTGCAGCGTGTCGGCTCGTAGATAATTTCTGAATGCCGTGCGTTGCCATGCCATGAATATGGCCAGCGATATGCTGAATGCAGCAGCGACGATTATCTTCCCGGCAAGCCCTCCAAAAGTAAGCGAAATGATGCCCTTACTGGAACCGCTTGCAATGATTTCAAATATCACCCCATCCAGTACAAGCACGGCAACAAAAGCGAATATATAAATAAACCCGTTAACGAGCCCATCGACAATGTGTTTTTTGGAGAGCTCGAAGATCAAGAATAGAATAAGAAGCTCAATTAAAATCATGAATCCACCAATGATGATAAGATGGGTGGAAACTTCAAATAAATGAAAAGAAACGTGGTGCGGGTTTATAATCCCGATCGTTTGCAGGATTGAACTTGTGAGGAAAGAAAATACAACGTTGAATAAGTTTACGAGGATAACCAAGCGCGCCAGATGCTTTAGAATAAAGGCATCATTTTCTATCCAGACGAACATTACGGCAGTAGCCATAAATGCTCCATAGCAGAGGTTGCCTCCGGAAATGATTATTCCGTCAGCAATCTTCATTGTATAAATATTTCCCATGAAACCTCCGATGAGGAGGAGGAGCGACAGGAAAACATAAAAGTGAACTTGTCTTACGGGAGAAATCAGCCGGGTGAAGTAGAGTGGAAACGCTGTTAACGCTGTGATCTGCGCCAGTAATAGAAAATACAATGAGAGAGATTGCGGCCAGCTTGCCATGATTATACGCCAAAGCACCCAGAATGCTCTGCCAGTTGTTTTACCTGGAAAGAAATAGCTCCGGTCAGAGGGTGCGTAAGCTGACGGAGGAAGAGGCTCGACGGCCAAGGCAGCCCCCTCCCGCGCTGAATGGAGAGCGAGGGAGGGGGAGACGTTTCAAGCGATTATGGCAGAGGCAACAGACTTGGCATCCCAGGGGGAAATTGCCGAGAGCCCGTCGTTTTGCTGCCCTTTACCACTTCACGCGGAACCCAACATTACCTTTCAGCGAATAGCTGTCGGCGAAGTTGTTAAGGCTGGTGTTGATCAGGCCTTCACCGTAAATGGAATACTTGTCGTCATTCCAGTTGTAAGATCCGCCCAGGCCGACACCGCCCCAGGCACGGTCATTGCGATTAGCAAAGCTTACGTCTGCGACCTCGACCTTCGTACCCTCAAGGAACTCGTAGTAGAGGTTGGCGATGCCATATACATGAGCCCGGTTCAGCATGCCGTTAGCATTCTGCCACGAGCTTTCATGATCGAGTGTGAGGCCAATTCGACCTTGCAGGCTGTCGCCCTTGCTGAGATGGATCGCAGTGCCGGTCATATCTTCACTGAAATCATCGAAATCGACGCTGGAATAGACCAGTTGCGCTTGCGGCGTGAGCGACCATGCCTGATCAAGCGCAAAGCGCTTGCCGCTTTCGATGGAAAGCGCGTAGCCAAAGCCGTCATTGCCGTCCACGAGGGACTGATTGCCTCCGGAAAAGCTCAGATCGCTGTTGTACCAGGTAGCTTGTGCCTGCGCATCGACGTAGAATCCGCTCTCGCCATACCAGGTAAGCGATCCGCCAAGGCCATATCCTTCTGTACTGATCCGGCCCCCGCCGACCGACGTGTCGTAAATGGATGCGGTTTTGGTAAGCCCGTGCGCATAGTGGACACTCACGCCGCCGATCAGCTTCCCGCTTTCATTCTCCATGAACATGCCGTCAACGCCGGCCTGCAATTTGAAGATATTCTGGTCATAATCGACATCCGTTGTTGAGCGGCCGGTCTCAATGTGATTGTGCGCCCCTTCCACGCGTCCCCACACCCCGTTCCCTTCGATATGCACGCCGGCTTCTTCGGGAGCGGCATAAGGGGTTTCGATCGCATCGGCCCCTTGGGCAATCACCTTGTTTCCATTGCCGGCCCAAACGCGGTTTCCGACGCGCTGCTGCAGCGTGGAAACACCGTTCAGGGCGAGGAGAGACTGCGGATAGGCCTCGTAGACGGGGACGCCGGCCTGATAGCGGGGAGCGTCGGGTTCTTGCGGCACTCCCGGAGTTTCTGGGTTTGGGATCTGGAGCGGAGGGATGAAACGTGAACGCAGGTACCAATCGCCATCAGTAGGTGTACTAATGCCATTCTTTTCCAGCGTATATGCGTAAGCCCCGCCTCTCACAGCCTGCTTGCCGTCGATCGTCTGGTATTCGCCGAGCAGGGTAAATGTCGCGCCCGAAGCTCCCTGGATATCGATGACTTTGATACCTTCGACAGTCTGCGCGCCGGTACCATTGGTGTTCTTAACGGCCACAATCCCGGTGCCGCTCGTGTTGCCATTTACGAGGAGACTGTCCGTAGCCGAACTGTCACCACCCAGAGCAGTCCACAGAGCAAGTGTGCCGCCGTTGCCAACATAGTCTTCGGTAACGGTGAGTCTGGTTCCAGCCTGGGGGCCGAAATCAACTATGCCTGCATTGCTGAGCGAAGAAATCGACTGGCTGAAGTCGTTAAGGGCAAGTTTCGCTCCCGCCGCCACTTCAAAATCGGAAGCTCCGCTGAGATAGTTTTCTCCCCCTGCAGCGAGAATTCCTTCATTGACCGTTGTTGCGCCTGAATAGTTGCTCTGAGCGTTGATATTCAGGGTGCCAAGCCCAGTCTTTGTCAGGCTGCCCGCGCCAGTGATCGTGGACGCATAATTGAGCTCTGTTCCTGCGAGGGTTTCAAATGTGCCGCCCAGACCTTGTAATTCCGTCGCTCGATCTATCGTGAAGCTCGCCGTGGTGCGCAACGTGCCGTCATCAAGCGTCACGCCGCCGCCTGCTGCGCCAAGGTTGGAATTGTTAGAAACCTGCACGATACCGCCTTGGATAGCGGTGCCACCCGTATAGGTGTTCGCGCCATTCAAGACGAGAGTGCCCAAATCGCTTTTTACAAGTTGCGTGTTGCCCGTCAGGGCCGAATTGATCGTCGCAGTGAACGCCGCGCCCGCCTCCGTGCCATCCCCAACGCGAATAGTTGAAGTTGGTGAACCTACGAGACTGATGGCGTCTCCTTCAACAACATAACCATCGCTGGCGAATTGCATGCCGGAAGCCGTTACCGCGCCCAGACTGTCATCGACAGTTACTGTACCAGCTGTCGCCATGAAAATCGCGATAGCACCGTCCTGATACGGGGCGTTGATCACGCCTGTCTGTTCTGCCCAGTTGGTGTTGAGGCCACCTGACGCCGAGCTTTGCCAGATGCCTGTGCCACCATTGACCTGCCCGTTAAATTGCGGTCCGACGTCCCAGAAATTGAGCGTGAGACCGCTCGTGTTGACAAGGTTGACCTGTTTGTCGACCGACGTCTGGACGTAGTAGTTGCTCGCGGGAATAGTGCCAATGTCAAGGATGTTGTTTGTCAGCGCGCCGTCATAGCTTATAACCCGGTAAACGCCTGTATCGAATGAGCCTCCCGGTGTTGTGACGACGTTGATCGTGCCGTCGAGCACCAGATCACCCTTGACAATCGTATGATCGTTCAGGGCTCCGCCGACGGTATTTGCTTTACCAAAGCTGTATTGCAGCGACGATCCACCGCTAAGATTCAGATCGCCGTTGATAGTAAGAGTTCCAGGCGTGCTGCCGGCAGGGCCGGGAGACAGCTGGCCATTATCCTGTATCGCGACATCACCGCCAATAATGCCGGTCCCGCCCAAGGTCGCCCCGGCCTGAACCGTTGTCGTGCCCGTCGCCGCAGTCTGGTCGCCCATAACGTAGAGCGTACCCGCTGATACCGTCGTCGCTCCGGTGTAATTGTTATTGCCGCGGAGAGTTAGCGTTCCGGAACCAGTTTTGGTCAGACCGCCTACACCGCCCATGACCGCTTGCGTGCCAACATCGAATGACTGAGTGTCAATGGTTCCACCTTGCGATTGAAACAGGATGGTTCCCGGAACAAACCCCGAGAAAAGTGAGGGTTGACTATTTGCCAGCTGAAAAATGCCGCCATCGAACGAAAGGCTCCCGCCGTTGACGCGCTGGATCTGGAGCGCGGTCAATACACCCGAACTGTTTAGCTGCACATCTCCACGCGAACCGGATTGGTACCCAAGATACAGCTGAGATGTAATCATATGGCCTTGATCACTTATCGTGATTACGCCATTGCCGCGTTCTCCCACATGGGGCCCGGTGCTTGCGTTCCAGGTACTGCCAGCGCCAGAGATTGTTACTGTGCCTGTAACGCCAGAGCCCAGTCCTATATAAGTTTGACCGTTTGTGGTTAGCCTTCCGCCACCTGTTGCTGTGACAGAACTTGGCCCATCTTCCCCGACGTAAAGATAAGTTGTAGTCAAAGCGGACCCGGCACCGTCAATTGTGATATTCCCGCTCGTTGGAACCGGCACGTGTCCCAATTCTATTGAATTGGCTACAACATTACCGCCATTCGTGATGCGCAGAGTGCCTGTCGCCTTGTAGCCGATGTAAAGATAACCCGCAGTAAAACGCGAGCCGACACCGTCGACGGTCATCAAGCCGTCGCCGCCAAAATATCCTATGACGGCGTTGTATCCTGGTGTGATGGCAACAGTTCCGCCATTTGCTATCGCAAGCGTGCCTGCTGTCCCGTTGCCGACATACAATGAATTAGGAACCGTCCAGGTCGGCGAAGGATTGGGTGTCAATGTAGGGCTGACGGTTCCGGTGACGGTAACCGATTGTGCGTTTACGCCGGTTGCTGTCGCGATAGCTATTGCAAGAGCCGAAACGGTAACTTGCAGGGAGGAAACAGTCGCCTTTTTCGCGGTATGCATTCTCATTTATTCTATTCCCCATAAGAGAAAAGCTTGTATATTCACAATACATCAAGCGCTTTTCGGACTGCATAATTCTAAGAAAGCAAAAATTACTTGCGCATCAAATGAATAATACAATTCTTATAAGGATGTGATTACGTATTATTTGGTTTAATGTGTTTGTTTTCTTTCTTTTGCTACTATTCCGGTAGTGATTGCGACCGAGATAAAGTTTGTGGAAAGAACAGAGCTCAAGCTAGTTACGAAATAATCCTCACAGGAAAAATTCTGATGAGGATTGCATTTGATTTTGTTAAGTTATTGTTATTGTTGTATTTTGTGCGAATCGCTTCAGCGTCTGTTTCCTTTCACTGTATATACTACATTAGTATTTGCTGAAATAAAGAGGTTTCGTTGTTTGGCGGGGGCAGGTGCATCTCTGAATGCTCCAGCCACCCTGATATCGTGATCGACTTGGGGTTGAGTTTCAGCCGCCATTATACTGGCGGGCGCCCTTCTTCATTGATTTGAATCAATGAACCGAATTAATTCCATCTGGCGCACCGGGGCCTGACGACAATAGGCGTGTGAGGCTGTTCCAAATTTGGATATGAGGCTGCAACAACGACAAGTATTCAGTTAACGGAGGGGGCCCCATGAACCCGAGTCTGTTTGAAATGCTGTCTCGCAGGATACTGGTGCAAAATCCCGCTGCTGGTATTTCCCATTCGCCGGTCATGTCGGTGAATAAAATCAGATGACCGGCACTACAGTCAGGATTGCCAGAACACTCCAGGCAATGCGCCGGTTATTTTCAAAAATATCCAGCAATCAAAGATGGTAGCTAAGTCTTTGATTTAATGGTCGGAGCGGCGGGATTCGAACCCACGACCCCTTGACCCCCAGTCAAGTGCGCTACCGGGCTGCGCTACGCTCCGAGCCGGGGAAAGCCGTAGAATATAACGACTTGGCACGCAAGGGCTAATTTCCGGAAACTGACAAATTGCACACCGGCGTTAATTCGCCTGCTGAGCGCCGAACAGGTCCTCAACCTGGCGTGGTTCCATTGTGACGGAATTATGAATAAATTGTGACAATCTGTCACCTTCGATGATATGTCTGTCTTTCCTAATAAATTGGGAAAGGAGAGTCGCCGAGGGATGAGAATCAGTCACCTTTTCAGCACAATGGATTTCTGGCGGGCACATCTGGCCGTTAACCGTGAACCGGTTTGGGAGAACATATTGCCGTTGTTCTTTTACCATCGGGACGGCGTGCTTGCGATCCAGCGGCTGGCGCGTGAATGGACGCGGCTTTATGGGCTTCGGCAGGTCGACGTGTTTCGCGGGAATATCGTCCGCGAGAAATGGTCTAACCGCCGCATAGGTCAGGTTCTCGATCATATGCAGAAAACCAGCGATGCCCGCTCTGCCGGAATACGTGTGCGAACGCAGGAAATGCCCCGTTATGTGGAAGGAAGCCTCGTTGTGGTCCGCACGCAGGAGAGGGACATTCTGATCGACGGGCGGCGTCGCGCGAATTTCTGGTGCAACATGCCGGGCGAATATGATGTCTGGGTTATCGAAGTGGAACCGCGTCCGTCGTGGCTTCTTGAGCTGTTGGGTGCGAATTCCAACGCCCTCGATAAAGAGCGGGGCAGACTTCGCGGCTGAACATCGCGTTCAGGATCGTGGTGCAAAAAGGATGATGCATGTACCGGCAAATGCTGTGCATGCGCCAACCACATCCCAGCGATCGGGGCGGGCGCCCTCGGCAAACCAGATCCACAGAATCGACGCGATGATATAGATGCCGCCATAGGCGGCGTAAGCGCGGCCCGCAACATTGCTTTCAATCAGGGTCAGAAGATAGGCGAACAAGGCAAGGCACGCCATGCCGGGCACCAGCCACAACGCTGACTTGCCGAGCTTCAGCCATGCCCAGAATGCGAAGCATCCGGCGATTTCAAACAGGGCCGCTGCGGCATATATCGCGAATTGCAAGGTTCTGCTCTCCTGACTGATCCTTGAGCTTGAGCGAAAGCTGATACTTGTATTCCAGCCCCGCACAACCCCAGATGATCCCGAAAAGCAGGTAAAAGTGACGCCAGTGATCGGTGTCGATGACATTCCCGATCAGGACGTGACCGAGATAGGTTGCGTAGGCGACCAGAAGAAACGGCTGCCACGGGCGGTTGCGGAACAGAAGCTTGAAGCCGATCCCGAGGGTCAGGAATGTCAGCGTCAGAAAGGCGATGAAGCCGGTCCAGCCATAATCGAGCACGGCCTTGAGCCAGATATTGTGCGTGTCTTCCCCGAACATGGGGCCGAATTCCAGCGGGCCTATGCCGAGCGGGTGTTGCGTTGCGAGGATCATTCCGAGCCAATGCCGGGCGAAACGCCCAAGCCGCGCGCTGTCATAGCTTTGTTCAAGCCGGGCGCGCTCACGGAAGAATTCGCCCACACCGGGAATTTGCAGCATGATCAGGATCGCGAGGATGATCGCAACAAGGGCAAGCAGGCCGATCGCGATCAGGCGAAGCCGAAAGCGGTTGCTGTTGCTTTGCAGAAAAAGCACGCCGAACAGCAGGGCGAAGGAGAGGGGAACCATCGCCCAAGCGGCGCGCGAGAAGGACACCAGAACGCCGAGCGTGAGCAGGCAGCAGAAAGGCAGATAGACGACAACATCGCGGAAACCTCCGCGCATGATGCGGTAGAGTGTCCAGGTCAGCGGCAATATCAGGAATGGCCCATAGACATTTGAGTCCTGAAATGCGCCCCGCGCGCGGCCATAGCGGGTGAATATCTCGGCACCGGGAAACAGGCCGAGATAACCGGCGATACCCAGGAGCGACGACAGCACGCCGACGAGAAGATAGGCGTTGAAGATCGTCTTGAGACGCCTGTAATCCGCCTCAATGATGGCTGCGAAAAAGACCGATGTGAAAGCCAGAAACAGCGAAACGGCAATATAGAGCGGGGCCTTCTTCACATCGGCCATCTGCATGACGGAGATTATGCCGCCGAAATTGAACACGGCAAAAAGCGCCAGCAGCACCAGGCTGGTGCGGGTCAGCCGCAAGCCGAACAGCAGCGCCAGCGCGATCAGGCCGACCATGTAGAGTTCATAAGGCGCAGGCTCGCTCATCACGAAGCCCAGCAGAAAAACGCCGAGACCGATTGCCGTATTGGCAATGAGGCGGTTGAGTGCACGTTTGCGCGCTACATCTGCCCGCAGCCCCATGGCTGGGGGCAGATTGCCGTCAAAGCTGTGCGCCACGCTGGTCAATAGGCGTTTTCCGTATTGAGAAGCCGTATGGGTGTGAGGAACAGGATTTTGAGATCAAGCCAGAGCGACCAGTTTTCGATGTAATAAAGATCGAATTCGGTGCGCATACGGATCTTGTTTTCATTGTCGATTTCGCCGCGCCAGCCATTGATCTGCGCCCAGCCGGTGACACCCGGTTTCACGCGATGGCGCGCGAAATAACCGTCGACAACCTCGTTATAAAGCACATTGTGCGAATGGGCTGCGACCGCATGCGGGCGCGGGCCGACCAGTGACAGCGAGCCTGCCAGAACATTGAAGAACTGCGGCAGCTCGTCGAGGGAAGCCTTGCGAATGAAGCGCCCGACACGCGTGACGCGAGGGTCGTTTTTGGTAACGGCCTGCTTCGCAGAAGGGTCACACATCTCGGTATACATCGACCGGAACTTCCAGACGTTGATGATTTCATTATTGAAGCCATGCCGCTTCTGCTTGAAGATCACGGGGCCCTTGCTGTCCAGCTTGATGGCAATCGCCGTGCCGATCATGATAGGCGACAGCAGGGCGATGCCCAAAATGCTGAACACCACGTCGAAGACGCGTTTGGCGACAGAATCCCAATCGTTGATGGGCCTGTCGAAAATATCCAGCATTGGCACCGCGCCCACATAGGAATAGGCGCGCGGGCGGAAGCGCAGGTGATTGTTGAGCGCCGAAAGACGAATATCGACCGGGAGGACCCACAGCTTTTTCAGCAGAGCCAGCACGCGGGCTTCGGCGCTGATGGGCAGGGACACGATCAGCATGTCGATATGAGCGATGCGGGCGAACTCGATCAACTCATTGATATTGCCAAGCTTCGGGTATCCCGCAACGATGGGGGGCGAGCGCTTGTCGTCGCGGTCGTCAAAGATGCCGCAAATACGAATATCGTTGTCGGGCTGCTGTTCCAGCGAGCGGATGAGCGCTTCGGCATTCGGACCGCCGCCCACGATGACGGCGCGGCGTTCCATCGTGCCGTTGCGCGCCCAGCGCTTGATTTTCCAGGCGATGAAGAGCCGCGAGAGCAAAAGCAGTACGCAGGCGCCCAGTGCCCAGTACAGGAACCAGCCGCGTGAGAAATCGGAGGAGGACTTCATCAGAAAACCGGCGATAGCCAGCGTTCCGAGCACGGCAGCCCAACTGATGAAAAGTCGCCGCAGATAGCGAGCGGGACTGCGCAACACATTGATCTGATAGCCGTCGTTGATTTCCATCAACAGGACAAAAAGCGCGCCGCCGGCAATGACGACGAGCGGGTAATAGAAGATGAGTTGCGTTTCAATGCCGACATAAAGCAGAAAGCTCGCAATACCCGCGAGGACAATCAGTCCGAACTCCGCAATGCGCATGACGCCGCTCAGCATCAGCGGTGAGAACGTGTCGCGCTGGTATTGCTCGGCCATCTGGCGCGCAAGGGGACTGAGCTCCACCGGGCCTTGCGGCTTGGCCGCCTGCACATCGCTGGCTTCTATGGCTTCGCGGCCAAAAGGAGAGCGCGCATCACTATTTCGCACAACATTGCCCCTGATCGTAAAATGACGGCGTAACAATTAGACCGAGAGTCCTAAGCAGAATATAAACGTCGCATGACGAGCTTTTGACCTAGGTAAACACTCAATTAAATACATGGCTGAAGGCTGTTGCCATTAGCGATGACTAATATAATATGGTTTCTGTCCATACTGCTGCAGCACTGTTGGCGAAGGCCGATAGCATATCTTTATTACACCCGTCCCGGTTGCCGCAAGCCAGGAAAACACGAGCTTTGCCTTTGCTTGATAACAATAGGTTATAGAAAAAGTCCCGAGCGACGGTATCCCCAGACCCTGTTCCAAAAGTCGCCATTTGCAGACCGGCCTGCCGCTTTTTGATTCAGGCTCTCAGTCTGCCGGTGCTGCCCGGTCAGGATGGGCTTCAAAATAGATCGTTTCGATCGAATGTGCCATGGATTGCAGGTTGAAACGCTCGCGCATCCGTGGCGCATCGGGCATCGTGGCGCGAAACGCGGTGAGGTCATCGGCGGCAACCAGCATCTTGTCCGAAAGCGCTTCGTCATCCGGCTCCACCAGCGCGGAAGAGCGGGGGCCGAATATTTCGGGAATCCCCCCGACATTGCTGGCGATGACTGGCTTTCCGGCGGCAAGCGCCTCCAGCACGATATAGGGAAATGCTTCGGCGCGCGATGGAACCACCATTATCCGCCCCATGGCGAAAGCTTCCCGCGCTGCCGTTCCCGGCAGAAAGCGGATTTGCGCGGACATTCCAAGCTCGTCGGCCAGGGCTATAAAATCCGGCTTTTCTGGGCCGTCTCCCACCATGGTCGCGGTAAAGGCGCGCTGGTTCTGGTCGCGCAGGCGCGCAAGGGCGCGGATCAGCAAGTCCGGCCCCTTCAGGTCGCGCATCGTGCCGACGAAAAGAAAATCGCTGCCATCAGGCGCGTCGGCGACAGGGATGAACTCGTCTTCGGACAAGCCATTGTAAACGACGGCATGGAGGCCATAGGGCCGCCCTACCTTTTCTTCATAAATGCGCTTTTCGAAGTTGGAAACGAACAACACCGCGTCGGCCATGGGAGCCAGCATCCTTTCGACCAGAAAGACAGCGCCGCCACGGCGTGTCTTCCGGTCGAAATGCAGGCTGCCGCCATGCGGTGAATAGATACGGGCTACGCGAGACCTAAAAACCCGTAAGACTGAGCCGAACAATCGCGCATAGACGCCACCTTTGGCGCCATGTCCGTGCAATATGTCCGGCCGCAATTTCTTGATGATGCGATATGCTTTGTACGCTGCCGCTGCGTCGCCCAGTCCGACGTGGCGCTGCATGGCAATGCGATGAAGGCCGAGCGCGAGCTTTGGCCGCAATTCTTCCAGAAGCGCGTCTTCCCGAGGCCCGCCAGTCGTCGCATCACAGACAATGCCGACCGCGTGGCCTGCGTCCGCCTGCATGCCCACGAGATCGCGAACATGGCGGAACAGCCCGCCGGTCGGCTCACGGAAGCAGTGGACGATGCGTAGTGGGGAGACGTGGGTGTCATCAGCCATCAATCGCCATCAGAACAGACGTTCGCGCACATAGATCGTGTCGCCCGGCAGGATCGGATCGGAAATCAGCACACGGCCGGTCAGAACCTTGCCGTTGAACTGGCGCGTGATATCGACATTCTCCTGAGTGGCGCGCGGGCTGAAACCGCCAGCAGCGGCGATTGCCTTCTGCGCGGTCATGCCCGGAACGTAGGAATATTGGCCGGCGGCACCCACTTCACCCATCACGAAGATCGGGCGATAGCGGTCGATTTCCGCGCTCACATCGGGGTCGCGCAGATAGCCGCCACGCAGTTTCGATGCGATGATGCCTTCAAGCTGCTTGGATGTCTTGCCGCGCGCCGGAATGCTGCCGACGAGCGGGAAGGCGATGTAGCCAGCCTGATCGACGCTATAGGTGTTGGTGAGGCTTGGCTGCTCGAAAACCGTGATGCGCACGCGATCGCCAGCGTCCAGCATATAGGGCTGGTTCAGCGCCTCGTGGAAAGCGGGTGGGGCAGGCCGATAGCTGGAGCAGGCGGAAAGCGTCATGGCGGCAAGGCCCAGCGCCACCAGCAGAGTATGGCCTTTGCGCTTGTTCTGAATTGTCTTCGCCGTCATCTTCCGCCTCGGTTCTTCCGAAAAGCAATAGTCTTAACGCTCGCAATCGGCGCGCTACGCAGCGCGCGATTACGAATATCGGTTGCAAGCGTTATCGATTGATTAGGGTTAATGGCTGGTAAAGAAGACAGGGTTCGGCGGAAAAACTTTGCATCTCGCCAGAGTTGGGAGCTTATCTGGTTTAACCCTCTGGTTACCTTGTTCCTTTACTGTTCCGGCTGGAAAACGGGGGGCATTCCCCCACGCGGGCGAGAGCGATCATGCGCACAGGCGCATTCGCAAAGCCCATGGAGAATGGGGAATGGCAGAAGTCGATCCGTTATCAAGGGACGCAGATATCGATATCGGCGCGCTGTTTGCCAGCCTGCGCCGTCACTGGCTGTTCATTGTCGTCGGCGCGCTTCTCATGGCGGCGTTCGCATGGGCCATCTGCCTTCTTCTGACGCCGGATTATCGCGCGGAAGCCCGCATTATCATTGAGGCCCGCGAGTCCATCTATACGCGTCCCAACGGGGAGGCCGGAACCGAGCGGCCCCTGTTCGACGCTGAAGGCGTGAAGAGCCAGGTTGAAGTATTTTCCTCCGGCGATCTTCTGCGGAAGGTTTCCGAAGAACTCAAGCTCACCAGCAACGAAGCCTTCACGACGACGGACGTGAAGCCGTGGACCCGCGTTCTCATCATGCTCGGCATGCGGACTGATCCCGCGCAACTGACCCCGGAAGAGCGCGTCTTGCAGAAGCTGCGCAAGAATATGCAGGTTTTTGCCGTTACCGCCTCGCGGGTCATCGTTGTGCAATATAATTCGGCGAATCCCGAGACAGCCAAAAACGTCGCCAATGCGCTCGCCAGCCAGTACATCCTGTTTCAACGGGCCGCAAAGCTGGAATCGAACGACGATGCCACTGGCTGGCTGGCCCCTGAAATCGACGACCTGCGCAACCGTGTCCGCGATGCGGAAAGGAAGGTCGCGGATTATCGTGCTTCGCGGGGGCTTTTGACCGGGCAGAGCAACAGCACGATTGCGACGCAGCAGCTTTCGGAAGTTTCCACCGAACTCACGCGGGTCCGCACCAGCCGCGCTTCGGCGGAAGCAAAGGCCCAAAGCATTCGCAAGGCGCTTTCCTCCGGCGCGCCCATCGACACGCTGCCGGATGTGCTTGCTTCCGGCATGATGCAGCGCCTTGCCGAAAGGCGCGTCCAGCTCAATGCCCAGATCGCCGATCTTTCAACGACGCTTCTGGACGGCCATCCGCGCATCAAGGCGTTGCGATCGCAGCTTGCCGATCTCGATCAGCAGATCAGAAACGAAGGCCGCAAGCTTGTCGCCAGCCTCGATAACGAAGTTTCCGCGGCAAAGCTGCGCGAGGACGAACTCAATAGTGAACTCAATCGCGTGAAGGCGCAAGCCGCGCAGGCAGGCGATCAGGAAGTCGAATTGCGCGCATTGGAGCGCGAGGCGGCGGCGCAGCGCCAGCTTCTGGAAACCTATCTCACGCGCTATCGGGAAGCCGCATCGCGCACCGACCGCAACTATGTGCCGGTCGATGCCCGAATCTTTTCTTCTGCCGAAACCCCGGCAGTGCCCTATTATCCGATGATATTGCCGATTGTCGGTGCAGCCTTTGCGGCTGGCCTGCTTTTGCTGTCGATCTTTGTTCTGCTGCGTGAATTGTTCAGCGGGCGTGCTTTCGTGACGGCAGATGGCCAAAGGGTTGCCGCCGTCGAGGAAATCGAGATGCCGGTAATTGCCGCTGCCGCCGAAGCCGCAGCGGTGCCGCCATCCAGGTCAGAACGTATGGATACTGTTTCCGAGGAAACAATTGTGGCGCCGCGCCGTTCATGGACCATGCCGTTTGCCGCAAAACCGCCGGTTTCCGAGACAAGGAAAGCCGAGGAGGAGTTTCCCATGATCAGGCAAAGCAAGACGAAGCCGCATAATCCCAATGGTGTGGAAGCCGTTGCCGATCTGCTCGCGGACGGACAGCATAAGCGCATCGTGATGGTGTCTCCCGAGGGCGATCAAGCATCGGCTGGAGCGGTGCGCCTGCTGCGCGAATTCGCCGACCGTGGCAAGCGGGCAGTCCTCGTGGACATGACCGCAAAGGGAACCCTTGGCATTGCCATGCTGGACGGTGCGCATCTGCCCGGTATTACCGAGCTTCTGTCCGGCGCGCGCCGCTTCAATGAAGTCATCCACAGCGACCGCTTTTCGCAGGCTCATGTCATTCCGCTTGGAGAGGCCGACCCGGAAATCGCCATGCGCTCCGCCGATCGCCTGCCGCTCATTCTGGATGCGCTGGAAACGGTCTATGATTTTGTTGTTGTAGAGTGCGGCCCGTCGTCTTCGGAACAGATCGCGCGCATTGCCGATGGACCTGCCTCCGTTGTGATGAGCATCGTCGATCCGGACGACAAGGGCGTGGCGCTGGCCGCTCTCGATCTGGATCAGGGCGGTTATGAGGACGTTGTCATTCTGATGGAAGAAACCGATTCAGAAACAGCTTATTAGAGCATTTCCAGCAAAAGTGTGGAGCGGTTTTGCGTTCGGAAATGCGGAAAAAACAAATAGATAGAGCGGTTCCAACGATTCCGTTAAAACAGGAACCGCTCTAGGCTGCGTTCCTGAAACAGCTATCCAACGGCTCTACCGCTGTGCAAGCCTGCTGCGCAATGTCTTGGCGAAGCCCCACAGGCGGGGATTGCGCTTGAGTCCCCCGGCAATTCCGTTGCGAACTGACTGAAGAGCGGTGAAAAACCTGCCCTTGGCGGAAAGCGGCACCAGCGTGTCATAGATCGTGCGCTCGATGTCGCACCATTCGCGCTTGTAGGGCTCGTCCCCGATGCCGAAACTGTAGACCGAGCGGCCTTCGTCACAACTGCGGCTGATATCCTCGAAGAAGAGAAACTCACCGGGACTTGCCGCCGTCAGCTCGTCCTCCGCGATTGCGCCGAATTCAACGGTCGGTCCCGTATCGCAGAACAGCTTGCCGATGATCGAGCGCACGGTCCCACCAACTTCGAGAAAGCGCAACTCGTTCATTCCCGGACCTTTCGCCAGCCCTTCTCCGAAGAGAGCCTTGAAGAAGTTGCGCACATTTTCATCGGCGAATGGATCACTGATCCCCATCTTCTGGAAGCGCTGTGCCTTCATCGCGAAATAGAGATCGAGAATCTTGTCTGATTCCGCCCGGCTTTGCGGCCCGGCAATTCTCCAGCCTCCGCTTTCTTCATAGCGGCGACCATGCTGCCGGTGTTTTTTGAGCTTCCGCTTGCGATTGGCGCGATCAAGCACGGCGTCGAAGCCGCCACCGAGCGACGCAGCGAGAACCGGATTTGGGTTGGGCGCTTTCCCAAGGGCAAGCAGCGGATTGGACGTGCCTTGCAGTTCTGAAAGCTGGCGTGTCAGCGAAAGCGCATCGATGTCGGGCCGCGCCCTGCGGATTGCATCAATCAGCTGCCGGAGCACCTCGCGTCCGAGGACCGGGCCATATTCCTGCCGCAGCCATGGGAAATTGCAATTGGCGTGGCTTCCGCCGGGATAACGCGCAATTTTCGCGCCGTTCTGGCGGACGACTTCCAACGGCACAGCCAAGATTGGACCATCGCCGTCAAAAAGCCCGACAACGAAACTGTCGGCATTGACGATTGCGCGCCAGTTATCGATCCAGGCGAATGATTGCGGCGCGCCGTGAATGGCGGCGGCGCCGTTCCAGAGCCGCCCGATCTCACCGAAATCCGTCAGAATGCGCGCCGCGACTTCTCCCGCCATCGTCTGCAGCATCCTCGATCAAGACTAATGTTGTTTATTGCGTGGGGGCTGCGCCATCCACCAGATGATGCCCATGGCAGGCAGTACCCAAAGAATGCCGGTCACGAAGAAATAAAGCAGATGCACCCAGGCGCTCGACTGGGCGAGATGCGCCACGGCGATGATGGTCGCAAACACCGCATAGATGATGACCAGTGAAACCAGCAAGAAAGTGCCGATCAGTTTCTTCAGCCGGACGGGCATGCGCATTCTCCTTTTCCCGGTACATCACTAACCGGTGAAGGGGGCCAGCGAAAGGGCAAAAACGCGGCGGCATGTCGCGTGACGCCAACTTGTAACTGCTCGGCCTATGCTGCATGTATCCATCGTGTCTGTTCCGAAAATCGCCATGCCGGTCTGCAAATGGCAATTTGTCTGCGTTCCGGTGCTCACGTACCTTTAAGTACGCTGCGCTCCTGTACTCGAAAATTACCATTTTCGCCGCGGCCTGCCGCTTTTTGATTCAGACACTTGAGCTCATTATCGAAGGGTGAACGGCATGACGACAGCAGCGGCGCAGCGTATGGGGCAGGGTTCGAGGTCATCCAAAGAGGACCACGACCGCCGCCTTGTGCGTTACTGGCTCTATGCGGTTTTCGTCGTGCTGATCGCTATCGTCATGGTCGGCGGAGCTACCCGCATGACCGGGTCTGGCCTGTCGATCACCGAATGGAAACCCATCCATGGGGTTATTCCGCCGCTCAACCACGCCGAATGGGTGGAAGAATTCGACAAATATCGCCAGATCCCGCAATACCAGCAGATCAACAAGGGCATGTCGCTGGAAGAGTTTCAGTACATCTTCTGGTGGGAATGGGCGCACCGCCTGCTTGCGCGTTTTGTCGGGTTTCTGGTTGCCGTTCCGCTGGCCTTCTTCTGGGTGACGGGGCGTCTCAAGGGCGGCTTGAAATATCGTATGCTGGGCCTGCTCGCGCTGGGTGGCTTGCAGGGCGCCATCGGCTGGTGGATGGTCGCATCCGGCCTCAGCGAGCTTACCAGCGTCAGCCAGTATCGTCTGGCAATTCACCTGACGACGGCGTGTATCATCATAACGGCGGTGTTTTACATCGCGCGCGGGCTTGTCACCTATAGCGAGCGACCGGCGGAGCGCTCCATCCAGCGCTTTGCCGGATGGATCGTGTTCGCGGTTCTGGTGCAGATTTATCTGGGTGGTCTGGTGGCGGGCCTGCATGCGGGATTGACCTACAATACCTGGCCGCTGATGGACGGTGCTGTCATTCCGTCCGATCTGTTCATCCAGTCGCCCTGGTGGCGCAACCTGTTCGAAAACCCGAAAACGGTGCAGTTCGTGCACCGCATGTTCGCCTATACGGTTCTGGTTCTGGCGGTCCTGCATGCCTTGCAGGTCTGGAAACAGGCTCCCGGCACCACCCATGCGCGCCGCACCATCGTTCTCCTCGGGCTCGTTCTCGTGCAGGCTGTCATCGGCATTGCCACGCTTTTGATGAGCGTTCCGCTGCATCTGGGCCTGACGCACCAGTTTGTTGCGCTGATCGTGCTGGCTTTCGCGGTGGCGCACTGGCGCGCGGCCAAGGGTGCTTACGAGGGATAAGCGCTGTGGCGCAATTGCCGGAGTGCGGAGGCGATTTTCAGTTCCCGCGCTTCATCCGCGTCATTGCCGTCTTCACGGTGCCATGCGGCTGACAGGCAGCCATAGGCGAAGGCATAATCCAGAATATAGGCCGGTTCGCGCCCGATGATCGGCGCGAAATGTTCGGCCATGTGCCGGGCGCGTTCAAGGTCGAGGCAAAGGTCGTCCCGATCAAGCGGATTATAGAAGATATTGGCCGCGTCGAAGGCGGCATCGCCGACCAGCCCGTGCGGATCGATGGCGAGCCAGCCGCGCGGTCCCTCGATGATATTCTCATGATGAATATCACCATGCAGCGGAATGGCCTTGTGCGGAGTGGCCAGCAGACGCTTGGCGACCGCCGTGCCATCTGCATAGATCGGGCTTTCATGCGCTACCGCAAAGAGGCCGGAAAAGTGCTTGTCCAGCGGCTGCAGGTCAGCCGGTATCGGGGCGGGAGAGGGCGTGTGCAGCGCTCTCAGCACCTCGCCGAAGATGTGCAGGCATTCGGCATCCTTGCCGCGCTTCAGATGCTCATCAAGGTGATAGTCGCCGGCATATTCGAGCAGCATCGATGTGCCCTTGAGGCCGTATAATCGTGCCGCACCATGGCCGTCCTGCCAGTCCAGATAATGCGCGCCGCGCAGCTCTTCCATCCCGGCTGGTTTCAACTGTTTGACGACAAAAACCTCGCCCGGATGATCGATGCGTTCGACCTTCCAGACGAGGCTTGAATGTGTATCAGCCAGAGGCTCATGGGAGCCGATATTCCATTCGACAGGAAACACCGGCTTCGTCGGCATCATGCCTTGCCAAGCATGAGATTCATGTTCTGGACGGCGGCGCCCGATGCGCCTTTGCCGAGATTATCGAGCAGCGCCACGAGATTGACCTCACCGTCGCCTTCAGTGCCGAAGACGAAAAGCTTCATGCCGTCCTTGCCTGCGAACTCTTCCGCATCGACGCGCGGCAGCTTCGCGCTTTCTTCAAGCGGCACGACCTCGACAATATCCTGACCGGCATAATGCTCCGTCAACGCGGCATGAACCGTGGCAAGCGACGGCGATCCTTCGAGTTCGCTCAGGAACAGCGGAACCTGCACGATCATGCCCTGCGGGAAGCGTCCCACGCTGGGCGAAAAGATCGGGCGGCGATCCAGGCGGCCATGCAATTGCAGTTCCGGCACGTGCTTGTGACGCAGCGGAAGGCCATAGAGGAAGTTGTTAGCGGCAAGATGCTCCGGATGGTTCTTGTCTTCCATCTGGGCGATGAGCTGCTTGCCGCCGCCAGTGTAGCCGGAAACAGCGTTGACGCTGACCGGATAATCGGCAGGCAGCAGGCCCGCATCGCGCAGCGGGCGCACAAGTGCAATCGCCCCGGTCGGGTAGCAGCCCGGATTGGCAACAAGGCGCGCCTCGGCAATGCGTTCGCGCTGGCCCTTGGCCAGTTCCGCAAAGCCATAGGCCCAGTCCGGGTGCACGCGATAGGCGGTCGAAGTATCGATGATACGGGTCGCGTTATGACCTTCGAGCAGGGAAACCGCTTCCTTGGAGGCATCGTCCGGCAGGCACAGGATCGCAATGTCGGCAGCGCGCAGATAGTCGGCGCGCAAATCCTTGTTGCGCCGCTCGGCTTCCGGGATGGAAATCACTTCGAGATCGTCGCGCTCGGCCAGACGGGTGCGGATCTGCAAGCCCGTGGTGCCGTGTTCGCCATCGATGAAGATTTTCGGTTTCATGCGTTTTGCCTTTGAATTCAGAAAGTTACGACAATGGGTGGAATGGCTGTTCGAGATGCTTGAATCACTTTGTGAGCAAGCGTCTCATCGTCGTTCTTTCCGTTCGGCCACAAGGCCCAGATAGTACATTGCGATCGTCGCTCCCGCGATGGCTGTTATATCGGCATGGTCATAGGCCGGTGCAACCTCGACCACATCGGCGCCCACGAAGTCAAGTGCCGTCAGCTTGCGCAGCACCGAAAGCATCTTGGCCGAGGAAGGGCCGCCCGCGACCGGCGTGCCGGTTCCCGGCGCAAAGGCCGGATCGAGGCAGTCGATATCGAAGGTCAGATAGGCCTTCCTGCCATTGGTGCGCTTCAGGATTTCATCGGCAATCGCCGCCGCCGACATGTCCTCCACCTCGTGGCCGTAAATGATCCTGATGCCGCAATCTTCCGGTGCGTGCGTGCGGATGCCGATCTGGATCGAATGGTCGGGATCGATAATGCCATCGCGCACCGCGCGGGCCACGAAGGAGCCGTGATCGATCCGCTTGCCATCATCGAACCACGTATCCTGATGCGCATCGAACTGCACCAGCGCCAGCGGGCCATATTTCGCGGCATGCGCCTTGAGCAGCGGCCATGTGATGAAATGATCGCCGCCAAGCGTTAGCAGGAATGCGTCGGATTTCAGGATTTTCGCCGCTTCGCGCTCGATGGTGGCAGGGGTCTTGGTGTGATTGCCGTAGTCGAGCAGGCAGTCCCCATAATCGATGACGGCGAGTTTCTCGAACAGATCGCGTTGAAACGGATATTGCGGATCATTGTCAAAGATTGCCGAGGCCCGCCGGATCGCCTGCGGGCCGAAGCGCGCGCCCGGCCGGTTGGAAACGGCGGCATCGAAGGGAATGCCCCAGACAACCGCTTCTGCGCCCTTGAGCGACTTCGTATATACCCGGCGCATGAAAGACAGCACGCCCGCATGGGTAGGATCGGTCGCGGCGCTGGTCAGGCTGCGGGCCGTGATCGCGTGGTCGATGGTCTTTGAAGGCATGGCTGTTATCCGGATGGTGTTCTGGCTTCTATAGCGCTTTCATTCGCTCTTGGCATCAAATCCATAGGCGCGCTCCACGCGACCGATACGCACGCGATAGGTTTCATACCATTTCTGGCGCCCGAGCTTCTGCGCCACCAGATGATCCACATCGCGCTTCCATGCGCGGATGCTTTCCTCGTCAGCCCAGAAGGAATTGGTGATGCCAAATCCTTCCGCGTCGCGGGCGCTCTCGATACCGAGATAGCCGGGCTGTTTCGCTGCAAGTTCGCCCATCCGGACCGCCATGTCGCCATAGCCATCGTCGTCGCCGATGACCCGTTGTGAAGCAAAGGTGACGATCAGATAGGGCGGTTCCGGTGTGGCTGCGAAACGGCTGGATGCAGGCGAGGACATGGGCTTATCCGTACGTAAAGGTGGCCGGGAGATGCTTCGGTCGTTCATATTCATGACGACTATCGAACCGGCTTGCAACTGTGACGAAGTCGCGCTGTCGCCCAATATATTGCGGACACAGAACAGCAATTGAGGTGCGGGAAGCCTTCAGCGCTAATGGCTTTCTTTCATGGAGGGACATGATGCGAAAGACATTTCTTGTCATCTCGGCCATTCTTGGCTGTTCGGCTTCACTTTCGGGCTGTGCAACGAACCAGAGTGGCGCGCGCTTTCAACTGGAGCAGCAGAATGTAAGCGCGATCAACTGGATGCAACAGTCCGGCGAATATGACGCGCTGGCCTATCAGGCGTTTAATGGCGCACGTCAGGCCTTCGATGCGGCAAAACCCGCGAAGGGGAGGAAAAAGGCCGTAATCGTCGATCTCGATGAGACGATGATCGATAATAGTGCCTATGCCGGTTGGCGCGTCAGGCAAAGCATGCCCTACACAGAGAAGACGTGGGCGCGCTGGATGGCTGCCGAGCAGGCACGTCCGATTGCTGGCGCTGTGGAGTTTGCAAGGCATGTGAACGCGAATGGCGGCACGATGTTCTATGTCACGAACCGCGACGCGCGATCATTTCAGCCTACCGCAGCAAACATTAAGAAGCTTGGATTTCCCGGCGTGTCGGCAAAAACGCTTTTGCTGAACAGCGGTCAGTCAAACAAGCAGGCGCGTTTCGATAGTATCAAGGCTGAGGGATATGATGTTGTCATCTATATGGGTGATAATCTCAACGACTTCGGAACTGCGACTTATCACAAGAACAATCAGCAGCGACGCGCATTCGTCGAGGCCAATCGAGAAGCGTTCGGCACGAAGTTTTTCATGTTGCCCAATCCCAGCTATGGCGATTGGGTCTCAGGCATGGCGCAGGATTATTACAAACAGACGCCGAAAAAGCAGCTTGAGATCAATCGCAAGTCCCTCCGCAGTTGGGCAGGCTGACAAGCAGCACTGCTCGCAACAAAAAAGCGGACCCGAAGGCCCGCTTTTCTGTAAGCTCTGAAGCGATAGATATTAGCGCTTGGAGAACTGGCCCTAAGCGCGTTAGCGCTTGGAGAACTGGAACGAGCGGCGGGCCTTGGCCTTACCGTACTTCTTACGTTCGACGACGCGGCTGTCGCGGGTCAGGAAGCCACCCTTCTTGAGAACCGTGCGCAGGCCCGGTTCGTAGTAGGTGAGGGCCTTGGAGATGCCGTGACGAACGGCACCGGCCTGACCGGAGAGACCACCACCGGCAACGGTGGCGACGATGTCGAACTGACCAGCGCGGTTCGAAGCGACGATCGGCTGCTGCAGGATCATCTGCAGGACCGGACGCGCGAAATACTTTTCGAACTCCTTGTCGTTGACGGTGATCTTGCCGGTGCCCGGCTTGACCCATACGCGTGCAACGGCGTCCTTGCGCTTGCCGGTGGCATAGGCGCGGCCCTGTGCGTCCAGCTTCTGGACGTGAACCGGAGCGGCAGCTTCGGTCTTGGCAACGGTGCCGAGTTCTTCGAGCGAGTTGATGCTCTCAGCCATGATTATGCATTCCCTTTGTTCTTGCGGTTCAGCGCTGCGACGTCGAGGACTTCCGGCTGCTGAGCTTCGTGCTGATGGTTCGGGCCTGCATAAACGCGCAGGTTCTTCATCTGGCGACGGCCGAGCGGACCGCGCGGGATCATGCGCTCGATTGCCTTCTCAAGAACGCGTTCCGGGAAACGGCCTTCGAGGATCTGGCGAGCAGTGCGCTCCTTGATGCCGCCCGGATGGCCGGTGTGCCAGTAATATTTCTTGTCGGCATACTTGTTGCCGGTCAGAACAACCTTGTCGGCATTGATGATGATGACATTGTCGCCATCGTCAACATGCGGGGTGAAGGTTGCTTTGTGCTTGCCACGCAGGCGATTGGCGACGAGCGATGCGAGACGGCCGACGACGAGACCTTCGGCGTCGATCAGCACCCACTTCTTCACCACTTCGGCCGGCTTCTGGGAGAAAGTTGCCATTGAAGTCTTCCTTGACTTGATCCCTGTCCTTGCGAACCGGGCTTTTTTTGTTGCTTGTGTTGGATATTCTCCAACCCGAACGGGCGTGCGAAAGTTGCCTTTCACGCGCTTCCGGCGGGTCGATATACAATGTTGGCGCTTCCGTCAAGCCCTATATTTGAAGCTTCTTTTAAAAAGAATAACAAAATCAATATGTTGCGTATTTGGTATTATAATACCGCATCTTTTTGGCCGCTTATCGCGGTGGAATCGAATAGGTGGCGGTGGCATGGGCGACCAGCTCGCCGCTTGCGCCATCGGTCAGGCTGATATCGAGGACCGCAAGGCGCTTGCCGAGTTTCAGGAGGCGCGCCACGGCCTCGACCGTGCCGGGGGAGGGCTTGCGCAGAAAGTTGATATTGAGGTTGGTCGTGACAGCCAGGGCAACCGGGCCGATATGGGCGAGAATGGCGGCATAGGCGGCAACGTCGGCCAGCGCAAACAGCGAAGGGCCGGAAACCGTCCCGCCCGGGCGCAGATGTTGCTCATCGGCGTGAAGGCGCATTGCCGCCGAGCCTTCATCCACGGCCACGACCTCGAAAGCATCGCCAAGCTGTGGAAATTCACGCTTCATGAAGGCCCGCAATTCATCGAGGCTCATGACGGGGCTGACGCTTGTGCGATGTGCGGTATTGATATTCATGCATTCCTCCCAAATTTAATAATCAATAGAGGCTGCGGCGGCTTTCATGCAAGCGCTGGCTCAGGCGATTGAAGAGGACAAGATGCGAAACCCATCCGACGACCAGATCCGCGAAATCCTCCTTTCCGTGAAAACGATTGCGCTTCTCGGCGCATCGCCGAAGCCGGAACGCCCGAGCAATGGCGTGATGGAATTCCTGCTCTCCAGGGGATACCGCGTGATTCCGGTCAATCCGGGGCAGGCGGGCAAGGATATTCACGGCCAGCGTGTCGTGGCCCGACTGGCGGATATCGAGGAACCGGTGGACATGGTCGACGTCTTCCGCGAACCCTATTCCCTGCCGGGCATCGTGGACGAAGTTCTGGCGATGAACCATCGGCCAAAGGTCTTGTGGACGCAGCTTGGCGTCGTGCACGAAGAGGCCGGAAACCGCGCCAGTGATGCCGGTTTGACGGTCGTCATGGACCGCTGTCCGGCCATCGAATATCCCCGCCTGATTTCTGAATAGGAAGTTTTGGATTTAATTTCTGCGATTCCGCCATTTGGCGGAAAATCCGCCTTTGCTTTCCTGGCGGCAACGCCTAACGTCCTGTCATCATTGGGGCTTAGAGCGACCTTTGTGCATCCTTACGGACGTACAAAGGTCGCTCTAAGTTATTGAATCGACGCATCGTGCTTCCGAAAATCAATTCCGATTTTCGGGCCGATGCTCTAGACGCTGGAGGAAATCATGTCGAAACGTTCGCCCGGAATTGAAACGCTGGCTGTCCACGCAGGCGCGAAGCCCGATCCGACGACGGGTGCGCGCGCAACACCGATCTATCAGACGACTTCGTTTGTGTTCGATGATGCGGATCATGCGGCATCGCTGTTTGGCCTTCAGGCTTTTGGCAATATCTATACGCGCATCACAAACCCGACGACGGCCGTTCTGGAAGAACGCATCGCCGCACTTGAAGGCGGAACGGCGGCGGTCGCGACGGCATCGGGCCATGCGGCACAGCTGCTCGTGTTCCACACGCTTCTGCGGCCGGGCGACAATTTCATCGCCGCGCGCCAGCTCTATGGCGGCTCGATCAACCAGTTCGGCCAGTCGTTCAAGTCTTTCGACTGGCATGTGCGCTGGGCCGACGCCACCAACCCGACCGATTTCGCCAAGCAGATCGATGACAGGACGCGCGCCATCTTCATCGAAAGCTTCGCCAATCCGGGCGGGATTGTCGTGGATATCGAGGCCATTGCCGAAATCGCTCACAAGCATGGCCTGCCGCTGATCGTGGACAACACGCTGGCCTCGCCCTATCTGGTGCGCCCGATCGAGCACGGCGCGGATATCGTCGTCCACTCGCTGACCAAGTTCATCGGCGGTCACGGCAATTCGATGGGCGGCATTCTGGTCGATGGCGGCACGTTCGATTGGGCCAAATCCGGCAACTACCCGCTTCTGACCGAACCGCGCCCGGATTATGCCGGTCTGGAGTTGCACAAGACATTCGGCAATATTTCCTTTGCTATCGCTGCCCGTGTTCTGGGCTTGCGGGATCTCGGTCCGGCCATTTCACCATTCAATGCGTTCCAGATACTAACAGGCGTGGAAACGCTGCCGCTGCGTATACAGCGTCATAGCGACAACGCATTGAAGGTTGCCTCCTGGCTGCACGGCCATGACAAGGTGTCGTGGGTCAATTATGCCGGATTGCCGCATGATAAATTCCACGCGCTCCAGCAGAAATATGCGCCGAAAGGGGCGGGCTCCGTGTTCACTTTCGGTCTCAAGGGCGGTTACGACGCGGGCGTTAAATTCGTCGACAGCCTCGACCTGTTCTCGCTGCTTGCCAATATCGGCGACACGCGCTCGCTGGTCATCCATCCGGCATCCACCACCCATCGCCAGTTGACCGACGAGCAGAAGGTGGCGGCAGGCGCGGGACCGGACGTGGTACGCCTTTCCATCGGCATCGAGGATGCCGACGATATCATCGCCGATCTGGAACAGGCGCTGGCAAAGGTCTGATCGATGAGCCGTTTTCTCGCTTTCGACCTTACCGGCATCGAACCGGAGGAAGGCGCTCCCTTGGCGGAGCGCATTCTTTCAGGCAGCCCCAAATTCCGCACGTGGAATCTGGAGGAGAATGCCGAAGGCACGCTTTACGCTGGCATATGGGAAGCGACGCCCGGCAAGTGGCGGATCGAATATGACGAATGGGAGTTCTGCCACATTCTGTCGGGCCGGTCGGTCATCCACGAAGAGGGCGGCGAAACCCGCGAGGTCAAGGCTGGCGACAGTTTTGTCATACGCCCCGGTTTCAGGGGAAGCTGGGAAGTGATCGAGACGACCCGCAAGGAATATGTCATCAAGTTATAAGGCCGATGAAAAACACCCGCCGAGGGCTTCGGCGGGTGTTTTGCTTGAAATATCCGTTATCAATTATGCGATTCGCGCCTGATCGGGCGGAATGGCGGAACCGTGTTCGGTCCCGGACGCTCCACGCTGGGTGTGTTGAACGACGGACGATCCGGACGCGGCGGGCGAGGGCGATCCGGCCTGTTGTAGCTCGGACGGTTGCGATCCCTGTCACGGTAACGATAATTGTCGCGATAGCGATAACGAGAGTCCCGATAATAGCGCGGATAGCGGCGATAATCGCGATAATAGCCGCCGCTGTCATAGATAACGCCGGTGCCGATATAGCTGCCGCGCGAATAATAGGGATCGTACCCATCGCCGTAATAGCCTTCGGACACGCAACCGCTGAGTGTAAGGCTCGCAGCGCCGATGCCGAGCGCCAGTAGAATAGATTTCAATGACATGTCCGCTACTCCAGTAATGCCGGTGTCAGCGCTGGAATACGCAACAACCACGCGGCGAACCACTATTTAGAGGGATTATGCGCATTTTTGCACCACGCCCATAATCAATAAAGATTGCAGATCGTTAGCTTGGTTAGCTTACTTCACATCTCCACGTCCACGCTGCTCAATTTCGATCCAATGCTGCAAGCCTGTTAAATAACGCAACAACGTTCCAAAAGTTGCTTCGGGCAAGTGAAAGGCGCCCCAAAAGACAAAACCGCCCCGGAGGGCGGTTGAGGTTTTCGGCTTGTTATCAGAGATTACTCAGACTTCGCAGCACCGATCTTTGTAGCGATTTCGGTGAACTGGGTTTTGATATTGGTTCCCAGCGTCGTCGTCGCGCCGATGATGACAACAGCGATCAGGGCGGCGATGAGGCCGTATTCGATGGCAGTTGCGCCGGATTCGTTTTTACGAAAGCGTGCGATAAGCTTGGTCATGTGTTGCTCCTGAGATCATTCTTGTTTGTTTAGTGGTCGCTGTGACCTGCGAGCAAACTATCCGCCAATTATGTTCACCCTCTTAAGTTGCATGGTAAACGGAAGGTGAGTATTTCATATGATTAATAAAGTGCTGAATATAAAATGAAATTTGAAAGTTCGGCACGAGCTGATCTCAAGCAACATTGAATGTGGAGTTTCAGATAGCAAAGAGCCCCGCTTGCGCGAGGCTCCATTTCCATACGGATTGTGATCCGCTTACTGCGGCAGCTGCGCGCCAGCCTGTTTGACGGCATCGGCCATCGTCTGGCAGAGCTTTTCCTCGGAGATGTTCTGCGCCTTTGCGCTGGTGGCGATATCCTGCTCCATACCCATCGCAGAGACCTTGCCCTGCTTGCCGGTTGCTTCGGCAGCATCGGCCTTGGAAGTGTCGGAAGGAGCGGGGATAAGCGCAATCATTTTCGTCTGGATTTCGATAGCGCCGCCATCGGTATAACCCTTTTCCTGGCAGTACTGGAGTACGCCAAGCTGATTGCGGGCGGCGTTATAGGCCATTTCCATCTGCTCCGGCGTTGCCTGAGCGAAGGCCGTGGCAAGATTTGCGCCAAGAAAAAGACCGGTCAAAGAAACACGTACCAGATTGCGCATGATAATTTCATCTCCATGAGTCAAATACACGTTGTGATAGAGCGAAATTTTTCCGCCATGGAAACTCAATAAAAATTAATTAGTGAAATGAAATATAAGGGAAAATGTTTCCCGCAAGGAACATATAGGCGTCATAAATATTTCATCTTGCCTGCATGCGCGATTATCCCGCCGGTTGCATGAGATTTGCGATCAAACGGAAAGCACCGGGGACGAGCTTGTCGAGTTGATGATGCAGGACGAGGCTCGCATGCGTATGGCGGCCTTTGCCAATTCGGGCTGAAACCAGTGCGCCATAGAGCGGCTGTTCTCCGTCGTCGTGCATGGAAAGCAACGGCTGATAAGCATCATCCCATGCGGAGGCGAAATAAAGTCCGCGTTCCTTGTGCCAGCCCTGCCAGTCGCTTTCATAGATGCTGTTGGGATAGGCAAGCAGGGGGTGTTCAGGGACAAGAACCGTAACCGCCGCATGCGGGTTCGTAACGCGCCAGCGCAGTGACGGCGATCCGATGGTCAGTTTTCGCGGCGGCGTCTGGTCTGGATGCCAGCCATCCGACGGCCGGTGATAGAGCGTCACAAGATGCCCGCCATCCTCGATAAAGCGGTGCAGTTTTTCCGTCGCCGCAGCAAGATCATCCCGCAGACCAAAGGCAAATATGCCGACCACGATGGTCGTGAAGCCGGATAGATCACCGGCAAGGTGATGCGGCTCGATGTCGGTGACGTCAAACCCCATGCGTTTCAGCCACAGGCCGACATTGTCGGCACCGCCGCCAATATAGCCGATATGCGCATCGGGCAGCTTCATGTCGAGCGCCAGCACCGGCAGCGCGGCAGGCTCACGCCAGACGGTTTTGCCTGTATGCGGATAGCTGGAAAAATGTGTTTGCCACGCCGGAGTTCCATCAACCAGTGCTGGAAGAACGGTCAGGCCGGGTGCCGGATCGGAGGGACCATGCAAGATGGCATTTTGTCCGTCTTTGCTGACGCTCCAGCCGTTCTGCGACACGAAGGTGATCTGTCTTGCCGGGCCATTGGCCAGAATCCGGATCGGCAATGGTTCCCATTTGCCCGACAGGATGACGGCTGGCGGGTCGATCTGCAACGAGACAGGCGGCACGATAATGAGGGGTTCTTCAAGGTCGAAGCTGCACTCCGCCAGATGTTCGTCAAACTGCGCTTTCAATCGGATATAGGCTTGTCCATTGCCCCCGAGCGACCGCCATGCCGGTTCAAAAAGCGGGGACGGTGCCGCGTCTTCTGCCAGCGCCACATCCAGAATTTCCCGTTCCGGCGTCCGGTGCGCTCGGGCGGTTGAACAGCTTTCCGGCAGGACGGGTTGCGCCGTTGCTGCAACATCTGCCGCACCCGGCCCATATTCGACAACAAGGCGGGTTTCGCCGCCCGTTGGCAATATAGGGGCTTCCAGATAAGCCCGCTCGAACAGCGTGGCCGCTTCGATCAGCGCGGCATCTATTTCATGCAGCTTGCGTTGCAGCCTGTGTCTGTGGCGCACAAGAAAATCTTCCGGTGCGCTGGCCAGAACAGTTTTCAGGCTTTTCGCAGCCTCGACCAGATTTTTGATGATGGCTTTTCTATCGGGAAAAGCTGCGATTGCCGCTTCAACAGACAGATGCGCATCAAGAAGCTGCTTGCGATTTTCAAATGCCAGGCTATCGGCGAGAACGGCTAGGGTTTCCGGGAACCCGTCAAAAATCGTCTTTTCCGAACGGCTTTCCGGCAGTTTCAGATGCAGCGGCCATTCGACCTTGGGCTTTTCCGGCCAGCGGCCCATGCCTTGCGTCGCATGGCAAGCCCGCGACCATTCACCGATCCGGTCGTATTCCGCGCCGGTTGCCTCGTCCCGCCCGGTCGCCCTGATCGTCAGCGTTGTATCGGGTGGCGGAAGCTCGTCATCGTAAGTGTCGCCGCCGCCCGGCCAGGCGGGAAGATAGAATTTCGCCACCTGCCACGGCGTCAGCCCTTCGGCAAGATGTTCTGTAAAGGCATGGGGATCAGCGGCAAGCCGTATGGCCGTTTCCGCCGCCCGCGTCATGGCGCGATGGTGGCCGTGCTGGCCGGGAACATCGAGAAAGGTCGGCAGCACGATATCGGGGCGTTCGGCGCGATAGGCGCGGACCAGCCGCTCGACGGTCTTCTCCTCGCCCCAATGGGCGAAGGTGCCGTCGCCATCCTTGGAGAAGCCGAAATCGTGGACGGAATCGTCAGGGCCATGCCCAAGCCAATGCACGTCGCAATCGAGAATGCGCGCTGCTTCTTCCATCTCGCGGCTGCGGATCGTGCCAAGCGCGCCGCCGCGTTCCGGGCCGAGTGCATTTTGCCCGCCTTCGCCGCGCGTCGAGCAGGCAATCACCACCTTCATGCCGAGCCCGAAACGCAGATAGGCCATCAGGCCGCTTTGCTCGTCGTCGGGGTGTGCGCCCGTATGCATCAGCGTCACGGTAGAGCGCAGCCTGTTCAGCGCCCGGTGCAGGCGGACAAGGGCGGAAGACGATTTCTGGCGCTCTATGCGCTGAAGGGCGGTAAGCATGGTCAGACTTCCGAATTGGTGTCGAGCTTCGGCGTCATGGCCTCGAACATGGGGAGCGATGCAGCGCCGAGCGCGGCGGTAAACTGTCCCGTCTGGCCGCGAATGACACGTGGAAGCGCGCGGGCGCGGCGGCTTGCGACCGAAATCGGCAGGCCCCCCATGTGCCAGATCAGGTCATCAATGATCGCATCGGGCAACATGCCGCCCAGAATGATCGTCTCGGGATCGAGAATGTTTTCGATCATGGCAATCATTGGCGCCAGATGGTCGGCGGCTTCCTGCACCCAGCCCATCAGGACCGGGTTGCGGTCTTCGTGCAGTTTCTGGAGCGCGTCGAAATCGGTGTCGTCAATCCCTGCCGCGTGAAGCTTCTCGCGCAGGGCGTGAAGCGAGGCATAGGTTTCAAGGCAGCCCTTCTGGCCGCAGGCGCAGGCGCGTCCATTGGGCGTGATGACGACATGGCCGATTTCTCCGGCATTGCCGAAAGCGCCGCGAAACGGCGCGCCGTCCTGGATCATGCCAAGCCCGATACCGGCGCCGAAATAAATCATCGCGAAACTGGAAATCGCATGGCCTGCGCCGAACAGGCGCTCGCCGACGGCGGCGGCATTGGCGTCGTTTTCGACCAGAACCGGCTCGCCGCAGGCTTCGCTCAGAACCGCCGCCGCATCGATGCCGGACCAGCCGGGCAGGGTGGTCGGGCCAACCGAACTCATGCCTTCAATGTCGAACGGTCCCGGCATCACGACGCCTATGCCGAGCAGGCGCGCGGGAAATGAAGCTTTCACGGCGTCGACTTCTTTTCGTAACTGTGCGGAAAGCCTGTCGGGGCTGACATCGTGGATCGGGCGCACATGCTGCTTGCGCGGCTTGCCGGACAGGTCGAGCACTGTCGTCACCATATGCGTCGAACCCATTTCAACGCCGATGGTCATCGCGCCTTCGGGATTGACGGCAAACTGGATCGGCGGTTGGCCGCGTCCTGTTTTCAGCCGTCCGAGCTGCATGAGCAAATTCTCTGACACCAGCTCATCGACGATATTGGCGATGGCCTGCGCGGTCAGATGGGTAAGGCGGGCGATATGCATCCGGCCAAGCGCACCGTGGCGGCGAACGACATCAAGCACCACGCGCCGGTTATGGTCGCGGATTCGCTCGGGATTCTTGCCAAGGGTGACAGCCTGCGCAGCGGCCCGCATGGTTGCCGATGCATCTTGCGATTTCGATGTCATGGTCCCTCCTGTCTCCCGTCCAAAAGAGATAGCGCGGGCCGCTTTTAACAGCAATATATTAATTCAACTAAATTATCTTATTGACAAAAGGCTCACAACATTGAACCGTAAAGGCAGGGTGGTGAAGGCTGCTCTGGCTCATGTCGGGGAAGTGGGTTCCCGCATGGGAAAATGGGCGCCGCGCATGTTCTGCGCGGCATGTGGTGGAAGAATATGCGGACGGTGCGAGGCACTGCCGCAGCCGTGCCTGGCGACCGCATTCGAACCGGTGGGCGGGGCATTAGGGAGGTTTAAATGCGTAAGCTGTTATTGGCAGGTCTGGTCGCGGGTCTCAGCACCTTTGCGATCAATGCCGCTCAGGCTGTCGAGATCGAATATTGGCAGTATGTCTTCGAGACGCGCGTCAAGGCGATGGACAAGCTGATCGAGAATTTCGAAAAGGCCAATCCGGACATCAAGGTCAAGCAGGTCACGTTCCCATACGACGACTATCAGACGCGCGTGATCGCCGCGAAGATGGCGGGCAAGAGCCCGGACGTGATGCAGCTTTTCTACGGCTGGCTGGACAAGTTCGTGGCTGGCGGCATCTTGCAGCCGCTGCCGCAGGACGCATTCCCGCATGACAAGATCGAAAGCGAATTCTTCCCGATCGTTTCGGCGATGAAGCGCGGCGATGAATATTACGGCCTGCCGACGGCTGTGCGTTCGCTGGCGCTTTTCTACAACAAGAAGCTGTTCACCGAAGCTGGCCTCGACCCGAACAATCCGCCCAAGACGCTGGATGAAATGGTCGAAGCCGCCAAGAAGACGACGAAGCGCGACGCTTCCGGCAATCTTCTGGCCGAAGGCATCACGCTCGACATGCCGGGGCAGGACCAGCATTGGTGGCGTGAGGTTCTGGTGCGCCAGTTCGGCGGCCAGCCTTACACCGACAACGACCGCAAGGTCGCCTATAACGACGCTGCCGGCGAAAAGGCGCTTGCCTTCTACACCAGCCTCCAGACCGAACATAAGGTCGGCGAAGTCAAGTTCATGGATGAAGGCCAGGCTGCTTTCCGCGCTGGCATGGCGGCGATGACCATCGACGGCACATTCCGTCTCGGTTCGTTCCGCACCATCAAGGACTTCGAATGGGGCGTGACCGAGCTTCCGGCCAATGCGGAAGGCGTGCGCTCCAACTATGCGAGCTACTTCGCCAACGGCATCAGCGCCAAGGCAAGCGGCGAGAAACTCGAAGCCGCCAAGAAGTTCCTGAACTACATCTCCTCGCCGGAAGCCATGGAAATCTGGCTGAAGGATGTGGGCGAACTGCCTGCGCGCCGTTCCGCGGCCCTGACGGAAACGAACCTTGCCGATCCGATCTACGGCCCGTTCCTGAAAGGTCTGGAATATGCGCACACGACCATGTTCGTGGACGAGCTGAAGCAGCGCCAGGTCGCTGTTGACATGGCCAACCGCGTGATCCTCGAAAAGCAGGCGGTCAAGGACTCTCTCGAGCAAGCCGCCAAGTCCGAGCAGGAAGTGCTCGACGCGGCCAAGTAAGGCAATCGTGAAAGAGGAAGTGGCTGGAAACAGTTCTGGCCACTTCCTCTCATCCTGCCTTCTAGAGCATTTCCAGCAAAAGTGTGAAACGGTTTTGCGTTGGAAAATGCGACAAAACAAATAGTTAGAGCGGTTCCGGCGATTCCGTTAAAACAGGAACCGCTCTAGAGCATTTCCAGCAAAAGTGTGAAACGGT
>NZ_JBVPGR010000020.1:0-42844 GCF_055816895.1 Ochrobactrum sp. PL_is501 | reverse complement strand
TAAGCCGAGCCATTGTCAGAGAGATGCTCGATAGCATGCGGGGCTCGTGTTGCATGGAAGCGTTTCTCGACCGCCTCCAACATCATGTCACGCACGTCTGAGCCGGAAATGCCTGCATTGGCAACCGCCGTCCAGGCGATAATCTCGCGGTCGAATGCGTCGATGATGAAGGCGAGACGAATGACCTCGCCATTCCAGCCGGTGAACTCCAAACCGTCCGAGCACCAACCCAGACTGGAGCGCATAACCATGACTTTGCCGTCATGGATGCGGCCCTTGCGAACGGCGGTATGCTTCTCCAGCAGCATGGCGTGGTTGCCCATGATGCGATGGACCCGTTTGGCGTTGACGACAGGCTTATCGGCGGCCCGCCTTTCGCGATTGAGGAGCGCGGCGATCCGCCGATAGCCATAGGTTGGCCTTTGATCCACCAGCCTGTGGATGGTGGGCAGAAGCTCTGCATCCTCGACCTTGTGGTAAGGCCCACGCGGCTTTGATTCGCCTTTCAGCCGCTCGACGAGGTTGGAACGGGAAACGCCCAGCGTCTCGGCGACGGTCTTCATCGCGAACCGTCCTTCGGCAACAAGATCGGCCGCGATATTCGTTTTTTAAGTCCGCTTTGGAAAGTGCTTCGCGGAGGATTTCGACCTCCATCGTCTTACGGCCGAGCATGCGCTCCAGCTCGCGGACGCGATCTTCCAGTTTCTTCACTTCCGAAGTGTCGACCACCGGCTCGTCAGAATCCACGGCTGCAGCACCTCCCTCACTCAAGAGCCTGCGCCACCGATAAAGCAGATTGGGCGCAACGCCGTGACGGCGAGCGGTCGAAGATACCGTCTCGGCTGGTTCGAAACTCTGCTCAATGATCGTCAGCTTTTGCTCGGTTGTCCACCGCCTGCGGCCGCCCTGATCTGAGCAACCAGATCAGCGTCGGGAAGCGGAGGTCTCCCTCGGGCTCTGGAAAGGGCGCCTGTGGCGCGTGCAGCGATATTCGACCGGCTTCTCGCCTTCCGTCCAGTCTTGCGGCCGCCGTCGGTTTCGCACGGGTTCTGCCGTCAAAACCTCGAATGTTCGGGGTTGATTCAAACCGTCGCTCATAGGGTTCTCCATATGATTCATGAAGAAAATCTCTCACCGACGAAAGATAAGTGGGGTAGCTTAGCCGCTTACTATCTATTGGCCGTGTTGCGTGACGATCGCGGCTGGAACGGATTAGCGCGGCCACGCCAAAGAAAGGATCGCCCATCGTAGACGAGGCGCTGGTGCGAATCGCCGTGCTTAAGATCAAAGCCAGTATGCGGGGCCCAGATCCCGAACGTCACCGGGCAGTTCGACAGGATCTGTCCCTCCCGCTGGTGGACGAGTTTTCACCTGGCTGGCAGCGCAAGCCAAGCGCGTCTCACGCAATTCTTACCTCGGAAAAGCCTTGGCCTATATGCTGACGCGACAGGACGGATTCCGGCTGTTCCTCAGCGACGGTCGCGTCGATATCGACTCCAACCTGGTGGAAAACGCGATCCGCCGACCCGCTATGAATCGCCGCGATGCGCTCTTTGCGAGCCACGATGAAGGGGCCGCAATTGGGCCCGGTTTGCCAGCCTGATCGGCACTTGTAAAATGAACGGCGTTGAGCCTTACGCCTATCTGTGATCTCTTTACCTTCCTCACAAACGGCCACCTCGCCTAAAATATCGACGATCCGACGCCATGGGCCTATGCCGCCTGCATGAAGACCTCACGATGAGCTGGTCGGATACTACCGGCTGAGCTCACATCCGAGCCTCACGCAAGATTGTCAAACTGCTGCAACTGATAAATCAATGTGGTATGGACGCCGCATACGTTCATTGAATTAACGGTGGGTATGAACTATTAGGAGCGGGTGGGTGGTGTACAATAAACGAGACTTTGGCAGGTTAATGTGAATTTCGATAATTATGATCTGATAATTGTAGGTGCTGGTTTCTTTGGAGCAACCATTGCGGAGCGTGTTGCAAATGAGTTAGGGCGGAAAGTTCTGATCCTTGATAGGCGCGCGCATATTGGTGGAAATGCATATAGCGAGAATGACGCGGAGACTGGCATCGAAGTTCACAAGTATGGCGCACATCTTTTCCATACACCTAATAAAACTGTTTGGGATTATTTGAACATTTTTACCAAATTTACGGATTACAAGCACCGCGTATATACGTCGTATAAAGACCAAGTCTATTCGATGCCAATTAATCTTGGCACGATAAGCCAGTTTTTTGGACGGCGTATGTCACCAATTGAAGCGCAACAGCTCGTGCTGGAGCAGTCGCGCGAACTTGGTGACAAAAAAGCCGAGAACCTAGAAGAAAAGGCCATATCGCTAATTGGTCGTCCTCTCTATGAGGCGTTCATTCGCGGTTATACAGCCAAACAATGGCAGACCGACCCACGTGAATTACCCGAGCATATCATAACACGTCTTCCCGTGCGCTATAATTTTGATAATCGATACTTCAATGACGCGTACGAGGGCCTTCCTGTTGATGGCTATACAGCGATCTTTGAGAGAATGCTTTCTCATCCATTAATTCATATTCAAACGGGTGTGGATTATTTTAACGTGAAGAACCAAATTCCAGCGGGGAAGCTGGTTGTCTTTACGGGGCCGATCGATAAGTTTTTTGACTATAAAGCAGGCGAACTTGGATGGCGAACCATCGATTTTGAGCCCGAAATTTTGCAGGTGGGGGATTTTCAGGGCACGGCTGTCATGAACTACGCTGACGAGGATGTCCCATACACACGTATCCTTGAGTTTAGGCATTTTAATCCAGAGCGTGATTATCAGAAAGAAAAGACCATCATTGTTCGCGAATATTCTCGGTTCGCACAGCGTGGAGATGAGCCATACTATCCTATCGATACGCAGAAAGATAAACAAACGTACCTTGTTTACAAGGCAATGGCGGATGCTGAAAAGGATGTCATTTTTGGTGGGCGTCTTGGTACTTATCGTTATCTAGATATGCATCAGGCAATTGGTGCGGCATTGAAGTGCTTTGATAACGAAGTTAAATCCAGGCTATGTTGAGGTTGAAGAGCTGCCCAAGCACTTTGTGATTGGTTGCTCGATTCTGCAATGTGTAGATAGTTTATTTTTGACCGGGCCTGTTTGTTATGAGCAAAGCTGAGGCAGCGGTGGACGCTGTGGTTGTGACATATAATCGACTGGAGAAGCTGCGTGAGTGCCTCGAGGCATTAAGCAGACAAACCGGAGAGTTACGTTACATCCACGTCGTCGATAATAACTCGACGGATGGGACACGCGAATGGCTCGAAGCGAATAGTCGGCGTCTGAATCTAGTTTTGCATTTGCTTGATTTTAATAGCGGGGGAGCTGGTGGATTTAATACGGGCATTCGCGCTGCAATAAAGATGAACGCTGATTGGGTATGGGTAATGGATGACGATGTCATGCCGAAGCCTGACTGTTTACAAGCCGTTACGGAAAGCCCTTTTTTTGTCCAGCATCAAGCAGGGTTCCGAACGGTTGGCTTTTTATCCAGCCGAGTGGAGTGGACAGACGGCAATTTATGCGTAATGAATATTCCTGTTGCGCGTTGGCCTTGGAACAGTACATTTCATGAGATGTCCTCATCTCTTCCATGTGTGTCGTGCTCCTTTGTTTCTTGCTTTATCAGTCAAGAAGCTATTCGAAAAGTCGGACTTCCCGTGAAGGAGTTTTTTATCTGGCACGACGACACCGAGTATACCCGCAGGATTTCACATCATTTCGACTGCTTCTATATTGATGCTAGCGTGGTGATGCATGTTACTCCCCAGAATTTGCTTCCAACCTACAGCAATGTTTCCAAGAATAATATTTGGAAGTATAAATGCGATATAAGAAATGTTGCAGCAGTCGAGGCGCGTACAGGTAGGAAAGCGGACAAGATCATTGCACTTCGATACGTTTTCAAGAACTCATGGTTGGCTTTTAAGGCTACAAAGAACATTACAATCTGTCTGACGCTATTGTGTTGCGGAGTACGTGGGGTCTTCTGGAATTATAAAAAGCATATAGAGTTTTTATGACGGCTTCTCTTAATAGAAGTGAAGTTGGCGACTGAAGATGGAGCGGCAAGTGAATATTATTTTTTTGATACTAGCGCATAGCCAAGCTCGCACAGTTGTGAAACTTACAGAAAATCTGGTTCAAGGGGGGGGGAGCAATCATGTCGCAATTCACTATGACGCAAATTCTCCTTTTCACGATTTTTCTTTTATTAAGAGGCAAATGCGACCGGTAGAGAGGGTTCATCTCGTTGATAACAGAATAAAATGTCATTGGGGGAGTTTCAGTTTAGTTGAAGCTGTTATCGCTAGTCTCGAAGAGATTCAAACCTGCATTGGGTTGCAATCCTATGACTATGTTTTTCTTTTAAGTGAAGCTTGCCTTCCTAACCGTTCGTTGAAACAGCTGTATCGATATCTCTTGGAGAACAGAGGTGCACAGTTTATCGAAGTCGCCGACCAAAACTGGATCAAGGATGGCCTCCGCTCCGAGAGGTATCAGTTCTATTTTCCTTTCTCCCCATCGAAAAACAACTCATTCTTACAAAAAAATCTGATCAGGTTTCAAAAACTCTGCGGCGTAAAGCGAAATGTTCCGCAAGGTTTGGATATCCGGTTCGGGTCTCAGTGGTGGGCGTTAACTGGAGAAATGTGTGGGTCCATTGTTGATTATTTGCGCGATAATCCGGAGCTGGTCTCATTCTTCAAAAGAACATATATTCCCGACGAAATGGTGTTTCCGACTTTGGTTAATTATCTTGATAAAACACAATCTATCACCGGTTTCAATCTTACAGACTATCGGTTCGATGAAGGAGGTAAGCCGATTGTGTATGGTAATAGCGATGTCGATGAGGTCATGAATTTAAAGAGCTTTTTCTTCCGGAAGGCGTCACCAGATGCAGAAATACTGAGAGAAGCCTGTTTTGCAGCGGCTCTTAGTGATGATGACGGTCGCGATCTGGGCGCTATCTCTTTCTTAAAGGCAAATTTCTATATACCCGGTGATTCATAATGGGATTCCGCGAGTTTCTCCATTGGCTTTCGGTTAAGTGCCCGAATCTCACGTTCCTATTCGAGCCATTTCGTCGGCCAGTCAGAATACTGATTCGAAGAATACATTATCGGCACATCGTTGCGGCGAGCCGTTCCACGCAACTGGAGTTTATTCAAGCTGCTGAAACGGAGAGGAATGGGAAAACCGTTGCGCTGATGAGCGTTCGAAATGAAATCGACCGCTTGTCGGCATGTTTAGAATACCACAGACATTTAGGTGTGAGCGAATTCTGTATCGTTGATAACGGATCAACAGATGGTAGTTTGGAGTTTCTTAAAGCCCAGCGTGACGTCAATCTTTATCGTACGAATGAGAGTTACAAGCAAGCTTACTACGGTATAACATGGATAAATTTTCTGTTTCATAAGCATGCAAAAGGCAGGTGGGCCCTATTTATAGATGCTGATGAATTGCTTTACTTGAATAGAGAAGATTGTAAGATCGATCAATACGTCGAATTGCTGTCAGGGATTGGTCAATCATATTTATATGCTCCAATGGTTGATTTGTATTTATTCGATGATGAAAAAGTAAAATCGGTTGGAGACCGGCGTGACTTAGATCTTGCACTTAAAGAATCCATGCACGACGTCGACGGTTACGAGCCCGGCCCTTTATTGAGTAATGGTTTTCTATCCCTAAAAGGAGGCCCAAGGGGTCGAATCGCCCAAAAGACTGGCGGCGCGCAACCGCTTTTAGTGAAGTTTCCTTTGATCCGGTACGATGAGCGCCGTTATTTTACGGCATCCTCCCATGAGTTTATGCCAGATTCATATGAAACTCACATAGAACAAGGCTGGCTGATTCATCTTAAGTTAGGAACTCAAATGGCTCGCCGTCATAGTGATCCAGAGATTGAACGGGAACATTACGGCGCTGGTGAAGAAAGAACTTATCTAAATAGTTCTCAGGATGTTCCGAGAGATGCCACAGCACGGCGTTTCGATGGCTTGAGAACCTTGGCATGCTTGCGCAGTAAGATTGTAGCCGAAGGCAGACAATGAGTCTTTCTGTTCTTGTGTCTATATACCGCCTTGAGAGGCCCAATTATCTGGAACGTAGCCTTAAAAGTATTTGGTCGGACCAGCAGCTAAAGCCTGACGAGATTGTCTTGGTTCTTGATGGGCCTATTACCCATCAATTGCAAACTGTGGTTAGCAGATGGAAGAAGCAAATCGGAGAATCGCTGCGGATCGTTCCTTTAGGGGAGAATATCGGATTGGGCGGAGCTTTGCGGGCAGGGCTAAATGCTTGCTCATGTGAGTTCGTCGCCCGTATGGATGCTGATGATATAGCGCTCGATACACGTTTTCAAAAGCAAGTCGAATATCTATCGAGCAATCCTGACATAGCGGTATTGGGATCTTGCGCTTTTCTAATTAACGCTGAGGGCGAGCAAATTGGTGAAAGAACTGTTCCCGTAACCGATACGGAAATAAAGCGGTTGATATGGACCTGTCCGATGATACACCCATCAGTGATGTTCAGGCGTTTAAGAATCTTGGAGGCGGGCTCTTACGATGCCGATATTCCTTCTCGACAAGAGGATTATGATTTATGGATTCGTGCTGCGCGTCACGGATTGAAGTTTCATAATCTACCGGAATCTCTGATCTTTTACAGGGTCAGTGGAGAGGAGAAAAACGACTGGCGGGTCGGCTGGAATCGGCTCAAGATTGGTTGGTCGGCTGCTCAGGAGTTCGATCCTCGGCTTCTCTCTTATTTGGGTGTTTTTTATCCGCTTATCAGAAGCCTCCTACCCAGATATCTCCGCAATCGTCTTATAAAGTTAATACGGTTTTGCGATCCACGGTGAGATTATGTAGTTCTCTTTTAAGGTATTTTTAGGTTAAGTTGAGGGTTCGGGTTTCTTGGATGCTGGTTTGGCAGTATTAAGAAGAGGAATTATTTTTATGACTTGATTGTTTTGTATTTATATTGAAATTAATGTTAAAGGTGTTTTTATATATTTTTTCAGAGGGTGGTGTCTCTGGTGTATTGATGTTTCGGGGATCAAAATGAGGCGCAGATGAAAGGAATAATTTTAGCTGGCGGCAGCGGAACACGTCTTTATCCTCTGACGATAGCCGTTTCGAAGCAACTTCTTCCGATCTATGATAAGCCGATGATCTATTACCCGCTGAGCGTGCTGATGCTGGCGGGGATCAGGGACGTTCTGGTTATCTCGACACCGCATGATCTGCCGCTTTTCCGCAAGCTGCTCGGAGATGGCAGTGAGTTCGGCATGAATTTCTCCTTCGCGGAACAACCGCAACCTAACGGTTTGGCGGAAGCTTTCATCATCGGTCGCCATTTTATCGGTAGCGACCATGTGGCGATGATTCTCGGCGACAATATATATTTCGGTGATGGCTTGTCCCAGTTGTGCGAAAGCGCTGCCCGTCTGGATAAGGGCGGTTCAGTATTCGCGTACCGGGTGGATGATTCTCAGCGCTATGGCGTGATCGAGTTCGATAAGACGACCGGCAAGGCAATCTCCATCGAGGAAAAGCCCATCAAGCCTAAATCCTCCTGGGCGGTTACGGGGCTGTATTTTTACGACAATGATGTCGTCGATATTGCCGCTTCGCTCAAGCCCTCCGCGCGCGGCGAACTGGAGATTACAGCCATCAACAATATCTATCTTCAGCGTGGCGATCTGGTAGTCCACCAGTTGGGCCGGGGTTATGCCTGGCTCGATACCGGAACGCACGACAGCCTTCAGGATGCGTCGTCTTTCGTGCGTACTATCGAGAAACGGCAAGGCATCAAGATTGCCTGTCCTGAGGAAATCGGGTTCGAAAAAGGCTGGATCGACGGAGCCGCCGTTCTCGAACGGGCGGAAAAACTTGGCCAGACCGAATATGCTGCCTATCTGCGTCGACGGGTCGAGGAAATCGGTAGCGAAAGATGATAGTTCGTCCCTTAGGTTTAGACGGCGTTTTCGAGATCAGCCCGCGTAAAATTGGCGATGACCGGGGCTTTTTCTCCGAGACCTACAATGCGAAATCATTCGCCGAAGCCGGGATTAATCTGACTTTCGTTCAGGACAATCATTCTTATTCGGCCGCCAAGGGCGTCGTGCGTGGTCTTCATTATCAGTTGCCGCCATTTGCGCAGGACAAGCTGGTTCGTGTCACGCGCGGTGCAATTCTCGATGTTGCGGTTGATATCCGCAAAAGCTCGCCCACATTCGGGAGGTGGGTTTCGTTGGAAGTCTCGGCTGAAAAATGGAACCAGATTCTGGTGCCCAAGGGCTTCGCACACGGCTTCATGACGCTCGTGGAGAAAACCGAAGTTATCTACAAGGTGACGAATTATTATTCTCCCGAGCACGACCGCTCGATCCGCTATGATGATCCGGCCATTGGTATCGATTGGTCACTCGCATCTTCAGGCGTCCAGCTTTCCGATAAGGATCGGAAGGCCCCGCATTTTGCTGACGCAGAAGTTTTTGCTTGAGGAAATGATATGAATATTCTCGTTACGGGTGGAGCAGGCTTCATTGGCTCTGCGGTGTGCCGGCATCTGGCTTCCGAGCCCAGGATCAATGTCGTCAATCTCGACAAGCTGACCTATGCAGGCAATCTGGCGTCTCTCCGTCAGATTGAATATCATCCGAATTACAGCTTCCTCCAGGCTGATATTTGTGATGACACGAGCGTTCTGGATGCTCTGCGCGCCAACGAAATCGATGTGGTCATGCATCTGGCGGCAGAAAGCCATGTCGACCGTTCAATCGATGGTCCGGGTGCTTTCATCGAGACGAATATTGTCGGAACGTTTCGCCTGCTGAATGCGGCACTTGCCTATTGGCGGGAACTGCCGGAACCGCGCAAGTCGAGCTTCCGTTTTCACCATATCTCGACGGACGAAGTGTTTGGCGATCTGCCTTTCGACAGCGGTATTTTCACCGAGGAAACGCCCTATAAGCCTTCGTCGCCCTATTCGGCTTCAAAAGCGGCCTCCGACCATCTGGTGCGTGCCTGGCATGAAACCTATGGCCTGCCGGTTGTGTTATCGAATTGTTCGAACAATTACGGTCCGTTCCATTTCCCCGAAAAGCTGATCCCGCTTGTCATTCTCAATGCGCTCGATGAAAAGCCGCTGCCGGTTTATGGGGCCGGGGCGAATGTACGCGACTGGCTCTATGTTGAAGATCATGCGCGGGCCCTCGCTCTGGTTGCGACGACGGGCAAGCTGGGCGAAAGCTACAATATCGGTGGGCGTGCGGAACGCACCAATCTGAATGTGGTGGAAACCATCTGCGCCATTTTGGACAAGAAGCGGCCTCGCGCAAACGGCAAGAGCCATGCCGACCTGATCACCTTCGTGACAGATCGCCCCGGTCATGATCGCCGTTATGCGATCGACGCTTCTAAGATTGAGCGCGAGCTGGGCTGGAAGCCGCAGGAAACTTTCGAGACCGGGCTGGAAAAAACCATTCAATGGTATCTCGACAATGCATGGTGGTGGGAGCCGATCCGCAGCGGTACCTATGCCGGTGAGCGCCTTGGCAACACGGCAGTAAAAGAGGCCAGGGCATGAAAATCGCCGTCACCGGGAGGGAAGGGCAGGTTGTGCAGAGCCTTCTTGAGAAGGCGTCGCAGCGTGCGGACCTCGAGGTCATCGCGCTGGGCCGCCCGGAGCTGGATCTGGCAGAGCCGGACACCGTGCGCAGTGCCATTGAAGCGATCAAGCCCGACATCGTCGTCTCTGCCGCCGCTTATACGGCGGTGGATCTGGCCGAGGATGAGCAGGAACTTGCCTTTGCGGTGAATGCAGCAGGCGCCGGGGCAGTTGCGCAGGCAGCGATGAACTGCGGCGTTTCTGTCATTCATCTGTCCACGGATTATGTTTTCGCGGGCGACGCCGACAAACCCTATGTAGAAACGGACGCGACCGACCCTCGCAGTGTCTACGGAAGTTCCAAGCTTGAAGGTGAGCGTCTCGTAGCGCAAGCCAACCCGCAGCACATCATTTTGCGGACAGCGTGGGTCTATAGTCCTTTCGGCAAGAATTTCGTCAAGACGATGCTGAAGCTCGCGGAGACGCGCGACGTTCTCTCGGTTGTTGCTGACCAGTGGGGCAATCCGACCAGCGCGCTTGATATCGCTGATGCAATTATCCGGGTGGCGAATCATCTGGCGGCGGCACCGGAGTTTTCAGCTTATGGTGTTTATCATCTGGCCGGAACGGGTGATACGAACTGGAGCGGCTTTGCACGCGCCATATTCAGTGAAAGCGCCAGGCTTGGCGGGCCGACGGCGACCGTTACGGATATTGCGACCGCCGGTTACCCGACCAAGGCCGTGCGCCCCGCCAACTCCCGCCTGTCGACGGCCAAATTCCAACAGGCGTTCAACTGGTCGGCACCGCAATGGCAGTCGTCGCTGCAGGACGTCGTATCCCGGCTGATATAGAGCATTTCCAGCAAAAGTGCGAAGCGGTTTTGCGTAGGAGAATGCGTGAAAACAAAGAGATGGAGCGGTTCCCCGATTCCGTTTCAACTGGAACCGCTCTAGCTTTCAGCCAAAGAAGCAAAACAGCAATTATTAACGCAGTCTGCGTTAAGGATTTGATATTGCCCGCCTATACGGATTATGACCCACAATAAGTTGCATGGGATTGCACCATTGTGGGGATGATGATTTTCGGATTCACGTTATAAGATGGCAAGTCTTTTAAGCCCGGCGGGCGCTTGCGGGCGTCGCCTCTTCGATACTGGAAAATCTGGCGGGAAGCATGAGCGGTACATCGCTTAAATTTGGCACGAGCGGTCTGAGAGGACTGGCGGACGAACTGAATGGCCTGCCTGCCTATGCCTATTCCCTTGCTTTCGTCGGAATGCTGTCGGAAGCCGGGAAGCTCCGGAAGGACGACAAGGTCTTTGTTGGTCGCGACCTTCGCCCCTCCAGTCCTGCCATTGCAGCGCTGTGCATGGCGGCAATCGAGGATGCAGGATTTCAGCCCGTCGATTGCGGTGTTTTGCCGACGCCAGCATTGAGCCACTACGCGATCTCGCAGCATGCGCCCAGCATCATGGTCACGGGCAGCCATATTCCCGATGATCGCAACGGGCTGAAATTCTATCGCGCCGACGGGGAAATCGATAAGAACGACGAAAGCGCCATCAGCGCTGCCTATGCCGCCCTGCCTGATAATATCGCCTTCCGCCATCTGCACGAGGCGCCGCTTGGCAGCGATGCCATTGACAACTATGTGCAGCGTTATGTTGCCTTGGCGGGAGATGAAAGCCTTCGGGGATTGCGGGTAGGGGTCTATCAGCACTCTTCTGTGGCACGTGACCTCATCGTCCGCATCCTGACCGAGCTTGGTGCCGAAACCGTACCCCTTGGACGGTCCGATGTATTCGTGCCTGTCGACACGGAAGCCCTGCGCCCCGAGGATATCGAACTTCTCGGTCAGTGGGCCAAGGAAAGCCGCTTCGACGCTATTGTTTCAACAGACGGCGATGCCGATCGCCCGTTGATCGCGGATGAGAACGGGCGTTTCGTCCGGGGCGATCTGGTAGGGGCGATCACCGCGAAATGGCTTGGCGTCGGAACAATCGTGACGCCGGTGACGTCCAATTCCGCTCTTGAAGAGCATTTCGGGCGTGTTGTCAGAACTCGCGTGGGGTCGCCCTATGTCATTGAGGGCATGGAGCAAGCCATCGCGGAGGGCATACGGGCAGTTGTCGGTTTTGAGGCCAATGGCGGTGTGCTGCTGGGCACGGATATGAGCCGTGGCGACCGCGTGCTGGTTGCCCTGCCGACACGCGATGCGCTGCTGCCAATTCTGGGGTGTCTCGGTTCCATCAAGGAAACGGGCAAGCCGCTGTCTGAAATCGCATCCGGTTTCCACTTCCGCGTTGCGCTGAGCGACAGGCTCCAGAACATTCCGCAGGAAAAGAGCCTTGCATTTCTGTCCATGCTGAAGAGCGAGACAAAACGCGACGCGCTGTTTCAAATGGATGATCCGATCGTCCGAACCGAGACGATTGATGGCGTGAAACTCTTCTTCCACTCAGGCAATGCAATTCATTATCGCGCTTCCGGCAACGCGCCGGAACTGCGGTGCTATGTGGAAGCTTCTGGCGAAAGCCAGGCAGAGACGCTTCTGGAAACGGGACTTGCCATCGCCCGCAACGCAACGAAGGACAACTGAGCAATGAGCTTTATTCCTGTCATCATCAGCGGCGGTTCCGGTTCCAGATTGTGGCCGCTTTCGCGCGACGCGCACCCGAAACCATTCATCGAACTGCCCGATGGCAGCACCCTGATCGGCAAGACATACAAGCGCGCGGCACAGCTTGACGGTGTGGACCATATCCTCACCGTCACCAATCGCGACTTCCTGTTCTTGACGCTCGATGCCTATGCGGATGCGAAGGCGCCCAAGGTCGACAACGCATTTCTGCTGGAGCCGCTTGGGCGCGATACGGCGCCTGCTGTCGCGGTTGCGGCCCTGCATGCGGCTGCGACTTTCGGGCCGGATGCCACATTGCTGGTCATGCCCGCCGATCATCTGATCGAGGATGAGGCAGCATTCGCCGAGGCCGTTTCCAAGGCTCGCCAGCTCGCGGAAACCGGGCGCATCGTCACTTTCGGCATCGTGCCCGATCATCCGGAAACCGGTTTCGGTTACATCGAGGCCGAAGGTACGGATGTGCTCCGCTTCGTCGAAAAACCCGACGCCGTAACGGCACAGGCCTATGTGGAAAGCGGCCGGTATTTCTGGAACTCCGGCATGTTCTGTTTCACCGCCGGAACCATGCTCGCAGCGATGCAGCATTTTGCACCGGATATTTTCAATGCCGTGCAGGCTTCACTTGAACATGCCCGGCGCGGCGTCAATGGCGAGACGAAGACCGTCGAAATCGCGAAGGATGAATTTGCGGCGGCGCCTGCGATTTCCATCGACTATGCGATCATGGAAAAGGCCGACAATATTGCCTGCATTCCGGTGTCCTGCGGCTGGTCCGATATCGGTTCCTGGGCAGCCATGGCCGACCTCATCACGCCCGACAGCGAAGGCAACCGCTTGCGGGGCGAAACGGTCATCGAAGACACGACCGACAGCTTTGTCCTGTCTGAAACCCGGCTCGTCAGCTTGGTCGGCGTTCACGATTTGCTTGTCGTGGACACGCCGGACGCATTGCTCGTCGCCCATCGCGACAAGGCGCAGGAAGTGCGCAAGGTCTTCAACAGGCTGCGGGCGAGCGGCCATGAGGCGGCCAAGCTTCACCGCACGGCCCATCGGCCATGGGGCACCTATACGGTTCTGGAAGAGGGCGACGGCTTCAAGATCAAGCGGATCGAGGTGAAGCCGGGGCGTCGCTTGAGCCTTCAGGCGCATCATCACCGGTCCGAGCACTGGATCGTCGTATCCGGCACCGCGAAGGTGACCAATGGCGACCGCGAAATCCTGCTCACGACAAACCAGTCGACCTATATTCCCTGCGGTTTCCGGCACCGGTTGGAAAATCCCGGCATACTGCCGCTCGTGCTCATCGAGGTGCAAAGCGGTGAATATCTGGGCGAAGACGACATCGTGCGCTTCGATGACGTCTATGGCCGCACGTAAGGGCAGGAAACTGCCTGGCGCGGCATTTATTCGGGAACCATTCGCCGCCGCGGATGTTTGCCTTATATGCCCAGCAAGGAACAGGACCCGGCGACCGATGTGATCGGCATGCCGGTCATTGATTTTCAAAAACACGCTCTTTTTTTCGATGTCGACGGAACCCTGCTCGATATCGCCGCCAATCCTGACGGCGTTGTGGTTCCGCCCGACCTGCAGCACTCCCTGTCTGTCATATCCCGGCGGCTGTCCGGTGCGATGGCTCTGGTCACGGGCAGGGCGATCGCGTTCATCGAGGAACGCTTTCCCGATTATCACGGCCCGATAGCGGCGCTGCATGGCGCCGAGTTCCGGCACGCATCCGGGCTGGTAGAACTGATCGAGCCGAGCGAACATTTCCTGATCGCCAGGGATTTTCTGCGGCAGGCCGCGCTTCGCGTCAGCGGCCTTCTTGCCGAAGACAAGGGCAACGCCGTCGCCCTTCATTATCGCGCTGCGCCCGAAAAGGCTGATCTGGCGCATGACCTCATCGAAAAGGCGTCGAAACTCGTCGGGCCTGATTGGACTGTGCAGCCCGGCAAGATGGTTTTCGAGCTACGCCCGGCGATAAGCGACAAGGGCACGGCCCTGCGTCGCTTCATGGGAGAAAAGCCGTTTGCAGGCAGGATTCCGGTCGCATTCGGCGACGATCTTACCGACCTGTCCATGCTGAAGGCGGCAACGGAATGGGGCGGCGCGACCGCCGTGGTTGGACGGACGATTGACCTTCCGCATGCCGCGCGGTTTGCAAACCCCGGCGAGCTTCGCCTGTGGCTTTCCAGCATTCGGAGTGATGGACAGGAAAAGCAATGAAAGGAGCTTGATGTATGGGAAGGCTGATCGTGGTCTCCAATCGTGTTCCCTTGCCCGATGAACAGGGCAAGGCGCCTGCTGGCGGGCTGGCCGTAGCGTTGCAGGCGGCGCTCAACGAACGCGGCGGCATATGGCTCGGTTGGTCCGGCAAGACGCTTCCCGCGCGCCAGTCGCAGGAGCTGACAATCCGCGACGAGGGGCCAATTCGCTACGCCCTGCTTGATCTCCATAAGAAGGATATCGATGAATATTATGCGGGCTTTGCCAACCGCATGCTCTGGCCGCTATGCCACTATCGCCTTGATCTCATCGATTACACGCGCAAGGACATGGCCGGATATTTCCGGGTCAACCGCCTATTTGCGAAGCATCTCCTGCCGATGATCGAGCCGGACGACCTCATCTGGATTCACGATTACCATCTCATTCCCCTGGCTGCGGAACTGCGCAATCTGGGTGTCACCAATCGCATCGGTTTCTTCCTGCACATCCCATGGCCGCCAGCGGATATCCTGTTCACGCTGCCCGTACACGAAACCATCATGCGCGGGTTGGCTTCTTACGATGTTATCGGCTTCCAGACCCGGAATGACGTCGATAATTTCATAGGCTGTCTGCGGCGCGAGAAAATCGGCAAGCCGCTGGATGATAATGGCCTGTTTGAGGCTTTCGGCCATCGGTTTCGCGCCGAGCGTTTCGGTATCGGTATCGAGACCGCTGCCTTCGCGGAAATAGCCAGCAAGGCGCAACGCCATCCAACGGTAAAGCGCATGCGCGAAAGCATGCTGGATCGCGATCTTATCATTGGGGTTGACCGGCTCGATTATTCCAAGGGCATCACCAACCGCATGGAGGCTTTCGAGCATTTCCTGAAAGTCGACCCCGGCAATCGCGGCAAGGTCACTTTTTTGCAGGTCACGCCGAAATCACGTTCGGAAGTGCCGGAATATAAGGACATGCAGCGCGCTGTCGCCGAGCTGGCCGGGCGGGTGAACGGGGCCAACGCCACCGTTGACTGGACGCCGATACGCTACATCAACCGTTCGCTGAACCGGGATGTGCTGGCGGGACTTTACCGGCTGGCTGGCGTGGCGCTGGTCACGCCATTGCGCGACGGCATGAACCTCGTCGCCAAGGAATATGTTGCCGCACAGGATCCTGAAAATCCGGGCGTGCTGGTCCTGTCCCGTTTTGCCGGCGCCGCCCAGGAACTGGACGGCGCGCTGCTGGTCAATCCCTATGATATAGAGGCGGTTGCCCATGCCATGGCCCGCGCGCTTGCCATGCCGCTGGGTGAACGCAAGGAACGATTTGAAAGCATGATGGCCTTCCTGAGCGCGAATGACGTCAACCGTTGGTGTGACGACTTTTTGTGTCGTCTTTCATCAGCTTGACGGTCAGCTCATGGTTTGACAATGCGGCGTCCGCCGGCTTGTTCCGAAACATGAACGTACAGTCGAAGTTTGCCGCATCCGACGTCAGCAGGTCCGTGTGCGATTCGCGAGCATCCTTGGGCGACATGCCGAAACGGTTTTTGAATGCCTTGGTAAATTGCGCGCCATCGTGAAAGCCGCAACGATAGGCGATTTCCTTGAACGACACGTGTCGGCCCCGCTCGTCAACCAGAATGCGATAAGCGCGATCCAGCCTCTTGTCGCGAATGATGCTGGCAATGCCGCCTTCCGCCTCGAAGGTCCGGTAAAGGCTTGAGCGGGAGATACGGAGATTTTTGGTGATGAGGTGCGGCCCAAGCAGCGGGTCGGAAAGATTGTCATCGATATAGGCGAGAATCCGCTTGCGCATGGGCAGGTTGGCTGGAAGGCTTTCGACTACGCCGCCTGTGGTGCCGTTTATGCTTGCACCGAGCAAGGTGAACATCGCGTCCAGCGCTGACTGCGCATTGATCCTGTCCAGGTCCCCGCTCAATGACAGGAGATCATGAAGATAGCTGAAAAGCAGACGCGTCATGGGAATCTCTGCCGACATGTGAAGGCCATGGAGATTTCGCCAGCCGACCATCTTTTCCAGCTCCTCGCGCGGAATCACGACCGTAATGCGCGAGCCCCAGGAACCATGGAGCTTGACCGTCTGGCTGAGGTCGATGAAGACGATATCCCCCGGCTTCGCATCGACATCGACACCGTTGAAATTGCCGCGCAGCTCACCGCTGGCCATGAGTTGCAGGACATAGTGGTCCAGTCCCGCTTGAGCGATAAGCTCTGGCACGCGCGCACGGTTGTGGGACTTGAACGACGTGGCTCCAATCTGAACGGAGCCGATGGAACGGGCAACGATTGATCCAGAGAATTGGTAATCGTCGCCTTCGGCTTCATACATAGGCTTGAGGATTGCGCACCAGAAATCATTGGGCAACCGATCCTCTATCATATCTGTCGAAATTAATGTCTTGTTATCCATGCAAACCGTTCAGCCAAGAACGTGACTATGTGGGGGGAATTATAGATTAGAAATAAATACTATATTGCTTGAATAAGATATTCCTTGTTGTTGCTGCCAATAAATGGGAATTAAATTGCTAGTCGTTGACAATGGGCTTGTCTATACGATTTTGATCATGGCAGATTCTTTATTTCGTGATAAATGATTTTCGGCTAATATAGCAAAGTAGAATATTGTACAGTAGTGTTTAATATTCATTTCGTTTGGGAAAAATACCCGGAGAACCCACAGAAGATAAGTTATCTTGATAAAATCTTATGGAGTACTCATCGCTAGAGCATTGCCAGCAATGCCTGCGCGGGGAAAGCAGTTCACTGGACTGATTTCTAATCCCGCTCTGATGCGTTGGAAGATGCGACAAAACAAATAGTTAGAGCGGTTCCGGCGGTTCCGTTAAAATAGGGAACTGCATCTAATGACGCGGCATGCCTCTCGAAAGCGGGAACCGGTTTGGGGATAAAGACATGTGTAAAAACAAATAGAATACCCTCCCGGCCAGGAACCGCGTTGATTTCGGCAGTTTCAATCTAATATTGTTTGAAACTGTTGTTAACAAGGCTATTTTTTACTGTTTGTGATTGCTTGCCGGGCAAGGTGAACACTGCTCCCGCAGTGGTAGTGAAGGCGTATGGGCATAGAGTACCAGCGCGTTCCTGTTCAGATAGCGGGTATTTTCAATACGGTGCCCGCAGAACCGAAAGCAATTCCGCGGGCCGATTTCAGCGATCAGTAGGGGCTGTCTACCTTACCCATTTCGACATAGATGGTCTTGATCTGGCTGTAATGGGCCAGCGCGGCAATGCCGTTTTCACGCCCGATGCCGGATTGCTTGTACCCGCCGAAAGGCACTTCCACCGGTGTCAGATTATAGGCATTGATCCAGCATGTGCCCGCCTTGATCTGGCCGATGACGCGATGGCCGCGTGCGATATCGGCAGTGAACACGCCAGCGGCAAGTCCGAATTCGGTGTCGTTGGCACGTGCGATCACCTCGTCCTCATCGGAAAATTCGAGCACGCTCATGACCGGGCCGAAGATTTCTTCGCGGGCGATGGTCATCCCGTCCGTGACATCGGTAAAGATGGTAGGCTCGATGAAATAGCCCTTGTCGAAGCCTTGCAGTTTCGGCACGCCGCCGCCGCAGGCAAGCGTTGCGCCTTCTGCCTTGCCCTTTTCGATATAGGACAAAACCTTGTCGCGCTGGGCTGCATTGACAAGCGGGCCCATCTGGGTTGCCTCATCCAACGGGTCGCCAATGCGGATTTTGCGCGTGCGTTCGACCAGCCGTTCGACAAAGCGCTCGCGGACCTTCTTGTGAACGAAAACGCGCGTGCCGTTCGAGCAGACCTGACCGGTCGAATAGAAGTTGCCGAGCATCGCGCCGCCGATAGCGCTTTCAAGGTCGGCATCGTCAAAGACGATAATAGGCGACTTGCCGCCAAGTTCCATGGTGACGTGCTTCAGATGTTCGCCAGCCTGCGCCATGATGCGCTTGCCGGTCGGCACTGAGCCGGTCAGCGAAACCTTTGCCGTCAGGCGATGATTGACGAGCGCGGCCCCCACATCGCCAAAGCCTTGCACGACATTGAACAAGCCATCCGGCAACCCCGCTTCCTTGTAGGCTTCCGCCAGCGCGAGCGCTGAAAGCGGCGTGTTCTCAGAGGGCTTGAAGATGAAGGCATTGCCCATGGCAAGCGCCGGTGCCGATTTCCACGCGGCGATCTGGATCGGATAGTTCCATGCGCCAATGCCGACACAGATCCCGAGCGCTTCGCGGCGCGTATAGGCGAACGAGCCGCCGAGTTCCACGAACTCGCCGTTGAAACCGGAAATGATGCCGCCGAAAAACTCCAGCGCGTCCGCCGCCGAAGCAGCATCGGCCACCAGCGTTTCCTGCAATGCCTTGCCGGTGTCTAGGGTTTCTAGCTTTGAAAGTTTCCTGTTCTTCTCGCGAAGAATATCTGCCGTGCGGCGCAGGATGCGCCCGCGTTCAACTGGCTTCCGCGCCGCCCATTCGCCTTGCGCTTTCAGCGCTGCCGCATAAGCCGCTTCGATCACGCTGGGCGTGGCGGAATAAAGCTTGGCAATCTCCTCACCGGTGGCTGGATAGATGACAGGCAAAGGCTTTCCGGCCTTGTCTTCCACGAATGCGCCGCCGATGAAGTGCGAGGCCTTGGGTTGTGCTTTCATTGTTGTTTCCTTGTTTAAGGCAGTAGGGCAGTAAGGCAATAAGGCAGTATGTTTTTAAGCGCCGGGAACACGACCGCTGCCCTATTGCCTTGACCGCATCAGCGGTCCGCAACCTGCCACCTCGGATTGATCCACGGCTCCTGATTGGAGCGGGCGAGCGGCGTGCGGCCAAGAATGTGGTCGGAGGCTTTTTCGCCTACCATGATCGACGGACCGTTGAGATTACCATTGGTAATGCGCGGGAAGATGGATGAATCCGCAACGCGCAAACCTTCGACGCCAATCACGCGGCATTCAGCATCGACCACGGCCATTGGATCGTCAATCGCCCCCATCTTGCAGGTGCCGCAGGGATGGAAGGCGCTTTCGACATGCTCACGGATGAAATTGTCGATTTCTTCGTCGCTCTGAACATGCGCACCCGGCTGGATTTCCGCTCCCCGATAGGGATTGAACGCGGCCTGCCCGAAGATTTCTCGCGTCAGCCGCACACAATGGCGGAAATCCGCCCAGTCGTCTTCATGCGACATGTAGTTGAACTGGATGATCGGCTTTTCGCGCGGATTGGCTGAACGAAGCGTCACGCTGCCGCGCGATTTGGATCGCATCGGGCCGACATGGGCCTGAAAGCCATGCGATTGCGCCGCAGCCTTGCCGTCATAGCGGATGGCGACCGGCAGGAAATGATACTGGATGTCGGGATATTCCACGCCAGCTTTCGACCGCACAAAGGCGGCGGATTCGAAATGGTTCGTCGCGCCGTCGCCCGTCTTGAAGAACAGCCATTCCGCGCCGATCTTCGCTTTCGAAAACAGGTTCAGCTTGGAATAGAGCGTAATCGGCTGCGTGCATTCCTGCTGGATATAGACTTCCAGATGGTCCTGCAGATTCTGGCCGACGCCGGGGCGATCGGCAACCACGTCGATGCCGTGTTGTTTCAGCTGCGCGGCCGGTCCGATGCCAGAAAGCATGAGAAGCTTCGGCGAATTGATCGATGAAGCGGCAATGATGACCTCGCGCCGCGCACGGATGGTCGAGAAGGTGCGGCCTGCCTCGATTTCCACGCCGACGGCGCGCTTTCCTTCCAGCACCACTTTCCGCGCCAAACCCTTGACCAGCTTGACGTTCGGGCGCTTGAGCGCAGGCTTCAGATAGGCATTGGCGGCAGACCAGCGACGACCGTTGTGGATCGTCTGCTCCATCGGGCCAAAGCCTTCCTGCTTCTCGCCATTATAATCTTCGGTGACTTCAAAGCCCGCCTGCTGGCCGGCCTCCACAAAGGCATGAAACAGCGGATTGTCGCGCTTGCCGCGCTGGATATAGAGCGGGCCGCTGGTGCCGCGCCAGCCTTCCTGTCCACCTTGCGAATTTTCCATCCGCTTGAAATAGGGCAGCACATCGGCATAGGCCCAGCCGCGCGCGCCGCTTTCCGACCAATGGTCGTAGTCGCGGGCATGGCCGCGCACATAGACCATGCCATTGATCGAGGACGATCCGCCAAGCACCTTGCCGCGTGGCGTCACAAGGCTGCGTCCACCGATATGCGGTTCCGGCTCCGTGGAAAAGCCCCAGTCATAGGTCTCCATGTTCATGGGGAAGGAGAGGGCGGCAGGCATCTGGATCAATGGGCCAACGTCAGGAACGCCATATTCGATGACGATCACCGAATATCGCCCGTCTTCCGACAGGCGATAAGCCATGGCCGATCCGGCGGAGCCGGAGCCGATAATGACGAAATCTGCTTCCATGCTCATTTCTTCCCCGCAAGCTGAACCGCGATATAATCTTCCACCAGTGCCGTTGCTCGGGCGGCATCCGGCGCGTCGGCGCCAAGCGCGTGACGGATATAAAGGCCGTCGATCATCGCACCGGCACCCTCCGCGATCCGGTGCGCCTGTTCGCGGCTTGTGAGCTGCTCCAGCGCGAAAACGAGGTTGGAATGAAGGCGGCGCGCATAGATGCGCAACAGCCGCCTTGTGTCTTCCGACTGCTGGGCGTGGATATAGAAGGTCAACCAGGCGGCAATCGTTTCCTGCGCAAATTGCGATGCGGAAAAGTTCACGGCGATGATAGCGGCGATGCGCTGGAGCGGCGTTTCAGCCTGTCCGATTGCCGCGTTGAGATCGCGGCCCAACTCGCGCAGCAGATGCCGCATCGTAGCGAGAATGAGCTTGTCCTTGCCGCCGAAATAATGATGCGCGAGCGCGGGCGATACGCCGGCCTCATGGGCGATCTGCGCAACGGTCACGTCCAGCGAACCGCGCTGGCCGATGGTGCGAATGGCGGCATCGATTAGTTCGCGCCGTCTTAGGGGCTCCATCCCGATCTTGGGCATAATCTTGGTCCGTTCTCAGGCTAATTCCAGCATAGCCTATCTTTGATTGACTCATCAATCAATAAAAACCCATCATGCAAATCATGCGTTTACGCATCGCGGAAGCGGGGCGTGCGGTTGGGGAGGCTTGCCGGGAGGGGTGCGCTTGCTTACATTCAAATGATGAGCAGAGCTTTCACCAAAGAACAGGATGATGCGCCGACCGACCTTGGCGAGCGCCCCGTCAGCCCGCATCGCAATCTCGTCACGCCAACCGGCCTGAAGATGATCGATGATGAAATTGCCCGGCTGCAACGCGAACTGGCCGATGCCAATGTCGCCGGCGAGCGCTCAGCAGTTGCGCGCATTTCGCGCGATCTGCGCTACTGGACGGCGCGGCGCGAAAATGCCGAGCTTTCCACTCCCGCTCCCGACAGTGATGTGGTGCGTTTCGGCATGACGGTGGAACTGGAAAACCTGGATGACGGCAAGGTCCGTCGCTGGACCATCGTTGGCGAGGACGAGGCCGATCCGTCAAACGGCAAGATTTCCCACGTCGCGCCTGTTGCCATCTTGCTGTTCGGCAAGCCGGTCGGCGATGTCGTCAAAATCAACAATGTCGAATGGGAAATCGTGTCGCTGAAAGGGGGTTAACCCTCTACCGCAACCGTATGATCGCGGAAAAACGCTGCGGCGCCAGATTCATCGATTTCGCTGGCCGAAACCATCAGGACAAGTTGGATAACGTCTTCCTGTCCGGCTTCAAGACTGTAGCCATTGAAATAAAGAAACAAATCGGCGGCAGCCAGCCCGGTTCTCTTGTTGCCATCCACAAAAGGATGGTTCTTCAGGATGCCGAACAGATAGGCCGCCGCCAGATCGAAAATGTCGGGATCGCCATAGGCTTCCTTCTGCAGCGGACGCGCCAGCGCTGAATCCAGCAAGCCGGAATCACGAATTCCTGCCGCGCCACCATGCAGGCGCAACTGCTCCTGATGCAGCGCTTCTATGAAGGTCCGCGAATGAAAGTCTATCATTGAGCGAGCACGCGATAGGCGGTCTCATATTTTTTCATCCGCTCGCGGGCAATCTTCATTTTCTTCTCGAAGATTTCCGGGTCTTCGGTGCTTCGGGTCAGTCTCAGCCCGTCCTTATCTGCGGTCAGGACCAAGGTGTCACCCGTCTGCACGTTCAACTGCTCCAGCATTTCCTTCGGGATGATCACACCGTCAGAATTGCCGATCTTGCGCAGGGTCACGTTCATGGGTTTTCTCCTATGTTATAACGCATGATATAACATAGTGCGCCTCCCTTGTCACTGCAAACTACAGCCAACCCTTTCGACGAAAATAATAGAGCGGCAGCAGGGCAGAGGCGACCATCAGAATAAGCGCCATCGGATAGCCCCAGGGGGAGTGCAATTCGGGCATGAAGGAAAAGTTCATGCCGTAGATGGAAGCGACCAGCGTCGGCGGCATGAAGCCGACTGCCGCGACCGAGAAAATCTTGATGATGGCGTTTTGCTCGACCGAGATCAGGCCGACAATCGTATCGAGCAGGAACGTGACCTTGTTGGACAGAAAATCCACATAGGCGGTCAGCGATTGCGTGTCGCGCTCCAGCGACTTGATCCAGCTGCGCGTTTCCTTCTTCCCGGAGGCCGGATTGTTGGTTGCAGACAGATAGACCAGCATGCGGCTGATGCCTGCCAGACTTTCCCGCATCCGCGACAGAAAGGTTCCCTGTCCGCCGATCTGGGTCAATATGTGCCGGAAGTCCTGCGTCGTCATCGGGCGGGCTTTCGGCTGGCGGCGATAGATGGAATGCGAGGCCGCATCGATCTTGCCCGCCACACCTTCCAGAATATCGGCAAGCCGGTTGGTCGTGGCCTCGGTGATGCCGAGCATGATCGAAAGCCCTGAGCATTTGGCCGATATGAGCCCATTGCCCGGCCTGGTGGAGCGCATCACATAGGTCGTGAATGACTTCGGATTGGCGTAGCGCACGGTTATCAGCCGCGTTCCATGCAGGATGAAGGTGACTGGCGCCAGCTCGCGATGGTCGAGATCGACCGCGTGCAGGATGGGGACGGTGAGATACTGCGCACCGGTCTCCATATAAAAACGGCTCGATTCCTCGATTTCCGTCATGTCCTCGCGCGTCGGGATCGAAATTCCCGTCCACGCCTCCACAATGCTGTCCTCGTTCACGCCGGGGGCAAACAGGTCAATCCAGATCACGTTTTCGGGCAACGGGGTGCCCGGTTCGACCTCCACCGCTGCAAGATGGTCCCCGGAAAGGCTGTATAGCGTGATCATGCTGGCACCTGAAGTCTCAATGGGCTTTATCCTCGAAGCGGCACTTTGCGCCAAAATTGTTAACGGAATGCGGCGGTCCGCGCCATCCCCCGCAGCGTGCTTCTTCTTCCTTGTTGACATGTGGGCTTCGCCCGCATAATTCATCAAGTCATCGGATGACTTTGGTGAGGGTATGAAGACAATATCCCGAAAGAGCCTGACGGATGCGGCCATGCAGTCGTTGCGCACGGAGATTACATCGGGCCGCTGGTCGATAGGCGACCAGCTTCCCAACGAAGCTGCGCTTTCGGCCAAGCTGGGCGTGAGCCGCGGCACGGTGCGTGAGGCGGTACGGGCGCTGGTGGCGCAGGGAATGCTTGAAACCCGGCAGGGGTCGGGCACCTATGTCCGTTCCACTGCCGATGCAGCGCGCAGCCTTGACCGTATCCGCCATTCCAGCCTTCGCGACCGATTTGAAACGCGGGCGCTTCTGGAAACGGAAGCCGCGCGCCTTGCCGCACAGCGCGCAACGGCGGAAACGATCACGCATCTGCAACAGATGCTGGCACAGCGGGGCAATCGCGAGCAACTCGGCCGGTCGGTTTTCGTTGCCCGTGACTTTGCCTTTCATGAGGCCATTGTCGCCGCTTCCGGCAACGGCGCATTGATCGAGGCTTACAACCTTTTTTCCGCCTCCATACGCGAATCCATAGAAGCCACGCTCGATGGCGAACTGCCCGAACCGAGCGACGAGGCGCATCGCCAGATCGTGGAAGCCATCGCCTCGGGCGATCCCGACAAGGCCGGAGCGACCGTTCGCCGTTTCATGGCGCCCCTGATTGAAGAACTTGAAAGGTTGCTGGCATCATGAGCCACACGAACACAGCCCTGTCGGACGCGACGGAAAACGAGGCGATGCAGCCAGACGCGCTGGTCGACGCGGAGGCGGACAGCGTTCCGCCGCCGCCTGTCCAGCAGCCGCCCAGCCAGGCGATGCGCATTTTGCTGGGGTTGAGCCTCGTGCTCATCGCTGCCAATCTGCGGCCGGTATTCTCCAGCGTTTCCGTGCTCTTGCCGGAAATCATCGATGCCACCGGCATGTCCTCCATCGCGGCTGGCGTGCTGACCACCTTGCCTGTGGTCTGCCTTGGCGTTTTCGCTCCCTTCGCGCCGCGCCTCGCCCAGCGCTTCGGAGCCGAGCGGGTGCTGCTGTTCGTGCTTCTCGTGCTGACCCTCGGCACGGCGCTGCGCGGGGTGGGCAACTTCTATTCGCTCTATATCGGCGCGACGCTGGCTGGCGCGGCCATTGCGACCGGCAATGTGCTTCTGCCCGGCGTCGTGAAGCGCGATTTTCCGAAAACCGCCGCCATCATGACCGGCCTTTACACGATGGCGCTGTGCGGCGGCGCGGCTTCCGCTGCCGGCTTTACCATTCCGATCAAGGAGATGTTCGGCGGTTCGTGGAACCTCGCTTTGGCGTTTTGGGCCGTTCCGGCAGCGCTTGTTCTGCTTCTGTGGTTGCCGCAGGCCGTGCGCGCAAAGCATAATGTGGCACATTCGGGCTTCCGCGTGATCGGTCTCTGGAAGGACAGGCTGGCCTGGCAGGTCACGCTGTTCATGGGGCTGCAATCCTCCACGGCCTATATCGTCTTTGGATGGCTGGCGCCGATCCTGCGCGAGCAGGGCCTGAGTGCCGCAGCCGCCGGCGGTCTCGTCTCCTTCTCGATCATGGTGCAGGTCGTCACGTGTCTCGGGGTGCCGTCCATTGCCACCCGCCAGAAGAACCAGAGCCTGCTCAATGTCGTCCTGTGTGCCTGCGCGGCCCTGCCGTTGATCGGCTTTCTCTACCTGCCGCAGTGGACCTATTGGGGGCTGGCAGTCGTTCAGGGCATCGGGCAGGGCGGTCTCATTGCCGCCGCCATGATGGTGATCGTTCTGCGCGCGCCAGATTCACACACGGCGGCGCATCTGTCCGGCATGGCGCAATGCGTCGGCTACACGCTCGCCGCGATCGGGCCGTTGATCGTCGGCATGATCCACAGTGCGACGGGCAGTTTTGCCGCCTGCGGCGCGTTCTTCGGCCTGCTCGGGATGGGGGCGGCGGTCGCCGGATGGGGCGCGGGACGGGCCCAGCATGTGGGCGTGCAGGTCATAAATGAGTAAGACGAATATCAAAAAACCCCGGCAAAACCGGGGTTTTTCTTTATCGGCATACGAAAGGGATCAGGCCTTTTCGTAGAGTTCCTCGACATATTCCCAATTGATGAGGCTGTCGACAAAGGCTTCCAGATATTTCGGACGCAGGTTGCGGTAATCGACATAGTAGGAATGTTCCCACACATCGACGCCGAGGATCGGCGTTGCACCATGAACCAGCGGGTTTTCGCCATTCGGGGTCTTGGAGATTTCAAGCTTGCCGTTCTTGACCGACAGCCAGGCCCAGCCCGAACCGAACTGACCGACACCGGCAGCGATGAAATCTTCGCGGAACTTGTCGTAGCCGCCGAGATCCGACTCGATTGCCTTTTCCAGCTTGCCCGGCAGCTTTTTGCCGCCGCCGCCCTTCTTCATCCACTTCCAGAAATGGATGTGGTTGTAGTGCTGGCCGGCATTGTTGAAGAGGCCCTGATTCTTGCCGTAGCTTTCCTTGACGATCTCTTCCAGGCTCTTGCCTTCGAGGCCGGAGCCTTCGAGCAGCTTGTTGCCGTTGGTGACATAGGCCTGATGGTGCTTGTCGTGATGAAGTTCAAGCGTCTCGCGCGACATGAAAGGCGCAAGGGCGTCATAGTCATACGGCAGGGCGGGCAGTTCGAAAGCCATTGGAAACTCTCCTCTTTTCTTCAGCTTATATGGGCAGCTCTTGGCTGGCCGAGCAGATGCTGCCACAAAACTTGCGTGCGGAATCTACATAGGCCGCATCAGTGCGGGCGGCAATGGCGCGAATGAGCAATTCAGCTTCAAGACAATGAATTATTATTGAAATCACAGTAGGATGGCGTAATTCTGAATTTTGAGCGCATCCCGAAAAGTGTGAAACGGTTTTCGGATAAGATGCGCGTCAAAAACAAAGGATTAGAGCCCGGTCTGATCCAATCAAGATCGAAACGCGCTCTAACTCTTCGCGATGCGCGGCAGCCCCCGCAGGAGGAAACGGTGTCCCACAGTTCTTATGTCTTCGACGCTTATGGCACATTGTTCGATGTCCATTCGGCGGTGCGGCGGCATGCGGACAAGGCCGGACCGGACGGGCGGGCATTTTCCGAGCTGTGGCGGGCAAAGCAGCTCGAATATTCCTGGGTTCTGAGCCTGATGGGAGCCTATAGCGACTTCTGGAAACTCACCGAGGAATCGCTTGGTTTTGCATTCGCCTGCTATCCTTCCGTTGATCCCGCTCTGCGCAATGATCTGCTTGACGCCTATTGGAAGCTTGATTGCTATCCGGAAGTGCCAGCTGCCCTCAAAAGCCTGAAGGAGAAGGGGGCGCGGCTTGCAATCCTCTCCAACGGGTCGCCCGCAATGCTGGAATCCGCCGTCCGTTCGGCTGCCCTCGATGTTTTGCTGGACGACGTGATTTCGGTCGATGAAGTCAGGAAGTACAAGACCGCCCCGGCGGTCTACGAACTCATCACCCTGCATTGGCGGCTTTATCCGTCGGCGATCTCGTTCCAGTCCTCGAATCGCTGGGACGTGGCAGGCGCGGTCCGGTTCGGCATGCGTGGGGTCTGGATCAACCGCTCCAACCAGCCCGACGAATACAGGCAGTTTGCTCCCGCACTCATTCTCCCAAGCCTTCAACTGCTCGACTGAATGCTCACTAAAATTTGAACGTTCCCGGTTTATTGAAAGCCGGTCCGTGAACCCAAAATTGTGTCGCGGCTGCAACACGAGCCATGCTGGTGGGCCTTTGCCATGTTTAGGCCGCATTAAGAACGGGCGTACGCCACATTTTTCGGGCGTTTTCCGTGCAACCGAATACCGGAAATTGCCGTTTAGGGCCGTTTCGATGGTTCGCCGCCGATCCGCCACAATTGGCCGGGTCGCAATTCGTTAACCCTGAATGTGTATCTGTAACTCCTCCCGTCACTAAACTGGTTTTCATATGCAAACGACCCTTACCCGCCGTTCCTTCCTGACGGCAATGACAGCGACAGCGGCGGCCGGCCTGGCCGGTTGCGCTCAGTTGGGGCAGAATGTTCCAATCATTGATGTGGATCAGTCGGGCAACCCGATCAACCGCACCCCGCAGGCCAATGTGGACTCCTCCTATGGCGGCTGGGCGCAGATGTATGCCGCCGTGGATGATGGCGGCTTCCAGCTTCCGGCGATCCCGATCCAGAAGATGGACAAGCGCTATCTGCGTCAGGTTGTGCAGGACCCGACCGGCGAACTGCCGGGCACCATCGTCATCGATACGGCGAACCGCTTCTGCTATCTGGTCCTCGAAGGCGGTCAGGCAATGCGCTACGGCGTCGGCATTGGCCGTGAAGGATTTGCATGGTCTGGCCGTGCTGTGATCCAGTACAAGCGCCAGTGGCCGCGCTGGACCCCGCCGGACGAAATGATTGCCCGCCAGCCGGAACTTATGCCTTACAGCGCCAAGAACGGCGGCATGGCTCCGGGCCTCAAGAACCCGCTCGGCGCCCGCGCGCTCTATATTTTCCAGGACGGCAAGGACACGCTGTACCGCCTGCACGGCAATCCGGAATGGTGGTCAATCGGCAAGGCGGTCTCTTCGGGCTGCGTGCGTTTCCTGAACCAGGACATCATCGATCTCTACGATCGTGTTCCAGCCAAGGCGCCGATTCTCGTAATGTGAGCTTAGGGGAATAGGGCAGTAAGGCAGTAGGGCAATATGTTTGCTTGACTGAAACCTTCTGCCCTATTTCACTTACTGCCTTACTGCCTTACTGCCTTACTTCACCGCTTGAAACTGCCCAGAATCCCGCGCACGAGTGCACGCCCCAGCGAATTGCCGACCGACCGGACAACGGATTTCATGGCTGCTTCCGCCACCGTCTGGCGGCCGGAGCGGCGGCCGGTACCGAGCACCGTACCGGCGATCTCGCCAAAGATGCCGCCGCCGCCTTCTTCCTCTTCCTTGCCCTTTTGCTGGGCTGCCGCCGCATTCTGCGCCTTGCGGGCCAGCATTTCGAAAGCGGAATCGCGGTCCACAGCCTGATCGTACTGCCCGGCAACTGGGCTTGCGGCGATGATCTTCGCGCGTTCTTCCGGCGTCAGCGGTCCGATGCGTGACGAGGGCGGGCGAATGAGGGTGCGCTGCACGATGGAGGGCACACCTTTGGCCTGAAGCGTGGAAACCAGCGCTTCGCCGGTGGCAAGATTGGTGATTGCCTGAAACGTGTTGAAATCCGGGTTCGGACGGAACGTGTCGGCTGCGGTCTTCACGGCATTGGTCTCACGCGGCGTATAGGCGCGAAGCGCATGCTGCACGCGGTTGCCGAGCTGCGCCAGAACCGTTTCCGGCACATCGAGCGGGTTCTGCGTCACGAAATAAACGCCGACGCCCTTGGAGCGGATCAGGCGCACGACCTGCTCGACGCGGTCGATCAGCGCCTTCGGCGCCTCATCAAAGAGAAGATGGGCCTCGTCGAAGAAGAAGACGAGCTTCGGCTTGTCGGGGTCGCCCACTTCCGGCAGTTCCTCGAACAGTTCCGACATCAGCCACAGCAGGAAAGTCGAATAGAGGCGAGGGCTCATCATAAGCTTGTCGGCTGCAAGCACGCTCACGACACCGCGCCCGTCGGTGGTGGTGCGCATCAGATCGGAAATCCTCAGCGCCGGTTCTCCGAAGAATTTCGAGCCGCCTTGCTGGTCGAGAACCAGAAGCGAGCGCTGGATCGCGCCGACCGAGGTCTTGTTGACGTTGCCGTACTTCGCCGAAAGCTCCGCCGAACGGTCCGCCATTTCAGCGAGAATGGCCTGCAGGTCCTTGAGATCCAGAAGCAGCAAGCCTTCTTCGTCCGCCAGGCGGAAGGCGATGTTCAGCACGCCTTCCTGCGCGTCGGTCAGGTTCATGAGGCGAGACAGCAGCAGCGGCCCCATTTCGGAAATGGTGGCGCGGACGGGATGGCCCTGTTCGCCGAAAATATCCCAGAAGATCACCGGCGCGGCGCGCATGTCATAAGGGTCGAGCTTCACTTCCGATGCGCGCTTGAGCAGCCCGTCATTTTGAACGCCGATAGCGCCGATGCCGGACAGGTCGCCCTTGATGTCGGCGCAGAACACCGGAACGCCAGCCGCCGAAAAGCTTTCGGCCAGAACCTGCAAGGTCACCGTCTTGCCGGTGCCGGTCGCGCCGGTGACGAGGCCGTGCCGGTTGCCGTATTTCAGCGCTAGATATTCCGGCTGCTGGTAGGAGTCGTCTGGCTTGCGGCTCGCGCCAAGAAAAATAGCGTCTTCGGCAGTCATCAGGCGGCTTGCTCCCTCTGTTCAACTCACTCAACGTATAAACGCCGCTCGTCGTCACGACAAGGAAAAGCCGTGGCTTGCCTCCAAACAGGGCATGGCGGAATTCACCGCGCCGGATAGCCGTTTTCGTGAGCCGGAATAGCTTTCAGATAGGCGGCAATGGCGTTGCGGTCCGCCTCGGCAAGATGGGCCATATTCGCAACCACATCGGTCATCGATCCGCCGAGCGAATCGAAATCCGGGGTAAAGCCGCTCTGCAATGCATAGGCGATGTCTTTCGCGCTCCAGCCGCCAATGCCCGCTTCGTCCGGGGTGATATTCGGCACAACGCCTTTTTTGCCGTCACTGCCGGTCTCAGGCGACACGGCACCGGCAAGCCACTTGCCGGTCTCCACTCCGCCAATCGCATTGCGCGGCGTGTGGCATTCGCCGCAATGGCCAAGCGCTTCCGTCAGATATTGGCCGCGCTTCACCTGATCGGAGGCGTTCGCGATTTCCACCGCTGGCTGATCGGTCAGATAAAGCTGTTTCCACAGGCCAAGCCCGCGGCGAATATTGAAAGGGAAGGACAGCTTGTGCGGTGCCGCGACATTGTCGGATGGCGGCAGCGTTTTCATGAAGGCGAAAAGATCGGCCACGTCCTGCGGCTGCATTCTGGCATAGGATGTGTAGGGGAAGGACGGATAAAGATGTTCGCCGCGCTTGCCGACGCCTTTCAGCATGGCATTGGCGAAATCATGGAGCGTCCAGGTGCCAATCCCTTGCTCGGACGGGGAGATATTGGGCGCGATGAATGTCCCGAAATCCGAAGTCAGTTCATGCCCGCCCGCCAGAACCTTGCGCGCATCGCCCGTCGCACCCGGTGCCGCATGGCAGGAAGCACAGCCGCCCGCCCAGAAAACCTGCTCGCCCTTGGCGGGGTCGCCCGGCTTCATCGCGTCCAGCACCGTCTGGTCAACCTTCTGAGGCGCCGTCAAAATCCAGAAAGCCGCCGCTCCAGCTACGGCCACGATGCCTGCGGCATATGCCAGTTTTCGGATCATTCCACCCGTTCCCGTATGCGGTTCCGGTATTAGAGCGCCGTGCGTCCTTACGGACGCACAAAGGTAGCTCCAACCTATTGAATCTAAGAGCCTGTTCCAAAAGTCGCCATGCCGGTCGGCAAATGGCAATTTTCTGCGTTTCGGTGCTCATGTAGCTTTCTCAGACGCATAGTCCCGAAAAGTCTGCAACTTTTCGGGACTATGCTTGGAAGCACACTGCGCTCCGGTACTCGAAAATCGCCATTTTCGCCTCGGCCTGCCGCTTTTTAATTCAGGCTCTAAGCATCGTGCTTTCCGAAAATCGATTCCGATTTCCGGGCCGATGCTCTAGCGGACCGCTTTGCACATCTGCTCAAAATGAATTGGCACACCGAATGTTTCCGTCCGGTGTGCCCGGTGTCAACCGTGAAGATCAGTCTTTCTTGACGCGATAGGCCTGATGGCACGAACCGCAATTGGCGGCGACCTGCTGGAAGGCTGGCTTTAACGCATCCAGATCCTGCGGCTTGGCGGCGAGAGCAGCAGCGGCATCGGCCCGGAATTTTTCGACATGCTTGACGAAATCGTCCTTGTTTTCCCAGATTTTCGGCGAAGCTTCGGTATCGCCCTTATCCGAACCGGCGGGGAACAGCGCATCCACATCCAGCTTTTTGGCATCGGCATCGATCTTTTCCAGCGCCGCAAGCGCCGTGGCCGCATCGAAAGGCTTTTCGCCCTTGATCATGGGAGCAATCGTCCCGACCGAACGCCCCAGATCCTTCATGATCGCCTCGCGATCAGCGATGACGTCGGCTTGCGCCACGCCGGCAACCAATAGCGCCGCAGAGCTGACAGTCAGAAAAAACAAACGCATGCGATCCTCCGCATTTAAAAAATTGAACAGAATTCGTCCCTTGGTTCAAATATCCGATACAATCCCGGACATTGCAATCATGACACCGGCCAAATCCCCAAGGCAGCAAGTATCATTTTGAATCTGTAGCGGTTATTACATGCGGTTCACGTTATCGTGATAAACATGACTTAAATTCTATTGTTTTATACTCCGGATGAGGCGGCTGCTCGTGAATCAATGTCTAATCACCGGGGCCAAACAAAAACGGCCCCGGAATCCGGGGCCTTTTCTGAAGGGCATGCAAGGCTTGATCAGACGAACTGGCCAAGGCCCGGAATCGCGCCGATGACGGCATCAACCGGTTCGTCACCGGCCTTTTCCTTGGCGAAGCGGATGGTTTCCTTGGCAACGCCGGAAATTTCACCCATGCCGAGGCCCGCGCCCATCAGCTGCGAGCCGAGGCCCATCACGCCGCCCATCAGGCCGGACAGGAAGCCGCCACCCTTGACCTGCGAAATCGCTTCTTCAGCGCCCGGAAACGCTGCCAGAAGCTTCTGGACTTCCGCTGCCGGACCTTCCTTCTGCAGGAAGGCGAGGATCATGCCGACTGCCTTTTCTGCCGTTCCCGCATCGATGCCAACTTTGGAGGTGATGCGTGCGATCAGTTCTTCCATGGAAACTCTCCCAAAAATCTTACGTTTACGTAATATGCATTCTCGCCTTCGCTTTGCAAGCGGCTGTATGCCAAAATATTAGGTGTGCGGTCCCGAAATGAGATGGTGCGGGATAATTACGCCGTTTGAATTTCCTGCAGTTCCAGCTCTTCGATCATGACCTGCCGCATGACGAATTTCTGGATTTTGCCGGTCACGGTCATCGGAAACTGATCCACGAAGCGGATATGAGCCGGAACCTTGTAATGTGCGATCCGTTGCTGGCAATATTCGGTGAGTTCTTCCTCAGAAAGCCGGGCGTCCTTGTGCAGCTTGACCCAGGCGCAGATGATTTCGCCGAACTTCCGGTCCGGAATGCCAAATATCTGCACATCGCTGATCGCGGGATGGGTAAAGAGGAATTCCTCGATCTCGCGCGGATAGATGTTCTCGCCGCCGCGAATGATAAGGTCCTTGATGCGCCCGACGATGTTGCAATAGCCTTCTTCGTCTATGGTCGCGAGGTCTCCCGTGTGCATCCAGCCCGCATCGTCAATGGCTCCGGCTGAACTTTCCGCGTCGTTCCAATAGCCGCGCATGACGCTGTAGCCGCGCGTCAGCAATTCGCCCTTTTCGCCGCGCGGCACGACCTTGCCGTCCGCATCGACGATCTTCACCTCCAGATGCGGGTGAATGCGCCCGACCGTGGAGACGCGCCGCTCCAGCGGATCGGTCGTCGAACTCTGGAAACTGACCGGGCTTGTCTCGGTCATGCCATAAGCGATGGTGATTTCGCTCTGGTGCATCTCGCTCACCACGCGCCGCATCACTTCGATGGGGCAGGGCGATCCCGCCATGATGCCGGTGCGCAGGCTTGAGAGGTCGAAGCGGCTGAAGTCCGGGTGATCCAGCATCGCGATGAACATTGTCGGCACGCCATGCAGGCCCGTGCATTGCTCTTCCTCGACGGTCTGGAGCGTCAGCAGCGGGTCGAAACTGTCGTTGGGGATCACCATGCAGGAGCCATGGGTGACGCAGGCAAGATTGCCCAGCACCATGCCGAAACAATGGTAGAACGGCACCGGAATGCAGAGCCGGTCCTGTTCGGAAAGCTGCATCGCCTCGCCGACGAAAAAGCCGTTATTGAGGATATTGTGATGCGAGAGCGTCGCGCCCTTCGGGCTGCCGGTCGTGCCGCTGGTGAATTGAATATTGATCGGGTCGTCAAATTGCAGTTCTTCGGCAAGCTGCACCAGTTCTTGTCTGGTGACGTCATCGCCGGATTGGGCGACTTCGTCGAAATTCAGCATGCCCGCCGTCTGCTCCGTGCCGAGCCGGATCACGCATCGCAGTGAGGGAAGCCGCCCGGACATCAGATGACCGGGCCGGGCTTCATCGAGTTCAGGCGCAATGCTGCGCAGAATATCGATATAGTTGCTGGTCTTCAGCGACGGTGCGAGGATGAGTGCGGCGCATTCGACTTTGCCGAGCACATATTCCAGTTCATGCGCCCGATAGGCCGGGTTGATATTGACGAGGATCAGACCCGCCTTGGCGCTCGCAAACTGGGTGAGTATCCATTCGAGATTGTTGGGCGACCAGATGCCGAGCCGCTCGCCGGGGCGCAAGCCTATCGCGAGAAAGCCTTCGGCAAGTTCGTCGGTGCGTTGCCTGAGTTCGGAATAGGTCAGCCGGATATTCTGGTGCCGGACGATGACGGCTGGACGATCGGGATATTGTTCCGCGATCTGGTCCAGATGCCGGCCGATCGTGTTGCCGATGAGGAGCTTGTCGCTCGCGCCATGGACATAACTGGGAACAGAGCTTGCCTGCTGCATTTTCGATCCTCCCAAACCGAAGATGACGCCGAAGGCGACGCATCAAGTAATGAGAGGATGCCATCCGCAGGGCTTCATGAAAACCGCAGATTTTTGGTCGGGGTCAGCGTTTCGTGCAGCGGACGAGCGTTGCAGCACCGGCATTGGTGTATTTGCTCTGCATCGTATAGAGCCAGCCCTTGCATTCCGACAGCGTGGTGAAGCAGCGAACCCGGTCGATCGGGATCAATCCGTCGCCGCCGGTGAGGAAGGGCGAATCGTCCACGCCGCTGAACTGGCCGACAATGATGCCGCTGCCGCGTCTCGGCACATTGCAGCGCTGGCCCGCATATTCGCTCACATCCTTGCGCACCTGCGCTTCAGCCGAAATCGGCAGCGCGACAAGGCCGGAAACCGCAAGCGATGCGGACGTGAGGCAAAGAGCAATCAGCTTACGCAGCATCGAATTCTCCCTGAAAAGACCAGCTATGAAACAACTTCACAAGTAGAATAGTACTTTTTCTTCCAATGAGAAGCATCGCACCCTTAAAATAGGGGTGCGATGCCTTGTCTGAAATCAGAGCGTGTCGCCTGCCTTGCCAGTCACCTTGAGCGCAAAGGCATGGGTGTAGGCGACTTCCTCCAGCCGCGAGAAGCGGCCCGAGGCTCCGGCATGGCCCGCATCCATATTGATGCGGAACAGGACCGGATGGTCGTCGGTCTTCAGTTCGCGCAGCCGGGCAACCCATTTGGCGGGCTCCCAATAGGTGACGCGCGGATCGGTAAGCCCCGCCACGGCCAGAATGGCGGGATAGGCCTGACGGCTGACATTATCGTAGGGCGAATAGCCCGCAATCGTCCGGTAATCGGCTTCCGAAGTGATCGGGTTGCCCCATTCCGGCCATTCCGGCGGGGTCAGCGGCAGCGTGTCGTCCAGCATCGTGTTCAGCACGTCGACAAACGGCACTTCGGCAATGATGCCGCCGAAGGCGTCGGGCGCCATATTGGCAATCGCGCCCATCAGCATGCCGCCTGCCGAACCGCCATGGGCGACGATGCGGTCATGGCTGGTGAAGCCTTCTGCAACGAGGTGCCTCGCGGCGGCGATGAAATCGGTGAAGGTGTTCACCTTCGTGTCGCGCTTGCCGTTTTCGTACCAGGCGAAACCCTTGTCCTTGCCGCCGCGGATATGGGCGATGGCATAGACGAAGCCGCGATCCACAAGCGACAGCCGCGAGGTGCTGAAGCTCGCCGGAATTGTGATGCCATAGGAACCGTAGCCATAGAGCAGGCATGGCGCAGAGCCATCGAGCCTGGTGTTCTTGTGATAGAGCAGGGAGACCGGCACCAGTTCGCCATCCGATGCCTTGGCGAAGACGCGGCGCGTGACGTAATCCTGCGCATTGTGGCCGGACGGAACTTCCTGCGTTTTCAGGAGCTTCCGCTCCCGCGTGCGCATATTGTAGTCGAAAAGCTGTTCCGGCGTCGTCATGGACGAATAGGAGAAGCGGATTACATCCGTATCATATTCGGCGCTGCCGTGAAGACCGAGCGAATAGGCTTCCTCGTCAAAGGCAATGGCGTGTTCCTCGCCGGTTTCGCGGTCGCGGATCACGATGCGCGGCAGGCCGTTATCCCGCTCCATCCAGACAAGATGATGCTTGTAGGCCGAGTGCGACAGGATCAGCCGTCCCGGCTTTTCCGCCACGACCTCGACCCAGTTTTCCGGCTGCGGCGCGCTGGCGGGCGCCTGGCATATCTTGAAGTCCTTGGCGCCATCGGCATTGGTCAGGATGTAGAACACGTCGCCGCCGGGCGCGATGTCATATTCCGTGCCGGTCTTGCGCTTCATGACGAGCTGCGGCTTTGCCGCCGGGTCGCTGGCGGGAAGCAGCCAGCATTCCGATGTTTCATGGTCATGAATGTCGATGAAGATATAGTCGTCCAGCGCCGAGCCGCCGACGCCGAGGAAAAAGCCCGGATCTTTTTCTTCATAGATCAACCGGTCGTCTGACTGGTCTGTGCCGATCTTGTGATAGAAGACCTTGGATGGCCGGTGGTTTTCATCAAGGCGCGTATAGAAGAAGCCTTCGCTTCGCGCATCCCAGGCGCCGCCGCCATTGGTATCGGTGACGATATCCTCAAGGTCCTTCATCGAAGTGAGGTCGCGGACTTTCAGCTTGTAGAATTCCGACCCCTTGTCGTCATAGCCCCAGATCAAAAGTTTGTGATCAGGCGCATGGTCGGCGGAGGCGAGGCGGAAATATGCCTTGTCCTTGCCTTCGACATCGCCGTCGAGAAGAATGGTTTCCGCGCCGCCATCGCGGGGCGTGCGGATGAAATAGGGCTGCTCGCCGCCGGTGCGATAGGACACGCCATAGGCGTAGGGGCCATCCCTTGAGGGAACGGACGAATCATCTTCCTTGATCCGCCCGCGCATTTCTGCAAACAGGCTTTTTTGCAGCGCTTCCGTGTCTTTCATGAGCGCTGCCTGATAGGCATTTTCGGCTTCCAGATGTGTGCGTATTTCTGGGGCAAGAACCGAAGGGTCCTTGAATACTTCCTGCCAGTTATCTGCGCGCAGCCAAGCATAATCGTCGGTGCGGGTGATCCCGTGGCGGGTGTCATTGACCGGATGTTTGGCTGCGTGCGGCGGTTGCGGTTGGGAGGAGCTTTGAGACATCCATAGTTCCGATGAAAACTGTTTCGATTTGCTGCAAGGCCCGTAAGCCATGCGTTCTAGTGGATTGGATTTCACGTTTGAATCCCGGCTGACATAGATGCTGTTTCAAACGTCAAATTCCTGGTGGTCTTTTGGATACCAACATTTGCTCAGCGCTTGAACCAAGGGATGCAAATGTTGGAATCAGACCGCTAGCGGGTGATACTGGTGTTTATATAGTTGCGCCAAAAGGCGAAAGCGAGTTGATTCCGTTGAAATATATTTGACCAATGCCTTTTTGAGGCCCGATTTTGCGGCCAAAAGCTACTGAACGGAAACGGGTTAGTCTTAAGCCTCGTACAAGAAAACTTGAGGGAAAAAAATATTGCTAGCGGCGCCCGAGCAAATTAAAGGAATCCCGGCAGCGAACTGCGGCTTCATCCTTATCCTGTAATAAATGACAGGGGAGGCAGCGCGAACACATCGTGTTTCATAGTTTCCCTATTCCGGCGAGGTTGAGTTCTGGTTTTTGTATTTGCCGATTCAAGAAGAAAGACTTGTTGTTAATGTAATGTGGTTTGACAATTCTATTGCAAATGACATTATCAACTGATATCCGCAATCGGGAATGAATGCGGCAGAGTTTTGGAATACGTAGCGACGATGGCAGGCGGGGATCTCCAGTCGTCGATTACGCAACAATAAGAAGTAAAAAGGAAATCTGATGGAAAATCTGGACACGCACGACGAGAGCGCAGAACTGCTTCTGAGCCTTACTGCAGATGTTGTGGCTGCATATGTCGGCAATAATTCGATTCGCGCCGGTGAACTGCCGCAGCTGATCGCTGAAGTGCATTCTGCTTTCAAGCGCCACGTCGAACGCGAGGAAGCGCCCGTCGTGGTTGAGAAGCCGAAGCCGGCAGTCAATCCGAAGAAGTCGATTCATGACGACTACATCATCTGCCTCGAAGACGGCAAGAAGTTCAAGTCGCTCAAGCGTCACCTGATGACCCATTACAACATGACGCCGGAACAGTACCGCGAAAAGTGGGATCTCGACCCGAACTATCCGATGGTCGCTCCCAACTACGCCGCTGCGCGTTCGCGTCTGGCGAAGAAGATGGGCCTCGGCCGCAAGCCGAAGGAAGCTTAAGCGCTCTGACATTCGAGCGCACTGCGCTTTGCCGCGTCTATTCTTGAGCGTTTGTTGAAATGGCCGTTATCGTAAAGCGCAAGCTCGACGATAACGGCCATTTTGCTTGAACCCGCTTTTCCCGAAACGCCGTCTCCATCAAGCGATCCGGTCAAAAGCCTGTTTCAATGCAATGTGCCGGTTCAGGTCATAACTCCAGTGACCGCGCATTCCTTTCAGTCGTTCCCTCTCCATGAGGCGCGTCAGGCGCCGCTTGGTCTGTTCCTTTTCTTCTTGCGATGCTTTGAGAACTTCATCGAGATCGATCCCGGCGATAATCTGCAAGGCGATACGCTGCATCGCAGTCAGTTGATTCTGTTTTTGCCGGTCAAAAAACAATTTGCGGGCATGTTTGAGATCCGCTTCCATCGTCACAATCCTCATTTCTGGGTGTGAACGAGCATGAGCCTCGCCAGATGGTGTTGGATAATATTCCTAGATTTTACCCGCAAATTTCGGTAGAATAGCCATCAATTGCACCCTTCGCGGGGCGTTAGTGCCATGCTTACAAGGCTTTAGCCTATCTTAGAAACCACGAAATTAAGCATGCAACGCAATCCATTCTACAAAACTTATCCACTCTTGCATTTTCCTCCGTATAAGAAGATATTCCTATTCTGGCGAGGGAAGATGAATGTCTTTGGAACTATCGGATGTCATTCACACGCGGGCAGAAGCTTTCGAAGCATTGAAGCTGCTGGCAGCAAGGCATGGTCGCAACCTTAGCCTGGCAATGGAGGAGGGCTCCGCGGACCGGTTGCGGCAGCGGCACAATGTAGCGTTGTGCGATGCCCTGATTGATTTGCTTGTAGCCATGTTCGGGGTTTCCGGCACCGAATTGCGTTCTCCCTTGCGTTGCAGGCGCGAGGTTGCGCGTGTCCGGCAGATCGGCATGTATGTCGCGCACACGGCATTCGGCTTGGCCATGCGGGATGTGGCCGTGGGCTTTGCACGGGACCGCACCACGGTAATGCACGCCTGCCATCTGGTGGAAGACATGCGTGACGATACCGAATTCGATGCGATCGTCTCGACCTTCGAGCGCATTGCGCAAAGTGCTTTCGCGGAGTGGAGGATGGCGGCATGACCACCCAACTGTCAGTGTCCGAAGCGAGAATTATACGCTTTCTGAAGGGCGGGTCCTGCGAGGTTCAGGATTCGGTTCGCGCCACGCATGTATTACTCGCGGCGGATCACGGGACCATTGCGGCTTCCCGCTCCGAACTGAAGGCCATGCATCAAAAGGAATTGCTGCGCTGGGAGAATGAACGCCTTGTTCTGGCGCAAGGCGCTGCCGGGAGCCAGAAGAAGCGCTGCAAGCCATCACCCGTTCCGGCAAGGAAAACCCTGACCGTGGAGTATGAGCAGGGCGAAAAGGTTGAGATCAACCCGGAAGAGTCGCCGCTCGCCATGCTCTACCGGCGCAAGACCGCGAGCGGTTCTTCCTTCATTTCGGAAGACGAGTTTCTTGCAGGCGAGCGGCTGCGTGCCGACTTCACGCGCGGCTCGCTCATGCCTTCCATCACGATGCGTTGGGACACAAGCGTCAGGAGCAGGGCGAGCGGGTCGGGCGGTATGGCCGAACTGACGGATATTGCGCTTGCCAGCCGCGTCCGGGTCGAGCGGGCGCTGGAGGCAGTCGGACCGGAATTGAACGGTGTTCTGGTCGACGTCTGCTGCTTCCTGAAAGGTCTTGAAACTGTGGAGCGCGAGCGGCAATGGCCTGCACGTTCGGCCAAGATGCTGCTCAAGGTCGGCCTTGCCGCACTGCACCGGCATTACAACCCTCAGCCTGAAAAGGAGCGGGGAGGCGGCGCCGTCCTGCATTGGGGGGCCGACGACTATCGCCCCCGGCTGCAGCCGCAGAACAAGTGACGCGATCTCCCTCATTGACACTCCATTGGGGCGGGGCTATCGCCTGTGCCAAACAAGCCTGGCAGGCCTGATGGGGAAGTGGGGAGAAATCACATGAATTCGGTACGGGATCGGCTGGAAAGCATCCTGTCGCGGCTGGAAGCGCGGGCAGGGAATGAGCGCGTTTTCAGCAAGGTTTATGCGCAACAGGCACGTGCCGAGGCGGATGCCGCCGATGCGCGCCTGCGCGACGGGCGCGCTGTCGGGCCGCTCGACGGGCGCATTGTTTCGATCAAGGATCTTTTCGATGTTGCCGGAGAGCCGACGCTGGCCGGTTCGGTTATCCGCCGTGATGCCGCGCCTGCGACGCAGGATGCAACGATTGTCCGCCGTCTGCGCGAGGCAGGTGCGGTTATCGTCGGCAAGACCCATATGACGGAATTTGCCTTCACGCCGGTCGGCCTCAATCCGCATTATGGCGAGCCGGGCAATGCGATTGACCCTACGCGCATTCCGGGCGGCTCGTCGTCGGGTGCGGCAGTCTCGGCTGCGGAAGGCACGAGCGAAATTGCCATCGGTTCGGATACGGGCGGGTCGGTGCGCATTCCGGCGGCGCTGAACGGCATTGTCGGCTTCAAGCCGACAGCCCGGCGCATTCCGCTCGACGGCGCTTTTCCGCTGGCGCCATCGCTGGATTCCGTCGGTCCTCTGACCGGCACGGTGGCTGACGCCATTCTAACCGATGCTGTGATGGCAGGCGAAACACCGGTATTGCCCGACGCGCTGCCGCTAAAGGGGCTGCGTGTTGCGCTGCCGAAGGGCTATCTTCTGGCGGATATGGAGCCGGATGTGGCGAAACATTTCGAGGCATCCGTCGCACTTCTTGAAAAGGCGGGCGCTGTCATTGCCGATCTGGAAGTCGATGATCTGATCCAGCGCCTGCGCGAAGCAACCCGCGTCGGCTCCATTGCAGGCATTGAGGCAAGCCATGTTCACGCATCGACATGGCTTGGCGATCCCGAGGCCAATGTCGACATCCGCGTGAAGCGCCCGCTCGCCGTCCGCATCAAGGTGCCGATGGAAACCTATCGCGGGATTATGGAAACGCGCGCGGCGCTGGTGCGGGAAATGGACGAGCGTTTGAGCCAGTTCGACATGTTCGTGACGCCCGCTACGCCGATTGTTGCGCCGACGATTGCCTCGGTCAGCGATGACGAGGCCGAATATGACCGTGTGGAAGGGCTGCTCCTGCGGGATACACAGGTCGGCAATCAGTTCGACCTTTGCAGCATCACCGTGCCCATGGCGGGCATGACGCTGCCGACCGGCTTCATGCTCACCGCGCGCGGCGGCACGGACAAAAGGCTGCTGGCCGCAGCCCTGTCGGTGGAAAAACTGTTAGGCTGACTCTTTCGCCAGTTCCGCTTCGCGGCGGATGCGCGCTACCATGGAACGCAGACCATTGGCGCGCTGCGGGGTGAGGTGCTCGTCGAGACCGAGCTTTTTCAAAATGGCTTCGGGGTCTATCGTCAGAATTTCCGAAGCCTTGCGGCCCGAGTAAAGCGCCAGCACGATGGCCACCAGACCGCGCACGATATGTGCATCGGAATCGCCCAGAAATTCGATGACCGGATCGGCGCCGTCTTGCGGCAGCGTTTTCAGCCAGACCTGGCTGACACAGCCCTGCACCTTGTGCTCTGCATCGCGCGCATCGTCGGGATAGGGCGGCAGTTCCTTGCCGAGATCGATGACATAGCGATAGCGGTCTTCCCAATCATCGAGAAATTCGAAATCGGACATGATGCTATCGATGGTCGTGGTCATGATACTCGCCTGAAAGAAGTTTCTTGCCGCTTATATAGTGATGAAACGTGGCAAGGTCACGGAAAACTAGCGTTCAATTGCGCCGGTCGCGCGACGATCCAGTGCGCGCAGGGCGTCTTCCCGCGATGTCGGGATGGGAATGCCGGTTGCGGCCTGTGCAGGCGGAAGCGCTACCGGTTCCACTTTCGCAGGCGGTTGCGGCTTGGTGCCGAAACGGTCGCTCAGATATTCAAGCGCGACACGGCTTCCTTCCAGAAGTCCGCTTCCGGCGCCGGAAACCAGCGAGGTTCCGTTCTGGCAGAAGGACGGGTTATCGATGCAAAGCTTGCCCAGCTCCACCGCGGTTTTGCCATTGGCGAGAAGCTGGCCGATTGGATCAGGTTCCCGCTCGGTCGTGGCAATGGCGGGTTTCTCCTGCGGCTTGTTCTGCTCATCCGCAGGGAAGATGCGTGGCATCACAAGAAACGCCAGCGTCAGCCAGAATGCGGATTTGAGGAGAAAACGGATCATTGCCTTGCTTCTGTTGCGGTGTGTCGGCGTCAATGTCCGATGAATTCGAAAAGATTCCGTAACCGTTCGGTTTGAACGTTAGGCTGTAGTGACGAATTAACTTACGGTTCGGCGTTGGTGTATTTTTCTGCTGAACAGGAGAAACGACCGCATGGAGTTGTTCCTCCATAAGGGAGTTTCGACGCATTCAGAGGGAAAATACACCACGTCGCTTCGCGA
>NZ_JBVPGR010000039.1:0-17868 GCF_055816895.1 Ochrobactrum sp. PL_is501 | reverse complement strand
GCAGTCGACGTGGGCATAGTGACGGTTGGCCGTCTCATATTCCACATGCGAGGTCGAGATCGTGATGCCGCGCGCCTTTTCTTCCGGCGCTGCGTCGATCTGGTCATAGGCCTTGAAGTCACCAAAGTACTTCGTGATCGCTGCAGTCAGCGACGTCTTGCCATGGTCAACGTGACCAATCGTGCCGATGTTAACGTGGGGTTTCGTACGTTCAAACTTACTCTTTGCCATTTGAGCTCTCCGTAAATTTAGCCTGCTCAGGCATTCTTTTTAATTGGGAGCGTGACCCGTAGATCACGCAAACTTCTTCTGGATTTCCTGTGCGACCGCCGTCGGAACCGGCTCATAATGGTCGAACTGCATCGTATACTGTGCACGGCCCTGGGACATCGAGCGCAGCGAATTCACGTAGCCAAACATGTTGGCCAGTGGAACGTTTGCGTTGACGACCGTGGCGATGCCGCGGGCTTCGGTGCCGGAAATCTGACCGCGACGCGAGTTCAGATCGCCGATAACGTCACCAACGTAATCTTCCGGCGTCACAACCTCGACCTTCATGATCGGCTCGAGGAGCTGGGCGCCAGCCTTCTGCGCACCTTCACGGAACGCTGCACGGGACGCGATTTCGAAGGCGAGAACAGACGAGTCAACGTCATGGTAAGCGCCGTCGATCAGGGTGGCCTTCACGCCGAGCATCGGGAAGCCAGCCAGCGGGCCTGCACCCATGACGCTTTCGATACCCTTCTGGACACCCGGAATGTATTCCTTCGGAACCGAGCCACCGACGATCTTCGATTCGAAGATGAAGTCGTCGCCGTCATGCGGTTCGAAGATGATCTTGACGCGAGCGAACTGACCCGAACCGCCCGACTGCTTCTTGTGGGTGTAATCGATTTCAGCCTGACGGGTGATCGATTCACGATAAGCAACCTGCGGAGCACCGACGTTGGCTTCAACCTTGAATTCGCGCTTCATGCGATCGACGAGAATGTCGAGGTGAAGTTCGCCCATGCCGGCGATGATGGTCTGACCGGATTCTTCGTCCGACTTGACGCGGAAAGAAGGATCTTCGGCGGCCAGACGATTGAGCGCGATGCCCATCTTTTCCTGGTCGGCCTTGGTCTTCGGTTCGATAGCGATTTCGATAACCGGATCCGGGAATTCCATGCGCTCGAGGATAACCGGCTTCAGCGGATCGCAAAGCGTATCGCCAGTGGTGGTTTCCTTGAGGCCAGCCAGAGCAACGATGTCGCCTGCAAAGGCTTCTTCGATGTCTTCACGGCTGTTGGAGTGCATCTGCAGCATACGGCCGATACGCTCACGCTTGCCCTTGACGGTGTTTTCGAGCGAAATGCCCTTGGTCAGCTTGCCCGAGTAAATACGAGCAAAGGTCAGCGAACCAACGAACGGATCGTTCATGATCTTGAACGCGAGCAGCGCAAGCGGTGCTTCATCCGAGGATTCACGAGTGGTTTCGGTTTCCGTCTTGACGTCGATGCCCTTGATGGCCGGAACTTCGTTCGGAGCCGGGAGGAAGTCGACGACTGCGTCGAGAAGCGGCTGAACGCCACGGTTCTTGAACGCGGTGCCGCACAGAACCGGATGGAACTGAACAGCGATCGTGCCCTTGCGGATCAGTGCGCGAAGCTCATCATTCGAAGGCATATTGCCCTCAAGATAGGCTTCCATAGCGGATTCTTCGACTTCAACAGCCGTCTCGATCAGCTTCTCGCGGTATTCTTCGGCCTTAGCCTGCATGTCAGCAGGAATTTCGCCGACGATGGTCGCGCCACCAATCGAACCGTCCCAGGTATAGGACTTCATCTCGATCAGATCGACAACGCCCTGGAATTCGGTTTCAGCACCAATCGGCAGCTGAACAACGAGGGCGGTCGCACCAAGACGGGTCTTGATCATGTCGACGCAGCGATAGAAGTCGGCGCCGATCTTGTCCATCTTGTTGACGAAAACCATGCGCGGGACATGGTACTTTTCAGCCTGACGCCAGACCGTTTCCGTCTGCGGCTCAACGCCGGCATTGGCGTCGAGAAGAGCAATCGCACCGTCGAGAACGCGAAGCGAACGCTCGACTTCGATCGTGAAGTCAACGTGGCCAGGCGTGTCGATGATGTTGAAGCGGCGCTTCTTGCCATCACGGCCCTGCCAGAACGTGGTCGTTGCAGCGGAAGTGATCGTAATACCGCGTTCCTGCTCCTGCTCCATCCAGTCCATGGTCGACGCACCATCATGGGTTTCGCCGATCTTATGGTTCTTACCGGTGTAGAACAGGATGCGCTCAGTCGTCGTCGTCTTACCGGCGTCGATGTGAGCCATGATACCGAAATTGCGGTAGTCTTCGATTTTATATTCGCGGGCCATGATAGTCGCTCTCTGAATAGGTTTCGACGATTACCAGCGGTAATGCGAGAAAGCGCGGTTGGCTTCAGCCATGCGATGCGTGTCTTCACGCTTCTTCACAGCAGAACCACGGTTGTTGGCAGCATCGAGCAGCTCACCGGAAAGACGATCGATCATCGTCGTCTCGTTACGGCCACGAGCAGCATTGATGAGCCAACGGATGGCAAGTGCCTGGCGGCGTTCTGGACGCACATCAACCGGAACCTGATAGGTTGCACCACCAACGCGGCGCGAACGGACTTCGATGTGCGGAGCTACGTTGTCGAGCGCCTGATGGAACAGCGCGACCGGCTCGGACTTTGCCTTGGCTTCGATTGCATCGAGCGCACCGTAAACGATGCTTTCGGCAACCGACTTCTTGCCATGAAGCATGACTGCATTCATGAATTTCGTGATAACGAGATCGCCGAACTTCGGATCCGGATTGATCTCACGCTTCTCAGCCTTATGGCGTCTGGACATTTCGTCTCTTCTTTCAATTACATCGGGCTCAGCTCGCCTTCTGGCGGCCGGTATCCCCGGAAAATCTTACTTCGGACGCTTTGCACCGTACTTCGAACGGCGCTGCTTGCGGTTCTTGACGCCCTGGGTGTCGAGAACGCCGCGGATGATGTGGTAACGCACACCCGGCAAGTCCTTCACACGACCGCCGCGGATCATGACGACGGAGTGCTCCTGCAGGTTATGCCCTTCACCAGGGATATAACCGATGACTTCGAAGCCGTTCGTCAGACGAACCTTGGCAACCTTGCGCAGAGCCGAGTTCGGCTTCTTCGGGGTCGTCGTGTAAACGCGGGTGCAAACGCCGCGCTTCTGAGGGTTTGCCTGCAGTGCAGGAACCTTATTACGCTTTACCGGCGCAATGCGCGGCTTGCGGATAAGCTGGTTTACGGTTGGCATACAACCTTCCTCTTTAAAAAATCTCGTATCCACGCCCCAAAGGGCCGTTTCACCGGCATGCTCATGCACAAATTCGGAGTCAGCCCTCGTCAACCGGTGGCCACCCCGAACAAAAGCAGAGGAAGCTGACGCTTCATGCGAACGGCAAGTTGCATTTCGATCGTAAAACGAACCCTGTTTGAGATGAACTTCAGGACGCGTCGTCCCGAAAAAGCCTGTCTCACATCGGCTCAGATGGGCTGCTGATACGTCTTTAGCGACGTTTCGTCAAGGGCAGCGGCCCAAGTTTCTTTATTGAAAGACCTGAAACCGGCGTTTTGGCCCTGCCCGGACAGGTTATTGCGCCTCAGTTGACGCCTATTCGCTAATATTACGCGATCAAAACCGTCATTTTCCCATGCAAGCATGGCGCAGCCACTCAGGTCAGGCTATTGAAGCACATCCGAGTCGAAACGCAACCGAATATTAAGGGTTTCTCAATGTCTTCCACATCCACAAATGATTCCACACCTACGGGCGACGATTCGCCCATCGTCCATCTCGTTATCGCTGATGTCTGGAACGAAGGCGAAGAATCCCCTGTCGAGGTGCACCTGCTTTTGAAATCAGACGAGAACGAAGATCTCGTGCAGACCGTTCTCAGCATTCTCGCTGAAGAAGGCTACCATGAAGCCGAGCTTCTGGAGATGGGCACACTGACCGAAGAGCCGGAAGAAGAACCGCATAAGAGCGCCTGGGCAACGGCGCTCAGTGGCGAAGTCGCGCTGATTGAATTCGACGGCGACGACGAAGAAGACGAATAAAAACGAACGCGGGGTCACAACCCCGCGTTTTTCTTTCAACCCTTCGAAACTGCGATGCCCTATCGGGCGCCCTGCTCCAAGCCGCGCTGCCTTTTTGCAATTCGGCGACGCGATAGCGAAGCGTTAATTTTCGGGCGGCTTGCCCTCAAACCGCTCGAATTTCATGACACTCACCAGCATTGCTGAAACTTCATAATTTCAAATACCGTTGTCGGCAGCTGTTCCGGCAACCCGTTTTTTTGGAGATATTGATGAAATCCGCCTTTGGCCCGTTACTTCTCGGTATTCTGCTTTCTTCTGGTGTCATTCCAGCTCAAGCCCAAAGCACCCCACAGGAACAAGGTGCCCTCGCCCAATGTGAAGCCCAAATCGGCTCGCAGCCGCGTACCGAACTCGCATCTTGCCTGGACAAGCTCGAAAAGCAGGCAAAAAGCGAATTGGCAGCAAAGCTGAAAAAGCTTCGCAAGGACATCAAGGATACCGGTTCCTCGGCGAGCGAAGCCGCGCTGAAATCGCTAGCGGCATCCGAACGGCAATTCGAACTGTTCAGAAAAGCAGAATGTCGCCGTGTCGCCGACGCGACAATGGGCGGCAGCGGTGCGGGAGATTTTGAACGCGCTTGCAAAACCGACCTTCTGCGCTGGCGTACATCCCGTCTCGATCAATAATATAACGCGCCATTCGGCACGGTTCGTTAGACACGGACCGCTCCAATCTGGAGCATTTCCAAAGAAGTACGAAGCGGTTTTGCGCAGGATAATGCGCAAAAACAAACCGGTAGAGCATTTCCAACGATTCAATTCGAACTCGAAATACTCCAGCTTTCCAGACCAACAATCAACAAAAAGGCCGCCCCGAAAGGCGGCCTTTTTCAGTGTCGTATCTACCGATCTTATTCGGCAGCGTTGTTGGTCATGTCCACCAGCATCGCATTGGCTTCCGCCGAACCGGAAGACTTGCGACGCTCGTCGATGATCAGATCGTCGCGAGCGGTTGCGATGCGACGGATCTGGTTGGTCATGCCGCCAGTACCGGCCGGGATGAGACGGCCAACGATGACGTTTTCCTTCAGACCCTGCAGCGTGTCCATCTTGCCTGCTACCGCAGCCTCGGTGAGAACGCGGGTCGTTTCCTGGAACGACGCGGCCGAGATGAACGAAGGCGTCTGCAGCGAAGCCTTGGTGATACCGAGCAGGACAGGATTGCCGGAACCCGGCTTCTTGCCTTCTTCGATAAGACGCTCGTTGATCTCTTCCAGCTCGATGCGGTCGACGTGGTCGCCCGGAATGTAGCCAGTATCGCCGGATTCCGTGATTTCCACCTTCTGCAGCATCTGACGGACAATCACTTCGATGTGCTTGTCGTTGATCAAAACGCCCTGCAAGCGATAGACTTCCTGGATTTCGTTCACGAGGTACGAAGCCAGAGCTTCGACACCCTTGATCGCCAGAATGTCATGCGGCGCCGGGTTGCCGTCGAGGATGTACTCACCCTTTTCGATGACGTCACCGTCCTGAAGATGGAACGGCTTGCCCTTCGGAATGAGATACTCGACCGGCTCGATCGTGTCGTCGTTCGGCTCGATGATGATGCGACGCTTGTTCTTGTAGTCGCGGCCGAAGCGGACGGTACCATCGATCTCGGCGATGATGGCGTGGTCCTTCGGACGACGTGCTTCGAACAGTTCGGCCACGCGCGGCAGACCGCCGGTGATGTCCTTGGTCTTGGCGCTTTCCATCGGCAGACGGGCAATAACGTCACCAGCCTTCACATGCGCGCCGGGTTCGACCGAGAGGATCGATTCCACGGAGAGCAGGAAGCGGGCATCGCCGCCCTTCGACAGCTTCAGGATCTTGCCAGCCTTGTCCTTGATGACCATGGCAGGCTTGAGGTCCGAACCGCGAGGAGTCGAACGCCAGTCGATGACGACACGCTTGGTGATACCGGTCGACTCGTCAGCCGTTTCCGAAACCGACAGACCATCGACGAGATCTTCGAACTCGACGTAGCCTTCAACTTCGGTCATGATCGGACGGGTATACGGGTCCCACTCGGCAATGCGCTGGCCGCGCTTGACGCTATCGCCCTCGTCCACGAACAGACGCGAACCGTAGGTCACACGATGGACCGCACGTTCCTTGCCCGTTGCGTCGAGGATCAGGACAGCCATGTTACGGCCCATCACCACGAGGTTGCCATCGGAGTTGCGAACCACGTTGCGGTTACGCAGCTTGACGGTGCCTTCATACGAAGCTTCGAGATACGAGCTGTCAACAACCTGTGCAGTACCGCCCAAGTGGAAGGTACGCATGGTGAGCTGGGTGCCCGGCTCGCCGATCGACTGTGCAGCGATAACGCCGACCGCTTCGCCCTGGTTGACCGGAGTACCGCGTGCAAGGTCGCGACCATAGCACTTGGCGCAAACGCCGTTGCGGGTTTCGCAGGTCAGGGCCGAGCGGATGCGGATCGACTGGATACCAGCCTTCTCGATGATCTCGACGTCCTTTTCCTCGATCATGCGGCCGGCTTCGACGATGACTTCGCCGGTTGCCGGATGCAGGATCGGATCGAGAGCCGTACGGCCCAGAACGCGCTGGCCGATCGAAGCCACGATCTGGCCGGCATCGACGATCGGCTGCATGGTGAGACCGATTTCGGCGCCGCAATCGACTTCCGAAATGATCGCATCCTGTGCAACGTCAACGAGACGACGGGTCAGGTAGCCCGAGTTGGCGGTCTTCAAGGCGGTGTCTGCCAGACCCTTACGGGCACCGTGGGTCGAGTTGAAGTACTCGTTAACGGTCAGGCCTTCCTTGAAGTTCGAGATGATCGGAGTTTCGATGATTTCACCCGACGGCTTGGCCATAAGGCCGCGCATGCCGCCAAGCTGACGCATCTGGTTGACCGAACCGCGGGCACCCGAATGCGACATCATGTAAACCGAGTTCATCTGCTTCTGGCGACCGGTCACCGGATCGAATTCGACGGCCTTGAGGCGCGCCATCATCTCTTCGGTGATCTTGTCGGTAGCCTTGCCCCAGGCGTCGACGACCTTGTTGTACTTTTCGCCCTGAGTGATCAGGCCGTCATTGTACTGCTGTTCGTATTCGGTCGTGAGCGCTTCGGTGTCGGCAACGATCTTCGCCTTCGTGTCCGGAATGACCATGTCGTCCTTGCCGAACGAAATGCCGGCGCGGCAGGCATGGGCAAAGCCGAGCTGCATGATGCGATCGCAGAAGATAACCGTCTCTTTCTGACCGCAATGGCGGTAGACGTGATCGATCATCTTGGAGATGTTCTTCTTGGTCATCTCCTGATTGCAGATATCGAACGGCACCATGACGTTCTTCGGCAGAAGCTCGCCAATGATCATGCGGCCAGGCGTCGTGTCGTAAATCTTCGACACTGGCTTGCCTTCGGCATCAACAGTCTTGAAGCGACCCTTGATCTTGGTGTGCAGCGTGACGACCTTGTTTTCAAGCGCATGCTGCAGCTCGCCCATATCGGCGAACATCATGCCCTCGCCCGGCTCCTTTTCCGCCACGATGGACAGATAATAGAGGCCAAGAACCATGTCCTGCGAAGGAACGATGATCGGCGCGCCGTTGGCCGGGTGCAGGATGTTGTTGGTCGACATCATCAGCACGCGGGCTTCAAGCTGGGCTTCAAGCGACAGCGGAACGTGGACAGCCATCTGGTCACCGTCGAAGTCGGCGTTGAACGCCGTACAAACGAGCGGATGCAGCTGGATTGCCTTGCCTTCAATCAGGGTGGGCTCGAAGGCCTGAATACCGAGACGGTGCAGCGTCGGCGCACGGTTCAGAAGAACCGGATGCTCACGGATCACTTCGTCAAGGATATCCCAAACTTCCGGACGTTCCTTTTCAACCAGCTTCTTTGCCTGCTTGACGGTCGAGGAATAACCCTTCGCGTCAAGACGCGCATAGATGAACGGCTTGAACAGTTCGAGCGCCATCTTCTTCGGCAGGCCGCACTGGTGCAGCTTCAGTTCCGGACCGGTCACGATGACCGAACGGCCGGAATAGTCGACGCGCTTGCCGAGCAGGTTCTGACGGAAGCGGCCCTGCTTGCCCTTGAGCATGTCGGAGAGCGACTTCAGCGGACGCTTGTTGGCGCCGGTGATGACGCGGCCACGACGGCCATTGTCGAACAGCGCGTCCACAGCTTCCTGCAGCATGCGCTTTTCGTTACGGATGATGATGCCCGGTGCGCGCAGTTCGATCAGGCGCTTCAGACGGTTGTTACGGTTGATGACGCGGCGATAGAGATCGTTCAGATCCGACGTCGCGAAACGGCCACCGTCCAGCGGCACGAGGGGACGCAGGTCCGGCGGAATGACCGGAACGATCTTCATGATCATCCATTCCGGGCGGTTTCCCGACTCCAGGAAGTTTTCGACGATCTTCAGACGCTTCATCAGCTTCTTCTGCTTCAGGTCCGAGGTGGTCTCGGCAAGCTCGACGCGCAGATCGGCGGCGATCTTCTCGAGTTCCATCGAAGCCAGAAGCTCATAGATAGCTTCCGCGCCGATAAGAGCCGTGAACTGATCTTCGCCGAATTCATCGACGGCAATCATATATTCCTCTTCCGAAAGAAGCTGATGCTCCTTCAGCGAGGTCAGGCCGGGCTCGGTAACAATGTAGTTCTCGAAGTACAGGACGCGCTCGATATCCTTGAGCGTCATGTCCAGCAGCGTGCCGATACGGCTCGGCAGCGACTTCAGGAACCAGATATGGGCAACCGGGGCTGCGAGTTCGATGTGGCCCATGCGCTCGCGGCGAACGCGCGAGAGCGTGACTTCCACGCCGCACTTTTCGCAGATGATGCCCTTGTATTTCATGCGCTTGTACTTGCCGCACAAGCATTCATAGTCCTTGATCGGGCCAAAGATGCGCGCGCAGAAGAGACCATCGCGTTCAGGCTTGAACGTACGGTAGTTGATCGTCTCCGGCTTCTTGATCTCGCCGTATGACCAGGACAGAATCTTCTCAGGGCTGGCAATCGAGATTCTGATGGAATCGAACGTCTGTGCCGGAGCCTGAGGATTGAAAAGATTCATGACCTCTTGGTTCATGCCGTTCTCCTTGAGGGCGATCCGTCGCCCTGTGTCGTCGATGACAAGCTGAAAATCCTTGCCATCCTGAAAAGAAATCGCGGTGCTACGCAGTTATGAACTGGCTTGCCGTAGTCTCGTTTCCTCTTGCGGGAAAAAACCGCCGTCATCGAAAACGAGTTTACCGGCGCGCCACGGCAATACCATGGCGCGCCTTCAAGTTTATTCCGCCGCGTCCGGCAGGGCCGGCTGTTCGGCGTCACGCGTGTCGTCGAGTTCGACATTGAGGCCGAGCGAGCGCATTTCCTTGACGAGAACGTTGAAGCTCTCCGGAATGCCCGCTTCGAACGTGTCGTCGCCGCGCACAATCGCTTCGTAGACCTTGGTACGGCCTGCAACGTCGTCCGACTTGACGGTAAGCATTTCCTGCAGCGTGTAGGCCGCACCGTATGCTTCCAGAGCCCAGACCTCCATTTCGCCGAAGCGCTGTCCGCCAAACTGGGCCTTGCCGCCCAGAGGCTGCTGCGTAACGAGCGAGTAAGGTCCGATCGAACGAGCGTGGATCTTGTCGTCGACCAGGTGGTGGAGCTTCAACATATAGATGTAGCCCATGGTCACCTGACGGTCGAACGGCTCACCCGTACGGCCATCGTAAAGCGTCGACTGACCAGACGTTGCAAGTCCGGCATCCGTCAGCATCGCGTTGATGTCGGCTTCAATCGCACCGTCGAAGACCGGCGTAGCGATCGACACGCCGCGCTTCACCTGATTGGCCAGCATGAGGACGGAATCGTCGTCATAAGACCGGACCGGTTCGTTGCGGTCGTTGTCCGGATAGATGTGCTCCAGCGTGTCGCGCAGCGGCTGAATATTGGCCGTCTTGCGATAAACGTCGATGAGCTCACCGATCTTCTTGCCCATGCCGGCACATGCCCAGCCGAGGTGGGTTTCCAGAATCTGGCCCACATTCATTCGGCTCGGAACGCCAAGCGGGTTCAACACGATGTCGGCATGCGTACCGTCTTCCAGGAACGGCATGTCCTCGACCGGCAGAATGCGCGAAACCACACCCTTGTTGCCGTGACGGCCAGCCATCTTGTCGCCTGGCTGGATCTTGCGCTTCACAGCCACAAAGACCTTGACCATCTTCATGACGCCTGGAGGCATCTCGTCGCCGCGCTGTACCTTTTCGACCTTGTCCATGAAGCGTGCTTCGAGCAGCTTCTTGGAGTCGTCGTACTGGCTGCGCAGAGCTTCCAACTCGCCCTGAAGCTTTTCGTCTTCAACGGCAAACTGCCACCACTGCGACCGCGGGTACTCGGTCATGAGATCACGGCTGATCGTCGTGCCCTTCTTGAAGCCCTTCGGGCCGGCAGCGGCAACCTTGCCGTCGATCATGTCGGCGAGACGGCCATAGACGTTGCGGTCCAGGATCGCCTGTTCGTCGTCACGGTCCTTGGCGAGACGCTCGATTTCCTCGCGCTCGATAGCCATGGCGCGTTCGTCCTTTTCAACGCCGTGGCGATTGAAAACGCGAACTTCCACAACCGTACCGTAGGTTCCGGGCGGCATGCGCATGGAGGTGTCACGAACGTCCGATGCCTTTTCACCGAAGATGGCGCGCAGAAGCTTTTCTTCCGGCGTCATCGGGCTTTCGCCCTTCGGCGTGATCTTGCCGACAAGAATGTCGCCAGGATGCACTTCCGCACCGATGTAAACGATACCGGCTTCGTCGAGGTTCTTCAGCGCTTCTTCCGAAACGTTCGGAATATCGCGAGTGATTTCCTCAGGTCCAAGCTTGGTGTCGCGGGCGGCAACTTCGAATTCCTCGATATGGATCGAGGTGAACACGTCTTCCGAAACGATCTTCTCGGAAAGCAGGATCGAGTCTTCGTAGTTGTAGCCGTTCCACGGCATGAACGCGACGAGCACGTTGCGGCCAAGAGCCAGATCGCCCAGATCCGTGGACGGACCGTCAGCAATGATGTCGCCCTTGCCGATGCGATCGCCAACGCGAACGAGCGGACGCTGGTTGATGCAGGTCGACTGGTTCGAACGCTGGAACTTCTGCAGACGGTAGATGTCGACGCCCGACTTGGACGGATCGAGATCTTCCGTGGCGCGGATAACGATACGGGTCGCATCGACCTGATCGACCACACCGCCGCGGCGGGCAGCGATTGCTGCACCGGAGTCGCGAGCAACGATCGGCTCCATGCCTGTGCCGACGAACGGCGCTTCGGCGCGGACGAGCGGCACAGCCTGACGCTGCATGTTCGAGCCCATGAGAGCGCGGTTGGCGTCGTCGTTTTCCAGGAACGGGATCAGAGCCGCTGCAACCGAAACGAGCTGCTTCGGCGAAACGTCCATCAGGTCCACGTTTTCACGCGGAGCCATCATCACTTCACCGGCATGACGGCAGATGACGAATTCGTCAACAAAACCGCCCTGCTCGTCCAGCTCGACGTTAGCCTGAGCGACCGAGTGCTTGGCTTCTTCCATGGCCGACAGATAGACAACATCGTTCGTCACCTTGCCGTCGACAACCTTGCGGTACGGGCTTTCGATGAAGCCGTACTTGTTGACGCGGGCAAAGGTTGCAAGCGAGTTGATCAGACCGATATTCGGGCCTTCCGGCGTTTCGATCGGGCAGATACGGCCATAGTGGGTCGGATGCACGTCGCGGACTTCGAAGCCAGCGCGCTCGCGGGTCAGACCGCCCGGTCCAAGTGCCGACAGACGGCGCTTGTGGGTGATTTCCGAAAGCGGGTTGGTCTGGTCCATGAACTGCGACAGCTGCGAGGAACCGAAGAACTCGCGCACGGCTGCAGCAGCCGGCTTCGCGTTGATCAGGTCCTGCGGCATGACCGTGTCGATTTCGATCGAGGACATACGCTCCTTGATCGCGCGCTCCATGCGGAGAAGACCGACGCGATACTGATTTTCCATCAGTTCGCCGACCGAACGTACGCGGCGGTTGCCAAGATTGTCGATGTCGTCGATTTCGCCGCGACCGTCGCGCAGTTCCACCAGCATCTTGACCACGGCCAGGATGTCTTCCTTGCGCAGAACGCGCACGGTGTCTTCCGCGTCGAGGTCGAGACGCATGTTCATCTTGACGCGACCGACGGCCGAAAGGTCGTAACGCTCGGCATCGAAGAACAGCGAGTTGAACATCGCTTCGGCGGAATCCATCGTGGGCGGTTCACCCGGACGCATGACGCGATAGATGTCGAACAGAGCTTCCTGACGGCTTTCGTTCTTGTCCACAGCCAGCGTGTTGCGGATATACGCGCCGATATTGACATGGTCGATATCGAGAACGTTGATTTCCGTCTCGCCGGTGTCGAGCAGGGTCTTGAGGACCTTCTCGTCGATTTCGTCACCGGCTTCGAGATAAATCTCGCCGGTTGCGTAATTGACGACGTCTTCCGCAAGATATGAACCGAACAGATCGTCTTCAGTCGCCTTGATGGCCTTGAGGCCCTTTTCAGCGAGCTGCTTGGCCGAGCGTGCAGTCAGCTTCTTACCGGCTTCGAGAACGACTTCACCGGTGTCGGCATCGATGAGATCGGAAATGATCTTCATGCCCTTGAAGCGGTCAGCCGAATATGGGATGCGCCAGTTGTCGCCGTCGCGCGTATAGGTGACGGTCTTGTAGAACGTCGACAGAATGTCTTCGCCGTCCATGCCAAGCGCCATCAGCAGCGTGGTGGCAGGCAGCTTGCGGCGGCGGTCGATGCGTGCGTAGACGATGTCCTTGGAATCGAATTCGATATCGAGCCAGGAACCGCGATAAGGAATGACGCGAGCCGCGAACAGGAGTTTGCCCGACGAATGGGTCTTGCCCTTGTCGTGATCGAAGAAAACGCCCGGCGAGCGGTGCATCTGCGAAACGATCACGCGCTCGGTGCCGTTGACGATAAAGGTGCCGTTGTCGGTCATGAGCGGCATATCGCCCATGTAGACATCCTGCTCCTTGATGTCCTTGATCGACTTCGCGCCGGTGTCTTCGTCAATATCGAACACGATGAGACGCAGCGTCACCTTGAGTGGCGCCGAATACGTCAGATCGCGCTGACGGCATTCGTCAACGTCGAATTTTGGTGCATCGAACTCGTAGCGAACGAATTCGAGCATTGAAGCGCCGGAGAAATCCTGAATTGGGAAAACAGACTTGAAAACCGCCTGCAAACCCTCGTCAGGACGCCCGCCGGATGGTTCTTCAACCATAAGGAACTGGTCGTAAGATGCCTTCTGAACCTCGATAAGGTTCGGCATCTCGGCGACCTCGGGGATCTTGCCGAAAAATTTGCGTACGCGCTTGCGACCATTGAAAGAATGGGTCTGAGCCATCGTCGCTCCTCGTTCTATAGCCTTGCGGCTTGCTCACGCCTTGCGGCCTTTATCATCGCCGCCTTACAGCGGTCCTTCTAACGGGCTAAAACCCGTTTCCTGAAAGCCGTTCCGGCACTCAGGAAAAGGGTTCCAGTCATCCGATCCGCCGGAAAAATCAGGCGGAACTGGCGGATGGAAAACCATCCGCCAGAATAGTCCGAACTTACTTGAGTTCGACCTTGGCGCCAGCAGCTTCGAGCTGTGCCTTGATCTTCTCAGCTTCGTCCTTCGAAGCGCCTTCCTTGACAGCCTTCGGAGCGCCTTCGACCAGGTCCTTGGCTTCCTTGAGGCCGAGACCGGTGATTGCGCGCACTTCCTTGATCACGTTGATCTTGTTAGCGCCGCCGTCAGCGAGAACGACGTCGAATTCGGTCTTTTCTTCTGCAGCAGCAGCAGGGGCAGCGCCACCAGCAGCAGCAACAGCGACCGGAGCAGCAGCCGAAACGCCCCACTTCTCTTCGAGAAGCTTGGACAGCTCAGCAGCTTCCAGAACGGTCAGGGCCGAAAGGTCTTCAACGATCTTTGCGAGATCAGCCATTTTTGTACTTCCTATTATAAAGGTTTGAACTGTTGACAGCGAGAAACGGCCTTAAGCCGCCTCGTTCTTCCGGGCGTGCGCGCCGATAACGCGGGCGATCTGGCCCGCCGGAGCGCTGGTAAGTACTGCAAGACGCTGGGCCGGGGTCTGGATCATACCAACCAGCTTTGCGCGCAGTTCGTCGAGCGACGGGAGCGAAGCAAGCGACTTGACGCCATCGGCGTTAAGCGTCGTTGCACCCATTGCACCGCCGAGGATAACGAGCTTGTCGTTAGCCTTGGCGAATTCGACGGCTACTTTCGGAGCGGCGATCGGGTCGTTTGCGTAAGCAACAACCGTCTGACCTGTAAACAGGTCAGCAATGCCTTCCGATTCCGTGCCCTGAAGAGCGATTTTGGCAAGGCGGTTTTTCGCGACTTTAACGGACCCACCTGCATCACGCATCTTCGAGCGAAGATCGCTCATCTGCGCAACGGTGAGACCGGTATAGTGGGCCACGACGACCGAACCGGACTCTTTGAAAGCGCCGTTCAGCCACGCGACAAATTCGCGCTTTTCCGCTCTATCCACTGTCTCTCTCCAGTTGACAGGACAACATATGCCCTGCCGGGTTGCCTTTGCCGGACGAACTTCACAGTCAGTCCGACGTTCGAGGATCCTGTCCCCTTCGGCTCCACTTGCAAGCAGGCTTCACCCAAAGGCAACTACGGTTCAAACCTCGCATGCGTTCTCACGCGAAACCAGGTTATTCCACGTCTCATGCAGGCTTTGCGTTTAAGGCGATCATCAAGGATGAGCGCCGCCTGCAATCTCGGACAGGATAACCGGATTTTCATCCGGCTATCCGGATCTTGCGATCCGGAATTCTTGCCTTTCGCCCCGAAGGACAGGCTGGCAGCCTTGCGCCTCCCCTTTCAGGAAAGGCTTGGGCCCCGGCGAACCGGAGCCCGAAAAACTTAGGCAACGACCTTGACGGTTGCCGGGTCGACCTTGACGCCAACGCCCATGGTCGAGGAAATCGACACGCGCTTGACGTATTCGCCCTTGGCAGCCGACGGCTTTGCCTTGATGACGGCGTCAGCGAAAGCCTTGATGTTTTCTTCGAGCTTCGCATTGTCGAAGGAAACCTTGCCGATACCGGCATGGATGATACCAGCCTTCTCGACGCGGAATTCGACTGCACCGCCCTTGGAAGCAGCAACAGCAGCTGCAACGTCGGTGGTGACGGTGCCGACCTTCGGGTTCGGCATCATGCCACGGGGGCCGAGAACCTTACCGAGACGACCGACGAGCGGCATCATGTCCGGGGTTGCAATGCAGCGATCGAATTCGATCTTGCCGCCATTGACGATTTCGAACAGGTCTTCCGCACCAACGATGTCGGCGCCAGCCTTCTTCGCTTCTTCAGCCTTGTCGCCGCGAGCGAAAACAGCAACGCGAACCGTACGGCCCGTGCCGTTCGGCAGATTGACGACGCCGCGGACCATCTGGTCAGCATGGCGCGGGTCAACGCCGAGGTTCATCGCGATTTCGATGGTTTCGTCGAACTTTGCGACGGCACGTTCCTTGACGAGACCGATTGCTGCCGACAGGTCGTACAGCTTGTTGGCGTCAATGCCTTCGCGGATCTTAGCTACGCGCTTGGAAATCTTCGCCATCGTCTCAGCCCACCACTTCCAGGCCCATCGAACGGGCAGAACCTTCGATCATGCGCATTGCTGCTTCAACGTCAGCGGCGTTCAGATCCTTCATCTTCGCTTCAGCGATCGCACGAACCTTGTCGCGCGTGATCGTGCCGGCGCTTGCCTTGCCCGGGGTCTTCGAACCCGACTTCAGGTTGGCGGCCTTCTTGAGGAAATAGGTCACCGGAGGCGTCTTCATCACAAAAGTGAAAGACTTGTCCTGATAATAGGTGATCACGACCGGAATCGGGGAACCCTTTTCCATGTCCTGCGAGGCAGCGTTGAACGCCTTGCAGAATTCCATGATGTTAATGCCGCGCTGACCCAGGGCCGGACCGATCGGGGGCGACGGATTGGCCGCACCTGCCGCTACCTGGAGCTTCAGCTGGCCTGCAACTTTCTTAGCCATTGCTTTCTGCCTTTTTACTTTGCCGGAAATCCGGCTTTCTCGATTAATGCCGGAAAATCCGGCTCTCGACTGGCGCCAGTACAACTGGCGGGCAGCTCGGTGGTTCGGAAACTAACGACCGGCTAAGCCGCCCTCCCTTCCACCATGCTCACCTCACCCGAAACTCGGACGAGATGAACGCCCTTCACGGGCAACGATCAGAGCTTGTCGACCTGACCGTATTCCAGATCCACAGGCGTTGCGCGCCCGAAGATGGAAACCTCAACCTTGAGACGCGCACGCTCTTCGTCGACTTCCTGAACGATGCCGTTGAACGAAGCAAACGGACCGTCAGAAACGCGAACGTTCTCGCCAATCTCGAAGGATACCGAAGTCTTCGGACGCTCGACGCCATCCTGAACCTGGTTCAGAATCTGGTCGACTTCCTTCTGGGAAACCGGAACAGGCTTGGAATCGCCAAGGAAACCAGTGACTTTCGGGGTATTCTTGATAAGCGAAAAGACGGCATCCGTGAGGGTTGCGCGAACCAGCACGTAACCGGGGAAGAACTTGCGCTCTGCATCAACCTTGCGGCCGCGGCGCACTTCAACGATCTTCTCGGTCGGCACGACGATCTGCTCGATCAGCTCGGACAGACCTTTCTGCTTCGCCTTGATCTCGATATCTTCGGCGACCTTCTTTTCGAAATTGGAATAGGCGTGAACGATGTACCAGCGCGCCGTCATCTAAAAACTCCCCAATCCTGACTTATCGACCAAAGCCGAGAATAAATTCCACGCCATAGGCCATAAGCTGGTCGGCAAGAAAAAAGAATGCAGCAGCCAGAAACGCCATAATCACCACCATGATGGTGGAGATGACCGTTTCACGCCGGGTCGGCCAGGTCACCTTCGCCGTTTCGGCGCGAACCTGCTGAAAAAAGGTGATCGGATTCGTTTTGGATGCCATCTGCCGCTCTGTCATTGATCCGGCGCTATCCTCAAACCCCACCCCGTCGAAACGAATCAGAAGCCTGAAGTCACGCGTCTGCGGCCCGCAAAGCTGAAAATTCAGCCCCACGCGCCGCGTGTCTGTTGACGTTACATAGAATCGATTCCCGGAAAAAACAAGCCCAAAGGTTAAAAGAATACCATACAGGCTTATCGGAGATCCGATCCTTGCGAATACCACTCGGCGCACCATCCAATCGTGCGGCGGCGATCCTTCCCTGCCCGGCCAACAAATCCCGCAGGGAATTATCATTTTCAACCGCGTCGCCCGGCCGAAGCCAGCGCCATGATCGAAAAGCCGAGGTAGCATAAAATGCCACCTCATTTATCATATAGAAAACGGGCACTCACAGTCAAGCCGTGAGCACCCGTTCTAAAATGGCAGGGGCAGCAGGGTTCGAACCCGCGACCTACGGTTTTGGAGACCGTCGCTCTACCAACTGAGCTATACCCCTATGCGGCATTGCATTGCCTTATCGGCAGAATGCCAGACTGGCGGCGTAACCGCCAGTCAAATTCATTACTCGATGATCGAGGAGACGATGCCTGCACCGACGGTGCGGCCGCCTTCACGGATAGCGAAGCGAAGCTTCTCTTCCATCGCGATCGGCACGATCAGGGTAACGTCCATGGCGACGTTATCGCCAGGCATGACCA
>NZ_JBVPGR010000038.1:0-464669 GCF_055816895.1 Ochrobactrum sp. PL_is501 | reverse complement strand
AGGCTCACGGGTTCCCATGTTGAACATAAGCCCGTGTTCATCTGGAATGCGGGTGAAGGAGCCTTCCGGTCCGTCAGCAGTCTTGATCGCCGCAAACGGCTCCAGCGCCTTTTCAGCAGCCGCGAGCTTGGCTTCGAGGGCGTCGTTTCTCTTCCAAAGCAAAGCATTCTGGCGGATGGCAGTATCTGCAAGCGCCCGTTCCTCCGCGATCTTGGCTTCGAGGGCTTCAGTAGCGCGGGCAATTTCCTGCTTGAGACGCTTTGTCGAGTAACGCGGCTTGTCTTCATCATCGCCCATCAGTACGGCGTTGATCTTCTCCAGCTCCTTAATCCGCGCTGCCTGAGCCGCGTTGTCGGCTTCAAGACCGCGAACCTTTTCCGCCTCTGGTTCCCAATCATTGATATGCTGATGTAGGAGGCGGATTGTTTCATCCTTCGCCGCCAATAGCTCCACAGCCTGCGAGCGGTACACAAGCGGTTGGCGGTTTCCGAGCATATGCGTCACCGTCTCCAGTCCCGTATCTGTAGCGGCAGGCGCGGGACGGGTGTTCGCGGGCTTCAAACGCGGGTCGCCGTCAGGGCAACATGTCAGGCAAACAGACCCTCTCATGTTGCGTGTTCCACACACATAGCAGATGTCACTCGCCATGACGGTCGCCTCCTGATGGGTGTCGGGAAGGCCAAGGAACTTGCCGTGTTATTGGATCGGCAAAGGCTACCCCATGGCTGTCCACCACCATTATCAATGTGCTGGTTGGGAATGTTTGCTGACGCCAGTCGCGCGCATTGAGGTCAAAATCCTCATGGCAAACCATACGGATTTCTATCGTATCGCCGGGTCTGGCGTAGATGACTTTTGGCTTGCTCATTCCGCGCCCTCCGATGGTGCAGAGGGGAGAGAAAGCGGGTGCGGCATATATTCGACGGGATCGACAGGGCTTTCGCCTTCCAAATCCCACCAGTATCCGCCCTTGTGATCGGACCATGTTGCCTCGTAAACGCGGCCATCGGCGTCTCGCACCCAATAGTGGTCCGAATTGCGGATTGTCATCGACTTGCCGTCGTCGAGGTTGAAGGTATCCTCGTAAGTGATTGTCCGGTCGGCCTCGGAAATCGGACGCCAGAAGCGCTCAAGATCGGCTCGCCCATCCCCCTCGACCTTACCGGCGTCGGCAGGAAGACGCGGAATAATGGATGACGTTTCGCTGTCAATAACGACGCGCTCTCCGCGCTGCTGCAGCATCATGGCAAAGTTTGCAACGTCTACCGGATCGCCTTTCCAGATGTGCTGTATGAGCAAATAGGATAGGTATTCTGCCGAACATTCATCCTTGTTTTCCCAACCGCCACGGCCTTCCTCGCGCTTCTTTGCAAGCTTTTGCTTCATAGCAATTGCGAAACGATCAACAGCTAAGTCGTCGGCATGATCCGGGGAGGATAGGGCGCGGAGAACCTTTTCTGCGCCTTCCACCGATAGAACGAAATCGTCAAAGATCGACATGGACTGGAAGCTTCGATGCCCGATCTTCTTCGCGTACTTTATGAGGTTGCGCAGATCGTCTAGGTTGCCTTCCTCCAACGCCAGCGTACGCGCTGCGGGATCCGAAACTGACAACCGGGTCGCTAATCCGTTCTTTTCGCTTGTAGCGTTGAACTTGGCGGCAATTGCCGCGTCCAGATCAATGCCGGCATCCATCGCGACAAGGTCTGTGCAGATGACAATATCTGCCAGTTCCTCGGCAAGATGCTCTTTCGTGTCGCGGGATCCTACAAGCCCGATGCGCTCACGTTCCAGCTTCTTGATGACGTTGCAGGCCTCGCCGACTTCACCGGCAAGCTCGGTGGCGCGAAATGTCATCGAAACACGTTCGCTGCCGGTGTTCCATTCCTGATCGCGGGCGACGTTGGCGGCGCGCAAATTGAGTAGTCCAGTCATTGTTCGCCTCCCGGCAATGCATTGTGTTCGATTCCGTCGAGTAGACGGCCCGCAACAGCCTTGGTAACGCGATGCATTGCGTATGGTCTGTCTAGGCTGGTTGATTGAGGCTTATGCTGGGTGCCATCGATATCGATCCAGAACGCATCGTTCCGGTTCATGTTGTGATCGGCATGGCCGTTGGCCTCGCTGGCGATCTGCCAGTTGCCCCACTGCTTAAAGAAAAATGGAACCCCGGCTCTTGTGCATTGATCACGAAGGGATCGCGCCCAGTCTGGATGCATTGGGCGAGCGCCAGCACCGCTTTCACCGCCGACGACTACCCAATTCAGAACCGATGACATGGGGCCGCTAGGCAGGTCCGATAAGCTGTACCAATCGAGAAATTGTTCCTCCCAGTCTTCGTCGCTATCGCGCCATTGGGCAATTTCGTCCTCCCAATTGCGTAGGTTCAGCGCATCCACAAGGCTGTCGCCGTCAACGTCAAGGCATCCTAGATCAAGGGGGCCAAGCAAAGGTTCGGCGCTGATCCAGCGGACGGTTGCCGGTGTGGTGAGAAGCAACGGAATTCGTTCGCGAGCGCGTTCCTGATCTTCGACGGAAACGCCAAGCCAGACATTGGACAGCGGCAAGTGCGGCCAGAAACCCGGTGACTGTAACGGGAAATCGAACTGTGCTCGGGCAGCAGCGAGGCGATGCTCCAGCATTTTGGTTGTCAGATAGTCTCGCATACGCTTCGGGCGCTTCGTGAGTACCTGAAATATGTGCTGTGGACTGCAGGCCATAACCGCGAATATCTGGTCGAGCCAAGCATCCTCAACGCCTTCGGCGAACAGATCGCCGTGAGCGCAGACGAAAATCCGGCGCGGACGTTTCCAACGAAGGGGCTGAAACAGCCATTCGGAATTGAAGCGCAGTTTGCCATTCCAAACCGGGCCGACTTTCGTGTCGAGTGTCAGGCCCGCTCGCGACGGATGATGGGCAAGCCGGGTTCCGGCAAGCTTCATGGCGTAGCAGTTTGTGCAGCCGGGGGACACGACGCTGCATCCAGTAATCGGATTCCACGTGGCGTCCGTCCATTCGATCTTGGTGTTGTCGGCCATGTCAGTGCACCTCGCCAGATCTTACGAAGTGCGCGGTGCCATCGGCTTTCACCTCGAACCGGAAGGCTACGTCATCGCCCCACCAATAGATCTCAACGTCGTAACTGCCCGGTTCCAGCGGACCATTTATGCCGTCGCCGGTTTCGATCAACTCATTGAGCGAACTGCTAAGGGTCTGGATATCGTTGTGGTAAAAACAATTGGCCTTACTGGGGTAATCACCATCGATCCAAAATGACCGATCTTCTGCCAAGTGGAGGGTGTATGTTCCATACTGTTCGGTTGGTTGAAAGCGAACGATATCGCCAGCCGAAATTTTGAACAGAAGATGCTCTTGATCTTCGATGCCACCGTCAGGGCGAAGGTCGTCCTTACTCTCCTTCGGAATGACGATGTACGAGCCATCGTCGCATCGATGAATGAAGTCGGTCGGGTGCCGAAGCGGTGCCGGGACAAATTCGTCCATCCAGTCTGCGGGCAGCCATGTCAGCTCGTAGGATTTCTCGCTCATATCAGCCCCGCAATTTGCAGACCGAGCACAAACCCAGCTGCTGAACAGCATCCGAAAACGGCCAGCATGACGCGGAAGGTCGTTTCGCGGTCTTCGATTCTGTATGTTTCCGGCAGGTTGAAGCCCGCTTCCGTTCGGATTTCAATTTCATCATGCATATGAGGTCTCCTCGACTAAGCATTCGGGAAACCGCCCTTCCGGGCGGAAACCGGAAGGCTTACGGTCGTTGGACTGGACGCGACCACGACCACTGTGCAGCGTTGTCTAGCTGGTCCCATGTCGGGCGAGACGTACCATCGTGATAGGAAGGGCAGGCGCGCAACGATGCGGTGTAAGCGTCACGCCCGAGCAAATCAGGGTTGTTGCGTACCGCTATATCCTCAGGATGGTTGTTCATTTTTGGTGTCTCTCCACTTCAATTCGGAGAGCCGACCACGCCTTTACTAGAAACCCGTTCTGGCGCGGTCGGCTTTCCGTCGGGGGCGAGTGGAAAATGCGCATAATGCACAATTATGTCAACAGAAAATGTGCGTAATGAGCAAAAATGTACAAATTGCCGTTCTGAATCATCGTACGTTCTTAGAATCGGCGGGGTGCGGAACGCTCACCGGTCGCACATAATGACTTTGGAGACCTCAAGTATGTTCTTGAAGTGTTCTCATTAGCGAGTCATGATTGTGTGAGCGTAAAGGGGAGTGCACGTGAATTTCACAGAGGAAATTTTTAAGGAGTGGGAAAGGATGAGCCTCGAAGAAAAGCGGTTATTTATCGCTTTCTGGAGGCGATCAAAGTGCGAAGGAGGGGAAGCATCGCCTGCTTATCTTCTTCTGTGGCTTCAGCGACTAACTGATTAAATTCTTTATCAATTTCATTAACAGGATCGGTGTTGGACGATATAGGGCCCGTTCCTTCACCGGTCAGTAGCCAAGCTTCGCTTACTCTGTAGGCTTTAGCATACTTCGCTGAAACCCGGCTTATGCCTCGATTACCCTGCTCGTGCTGTGCATACGAATTGTAGTTCCAACCGAAAAAATCACACGCGCTCTTCGCGGTTTTGAAACCGCGAGCAAGACGAGCCACTTCAAGGCGCTTTGCAAAATCGGGGCGAGTATCGATCATGGTTTGCATATTGCACACTTTCAATGTGCATTTCGCCTTGACACTAAATTGTGCCTAATGCACATTCCGCGCTATGAGCGAAGCACTTTTAGATATTCCGGCCATCAGAAAGGCTCTCAGCCTCACCCAGTCCCAGTTGGCGGATATGGCGGGGGTCAATCTTTCGACGGTTTGGCGTTGGGAAAATGACGGCGTTCCCAAAAGGGGAGCAGCCCGTGCGTTGCTTGACCGTCTAAAATTGGAAGCTTTTGGCAGTGAAAATTCGCCGGCCAGTTCCTCGGCGGGTGAGGCTGGAGCGTCGTCGCCGCACAATGGCGCTCCAGCCATTTCTGAGCAGGGTAGAGCAGAGGTAGCTCACCGGGTTCATACCCCGGAGGTCGCCGGTTCGAATCCGGTCCCTGCAACCAGTTTCAATTCGTCCGATTCCTCCTCCCAGTCGGACGGAAGCGCCGGGGCGCACGGTTTGAGAGACGCCAGATGCGCCCCGGCTGCAATTTCGGAGGGCCTGCGATGAATTCATGTCGTTGTTCTCCGGCCTGCGGGCCACCTGTTTGACTTGACCAGACAGTCCTATCGGTAGGGCTGGCGAAATTCACCGAATCCTTTGACCGAAATTTTTCCTTGACGTTTCAGGGAGGTTCTTTTGCGCACTATTTCCGAGCCAGAACGCCGGACACTTAAGGCCGCAACCGACGGTGCATACGTGCTATCGGGCGGCATTTCCCGCATTCTGGACTTTACCCGCGTCTCCACCTCGCAGCTCTCAAAGTACGCATCGTTCGGCGAGGACAACGCCGACAGTTTCGCGCCGATCGATGTAGCGATCGAAATCGACCGCGCCGCCAAGTCGCCGACGATAACGAAAGAGATGGCGGCACTTCTCGGTTTTGAATTGGTGCCAGTCGGCATTCGCAGCGATATCGCTGCATCGCCCGCGCCGATCACTGAAAAAGATGCGATGCGCATTCTCAAAGAGGGAATGGATGTATCGCAGGCGATCGTTGATGCACTGACTGATAACAGGATCGATGCCGCCGAGCGCAAGAATATCGGCAAGGAAGCTCGCGAGCTTATTCGGGTGATGGAGGATCTCGTCCGCCGACTGGAGACGAGCACATGATCTCCGGCAAAATCGCAAAGTTCATCATCATTGATGAGATGGGCGAGGTGCATCCGCCTCGCTGGAGGCGCTTGGCCGGCCGCTTCGGTTGTGATCGCTCACGCCAGATCCTCGATCGATTTCCAAAAAAGGCCGATGCGATTGCGCGGGCCACCGTCGAAGGTGGCTCGCGCCTTCGTGCTGGAAAGGTGGTTGGTCATGGCTGACGCTCAGGAGGGATGTGATCCGTGGAATGCCAAGCGGGCGAAGGCTGGGAAACGCCGCACCAAGGCCGTCGATATTGAGGCTGAAGAACAGGATGCGCCCGAAGTCCTTCCGATGGTGGGCGACAATATCACCTCGGAAGCCCAGACTATCGCGGTGGGCCAGCTTCGCGCCTTCATTGAGCGTATCGAGCGGCTGGAAGGGGAAAAATCAGAAATCGCCGACGATATCAAGGGCGTCTATGCCGAGCTGAAGGGTTCGGGTTTCGACGCGAAAACCGTCCGGGCAATCATCCGCCTTCGCAAGAAAGAAGATCACGAGCGTCAGGAAGAGCAAGCGATGCTGCAGCTCTACATGGACGCGCTTGGCATGTCGTGAGGCTGGCCGATGATCAGTTTCATTCGCAAACACGACCTCTTCTTCGCGGCTCTTCTGGCGACCCTCTGCGTCCTCGGGGCAGCTTCGCCATTTTTCGTCGTCATCTATCTCGCGGAGGTTCGTTCATATGAATCCGTCAAGTTTTAAGGTTGCGGTTCGCCTGAATGCCAAGGCTTATGGAAGCCTTACCGCAATGGCCGAAAGCAAAGGCTATAAGCCGTCAGCCTTCGCGCAGTTGCTTTTCGATGCGGCCTTTGCGGCCCGCGTTGGTCAGGAGCAAGGCAACCCGGTTTCGGATCGGGAACTGGATTTGCATGTTCGCTTTGCCACGGCGCTGGCGGATGGCGTCGGCGCGGCAACACTTGAACGGGCCGTTCTTCTGCTGGAAGGGCATCGGGCGAAGGCGGCGACCGCTTCGGCGAAATCGCGGAAACGCGGAGTTGCGGCATGACATATCCGTCACATCCACTCGCCGACATTTTCCCGATGATCGCGGAAGCCGATTTGAAGGTTCTCGCAGCTGACATCGCTGCAAACGGTCAGGTCGAGCCTATCCTACTGTTGGAGGGGAAGGTTCTGGACGGGCGCAACCGGCAGGCCGCATGCGGTCTGGTCGGCGTCGATCCGGTGTATGCCGAGTTTACCGGGGCTGATCCTCTCAGCTTCGTACTGTCGAAGAACCTGCACAGGCGTCACCTTAGCGAAAGCCAGCGCGCCATTGCGGCGGCCATGATTGTCGATTGGGAACGGGGCATCAACCAGTCTACTGCCGGGGGTGCAAATTTGCCCTCCCGCCGCGCTGCCGAGAAACTGTCTGTTTCGGAGCGTGCGGTGAAGTCAGCTAAGCGCATCCGGGATCATGGTGCGCCGGAACTGATTGACGCGATCCGTGCCGGCAAAGTGTCGGTACATGCAGGCGAGGCCTTGTCTGAGCTACAGCATGCCGAACAGGCGCGGGTGGTTCGCGAAGAAAAGAAAGCGATAGTTGCCGAGGCCAAGAAAATTCGGGCCGAGCAGCAAAAGATTCGCCATGCTGTGCGGCTAACGACCATGGCACTGGTTGCCGAAAAGGGGCGGGAAACAGCGCCCGGCAAGGTCGAACGCCTCTATCCCATCATCTACGCGGATCCGCCATGGAAGTTCGGCGTTTACTCGGAAGAAACAGGCCGGGAAAAGAGCGCCGAAAACCATTATCCGACAATGGATACGGCAGCAATTTGCAACCTCCTTGCTCAGATTGGCTCGCCGATCACTGGTGATGCTGTCCTGTTTCTCTGGGCGACAAACCCGATGTTGCCGGACGCCTTTCGTGTCATGCAGACATGGGGGTTTTCATATCGGCACCACTGGATCTGGGACAAGGAAGTCGCAGGAACCGGATATTGGGGCCGTGACCGGCACGAACTGTTGCTGATCGGCAAGCGCGGTAATCCGCCTGCGCCGCTGGCTGGTACCCAGCCTGAAACCGTACACCGCGAGCGCAAGGGCAAGCATTCGGCAAAGCCAGCATGGTTCGCCGAGCAGATCGAGCGGCTTTATCCCGATGTTCCAAAGCTTGAACTGTTCTGTCGTTCGCCGCGTCCCGGCTGGGATGCCTGGGGCTATGAAGCTGCGGGGAGGGCGGAAGAGTGACAGATGCCGCCATGCCTGCCCGCAAGCGCAACATTTATCTTTCGGGACCGATGACGGGCCTGCCAGACTATAACTATCCGGCTTTCCATCGCGTCACGGCGCAACTGCGAGCATCCGGGCATCGTGTCTACAATCCGGCAGAGTTTCCACACGACGGCCCACCGGAAGAATTTCCAATCAGGCGGGCGTTTGCGTCCTATTGCAATTTCATCTGTCTGGAAGCGGACACTATCGTTTTGCTGCCGGGCTGGGAGCGTTCCAAGGGAGCGCTCGCGGAACGTCAGCTGGCGCTCAATTGCAGCTTAGAGATCATCGAATGGAGGGGCGTGATATGAACCCCGAAGCGATGGAGCTGCATCGGATCCGAAACAAGCTTGCCGGGCTATCGGGGCAGAAATGGTACCGATCCGCTGATGATAGCGGCCAGTTTGTCGAGGCGAGAACTTCCGTGGGGGAACTCAATGAGATCGCCCGTTTTCATCCGGGCGCACTGCCGGAAGAAATCGACTTTGTTGTCGGTGCGCCGGAAATGGTGGCCTTTCTGCTGCGGCTAGTCGACCGGGCGATTGCAAAGGCCCGCAAGGAAGCGCCGCGTCAGCAAAACCATAGCAAACATAAGGACTTCGCGGCGGAAGCTGCGATGAAGTGCGATGACGCCGCATTCAAGGTGTTCCTTGAAGAAAAGCACGGCCTTGAGCGGCCACTTACTGCCGAACGGGCGGCGCAGAAGCTGCGCACCATTCTCGGTATCACATCCAGAAGCGAACTGAACAAGGACGATGCAGCGGCGGATCGTTGGCGATCGCTGCGGGCATCGTTCGAGGCATGGAGAAAGACGGGGCAATGAGGGAAGAACCGACTATCCGCCGTGGCGAGCGCAATGCGCGCTATGCGGCGATCCCAAATCACGTGTTTGAAGAAACGCGCCTCTCCATGGAGGCGCGTTGGCTTCTTGGTTACCTGCTGTCGAAGCCGGACAACTGGACGGTGGTGCTGCGCGACATCATCAACAAGGGAAACTGCGGGCGCGACAAGGCGCGCCGTATGATTGCCGAGTTGGTCGAGCTTGGTTATGCCCAGAAAGAGCAGGTACGTGATGGCGGACGCTTTAGCGCGCTGTCGCTTGTAATCTATGATGAACCATTTCCCGCTGAAGCTACTGAAAGTGTTGCATCTTTACCGCAGACTGAAAATCCGTCGACGGTAAATCCGTCAACGGAAAAACCGGCGACGGCAAATCCCCCCCTAGTAATAACTGATAATCTAGAAAAAACTGATTGTAGTTCTGAGAGAGGCGCGAGCGCGACGGATCGAGAAGATCCAAAGAAGATTCAGAACGCTTATTGGAAGCTGATTAAAAGTTGGCCGGGGCTTGACGGAGCGCCTAAAGCGAAGTGGTTTGATGCATGGCTGGCCCTCACACCAGAGCAACGAATTCAGGCGGCTGAGAAGCGCGATGCGTGGATCGAGCTTCTACGTTCGAACGGTCGAACCTACGCGTATGCACCAAGCACCTACTTCGAGAATAGGCTCTGGGAACAGGTGCCGGATCCGAAATCTGAGGCCGACGCGAAGCCAACACGTATTGAGGCGCGCCCCTTCAGCAATCCCTTTATGGCTGAAACCTATCGGAATTTCCTGCTCATTGAGCCTACGCCTCCCTCTCCATTGACCAAAATCGAAGTCATGCTTGTTGAGCAAGGTCGCCGCACTGAGACTGAAATTCAGTGGGAAAAGCGCCGTGAGAACGGTTGGCCCGTGGTGAACGACATGTTCGAGCGTGCCAGAGGGTGGCGCTCGAGTGTGGTTTCTGCCGCGCTCACTACCGTTTTCCCGCTCTTGGTGCCGGTCAAGGTTGGCAGCGAGACGTGGGAGGCGTGGAAAGCGCATCACAATGAGCAAGGTTGGCCTTGGTTTCCTTCGACGGGAAAGCTGGACTACGTGCATTTTCCAGCCGGTGGGCCGGAAGGACTGGACGAATTCAAAGCTGCTTTGAGGGGATTAGGTGAACATGATGGCAATTGACCGCAAGCAGATCGAAGCGGCGCTATCAATGCAGCCGACTGCTGACCAGTGCAGGGCTATAGACAAGGTGCTGTCAGAGCGCCGGAGGGTGGCAAGAATGAGGGCTGCGGCTGCGATTCGCGCAGGCGATGATTCGCCTTGGTTGGTGCTGCAGGTCGTGACTGGCCGCGAGAATGCAGTCAAAGACGCTCTCAAATCGGAAAATATTGAGGTACTTGTCCCCATGAAAATGGGGCCCAAAATACGCCGGCAGGGTCGCGAGATACCACCCAGAAAGCAGCCGGTCATGAACGGTTACGTGCTCGCCCGGTGCATCATTTCCAACGTCTGCTTGGCAGGGCTTTTGAGCTTCGAGAACGTGATTTCGATCCTCGGCGGATATGAGAATCCATTTCTTGTCAGCGCCCAAAACGTCTTACTTTTCATGGCGAAAGCGGAAGATGGTAAATACGATTATGAGCATTTCCATCGCAGGTTCATCGGTGTGAAATGGGCGCGGGTTGCCGACGGACCGTTTGCCGGTTGCCGTGCTGAGTTGGTCTCTGGCGGCTCGAAAGGAAATGGTTTGGTCGTGGTCGAGGTTTCGGTCATGGGCAGGCCAGTTGCCATGACGGTGCCTATTGCAATTCTCGAACCGTTGTGAGCGTAATCTGCTCACGGGATGATCCGGTTTAGATAGTGATCCTCAATACACGGTAGCACGTGGGGACTAGTTCCTGAGGTGGCCACGCTCGGACCCCGCCCTGACTGCCTTCTCGGTAGAAATCGATTCAGGGCCAGTGCGTAAGCTATGTCCAGATTTCAGCAACATCTATGAGCGCCGCGAGGCGCTCTTTCCATTTCACCATATGTGAGGTCGTTATGAAGCGTCGGGCTTTCCTGCGCATGCTTGGCGTTGCGCCTGTTGTCGCTGCAGTTCCTGCTGTCGCCGTTACGAAGCCGGACAATCCGAAGCGATTGGCGGCGGGTGGATCGGCTGTGTCGTCTCGATCTGTGATGGTGGGCGAATGCCCGTTTGTTTTTGAGCGCGGTGAATTCATGGTGAATGCCACCAGTCTGAGATCACGAAACGGCAAGCTGGTAATCGACTTCGGCGGCGGCGCTTGTGAGGTTCGGATCAAAGGCTGATGGCTTCCAAGCCGAAATCCTTCCGTCCTTCTCATCTGGGTACAGTGCAGCAATCGCAACGTGACTATGAGGCGAGAAGGGGCAGCGCCCGCGAGCGTGGTTATACGGCACGGTGGGACAGGGCTGCTGCCGCGTTCAAGCGGGATAACCCGCTATGCATCGGGTGTGAGGCCGTCGATCGGGTCGAACTGGCATCCGTTGTCGATCACATCATTCCGCACAAGGGCGACGATGCCCTGTTCTGGGATCAAGCCAATTGGCAACCGTGCTGCACTAAGCACCACGATATCGTCAAGCAACAGCTGGAACGTCAGTACGAGCAAGGGCTGCTGAATGCGGCGGATCTCCGCTTGGACAGCAAGGCGGCGGTTCATCTGACCCGCATTATTTTCAATCGATAGCAATGCGAGGATACCATGCGTGGTGAGGGCCTGACGAAAGTTATGGTGGAGGCGCTGCCTGAAACTGGCGCTATCGTTGTCGTTCATAGTGTTTCGATGCGAGCTTACGTCCGGTCAATGGTGCGTTCTGTCCGGGGCGACGCGGTTGCCAATCGCTGTCGGATTGTAGTGGTGAACCAGCCCTGCCATCTGAATGAGCTGCTGGGCGCATCACTTCCGATACGGGTTGACCATGCGGTCGAGGATTGCCTGCCATTCAGCTTGGTCAGCCAGATCCAGTCGATCTGCGATGCATCGAACGCGAGGTTCCCTTCATAGGGGGGGGGGCGGTCGAAAGTTCTGGGCCTTGAGGGGCCGGACCGGTGGGTGTGCACGCGTGTGTCGCCGCGAAATTACCGAAATATTTTTTTTCTCGCCATGATGGAGGGCGGACGATGGCTCGTGGTCGCAAGCCCGACACGGCAGAACAACAGGTCGCGAAAGGATCGCCCGGAAAACGGCTTTCACAAAAGGAAACGCAGGCTGTTCGCAACGCCAGCAAGGTAGTTCCGGTCGCCGTCGGCAACGTTAAACCGCCGAAGTGGCTGAAGAAGAGCCGAAAGGCAACTGAGGTCTGGAACGATCTCGCGCCAAAACTTATGCGGCTTAATCTTCTTTCCGACCTCGATTCATCTGCGCTTGGTCGATACTGCCGATACATCGTTGAATGGGTCGCGGCAGATCTGTCGGTGCAGAAAGAGGGGACTTGGTTCGAGGCAACCGACACGAACGGCAATCATACCAAAAAGCGCCATCCCGCATGGCAGGCCTGCCAAGATATCGAAAAGATGCTGCGAGATCTGGAGGCAACGTTCGGCATGCGGCCTGACGCTCGATACAAGATCATGCGCGATCAGGCTGCAGCTGCCGGCCTCGGCGGATTGCCACTCTTCGGGAACTCTCAAACTGACGCGCCGGATGATGACGCACCTGCAGAAACTCCATCGGGCGAAGGCATCGCCGAGGATATGATCGGCGTTCTCGGCGGTCATAATTCGCCGCCGCCCGGCAAACTTAATTGAGGCCATGGAAACCATCACGGCGGAAGCCAGTCAGCAGATTGCACCGCCTACAATCCCCGAACCCGACTGGCTTCGGGAGGCGGCAGACGTTCGGGGCTGGGCATGGGCGCGGGTAGCATGGCAACGGTGCGCAGCGGTCGTGGGCGCATGGTTCGATCACGCGAAAGCGGATGCTGCCGTAAAGTTGTTCCCGAAGGTGTTTCGCCTGACGGAAGATCGCTTCGCTGGCAAGCCGTTTCGCCTGGCGCTCTGGCAGGAAATCATTGTTCGTCTGCTGGTAGGCTGGAAAGCGCCGATCGAGATCATTGATGAGCAGACTGGCAAACCTACCAGTGTCCACGTCCGCATATTCCGTTGCCTTATGCTCTGGGTGCCGCGCAAGAACGGCAAGTCGGAGTTTCTGTCGGCTCTGGCGCTGTTATTCTTCATTCTAGATGGAGTGATCGGCGGGCAGGGGTTTGCTTTCGCCCGCGATGAGAAACAGGCGAAGATCGTCTTCGACAAGATGAAGGCGATGATCAGCATGTCGCCCAGTTTGGGCGATGCGAAGTCATTCAAGAAGTCGATCTATATCCCGAAGATCCGTTCGCTGTTCGAGCTGCTCACCGGCAAGCCCGAAGGAAAGCACGGTCGCTCGCCGACCGTCATCGTTGGCGACGAAATGCACGAGTGGGAGACGGCAGAACTTGCCACCACTCTGCGCCAAGGCACCGGTGCCAGACTTGAGCCAATGGAGCTTTATGCATCCACTGCCGGTGTAAAGTCGAACCGCACCGGCTGGGATTTGTGGGAGCGCAGCACGGCCATTCTGGAAGGTCGGATTGAGGATCCGTCAACTCTGGTCGTGATTTTTGCGCTGGATCCAGATGATGACTGGGCCGACGAAGCCAACTGGCCGAAAGCCAACCCGTCGCTGGGTGTGTCGCCGACTATGCAGTTTCTGCGGCGTGAGGTGGCTGACGCTAAGGGCAATCCTCGCGCCGAGCAGAGTTTCCGTTGTTACCACTGCAACCAGTGGATTGATGCTGTTTCCCGCTGGCTCAATATGAAAAAGTGGGATGCCTGCACGAAGGACACTCAAGCATGGAAACGATGGGCCGAGGGGCGCGAACTGGAGGGAAGGCGTTGCTATGCGGCGTTCGATGTTTCCTCCAATGACGATATCACGGCGCGCATTCTTGCCTTCCCACCTGACGAAGACTTCGACAGGTGGGTCATTTCGGGCCGTTTCTGGGTGCCGGAGGAAACAGTACCGCGTCGTTCGAAAGTCGATCGGCTTTCATACGATAAGTGGGTGCAGATGGGCGCGCTGGAAGTTACGCCGGGCGACTATGTCGATCAGGATTTCGTCAAGCAAGCTCTGGAAGAGGATCTGGAGCGATACGACGTTATCAATATCGGCTACGATCCATGGAACGCCACGAAGCTGATCACTGATATGCAGAAAGCCGGTGTTGAGGAAGAGCTCTTTCTTAGGATGCGGCAAGGCATACCGACGCTCGGCGAGCCCACCAAACAGGTTGAACGCCTGATAATGGCAGGCAAGTTCGACCATGGCGGTCATCCGGTCCTCAAGTGGATGGCGCGCAATACGGCGGTGAAGTTCGATGAGAACCTCAACTATGCCCCAACCAAGAAAAAGAGCGCCGAGAAAATAGACGGCATCGTCGCTGCTGTGATGGCTGTCGGCCTATCGCTTGTCGAAGATGAGGATCCCGCATCCGTCTATGAAGAGCGCGGCATACTGGAGATTGAAGTCTGATGACATTGCTAGGTCGTTTCAAGGCTGCAGCTGCCGCGTTCGGAGCCACACAGAGCGTGAGCGATTCAGGCGGATGGTTGGTTCGCCACGTTGCACCGAAAACCAAGGCTGGTGTTTCGGTCAATGAGTATGGCGCGATGTATCTGCCGATCGTTTACGCCTGTGTGAACCGGATCAGCAACCCAATGGCCATGTTTCCGTTACGGATGTATCGGCCCGGCAGAAAGGGGAACGCGGAACTTGTGCCGGCGAGCGATCATCCCTTGGCTGGCCTGATTAATGTTCGTCCTAATCCCGGCATGGCGTCGCGCACATTGCGCAAAACAGTCCAGGCGCATGCGCTTCTCTGGGGCAATGGCTATCTGGAGATTGAGCGGAACCGGGGCGGGCAGGCGACGGGGCTATATCCGCTATTACCTGATCGCACGCGTCCTGTTCGTCAGGACGGTCGCCATTTCTTTCGGACGACGATCGATGGGCGGCAGTTTGAGATTGATCAGGATGATGTGATCCACATCATGGATCAATCCCACGACGGTTATGTCGGTCTGTCACAGATCGCACATGCTCGCCAGTCGGTCGGCTGGGGGCTGGCAATGGAAGAGTTCGGTTCGAAGTTCTTCGCCAATGACGCCAAGTCTGGCGGTTTCCTCATGCATCCGGGCAAGTTGTCACCCACAGCCAAGGATAACGTTCGGGGTGGAAAAAAAGCAGGCGAGGCATCGCCGTCCAATCCTGCGGCGGATCTGGAACGACAGGGCGGGCTTGATAATGCCCATCGCATCAAGGTGCTGGAAGAGGGGATGAAGTGGATCCAGACCACAATCCCTCCGGAAGATGCCCAGTTTCTCGGAAGTCGCGAATTCCAGATTGCCGATATCTGCCGGATCTATGATGTGCCGCTCATTCTCGTGCAAAGCCATGAGAAAAGCACGGCATGGGGAACTGGCATTGAACAGCTTATGATTGGCTTTGTGCGCCAGACGATCGCGCCGTGGTGCGGTGCTTGGGAGCAGGAACTTAACTGGAAGCTGTTCACCCCGCAGGAACGCGAGCAAGGCTATTACGTCAAATTCAACATGAATGCGTTTCTACGCGGTGACTCTGCGGCTCGCGCTGCATTCTACAAGGACATGTTTGGTGTGGGTGCGTTCTCGCCGAACATGATCCTTGAGCTGGAAGAAGAAGACAGCATCGGTCCTGCCGGCGATCATCATTTCGTTCCGGCCAATTTCACGACACTGGAAAATGCAGTCAAGCCCGCTGTGAAAGAGAGCGGCGTGGTTGTCGATCAGACAGGCGGAGACGACGAATGAAATATGCGATGATCACGCAGGCGCTTATGGAAGAACGCTGGGCTATGGCTGAAGGAAAGCTGCAGGCCATTCTCGATCTGATGGCCGACCAGACTTCGGGCATCAAATATTCTGCCGAGGAAATTGAGGCCCGGATCGGGAAGCAGGCGGAGCAGGATGTAGCCCGGCAGGATGGTGACGTGCAGATCCTCCCGTTGCGGGGTGTGATTGCCAATCGCATGAATCTCATGTCGAGCATATCGGGCGGCACAAGCAATGAGGGATTTGCGCAGATCTTCCAGCGCGCACTGCGCAGCGACACGACCAAGGCCATCATCATCGATACGGATTCGCCCGGTGGCGCAGTGAGCGGAACGCCGGAACTGTCATCCATGATTTTCAATGCTCGTGGCATCAAGCCCATTATCGCACATGTCAATTCGACGGCTGCGAGCGCCGCCTACTGGATCGCAACGGCGGCTGATGAGATCGTCGTCACGCCGTCGGGTTCGGTTGGCTCCATCGGCGTTTTCGGCATCCACGACGATCTGAGTGGGGCGCTGGAAAAGGCCGGCGTCAAGAAGACCATCATCAAAGCGGGTCGTTACAAGGCATCTGGTCATCCGTTCGGCCCGCTTGATGATGAGACCCTGTCACGCAAGCAAAAGCAGATTGATGCTGCCTACGATATGTTCGTGACCGATGTTGCCCGCAATCGCGGCATTGATGCCGACAAGGTGCGAAACGGCTTCGGCGAAGGCGACATGGTGGACGCGGCAGAAGCTGTCTCGCTCGGCATGGCTGACAGGGTTGCGACCCTTGAAGAGACATTGAAACGTTTCGGCGTTTCTCAGTACGGCAGAGTCCAGCGCCGGAAGGCTTTTGCGCCAGCTCGTGAGCGGCGCGCACTCGAAATCTGATCATCCAGCCCAGCGCGGTTGAAGGTGACGTTCGCGAACCGGCGCGAGCGGACGATTAGCTATTGTCCGGTATCTCTCATGGAGACTGAAAATGAAGCGTTTTACGCCAACTGCGCTGTTCTGCGGCGCACTTCTTGTTGCTGCCATCGCGACGGTTGCGTTCTTCGGCATCTATTCGCCTGCCGAAACAATGGCTGCAATGCACATTCCGCATGGTGACCATGGTGCAATCCTTGCATCGGGCCTTGTCGCCCTGCGGGCCTCGCGAGTGGATCTGATCGGCAGGATGCAGGCCATTATCGATGTTGCCGAGGCGGATGATCGGGATCTGTCAGCCGAAGAACAGGCCGAATTTGATGGCCTCAAGGCCCAGAAAACGACGCTCGATACGCGAATTGCGCGTCTGGAAGAAATGGAAGCCAGCACAGCAGCTCTGAATACGGTTGTGCCAGCACGTTCCAGCGGTGCCAGCATCCAGCGTGCCGGTGGTCCGGAAGCGCGTAAGGAATTCGAGAATATGGGCGAATTCCTTAATGCTGTTCGCTTCAACCCGAACGATCAGCGTCTCAACTACGTCGAGAATGCTGCGGCTGGTGAGATGAGCGCAGAGCAGCGCATGGACGATGGTGCAGCAGGCGGATTTATGGTGCCTACCCAGCTTCGCCAGACCTTGCTGAGTGTCCCGGCGCAAGATGCCATCATCCGCCCACGCGCTTCGGTAATCGAAGCTGGATCCCCGCCTGACAGCGCGGTGACCTTGGCGGCGCTTGATCAGACGGGGTCTGCGCCGGAGAACATGTTCGGTGGCGTGAAGGTTGAATGGATTGGTGAAGGCGAGGAAAAGCCGGATACCGATATGAAGCTGCGGGAAATCACCCTGACGCCTCATGAAGTCGCGGGCACGATCACTGTTACCGATAAGCTGCTGCGCAACTGGCAGGCGGCTTCGTCCATCCTCGAAACCCAGCTTCGTGGTGCGGTCGCGCAGGCGGAGGATTTCAAGTTCCTCAACGGTGCCGGCGTCAAGTCGCCACTTGGGATTCTCAAGTCCTCTGCAACCTATCGGGTGAAGCGTTCCGTTGCAAACCGCATCACCTATGACGATGTTGCGGAAATGGTCGGACGCGGCATGGGGAATGGTCTGTTCGTGTTCTCCCGCGGTGCGCTCGTTGATCTCATGAAGCTCAAGGATAATGAGGGTCGTCCGCTCTGGATTCCATCCATGCGCGAAGGTGAACCGGGCACGCTGTTGGGACGTGCGGCTATCATGAGTGATCGCAACCCGGCCTTGGGCCAGTTGGGCGACCTCTGGTACGCTGATCTCAGCAAGTATCTGATCAAGGATGGCTCCGGCCCGTTCGTTGCCGCATCCGAACACGTGCATTTCACGCGTAACAAGACTGTCATCAAGATCTTCTGGAACGTCGATGGTTCTCCATGGCTGACGGCTCCGATGAAGCTTGAGGGCGGGTATGAGGCATCGCCATTCGTTGCGCTGGACGTTCCCGGCATCTGATCTCTGACAATCTGAACTTTGGCGGGCTGCGCTGCAGTCCGTCGCAGTCTGTCGAAATGATGAAAGGTACAGACAAATGAACTCCACTCTATTGCAGCGCATGCGTGTCGCTGCCGGTGTTGCTCCGCAGGATATCGCTGCCGGCGTGACTGGCCCGTTCGTTAGTGTCGTTGGCGTGGGCCGGATCCTCGCAGCGGTCGCCACTGCCAATCTTGCTGCCGGCAAGAAAGTAACTGTCCAGTTCAAGCAGGCCACGAGCGCTGCCGGGGCCGGGGCAAAGGATCTTGGGGCACCTGTCGATTTCATCGCGCCTGCAGGCGGTGCCACCATCGCACAGGGTGCCGAGGTCAAGGTGTCCGCGATTGATGATGGCTTTGAATTTGTCGCGGTTAATCTCACCACAGACGCTGGCGCTGCATTGCTAGCCTCGGCCTCGCTGTTGCTGGGCGACAATCGCTTCAACCCCTAACCAGTGACGGCCTGCCGAGCGCAGGCCGCACCCACGAGGATGATTTCAATGAGCAAGAAAGTCATTGAGCGCATGGCGCTATCCGCGTTCACGATCGGCAGCACGTCCGTCGCGAATGGTGAAATTATCAAGCTGGACGATCTGCAGTTTGATCGGGCCGTGGCAGCTGGTTGTGTGCACAAGGATGAAGGTGCCGATCAGGCGGCGCGAAGCGCCTTCGCCTCCCGCGTCAGTACGGTCGCCATCAAGTCTGCAACGGCGGCGCCGTCGCAGGCCGTACGTGTATCGGAGGCGCAGGCCGCAGCCGACGCGCAGATCAGCAAGTTCGATCAGCTGGTGGCTGATCATCGCGACAAAGCCAGTGCCGCCATTACTGCGCTCGACAAGGAAGTTGCCGATGCACGCGCTGAAGCTGATACGGCGCTTGCCAATATTGCGCAGGAAGTCACTGATGCGCGCCTGCAGGCGGACAAGGATCTCGCGGCAATTGCCGAAGAGGTCGACAACGCCAAGAAATCCGGCAAGGAAAAATAATCATGGCGACCGTCGTTATTGAACAGCCAGCGCCGATCGTCACGCCGGTTGATATAGCCGGTGACCATTCGCCGGATGACGCATCTGTCATTGCTGCAATCGGCGCTGTCACGGAAGATATCGACGGTCCCTCCGGCTGGCTTGGCAGATGCCTGGGGCCACAGATCCTCGAACAGCAGCAGTGCGATTTTAGAAAATTGCGCTTGCGGTATGTACCAGTAGTTGAAGTTGTTTCGATCGAGTTTACCGATCGAGAGGGCACAGACTGGTTAATCCCGCCTGAAAATTACCGTGTCGTTCGTTCGGACGACTACGCCGAGCTGCGCGGCGTGGCGAGTTTTCGTTGGCCGACAGATCTTGCACAAGAGCCTGATGCCGTCCGCATTCGCTATCGTGCCGGCTATGATGGCAGTAAGGGTATAGGTCCGGTGCCGCAACGTGCCCGGCAAGCCATCATTCTTGCCACGCAACAGCTGCTTTCTATTTCCGGGCCGTCGGGGCAGGTGCGATCGGAGGATGTCGAGGGCGTTGGATCCACGCAATATCTCGATGCCGACAAGGTTTCCAATATTGTGCGCTCGGCAACTGAGCGGCTGTTGTCAACGCTGAGGATATACGCATGACGCCGGGACATGCCATCGCCAAACTGGAGCGCCAGCTCACGCGCCATGGGCAGAATGTGGATCTGCGCAAGATGGCAGGGGGCGTCATCGAGTCCGAAGCGAAAGGGGTGCGGGTGTTTGTTCGCGGGTTCAAGCCTGACGAACTGGTTGGCCCGATCCTTCAAGGTGACCGAAATATTGTGCTGCTGCCCGATGCGCCTGCGCTGGCGCTCAAAAAGGGTGACAAGATCGTGGTTGCTGGGACGGTTACCAATATCGAGTCCGCCGAAATCGTCCGGATGGCTGATGTGCCGGTGCGGGTGAATGTGAGGGTGCGGGGCTGATGGCATCGACAACCACGAAGTTCGAGTTCTTCGATCGTGCTATTGCCGTTGCAACCGAGGGGCTTTCGCAGGAAGCGATTTCCGCTGCGCTGGCAAAGATGGCGAAGGAAGAGCTGGCGAAGGCATTGCGATCGGGTGAGGGCAGTCCGATCTATGAGCGTTACGTCAACCGCGTGAAAGATGCGCCGGAGGAAAGCGTCTCTGCGCCCGGCCCGATCGTGTACGAGTTTGTGTGGTGGCAGGCCATTATCAATGAGGCTCTGACGGGCTTGCGGGAATACAGCCCACGAAAGTCCGGGCGATATCAGGACTCATTCATCGTGCTGGCTGATCAGCGTCTGGTGACCAGCTATGATGATGTATCTGCGGACGCCGAGATCGTCATAACCAATGTGCAGCCATACACGCGCAAGATCCACGTCGGTGCCATGAAAATGTCGGTGCCGCCGCGATTGTTCGAGCGGGCACGCCAGCGCATGTTTCGGCGGTTTGGACAGTCGTTCATCAGCGTGCAGGTCAAGTTCCTAAACCTGTCTGCCGGCGTTTCACCGCTCGTGCCTTACATCCTGAAAGGTCATCAGCGCACAGTCGCTGCCAAGGCGGTTCGTCAATCAAGCGCCCATCGGGCAGGCCGTTCGACGCTCGCACGGCGCAAAGATACTGAAGCTGGCAAGCCTCTCACTTATCCATCACTGGTTATCAATCTGGTCCGCTGATCATGGCAACACCGCAGACATTTGAGCCGATCGAGGATTTCCTCCGGTCGCAATGGACGCTGACGCCGCTTGTTTTCGAGAATGAGAACTGGCCGCTGGAAGGTGAGCCTGCAGCGTTCGTCTTTGTCGAGATTTTTGGCGACCTGATGGATCAGGCGTCGATTGGGGCTGAGACACAAGCGGCGAACCGATGGCGCGAGAACGGGCAACTTAGCCTGCATGTGCTCGTGCCAAACGGCGGCGGTACCCGCAGGGCGCGTCAGCTTTGCCGGCAGCTCTATGATCTTTTTCGCGGTCAGGAGATCGGTTCGATCCGCTTTGGCACCGCGTCCATTGGTGCCGGTGAACCCGGCACAATGGATGGCAACTATTACGCCATGACTGTCACCATCGATTTCGAGAGGGATGAAGGATGACTATTGCCCTTGAAGTAATTCAGGCCTTCAACTCGGCGCTTCAACGTTTTTGCGTGGGCGACAAGGTCGAGGTCGATGCGGATCTGTCGCCTCACACTGCCGATAGCCTGAAATCGGCTGGCTACCTTGCTGCAATCGACCAGCACCCGGTGAAAACAAAACGCCGATCGCGCTGATCCGGCAACCTTCCTGAAAATTCAACCCTATGGAGCCATGACAATGGACAGCAATCGGCTGCGCATGACTTGGTGTGACGAAGTCACGCCGGGCGTACTTCCTGAAAACCCTCGCATGCGCACTGTGCGCCTGACCGGGGAATCCCTGCAATACAAACCGGTTTTCGTGCAGTCGGAAGAAATTCGCGCCGATCGCATGAACTCCGATCCGATCAAGGTGAATGTCCAGTCGCAGGGCGCAGTGAATGGCGAGCTGTCGTTTCCTCCCGATGGCAGTCCGTTTTCCAGCTGGTTGCGCTCGCTATTGTCCGCGCCATGGACGCTGCGCCCCAGTCGCGATAACGACGGCGCTGCCGGCAGCGTGATTTCGGATGTTGCTGGCGCGACAGGTGTGGTGACTGTAGTGGCTGGCGCGGCATTTGCTGCGGGCCATCTTGTCCGCCTGTCAGGCTTTGCTGAGGCTGCCAATAACGGCCTGTTTGCCATCACGACGGGATCTGCGACGGTGCCGGCAGTCGGTGCAGACAAGCTTGTCGATGAAGCCGCGCCGCCTGCGACGGCTCGCATTGCCGTTGTCGGTTTCGAGGGTGCTGCGGGCGACATCAAGACCGTTGCGGATGGGATCACGACGACGGCGCTTGATTTCACCACGTTTGGCCTCAAGGTCGGACAGTGGATCAAGATCGGCGGAACGGGGGCTGCTTTCCGCTTCGACGCCGAAGGCTTGAATACCTTTGCCCGCGTGGTGGCGGTGACGGCCAACAAGATCACGCTTGATAATCTGCCGATCAATTGGGCTGCGAATGCCGGCGCAGGCAAGACGATCCGGGTGTTTTTCGGTGATACGATCCGCAACGGGGTGGATCTCTTCACCGGCACGCTTGAACGCGGTTTCATGAGTCAGGCCCAGCCCACCTACATCGTGCAAAGCTCGATGGCAGTAGGGCAGGGCGAATTCACCTTTGAAGCTGAACAGATTGCCAAGTGGGTGATGACTTTCAGCGGTACCACTGGCGATCAGTCGACGGTTTCGCTCGATGACACGCCGGATCCGGAAACCAGCAATCCGGTTATGGCAGCTGCGGTCAATGTTGGCAGGATTGCCGAAAATGGCGTTGCCGTCGGTGGACCGAACTTCGTGCAGTCGTTCAAGCTGACGGTGAACAACAATCTCCGCATGATCAATGCCATCCGCAGCGACGACAAGGTCGGTCCGGTTGCGATCGGGCAGGGCAGCTTTGATGTGCAGGTCGAGCTATCCACGTATTTCGGCAGCAATGCGCTTCTTTCCAAGCTTTTTGCTGGTACGCCGACCAATATCAGTACCCGCATCGAAAAGGATAGTCAGGCGCTGATTTTCGCGGTGCCCCGATATGTCTACACCGACGGCGCAGTCTCTGCCGGTGGCAAAAATCAGGATGTGATGCTGCCGCTCACTGGACAGGCGAGCAAGGATCCGCTGACCTCGGCACATCTGATCGTGGATCGCTTCGAGTACTACGAAAAGTGACACCATCCCGCCGATACGGGTTTCGCGCGAAAACGGCGGGATAGCGGTGTCGGACGCTGTCCCGCCTCCTTCCGACAAAGGATCATGCAATGGAAAAGACAATCAAACTCAGCAGCTTGAAGGCTGATGTTGCTACCGAACGTGATGGCGAGTGGATCCTCGTCAAGAGTTGGCCTGGACTCGGTGATTTGCCCGGTCTGGCGTTCAAGGTGCGGTCGACCAACTTTCCAGCCTACCTGACCGCCAAGACAGAACGGCAGGTGGAATTTGCGCAGAAATACAACAATGACCCTGTGCCGGTCGAAGAGGTAGGTGCAGCCGACGGCGAGCTTGCTGCCGATCATTTGCTGCTGGATTGGCGCGGGCTTGATGAAAGGTATCATCCGGTGGGTGCTCGTCAGCTTCTCGCCTCGCAGGAAGGCCGACTGGTGCGCAATATGGTGTATTGGTGCGCCGGTCAGGTGGGCAAGCGTCAGGTCGAGTTTCTGGAAGCCGCAGAAAAAAACTAAGAGCCGCCTTCCGCTATCAGCTCAAGCGGAAGGGGCAGGATGACTGGCTATCCAAGCTGCGAGCGTCTGAGCCTGATGCATTCGATGCAATCCCCGCACCAAAGCCTCCACCGGAGGCGACCGGGCCTGAATGGTATGGCTATTACATCCGCGCTTGGCATTTCCTTCGGTATGACCGCCAATACGGTGCGCTTGGGGGTGAAAGCCCTATCAGCTTTCAGGCATTGGACATTTATGCCCGACGGTATCACATCGAGGGCGTCGCGTTCGATGTGTTCCGGGCGTTAGTTATGGCCATCGATGCCGAATGGCTTGATCATCTGCATGAGCTGCAGAAGCAGAGGTCCGGTTAACTATCGGGCTTCCTTGTCGGCGAGTTTGGCGAGCGTTCGTCATATAGTGCTTTGAACCATTTGAATTGCGGATACATCCAGCTGCATTCTAGACCGTGACGAACGTTATCGTCCGTAAGGACAAGCGAATACTTGTTCGTTCGCTTTATGGCTTCTTCGCACCTAGCGATAGCATCCCTCTCGCTTTGTTCGGCGCGTAGCTGATCGTCCTTGTGCTTCAGATAGATTGCGGATCCGCCTGCAACAAACAGGGCAGCTGTCAGTGCTGCACCAATAATCACCTGCATTTGTAGCCTGTCGACTGCCATGTCCCTTCCCCTGTCCCTGATGATGGCTGACGATACCCGATTCTTTTCAGCTGAGGTGCTGCTGTGACAATTCAGCTTAGTTCGCTACGGGTCGCCGCTGACTTTGACCCGGCCAATTATAAGCGGGGTATGGACCAAAAGGTCGCTGCCGACAAAGCCGGTGCGCAGTCCAGTAAATCGGTGGGCGCTGCATTGGCCCAAACTGATGCGGCGATGGAAAAGACGGCGAATGGCTCTGTCCGACTAAGCAAGGCCCTTATTGACGGCTATAGCAATGCGGCCAAGTTCGAGAGCACGCTTCGGGCCATCGGTCGTGGCCTCGATCGCGGCATGGACCTCGATCGCGCTGCGGTGCTGCTGGATGCCGCCTACAAGAAATACGGTCTGGTCGCCGACGCAATGACCCTCGTGCAGCAAGGGCACGTGAGTCTTGCTCCTTTGGTTTCATCGCTCAATCAGCGGCTTGAAGTGCAAGCTCTCGTGGCCGAACGTGCGGCGAGCGCGCAGAATAAGCTTGCCGTGGCCCAGTCCGCCCAGCTCGCCTACAATCGACGCCTTGGTGTAACGGATGGTATTGCGAGCGATGCCCGTGGTAGCGATATTGCGGCCTATGGCCGTGAACTCGATAATTTACGAGCAAAGTACAATCCGCTCTTTGCTGTAATACAGCAGTATCGTGCGGTGCAGGCAGATATCCGGCAGGCGCATTCCGTAGGCGCGCTCTCGGTCGATGAAATGACCTCAGCATTGCAGCGTGAACGCAAAGCGGCGCTCGAAAACATAGCGGCATTAAAGCAGCGAAATGACGCCCGGTCTGGTGGTCCGAGTCACTTCAACACGTCTAATCTTGCCGCTCAGGGTTTCGATATTGTCGCGACGGCCGGCTTTATGCCGTTCTACACGGTTGCCCTACAGCAGGGTCCGCAAGTTGCGCAGGTTTTTAACGATATCAAGGCGAGCGGTGAGCGGATCGGCCCGGCTGTCGCGTCTGCGTTTATGCAGCTCGTCAATCCGATTTCACTGGTAACAATTGGCTCGATCGCTGCCGGCGTGGCGTTGCTGCAATATGTTATCAATCTGGAGGACAAGATCCCTTCGGCGGACGATATTCTCTCGCGCCATCGCGAGAACATTCTGTCGATCGGGCCGGCCTACGCGAAGGTTATCGAAGAGCAGAAGCGGTTCATAGCCGAGTCCAATGCCGTCATTGCTATAAAGCTTCGTATCGATCAGGGGGATGCTCGCAAGCGACTCCTGGCGGATGCACAAGGTGCGCTCGGTGAATTGGCCAAAACTGAAGGCTTTTCACTGTTTGGATCTCGCTTTGAAGCTGCGAGCAAGGAGATTGAAGCCTTCCAGCAATCAGTCGAACGTGGCCGTCCGGCGGTCATCAAATTCCGTGAGGACATAGGCAAGCTTCGTGAGGCGGGTGTGATCTCGGAAGAGGTTGCTCAATCACTGATTAAAGCCACGGAAGAGGCGGCGGCGTCCCAACGGAATCTGGGTGAAGTTTCTGGCACTCTAAATGATTATGCGACATCCGTGCAGAATGTCGAAACCGCCATCAATCGCCTGCAACCGAACCGCGCCAATCGCGAACTTCAGGATCTGTGGGAGAAGTTCAAGGGCGGTGAGCTGAGTGCGCAGCGTCTGTTTGCGGCGATCAATAATCTGTCATTTGCAAGTCCAGATCTGAGGGCGGCAAAGGGCGAGATCCTGTCGCTCGTGGAGGCGATGCAGCTTGCCAAAGAGACCGCGAGCGGCTTTGCAAACTCCACTCCGAAAAGTGATCTTGGGTACGATCCATCGCAGCCATATCGCCCGCTTTCCCCGGATCGGTTCAATCTGCGTTTCGGTGCCGATAATGAAATCATCAACCGTCTGGAAAGCCAGAGGCGGGAGCTGGAGCGTAAGCCACGGCGATCCGACGCGGAGCGTGCGGCGCAGCGGGATGCAAATGCATACCGGGATCTGGTGAAGTCGGCGCAGGATCGCATTGACCAGATGAAGCTGGAAGAGCAGCTTGTCGGCAAGACAGGCGTTGCAGCAGATGCGTATCGTATGAAACTGGATCTGCTGCAGCGTGCGCAAGACAAGGGTCGTTCCGTCACGCCGGAGCATCGGAAAGAGCTGGAGCGGCTTGCCAAGACCTATGGCGATGTTGCCGAAAAGGTTGCGGCTCTCAGTCTCGCGGAGGAACTGCGGTTCGAACGCGAGCAGCTTTTCCGCAGCGCGACGGAACAGCGGGTCGCATCCACGCTTCGCAGCAGTGGTATCGATCCGCTTTCCAGTCAGGGGCAGATCCTCGCAGGTCAGATCCGGCTCAATGAGCAGCTCGCCGAAAACAGGGACGCCGCCCTTGATTTCGGACAATCCCTTGTTCGGGCGTTCGATGACGGCAAACTCACGATCGAGGAATTGGGGCAAGCCGGGCTTACCATTATGGATCGCCTGATTGACAAGATGCTGAATGACGTTGTCAACGCCATCATGCAGGTCGGGCAGGCCGGAGCCGGCATTGGCGGCGGGGGAGGGCTTTTCGGTTTCCTCGGCGGCTTGTTTGGCGGAGGCGGTGGGACTGGTTACTTTCCGCCTGCGCCATCAATGTCGGGCGGTCTCTATGCCAAGGGTGGTATATTTTCATCCGGCCTGTCGAGCTTCAGTGGCAATTTCACAAACCAGATTGTTTCGCGCCCTACCATGTTTGCCTTCGCAAAGGGGGTAGGCCTGATGGGTGAAGCTGGCCCGGAAGCAATCATGCCGCTTACTCGCGGGGCTGATGGCCGGCTCGGCGTCCAGAATTTCGGGTCTGGCGCCAGCCGTTCCGGATCGTCTGCCGAGGAAAGCCGTACGGTTATCCGGGTTGATCTCGGCCCGGATCTGGTCGGTCAGATTCTTGAACAAAGTGGCAAGCAGACTGTCAGCATCGTGCAGCAGCATGACGAAAACCAGCAGAACAGACGGCAGAACGGTGACACATGGTAATGCTTGTTAATCTTCCTGCTGTGCCATTTGCACAGTGCGAGTTTGACCCGATACGTCCCTCCAGCTCTGAACGCATGGAGGGACGCCGCGTCGAGGGGCAATCGACCGGCACGGCTTACTGGGTCGCCAAATACCGCACCGATTTCCTGACGCGGGAGCAATCGGGCCAGATGGCATCCTTCCGGATGAAATGCTCAGATAATGGCGGGTTCTTCCTCGGTTACGATATCGATCGGCAGCGCCCGCTCAAATATCTCGGTGGCCTCCCTGCCGGGTTTAACGGCGATGCTAATGTCCGATCGTTCATCAATACGCGGTCGGCAGAGCTGCAGGATCTGCCGCCGCTATTCGAACTGGTCGAAGGGGATTATGTCGAGTTTCGGCGATCGAACTTGCTGCGTTCCCTGCATACGATTGCGGCACCCGTCACTGGCACTGCTGCCGGTCGCGCCACCATTCAATTCGATTATCCGATTGATCTGCAGCACTTCTCAGTGCCGTGCACTGTCCATTTCCATCGGGCGAGCTGCCTGATGCAGATCGATCCCGGAAGCTGGTCTGCACCGAAGGCCATGGCTGACCGCAATGTGAGCTTCACGGCAACGGAGATGTTCTATTATGAGTAATAGTCTGGATCCTGCCGTCAAAGCTCTGATCGACAAGGGTGATATTGTCCGCCTCGATCTTATCCGCTTCGACCTGCCGGGGCGATCGGTCGGCTATCACCGTGGCGGTAGGCCGTACACCTATAACGGACTGCGCTATCTGCCGAACCGCTTTCTTGATCCCGGCACTATGACGAGTGCCGTTGGCACGTCAGTCACGACGCGTACAATCCGCTTCTCGAACATCCCGACAACGGATCCGGATGATCTTATCGCCAAGATCGAGCAGTTTGACTATCTCAATGCGCCTGTCGTTATCAGCCATCTGGCTGGCGTTCGCGGTACGGATGAAGTCGTCGGGATCCTTGTCTCCTACATCTATGAAATCGACAAGGTGAGCTACCCGAAGGGTGCTCTGCAGCGCGACGGGACGCGGACGCTGAATATCAAGATAGATCTGCAGCCGCCTGGGCGATCCGCTCGCGGCGCAACACTGGTGCGCCGATCACAGTCAGAACAGCAGTTCGATAACGATCCGAACGATACCTGTTTTGAATATGCGTCGGTCACTGCGACAGACGTCGAGGAATGGGGGCAGCGATGACTCGCTTTGAAATCATGATGCCGGTGCTGGAGGCCGAGCGATCCAAGCCCTACGTTTACGGGGAATCGGATTGCTTCTTTCTCGGCTGTCAGATGGCCGATGCCTTCGATTATACCCGCAAGATGACGGCCACCTATTGGGGTTCCTACAAAACTCTGGCCGGAGCGCAGAAGGCTTTGCGCAAGCGCGGGCATAGATCGCTTACTACGTTCTTCGCTTCCCATCTGGAGCAGATCGCGCCGGCAGCGGCCCAGATCGGCGATATCGTCGTCATCTTGGTTGATGGTGGCGAGCATGTCGGCGTTTGCCTCGGCGCTTCGGGGCGCTTTGAAACCAAGACCGCTGCCGGGCCGGCCTATTTCCGCGTCGCCGACTGTATAGCGGCATTTCGCACCTGACCTGATCTGAAGGCAAAATCTCTATGATTTTCACTGCTATTGGCACGGCCATAGCGGGTGCGCTTTTTGGCGGCTCGTTGCTGGCTGCATCCCTGATTGCTGGCGGTCTGGCTTTTGCGGCCAAGCTCGGCATCACCAATTATATGAACCGCCGCAAGGCGCGCAAATATTCTGCGGTTCAAGGCGAAGTCCAGTACGGTGCCGACGTTGCGGCCACAACTCTTTACGGCATCGGCAAAACACGCGGGCACCGTGTGTTTTACGGCAAGTGGGGTTCGGGCAACAAATACAATGCTGACGTTTACATGCTGGCAAACGGCTGGTGTGACGGGCTGGAGCCGTATGTCTTCTTCTATGGTCAGCGCTACAATCTGGTCGAGCGCCCGAAGATCGGGGGCGAGGCTGCGCATTATGGCGTGACGGGCTTCGGCGACCTCATATCGATCCGCTTCTATGATGGCAGGCCGGGGCAGCCCGTCGATCAGAAGCTTGTCAACGATACCGTCGGGCTGGGCCGCAGCTGGAAGCAATCCAGCGTTTGCGCCGGCTACACGTATGTTGTGTTCGAGCGCAAATACGACAGCGACAAGTTCGAGAAGGGTCGCATTGAGATAGAATGGGTTCTACGCGGCCTGCGCTGCTACGATGTGCGCAAGGACAGCACGATCGCGGGCGGATCCGGTTCACACCGCCTCGACAATCCCGCCACGTGGGAATTTACGCTCAATCCCGCCGTGCAGCGCATGAACTATCAGATCGGTCTGCGCGGCCTTGTTTCTGGTCGCACGTTGATCGGCGAGGGCAAGTCGATCGGTCAGCTGGATCTTGGCACCTATCTGGCGTCGATGAACGTCTGCGATGAGCAGCGGGGCGGCAAGCCGCGTTACAGCTGCAATATCTGGGTCAATGGTGACGACGATCACACGGAAATCCTCAAGGAATTTGAGGATGCGATGGCGGGCTTTGCCGTCAATCGTCGCGGGCTGTCCGGTGTCATCGCCGGTGCGCCTCAAGTACCCGTCATCAACATCGGGCCTGACGATCTGCCGGCAGAGCGGGAATCGGAAATCTCGTACCGGAAGTCCGCGTTCGATCTCTACAACATGATGTCGGGCCAGTTTACGTCTCCCGACAGCAACTGGGGAACGGAAAGTCTCAAACCGATCGTTGTCAATGCCGACGTTGCTGCTGACGGCCGTCGCCGGCAGACTTCCTATGACTTCCTGCAGGTGACCGATGCCGATGCGGCGCAATATCTGCTCAACATCCGCTATCGCCAGCAACGGCTTGGCGGCAAGGTTACACTTCCGGTCAGCTGGCGCATCGGTACTTTTGCGCAGGAAGGCGATTGGGTAACTTTCGACGGCCTCACATGGATGGTCGAGGAATGGCGCTGCAGCGACGATTTCCGCTTCACCCTCGTGCTGAGCGAAACGGCAGCAAGCATCTACTCTGAAGATGGCATAGAGCCGGGGCCGATCGTCATTCCGCCAGATGAGCCGATCAATCCATCCCTGCTTTCGACGGTGCAGAACTTCAACATCGAGGTCGGCAGCGTAAAGGGTGCGGATGGATACGAGCAGCCGGCACTTCGCTTTACTTGGAAGCCTCCCGAAGATCCGACAATCACCGCTGTGCGGTTCTTCTATCGCATCGCCGATGAGGATCAGGATTTTCAGGATCAGTGCACGGATCCCGAAGCGGGCGTCTATGTCACCACAAAGGACGTGCAGTCGGGTCGCTTCTATCAGGGAAGGGCAACCATTACGACGGTACCGGATCGCTTCAAGAGCTTCACGCCTTGGAAAACGACGGTATCGCCGACGGGTATGCAGAGTGTCGTTGTCGAGCTGGAGCAGACGCGAGGGGCGCTGAAGGAAGCGCTCAAGAGCATAACCAGTCTTTACGATCAGGTTGATGATCTGGTCGAACAGCTGGCGGCTGCGACAGCGGTCGGTACCGGTCAGAACATCCTGACAAGTGCTGCGATCGTCAAAACCACAAACGGGCTTGCCGCATCCTTCATCGAACAGGTCGCCAAGATCGAAGAGGTTGAAGGGAAAATGGAGGCGACCGCAAGCTTGCTTGCAGGTGTGCAGGCGCAGGTTGACGATGTTTCGGCTTCAGGTCTGCTTTCCATCAAGGGAGTCACAAACCCTGCGGACGGCGTGTACTCGCAGGCAACCGTTTCGGTTCGAGCCTCGCGAGGATCGCAGGAAGCCAAATCATCGCAGATCTGGCGCGTTGTCGACCGGAATGGGCAGCTCGTTTCGGAAAACATTATGTATGCGGACCGCACCATTTTCGTCAGCGAGGATGGTGGCACGGTCGGTATCCCGATTGTCATCGAGAATGGCGAGCTGAAGCTGCGCGTGGGCCGTATCGATACGGCCTATTTCAACCAGCTCCAATCCACCAACGGCAAGCTGATCCTGCGCGGATATGGCGATCTTTCCGATATCAGGATGTTCCGATAATGGCTCAATTCTTTATGGGTTATAAGCCCGGCGTAGGTCCTGTGATCAAGGATCTAGTCTATGATACCGACGATCCCCTGACGCTGGCGAATGATGCCTACGACCGCTATTACTTCAACTCGGAAACGCAGAACCTATCCTATCTCTGGGACAAGTTCCATTTTTCCAACGGCTTTAATCCTGCGGTTTATGTCACGTCGACGGGTGTAAACGGCAATCTTTATGTGATTGACGGCTTGTCGCCGACCGTCGCGAAGCGGGCGCTCTGTGCACAGCGCGTCAGTGACACTGATTATTTCATGTATTATGAAATATTCGCCCGCTTCGCCGACCTCGGTATCGTGCCGATCTTTGAAGCAAAGTTGATGGACGCTTGGGGTCGCGTCAGGGTTGGTTATATCAATAGCCCGTCGGGCAATAAGGATCGCGTCCAAACTGTGCGGTCCTACAATTCCGACATTACCTTTTCCACGCCGGGGGCTACTGGCGTGGGCGGTAACAATATCCGAGGCTTTCGCAGCATTCATCCCGATCTTGGATATACGGGATGGGTGGGACGCATTAACAATAATGAGTCGCCGTATTCAAACACTCTGGTGAACGATGAGAGCGGTGGATTTTATCGAGTCTTGGTCTGTCAATGGGATCTGCCGGCGAACAATGCGCCGATAACATCCCCAGATGCACCGCCTGTTGTCGGTCAGGAAATGTTGCGGATCAATCCGTCAATGTTCGTTCTCACGCGCAGGGGGTTCGAGGTCGATAATTCAGCCGGCCGGCAGCGGTTGATCGATAGCGCCCGCATACCGAATATGTGCATCATGATGGGGCAGACGCCACTCATTGCCGCGAACAGCTCCATTTACGTGCCGCGCACAACATCGTTTCCGCTTCACGAGTCAATGTTCGTGGACACGATTATCGCGCTGCAAGGGCTGGATTTCACCATTCCTGCCGTTGATCGCACGGCAAACAAGACCGGGCGGCAAATGCGCGTCTACTACCGTATAGATCCAAACGGCATCACCTTTAGTGTTGAGGGGGATTATGCGGTCTACGTGCGGTACATGGTCTATGCGACCAGCACACAAGCCCAGACCTCTGGCGGATCTGCCGTCATGCGTAGCCTTGAGGGCGGTCACGTCCAGATCAAGCGACCCGGTTCCAGCGATAGCGCGCCAAGTGGCAACGATATCCTGTTCGATACCCGGTTTCCTTCGGTCAGGGTGATGATGAGTGACTGGATCCCAGCGTCGTCGTTTTCGGCGGCGAACGTTCTCGATGGGCAGTACGGCTCGCATGCCGCGATCGTCAATTTCAACGGGGCCGGGCAGTTCATCTTCCCGAAGGTCATGTGCAACTGGCCGGAACGGATCACGCAAGGTTTCCATCAATACATCCGTGCGCCGGGCACGAACAACTGGAAGCCGACCAACCAGTCATGCGTGACGGTCGTGCAGGAAAACCGCATTGTCGTTCACATCAATCCCGGCGCTGACACGGACATTGATACCGGGTCTGGCGGGTTTCTCCGAAACCTCCCGGATCCGGATGGTGTCCGCTACCACATTCTGAGCGCCCGCTTGGCCGCCTGAACCTTCAATTCCATCCTTTCGCAATCACGCTCCGTATTCGGAGCGGAGGGATTTCTATGGCTTATCAGGATCAATTCTACACTGTCGGCACCGTCACGGTGACGAACGGCTCTACTGTGGTCACCGGTTCCGGCACCGGCTGGGAAACAGCACTGATCGTCGGCGGCGTCTTCTATGCTGGTGGTGGCGCATATCCGATCCAGTCGGTTGCCAATGAAACGGAACTGACGCTCGCAATTCCATACGTCGGTGTTAATGCTGCCGGCGTCGGTTATGCCATCGACCGACAACGCGCCGCAGCGATCTCGAATATAGCCATGAATGATCGGTTGGCCCAGATCATCCGAGAAATCAGTATTGGCAATATCGAAGAACTAAATGCGCTTGATCTGATAGCAAATCAGGCGCTCACGACAAATGCCGCAGGACACCTTTCGCTGGAACAACTCGGCACTCTTGGACGTACCTTGCTGGCTCTCGCGACAGGCAACAATACGCAATACGTGCAGGGTGACGGCACCTTGCAGGCTAAAGCCGGGTTGCCGGTCAGTACTGCAGCCCAGACAGCTTTGAACGCGAAGGCTAACTTATCATACCCGACGTTTTCAGGTGTTGTAGCAATATCAGTACCGTCAAGCGAGTGGATGGCAGTAAATGCCTTCAATCCACGTCAAAACACCGCCGCAGGAACATTCAACCATGCGCCTGTATTTCTTAGTCGGGTGGGTACCGGACAGCTATTTGCTTCATTCAAGGGCATGGAAGCCGTCGGAACGAATATGCAGGCGGTTATTGATGTCGTGAGTGGCACAGTCGGTGCATCGTTCAGTCATACTCACACTGGCAATGCAAATGTCCCTGGCGCATTCACGGCGGGCAGCAAGTCGTTCCTCATCGACCATCCAAATGACCCGTACAACAAAGATCTTTTGTTTATGGCGACGGAAGCGCCAAAGGCTGGAGTGGAGTTCTGGGGAACTGTTCGTCTGGTGGATGGTATAGCGGAGGTGGATATTGACGCTGCAAGCAATCTGTCGCCGGGGACGTTCGTTGCGCTGACACAGAACGCAATCGTTGTCAGTGTGAACAATCTAGACGCACCGACCTACGTGCATGCCGGACGTATTACTGATGGTAAATTCGTCCTTCAAGCCGATGGATTGGACGTCACTGATGAGGTCGCGTGGCTCGTGAAGGCAGAACGCGCTGATCCATTCATCAAAACGCATGAATTCTGCGACCCAATGACTGGGTTACTCATTCCAGAACGTGAAAAGGAAGATGCGTAATGTCAGCCGCACAACAAACTGTCGATACGGCCAAAATCGGGAAGAAAGGGTACCCGCGCCATTACATGGCGCTGGGTATCGACCCGCCGATGAAAATGGTTCCGGTCGAGGACGGTGAGCCGCAGACCAATCATCCCGGCATGACGCTGCAGGAATACGCTGCCGCCAAGCGCTGGGAAAAAGAAGTTGGCGGAATCGAAATCAACGGCCTGACCGTCGCCACCGATGATCGATCGAAAACCATGATCTCAGGAGCGCGGGTGGCTGCGATGGCTAATTCCGACTTCACCACGGCGTGGAAAGGATCTGGCGGGGAGTTCGTTCCGCTCGATGCTAACGCTGTTGTCGCAATCAGCGATGCGGTGCTTGCTCATGTGTCGAATTGCTTTGCAATCGAAGCGCAGGTTCTGGCCGATATCGAGGCCGGCGCCATTACTACCGTCGAACAGATTGATGCTGTATTCGCCGCCTGACCGGCTGACATAACACTCTCAAACAATCCGGTTTCCCATGAAACTCGTCTCCGACTGGAGGTGGGTGCTTCGCTATGCGTGGAGCGTCCGCCTTCTGATCGCTGCCGGCATCCTGACCGGCCTCGAAGCCGTGTTGCCTTATCTGGCTGACACATCCCTCATCCCCGACCGATGGTTTCGCCTTTTGATGTTCGTCGTGACGATCACGGCGTTCATGGCGCGCATCATTTCCCAAAAGGATTCCTCAAATGAGTAAACGTGCAAAGGGCGTGCTGGCGTCCGGACTTGGCCTTGTTGCAATGACCGCTGCTTATCTCACGGTTCCGTGGGAGGGCGTCGAGAACAAGGCTTACTATGACAAACTGGGCCGCGTCTGGACGGTTTGCGCTGGCGAAACCAAGGGCGTGAAGCCGGGTGACAGTTATACCGATGCGCAGTGCCTCAAGATGCTGGAAACGCGGCTGGAAAACGATTTCCGCAAGCCTCTCCAGAAATGCATCGTCACCTTCGATCTTGCTCCGATCAGCGTGCAGGCATCGATGCTCGATCTTTCCTACAATGTCGGGACAGGTGCAGCCTGCAAGTCAACTGCGGCACGGCGAATGGCCGAACGCAAATGGCGCGAAGCCTGTCATGCGATGACGTTATACAATCGCGCGGGCGGCAAGGTTATCGAGGGCCTGAAAAAGCGCCGGGAATACGGTGATGCGCAGCGCATCGGCGAACTGGAGCTTTGCCTCGCAGGTCTGCGCTGATGTTCGGCCTGCTTGACTATATCAAGATCGGGCTTGGCGTTGTCGCCGGCATCGCGCTCGGCTCGATCTACTTCAACGGCGTTCCGGTTTTAAAGGATCTGCCCGCTGTCGGCTTCCTGTTCGAAGGACAGGCGAAGAAAGGCCTTGTTCCGCAGTTCGAGCTTGCTGCAGCTCGCGCCGAGCGGGACAAATTGCTGCGCCAATTGAAAGTCAGCGAGTTCGTCACATCGGCCTATCAAGAGCAACTGCGCAATGTCTGGGCGGCTGACGCTGCCCGGACTGAAAAAACCGAACGGGAGATCGCCGACTATGAACGCAAGCTTGCTGAGGCGGGCCGTGCTTGCCTGCTTGATAACGACGATATTGAGTTCCTGCGCCGCTGACCGGAAGCTGTTCGCAGCTGCAGAAACTCAGGGCAGAGCGGCTGCAGGAACAAACCTGCCGGACTATCCCGAAGACTGCCGGCGCAAGGAAGCGCATGCGCCGCTTGTCGAAGGGCAGGAAAAACTATCGATCCTCAAACGTGAGCGTGAGGCGCTCGATCGGCAGAACGCACGGACGGACCGGTGCGCCGGCTTTTACGATGAAGTGAAAGGGGGGCTTCAATGAATGCCGATTTGCAATGGTTGATCGGTACTGCACTGGGGCTGGCGACGTTCTTTGGCGGGGCGCTTCTCACCGCATTCAGATCCTTATCTGCTTCCATCAAAAATGGAGACGATCGGTTGTCCGAGGCGATTAAAGCCGGTGATGACCAGTTACACGAACGGGTTAACCGCGTGCGCGATGAGTATGTGCGGCGGGTAGATCTGGATGATCACGTCAAACAGCTGCGGGACGGCATGAAGGAAATGCGGGATGAAACCCGTGAGGGGCTCAAGGAAACGAATAAGCGGCTTGATCAGGTGCTCGCTGTGCTGGCGCAGGACAAGAAAGCATGACAAAAGAAGCCCCGACGCTCTCCCCGGAGTAGTCGGGGCCGCGCTTGGCATAGTGTGCCTGACCTAGCTTCGCGCTATCATCCATTGGCGTTTCACAATACCACGGATGATCTCAATGCCATTGGCTGGGCCGGATCGTCAGTCCAGCGGCCTTGGCAGCTTTAACGAACGATTTGCGGGCGGTGTTCGGCAGTCCTTCAAGGTCGGCTAGGCAAGCCTGCAACGCTTCCTCGTATTCCTTACCGTGAGCGTCTTCCGGCCAATCTTCCAGCAGGCATCGAGCAGCTGTCGCAGTGTCGGGCACAATCCGGTACTTTCCGATTCCATAAAGCTGAACGTCCACTGGCTTTCCCCAAGGCATTATCTCCTCCCATTGCCGGGTTAACCGAACCGTGCACCACTATGTATGGGCAACTTTGTTCCGGCTTATTCGTGGCGGTCTGTGCCAGAATGACCGACAAATAGGCCGCGAGAGACCTGATTGATTGCTTTGGCGGCTTCCGTTGCAGACCATCCTGCGTTTTCCGCTTGTTCGATGATGTCGATCACAGTAGCTGCAACAGCTTCCTGACAATCAATGTTGCGGTCGGAGTACTTTCCACCGCGTTTCGGTCCCGGTATGACTTTCGAGCGAACTGACATCGGTCCCTCCATCTTTGACGATCAAGGTAGGGCGCTGATCTCAGCCGTCCAGCCAGTCGGCATCGATGGGCTTCATCGTGTCGTCACCCGTGTACCGGCTTGAATTCACATTCGTGGAAACACGCCATGCCTGGAGCTTGTTTTCATTCGCTGGAACAAGCATATCCTGACGCGGCTCCGCCAACCAAGGCTTCCAGTCTTTCTCGTCCAGAATGACGGGCATACGGTCATGGATCTCACCCATGAACATGTTGGCTGACGTGACGATGATGGTGCAGCTCTGGACTTTCTCGCCAGTTTTGTCGTCTTGCCATGTGTCGTACAGCCCGGCGAAGGTGAGCGGGCGACCATCCTTGGCCGATATGAACCAAGGCATTTTCTTCCCATCTTCTTCGGTCCATTCAAAGAAACCGCTAGCGGGTATCAGACAGCGCGTCCGCTTGAACGCATTGCGGAACATCGGCTTTGTGGCGACGGTTTCAGCTCGTGCATTGAATGTGGCTGGAACGCTCTTCAAATCCTTCTTCCACCAGTTCGGTACGAGCCACCACCGCATTTCGGAATAGGTGAGATTGTCGCCATCCTGAGTGACGACGCCGACCTGTTGCGTGGGGCAGATGTTATATCGGGGCTGGAGGTTTCGCGGCGTTGCCGGAACCAGATTGTACATCGCGTGGATTTCGGCCCACGTATAGTTCTGGGTGAATCGTCCGCACATAGGTTCCTCCTCGTTGGGGAGAGAATAGCGCCGCTATTTCCGGCGTCCAGTCAGCGCGTCTTCGCCTTCCTGCTTATGATCGCGACAGAACCAAAGCTGGCCATATGTCGTCTTGTAGCCGAACGATCCCCATTCCTTGCAATCCTTCGAATCGCAGAAGTGCACAAAGAGGCTCCCGGCTTTCGCTACATGGGCGCTGTCGTTCTTGTATCCGCTCATTTGTACCAGCACTTTCCATCATTCCACATGTAGGGCCGATTAAATTCCAGCTGCTTCCTAAGCCACAATTCTTCAAACATCCTTTTCACAAGGGTAACGACTTCCTCCTTATTCTCACAAACGCCATAGGGCAGGGCCTGAAAGGGGCTTCGGGTGCAAACCAATGCCCATTTCCAAGTTCCCGCGTTGGGGCCGAAATCGTTTCTCAGGATGCGGCAGAAGTCGCCCCAGTCCGTATATGCAATGAAGTCTCCGGGGCGCGTCTGTCCTCCGATGACCGTTCGTTCCCATTTCAGCTGCATCATTTGTCTGGCAGCCCATAGCTGATGAAGTTTCCCGCTCTGTTGCCGCATTTGCTGCAAACCAGTCGTGGCTCGATCTCTTCGAGCGTAACCCACTCTCCGAAGCGCGCAGCCATAAGCGGGGCTGTCTTTTCCAGATAGTGGCGGCAATGGGCGCAGCTAAAGCGCACCACGTTTCGCGGGCGCAGTTCTCGCAGCGGCGTTCTCATTTCAAGAGTGTTGGCTTCCAGCCTCGGGTATAGCCGTGGCTGACAGCCATGCTGGCTATGGCGATCTGCTGGGCCAAGAACTCCCGATCCTCCAGCAAGGCTTTGATCGCCGCCCGCGTGTCTCCGCCGTAATAGGTGAGCACCAAGTCGATTTCATCTTCAATATCGTGCGCAAGCGCATTCATAGTTCTGCTCCAGAGAAGCAGACACCCACACCACCAAATGTGTCTGTATTTCATCGGCGCCGCCTGCCGATGTTCTTAAAATGTTCTCATTCTGAAAAAGAGTCAATCGCGATTTTGCGATTGTGGAAATCCGCCCCGACCGGGGTGGCTTTCGGTGCGCAAACACCGAAAAGCGGCGGTTGATGATTCGCGTCTCCATCCGCCCGGCATGACGGTAGGTCAAATGCCACACCCCGACCCTTGCGGGCGCGGGCATACTGGCCATTACAGGTTAATAAAAATGCAAGAAGGGTTCTCTTTTACGTCCGTTCATCCAGTTTCGCCGGCAGCAAGCTACATCGGCGGCAAGAAGCAGCTGGCGCAGCGTGTGGCGTCAGTCATCGAACAGATCCCGCACTCGGTCTATGCCGAACCATTCGTCGGTATGGGCGGTGTGTTCTTTCGCCGACGGCTCGCGCCGAAGTGCGAGGTCATCAACGATATCTCCGGTGATGTGATTACGCTCTTCAGGATCCTGCAGCGGCACTATCCTCAGTTCATGGAGATGCTCAAGTTCCAGATCACAAGCCGGCGCGAGTTCGAGCGCCTGAAGGCCTGCGATCCATCGACACTAACGGATCTGGAACGCGCTGCCCGGTTCCTATACCTCCAACGCCTCGCATTCGGTGGCAAGGTGACGGGGCGCAATTATGGCGTCGACACGGGCGGATCTGCACGGTTCAACGTTACGCGGCTGGGGCCGCTGCTGGAAGAAATCCACGAGCGGCTTGCCGGGGTCCAGATCGAGAACCTGTCATGGTCTGATTTCATCGATCGCTATGATGCACCCGGAACGCTGTTTTATATGGATCCGCCATACTTCGGCTGCGAGACTGATTATGGAAAGGACGTATTCAGCCGGGCTGACTTCGAGCGCATCGCGGCGCGCATGGAGAACATCAAAGGACGCTTCATGGTTTCGCTGAACGATACGCCGGAAGTCCGGTCGATCTTCTCAGCCTTCAAGATCTGTGATGTAGCATTGACCTATACGATCGGGAGCGGTCAGGCAAAGCCGGTGGGCGAGGTTATCATCATGGATCGCAAGCTGCCGGCAGTGCCGAACCTGCCTGAATAGTGGGCTGCAGTTCCCTTCAAACGGACGAAGGTGACAGCGGTATCGTTCCAACTTTCGTAATTTTCGGGGCCTTACCAGCCCGGCGAAAGTTGGAACTTCCGCTGAAATTGCGACATATGTTACCGCCTTCTAAGCCGGTGCTGGAGGCTTCGCGGCATTCGTGTTAGGTTAATGATGCCGCGAACTGCAGCCGATTTGGCAGAATTTTTTGTGTATATAGTTGTGTATTTCCTTGGAAAAGGTCTCTGCTTTTAAAGCTTATTTTTCAAATAGATATCCATATTAGATCTACTGACACCCCCTCCGCCATAAAATCATGAATTAATTTTGCAAACTTGTTGACGAACATTGATGCTTTCGGTCGATGCCAGTGAAGCTATTAAGCATGTCCTCCCCGCTGCTTAAAACAGTGATGCTATCCGGTTCAGCAAATGTTATGGTGCTGCGCCAATTGTGGTCAATATATTGCCCCCTAACCTGAGGAGACGTTTTTTTGCCTGTATTCCAGCCATTGCTTTTCTGAATGGATGGAAGACGAAAGGCAAAATACATATATCCGGAAAGAAGGGCAGAGAATATGTCGACATTTCATCTCTTTTCGGTCGTCCGTACGTCTCAAACGAGGTGGAAGTTCAAACGGGGGCATGGTTTGCAATTGTTGTTGTCGATGCTCAATGTTCATACCATCCCTGCCGGAGAATCTGGCTGGGCGCGGTCAGAACTGTCATGACCGCTAACGACATATTCATTTCAACCGCGATGGTTGAAAGCAAGGATCGCACCGATTTCTGGCGGGCCACGACGGGGCCGATTTTTGAGCCATCACCCGTCCCGGATGAATGGCACACACCACTGGAGGGCATACTTCGAGCGCGCCCACTCGGTTCTCTGGTGGTGGGATCGACGACATTCAACAACCAAAGTTTCAGTCGGGATCGCCGGAGCATCGTGCAGGGTGGTCTGGATTATTATTTCGTGCAGATTGCGACCTCAGGCGGCATGAGAGGCGATTTCAACGGAGTCAATGTCAAGGCGGATGTCGGTGATATCTTGATCACAGATTTGACGCAGACGCTGAGAAGCCAAACCGAAGCGGGTCACAGAGATTCCGTCCTGATCAGCCGCAAACCCCTCGAAAAAGCTGTTGGATTTAGAAACCTTCATGGGGTCGTTCTAAAGGCGGGACAGCCAATGACCCAATATCTGGTCACCTGCCTCGGTGGGCTCTATGCCCTCAGCCCTTCGTTGTCCGATGCGCAGGCAGCAGCGGTTGAAGAAGCTGTCATCGGATTGCTGGCGGCTGCGTTAAGGGGAGAAGAATCGGAACAATCCGATGATTACTCCTCACCGCTCGGGTTGGTGTTACGGCAACGGGTGCTGGAGTTCATGTCGCAGAACATCCATCTGCCGGAAATGTCTTTGGTACTCATTCAGCGTCGCTTTAACGTATCGCGCTCCCATCTTTATCGCGCTTTTGCGGCTGATGGCGGCGTCGCCAAGGTTCTGCGAGATATGCGGCTAGATGCAGCTTTTCTGGAATTAACCAGGACAGATCGTCCGTCCCGCTTTATTTCGGAGATCGCCTTCAGCTGCGGCTTCTCCAGCAGTAATCAGTTTCTGCGAGGGTTTCGCGCGCGCTTTGGTGTCACGCCAAGTGAAGCGCGGGAAGCAAAACTTATTTTTCCATCAGGCATGCGACCGAACCCTGATTTGATGGCGTATTTCGTAGGTGTCCGCAACCAGGCCGTCCAGTTATAGCTATATTCAGGCAGGGCACTATTATGATCGCCGCGGGGGGCTATACGTTTGTTGCCGTCAAACATGCGAGGTTCGGCCTGCGGGCTTGACGGGGCAAGCTCAAAATATTTACAAGGTCCCATTGGTGTTGATGCCAATAAAAATCATGAACATTATCGCTACGACGACTGCAAATAATGCAAGTGATTGAAGGAAAGATAATGTATCTATTTCCATATTCATTATATCCTAAAATATTATATATATAAATTATATCATAATTTATACTGGCAAACTAATCGATAGTCAATTCAATCGCTGCCGTGATCGAGACTTATTTCGAAATGGTGTATATAGTAATTGTGTAATATACATATATCTGTTTTTTGTATAACTATTATCTCAACATTGCCAAAAATATTGTTGCGGATCGATAAAAGGTTTGAAGAAGTTTTGTTCTGGATAATGCGTAGAACAAAACGGATGGAGGGCTTTCAATGGCCCTTTTTTATAACTTCAGGAAGCTTCTTCTTCGATCGCATTCTGAGCGACCTGTTCGATACCGCCATTGAAGCGTTCTGCAGCGAGTAATCCGAGCCAAACGGCGATGAGGCATAGCACAACCGAAAAGCCGATATTGAATAATGCCTTGGCGGGTTGGCCTGCCCGGAGGAGATCCATTGTCTGGAGGCTGAATGACGAGAAAGTGGTGAAGCCGCCGCACACGCCGACCATGAAGGCGATGCGCCAGATTTCAGGTACAGGAAAGCGGCCTTGTTCCAGTGTCAACGCGCCGAAAAACGAGATCGCAAACGAACCGACGATATTTATGACGATGGTACCCCAGGGAAGTTCACGGCTTATCGGCAACATCAAGAGGGTCAGCCAGTATCGCGCGACGCTTCCGATCGCCCCGCCAAGCGCCACCATGAGAGTTGCTTGCATTGTTCTATGTCCATTCAATAATGGTTAGAGGCTTTGCCATCTGGAAGCCTGGTTCTTGCTTCACGCGGCATCGCACTCTTCTCCTGTTTCAATTCAAGCAGGAGTCATCAGCCAATTGCTGGCAGTTTCGGGAGAACCCCATTCCCATCACGTATGGCGAAAGCCATCGGGGATTTATACAGAAAATTGGGACCGCCCGTCAATCTGACGGGGGATGGCAGCGCCCACCGAATTGCAAACCGACAATCAGTTGAGAGCGCCGCTTTTACGGCGGCCTAGACGGCGTTTTGCGGCGTCGCTTGCGCGATAGATGAATGAAGCCGGCGCTGGCAAGGTGCGCCGCATGAAGGCGACCTTGCGCAGATAGTTTTCGATTTTCCAGGTTGCCCATGTGCCGCCGCGAAAATAGGCAACGTCACCCGACCGCAAGGTGCGTGTGCCGCCGTCAGCATCGGTGACGTGGACTTCGCCTTCAAGGATATAGACGGTTTCGTCCCAACCGAAATACCAGCGGAAGGTGCCTGCGGTGCAATCCCAAACAGCCGTATAGGCTGCCCTGTCCTTGCTTGCCGATTGCTCGCTGGAGCGGGCATGCGGATTGCCTTCCAGCACCCAGTCAGGATTGATCGGTGCGGGTTTCAATTCCATTTCCATTGCATTGTCGGAGACCACAGCTGGCCCCTTGTGCGCGATGAAGATCCCCGGCATGGTTCGAGCGACAGCAAGAACTGCACTTGCAAACATAAATTTCCAAGCCATGATTTCCCCCGATTGGCTGCTACCTCTCAGATAGCGGCCAATCGTCAGAATTCGGTTAAAGCATGGGCGAAATCGATCGCTATATGCAACTAATGCGATGAGCGCGCGCGGCAGAGTTTCCACATCAGCGGCACTGCGAGAATTGCGATGGCGCCGACGCCCGCGAAGAAAGGGCCATATCCGAAATATTGTGCCAGATAGCCCGATGCGACACCGCCCGCCATGCTGATCAGAGCGTCCATGCACTGGAACAGGGTGAAGTCCACACCCGCCTGTTTCGGGTCTGACCAGTGCATAAACTGCGCATAAAGCGCGACGAAACCCAGCGCCACGACGCCGGATGAGCTTGCAACCGCGACTGCGATGAGGGCGAGGCCCGCGTTCTTGTCGGCGGAATGGAGTGCAAAGAACAGGAAGCACAAAGCCTGCAACAGCAGGGCAGCGACTAGAATGCCGCGAACGCCGAACACGCGAACCAACCAGCCACCAGCCAGCGCTGCGGCAAGGCCGATGAACATGCTGCCAGCTCCGTTCAAAATTCCGACTGTTGTAAGGTCAAGTCCGGCATCGATAAGAAAAGGGCCGAGCATTGCCAGTCCGGCCTTTTGCGCAATCACATAGACCGCAGCCGCCGCAAGGCCGCGTCTGATCTCTGGTCGCCGCCATGCTGCAAGCAGGGAAGGGGTATGCGAACGGTCTTCGACCCTGTCGCGGCCGCGCGAAAAGAGTGCGAAGGGCAGGCCCAGCAGTACGAGGACTGCCGCCATGGCCCATATGGCGAGCTGCCAGCCGGCTTTGTCGACGAGGATCAGAAAAACACCCGCACCGATGGCGGACCCAAGATAGGCGCCGCCCACCTGTGCCGCATTGCCCCAACCGTAGTTCTCCGGCGACAGGCTTTGCACTGCAAAGCCGTCACAGGCAATGTCCATGGTGGCCGTGGCAAAAGCAACGATAGCAAGAATAGTGAGCAGCAGATAGACCTTCCCAGGATCGACGAAGCCGATGGCAAGAAGGCATAGGACGGACAAGATGCCGCCGCCAAGAATGATGGTGGCGGTGCGGGTTTTGCCCGCCGGAGGCAGGCGGAAACGTTCGACCGCAGGTGCCCAGAGAAATTTGAACGCCCAGGGTAGAATGAGGAGTGAAACAAGGCCGATCTGGTCGAGCGATACGCCATTATCGCGCATGATCGCCGGCAAGCCAGTCCACGTCATGCCGCCGATCACGCTTTGGGCGATGTAGAGGCCACCGATCGTCGCAAACACGGCGATCGGTGACGGTGCTTTTTCAATCCGTTCCATAGCGTTGATCAGAAGCGGTAACGCAGGCTGCCGAAGACCTGACGGCCTTCCTGTTGATAGCAATAGCCCGCGGTGCAGACAGGGTCGCGATTGTCGAAGATGTTCTTGGCATTGACCTGCAACAGAACGCCTTCAAGCTTCGGATTCTGGTAGCCGAAATCATAGGAAAGGGCGGCATCGACCATGATGCGGGAATCGTTCTTGAAGCTGTTCTGGTCGTCGCCATAGCTGGAGCTGACGTAACGAATGCCGGAACCGAGACCGAGACCCGCAAGCACGCCGTTCTCGATCTTGTAGTTGCCCCAGAGCGATAGAACATCGTTCGGCGTGCCTGAAAGTTCATTGCCGACGGTGCCTTCCGCGCCCTTGTCGATCTTGACCCGCAAGTGGGTGTAGGAAGCGATGATGCCGATGCCGTTATCGAGCGTGGCATTGGCTTCAAGCTCAAAGCCGCGTGAGTTCAGGTCGAGCTGGCGCTGCTTGTTGATGCCTGAAGACGCATCGAGCACGATGCCGTCCTTCTGGTCGATATCGAACAGCGAAGCGCTGATGACGGCATTGTAGCCGGGAACCTCATATTTGACGCCGATCTCTTTTTGCCGTCCGATGGTCGGATTGGCGACGCGCTTGTCGTCGCTCATGACGTCGTCATAGACGAAACCGATATTGGGAGAGAACGAGGTCGAGTAATTGACGTAGGGAATAAGGCCCCATTCCGTCTTGTAAGCGACGCCGATGCGGCCCGAGAACGCGCTGTCGTCCTGTCTGGTATCGGTATAGTCAGCATCCGTGGTGGTCGATTTCACCCAGTCATAGCGGCCACTTCCGAAGACCGTCAGGTTGTCCCACTCGATCTGGTCATGCGCATAGATGCCGACCTGATTCATCTTCTGTGCACCGTTAAAGGGAATATCCATTGCACGGATGTCTTCAACGGACACATAGGAAAGGCCGCTATGGACCTTGTAGTCCGACCAGGCATAGTCGATACCGGCGATCGCCTTGTGGGTCAGGGCACCGGTTTCGAAATCGAACTGCGCCATCGTGTCGACGACAAAATTCTTCATGCGCTCCTTGTAATGTCCCCAATAGCGGGCAAGATCAATGCTGTCTTCGGGCAGATAATGGCCGCTATATTCGAGGTCGGCATCGACATCGCTGTAACGGACATTCTGGCGAACGGTCAGGAGATCGTTGAAGCGATGCTCGAATTCGTAGCCGATGCGGCCCTGCTTCTGCACGAAATCATTATAGTTCGGATCGCCTTCATAGAGGTTGGAAACCTCGCCATAAGACGGATTGTAGAATGCAGCCGTGCCGCCGGTTACTGAGCGGGAAAACTCGCTGAGGAATGTGAAGCGCGTGTCTTCATCCGGCTTTATGGTGAAGGACGGTGCAATGTAATATTTGTCGTCCGGATAGCCGGGTAGTTCCGTATCGCTTATGCGGCCGAGGCCGGTGATACGATAGAGGAACGTCTTGTCTTCATTGCCAGGCCCCGAAAGGTCGAAAGCTGCCTGATAGCGATTGTGATTGCCGAAAAGCAATTCGACTTCGCGGAACTCTTCTTCCTTCGGGCGCTTGGTAACGACGTTGACAATGCCGCCGGGGCCGCTGACGCCATAAAGGGAGGAGGCAGGCCCCTTCAGTACGGTTATGCCCTCAATGCCGTAGGGCTCGGTTTTCAGCCAGGCGGATGGGCCATTGATGATGCGCAGACCGTCGCGGAACATGCCGGTGTAATAGGCCGGGAAGCCACGCAGATAGAATGCGTCGTAGCGTGTATCGAAACCGAAATTGTTGGGATTGGCGCTCGCCGTGTAGCTCAATGCGTCATTGAGCGTGATCGGTTTCTGATCCTCCATCTGGCGCTGGGTGATAACCGAAATCGACTGTGGAATCCTGACGATATCCGTGTCGATCTTTGTGCCTTCGCGATCCTTCTTGGCGACATAGCCATCTTGAACGAGGGTGTCGTTGCTCTGCGACTGGATCGTGACCGTGTCGAGAACGAGTGGCTGCGCGCTATCCTGAGCAAGCGAAATCGCAGTCGAAGCAAGAAGGGCGGTTGAGGCCAAAGCCAGAGACAGCCGACCGTGACGGGAATTGAAATGCATGTGTGTCCCTCGGATCAAAACGCTTCATGTCGCGAGAGCCCCATCTCGACGACATTAAATAGGAGTGTATCACTCAACTATAAAATGGAGTGTTAATGTCAACAATTAATAGCGAGCAATCGGAGGGGAAAACTCAGGGCAAGCTGGCGGCTGCGATTAATCTGCAACACTTTGCTTGCGTCGCCGCAACCCAGTATGGCGGAAGTTGAGTGCCTGCGAACAATGGTTGCAGGCGTCGTCCGGCAGCGAGACCGGTTGCCTGCCGATGGACTCACACTATGGCGGCTTTGCCCAAGCTCGCCAGTGCATGGCCATTTCGCGACGGGTCTAAAGTCGACAGGTGCAAGAGAACCTCTGGCCATGTCAGCTTGAGACCGGTCTCCAGTAATCTTGATGCGCAGGCCAGTATATCCGCAGGATTAGCGCAGTTTTCCAAATTTCATTCGAACTATGGAAAGAACAATCTCGGTGGGCATTTTCATGCATGCTAGAAGTTGCCCAGTTCGTTTTTTGAGAGGATCCGACATGGGATTAACGGTGACATATCCGGGCGCCAGTGCGCCCCACTATATCGATCAGTCGGAGGATATTGAGGTTTCTCCCGGCGAATTGAAGGCAGCAATGCGCCACCTCGCCGGTGGTGTTAGCGTCGTTACAGCGGGTTACGACAATGGCCGCACAGGCGCGACGGTGACATCGGCTACGGCTCTTTCGGTCGAGCCGCCGACGATCATTGTCAACATCAATCGCGGTTCGTCAGTCTGGTCAGCAATTAGCCGTCACAACCATTTCTGCGTGAATGTGTTGTCTTCCGGCCAGCAGGCAATCGCAGATCGTTTTGCGGGCAAAGGTGGCATCAAGGGTGTTGAGCGCTATGCGAGCGCCGAATGGTATTCGCTTGAAAGCGGGGCGCTGGCGTTGGCGGGCTCACTGGCGTCAATCGATTGCGCGGTCGAAGACGTCATTGAGCGACACACCCATGCGATCGTGATCGGGCGCGTTCTGAAAATCGTAATCGGCTCGGGTGAACCGCTCCTTTATCACAATGGCGACTATCGCCTTCTCAATGCACTTTCAGGCACTTAGCTGCGCCCATGCGGGTGCAGAACCGTCATCTTCCAGCCCGCCATTGCGTGCAAACTGTTCGAGCGTCATTGTGTCAAGAACGCCAGCGATTGCTTCTCGCACCAGCAGCATGGAACGACGCACCTGGCAGGTGCGATGATCATCACAGTCGTCGCATGGCTCGTAAGCCGTGCGGCTTGCACAGCGGATCGGCGCCAGCGGCCCGTCGAGAACGCGGACGACTTGCCCGATGGTAATCTCGGACGCCGGTTTGGAAAGACTGTAGCCGCCGCCGGGACCTTTCTTGGACCGCAGAATCCCGTCATTGCGCAGCTCCAGCAGGATCGCGTCGAGAAACTTCTTGGAAATATTGTTCCGGGCGGCAATTTCGGCGACGAATGCGCTTTCACCCGGCTCAAGGGCGGCGAGGTGGGCCAGTGCCTTCAGACCATATTTGCCCTTCTTGGTAAGCATACGCGCTCCGCCGATGTTTCGCCGGACTGCTTTTGCACGAATTCGAGAGAATTAATAGCCTGACATGATTGGCCGGGGGCCGCGCGCACGGGTTTCAGCCGATTTCGCGCGATGCGCTCGGTGTGTGATAATAGAGCGGGAAGATCACCCCGTAGGGGATCGTCACGACATCGGCCATTTGGTCATCGGTCGGGCGATCATCGTCCGCCTGTTCACGATCTTGGTAATCGGCGTGTACATCCGACAGCGCAAAGATGATTGCGCTCCACAGCAGGAACGGAAGTAGCGCGATGGCAATATAGACAAAGCTCATATCCATGTCATGCATGGTGAGTTACCAAACCTTTGTCATCAAGGAACAGGCTTCTCAAAATCGGGTTTTTTGCAGTCGGATTTTGCTTTTATGAGTTTCACAAGGGACGAGAATAATTCCAGCATAGAAATAACACATTGTTTTCATTGATACTTTAAGAATTTTTGACGCAGTCGGTGCTGCAATTTTTAAAGTATATAAAAATTATAGAATTACTTTTCTTATCGGCAGGCCGAGGGGTGCTTACGCTGATCTCCATGGAAAGCGGCTGGTTGCATAATGCGTTTGCAGCCCTGCTGGAAACCGCAGAATGGACGCGCGGCGTCGAAACTCTTCCTTGGAGAAATGACATGGGTGAACGAAAGCAAATCACGTTTGGCGTCATGCTGCAGGGGGCGGGCGGCCATATGAATGCGTGGAAGCATCCAAGCGGTCCTGCCGATGCGAGTACCAATTTCGAATTCTTCGTCAATGCCGCACGCAAGGCAGAAGCAGCCGGGATCGCCTTCGCCTTCGTTGCCGACGGACTTTACGTGAACGAGCAGTCAATACCGCATTTCCTGAACCGCTTTGAACCGATCTCGATTCTCTCGGCACTTGCTGCTTCCACCTCGAAAATTGGCCTCGTGGGTACGGTATCGACGTCCTACAGCGATCCGTTCACCATTGCGCGCCAGTTTGCTTCGCTGGACCTCATTTCCGGCGGACGCGCCGGGTGGAATGCCGTGACCTCACCGCTGGAAGGTTCTGGCCGCAATTACGGTCGCCCGCATCCGGAACACGAACTGCGCTATGAAATTGCGGACGAGTATCTCGACGTTATCAAGGGGCTATGGGACTCCTGGGATGACGATGCTTTTGTTCGCGATCGCGAAACCGGCATCTATGTCGATAAAAGCAAATTGCACCGCATCAATCACAAGGGACGCTTCTTCAATGTCGAAGGGCCGCTGAATATCAGCCGCTCACGGCAGGGGCAGCCAGTGGTGTTTCAAGCGGGATCATCGGATTCCGGAATCCGGCTGGCAGGAAAACATGCCGATGCGGTGTTTACGAACGGTGCCAGGATCGAGGAAGTACAGGCTTTCTACCGGCAGGTAAAGCAAAGCGCCGTTGCTCAAGGGCGCAGTTCTTCCGATGTCGGGATTTTCCCCGGTATCGGCCCGATTGTCGGGCGCACGCAGGAAGAAGCTGAGGCAAAATATCAGGCGATCCGTAATCTGGTTTCGGTCGATGAGGCACTGCTTTATCTCGGCCGCTTCTTCGACCATCACGATTTCAGCATCTATCCGCTCGATGAGCCTTTCCCTGAACTTGGCGAAATCGGCAAGAACAGTTTCCGCGCCACGACAGATCGCATCAAGAAAACGGCGAGGGAAACCGGCGCAACATTGCGCGAGATCGCGCTTGATGTGGCAACCCCGCGCACCGCATTTATTGGCACGGCGGAAGCCATTGCTGACGAGCTGATAGACTGGGTGGAGACCGAAGCTGCCGATGGCTTCATTTTGGGCTTTCCCGTCATTGCGGAAGGCCTGGACGACTTCATCCGATACGTCCTGCCGATCCTCGAAGAGCGTGGCTATTTCACCCCGGAACTGCGCGGTGAAACGCTGCGCGATCATCTGGGATTGCCGTTCCACGAAAGCCGCTACTCATCTGTGGCGGAACAACCGGCAAGCAAGGCCGCGCGAGCCTGAGGAGCCGGTTTCATGGATGTCACCTCCCGATCCCGCAACAGGCTCGATGCAGCGAAAGAAAGCATTGGCGCGCATCTCGATGAATTCATAGCGCTTCGCCATGACATTCATCAGCATCCGGAGCTTGCTTTCAACGAGCATCGCACGAGCCGTCTCGTTGCTTCAAAACTCGCCTCCTGGGGCTATGACGTCACGACGGGAATTGCAGGAACGGGTGTGGTGGCAACTCTGGCACGGCGGCGGGGACAACGCCGTCTCGCGATCAGGGCCGACATGGATGCTCTTCCGATTGAAGAGGTAACGGGGCTTCCCTATGCCAGCCGAAACAAAGGTGTAATGCACGCTTGTGGCCATGACGGGCACACGACGATCCTGCTCGCGGCGGCCCGATATCTGGCTGAGGAAGGGAACTTCAGCGGTACGCTTGATCTTGTTTTTCAACCGGCAGAGGAAATCGGTGCCGGAGCACGCAAGATGATAAGCGAAGGGCTTTTCGAGCAGTTTCCCGCCGATGCTGTGTTCGGATTGCACAACTGGCCAGGCATCCCCACAGGACAATTCGGGTTTGTCGCCGGGCCAGCTATGGCGTCGGTCGACAAGGCGGTCATCAAGGTCATCGGCGAAGGTGGCCACGGAGCCGAACCGCATAATGCGGTCGATCCTATCGTAACCGCCGCGTCAATCATCACCACCATGCAAAGCGTGGTTTCACGCAACGTCGATCCACGCGAAATGGCGGTTGTCACGGTCGGCTCCATCCACGGCGGTGAAGCCTCAAACGTCATTCCTGGTTCGGTAGAGCTTCAACTGACGATCCGCTCCTACAGCGAAGATGTGCGGCGCAGATTGCAGATACGCATCCCGTCGCTTGCCCGGGCGCAGGCGGAAAGCTTCGGCGCCGTCGCAGAGGTTGATTATAGGCTGGGCTTTCCATCCGTCGTCAACCCGACCGCAGAAACGGCGTTTGCCCGCAAGGTTGCGGTCGATGCCCTTGGCGAAAGCAGTATTGACCAGACATTTTTGCCCCGCACCGCCAGCGAGGATTTCGCCTTCATGTTGCAGGCAAAGCCCGGCAGCTACCTTTTCGTCGGTAACGGCGACAGTGCCCCGCTGCACAGTGCCGAATACGATTTCAACGACCAGATCATCGCGCCAGCTGCCCTCTATTGGGTGCGGCTTGCCGAAACCTTCCTCAAAGAAACAGACGGTGAAGCTGATGAGTGACAGTTTTTTATACACCGGCCCTCTCGATCCCCGTGCAAAGCCGCTCATCGACGAGCTTTTGTATGAATATGACAGCCGATACGGCACCTATTTCAACGCGGAAGGTGCGGTGGCGGAAATGAACCGCTATCCGCCCGAAGCGTTCGCACCTCCGAGCGGCAATTTCGTGTTGCTGATCCGCAACGGAGAAACCATTGGTGGCGGTGCCTTCAAGGTATTCGATGCGCGCACCGCGGAGTTCAAGCGCATTTGGACACGGTCGGACCTGCGACGGCAGGGACTGGCGCGCAAGCTGCTGGTCGAACTGGAAGAGCAGGCGGCGAGGCAGGGCTATTCCCGCATCTATCTGACGACCGGTTTCCGTCAACCTGAAGCCGTCGGTCTCTATCTCAACAACGGCTATACGGCGCTTTTCGATACGGGTGCAGACCCCGAGATTTACAAGACGCTGCCCTTTGAAAAGGAGATCGGCCATCTGGCCGCTTCACCGGGGCTCGGCACCGATCATCGCATCACGGACGGACAACATATCGCCAGCCGGTGAACCTCACCGCAAGGCGTGAAGGCCAAGGAATGACCAGATGGCAGTAACGACAGAATTCTCGAACGTGCAGATTGCAACCCGCCCGGTGGAGCGCAGGCAGGACTATTCGCGCTACAGGATCGTTCCGGCAAGACATCCGGCGCGTTTGGCCGGAAGCCTGTTCGCAGCCCTTGTGATCGGGCTTGTGCTCTATTCGATCTTCACCAATCCTCAATGGGGTTGGAACGTTTTTGCAGAATGGTTCTTTGCCGAACCGGTGCTCGTCGGCCTCGGGCGAACGCTGCTGCTGACGGCCCTCGCTGCTGTTTCAGGCTCCATTCTCGGCACATTGCTGGCGCTGGCGCGTGTCTCCAGGTCGCCGCTGCTTTCAGGCCTTTCCTGGGGTTACATCTGGCTGTTGCGCTCGATCCCGCTGATCGTATTGCTACTCATCTTGAACAATCTGGGTTATCTTTATGCAAACATTACGCTGAGCGTGCCGTTCACAGACCAGATATTGTTCAATTATCCCACCGTGCAATTGCTGACGCCGTTTGCAGCGGCCTTTCTAGGCCTGACGCTGAACCAGTCGGCATTCTTTGCCGAAATCGTGCGCGGCGGTATTCTTTCCGTCGATCAGGGCCAGCACGAAGCTGCGGCGGCGCTCGGCCTGCCGCGCAACCGCCAAGCCTTGCGGATTGTCTTGCCGCAGGCGATGCGCTCCATCCTTCCGACGGGTTTCAACGAGATCATCGGTCTCGCCAAGGGCACGTCCATGGTTTACGTGCTGGCCCTGCCGGAACTGTTCTACACGGTTCAGGTGATCTACCGGCGCAATCTGGAAGTTATCCCGCTGCTGATGGTGGCAACCGTCTGGTATCTGGTCATCATGACCGTGCTTTCGGTGGCGCAATATTACATAGAGCGCTATTTCGCCAAGGGTGCGCTTCGCAATCCGGTTCCCCTGCCGTTCGTGGCTTTCCTTCAGCGCTTCAAGCGCCACTCGCTTCCGATACCGGCGTCAATCGGGCAGGTGCAGCGTGCAGTCCCCGTCGCCGGTTTTCGCGATGCCGGCACCGTGTCTGCGGGCGCATCAATCCATATTCATGACATTTCCAAGCGGTTCGGCACGAATACGGTGTTGAAGCATGTGGAACTGTCTATTCCGGCTGGCAGCGTGACGGCAATTCTTGGCCCGTCAGGTTCCGGCAAGTCCACGCTGCTGCGTTCGATCAATCATCTGGAGCGCGTGGATGAAGGCTTCATTTCCGTCGATGGCGCATTGGTCGGTTATCGTCAGGACGGAGACACGCTTTATGAGCTGAAGGAGAAGGACATCCTCAAGCGTCGCGCCGATATCGCGATGGTGTTCCAGAACTTCAATCTCTTTCCGCACATGACGGTGGTTGAAAACATCATTGAAGCACCGATCCAGGTGCGTGGCCTCTCACGTGATGCGGCGGTCCAGCTGGCGCGCGATCTGCTGGCTCGCGTCGGCCTAGGCGACAAGGCGGAAGCCTATCCGCGCCAATTGTCCGGCGGACAGCAGCAACGCGTGGCGATCGCCCGGGCATTGGCGTTGCGCCCCAAGGTCATCCTCTTTGACGAGCCGACTTCGGCGCTCGATCCGGAACTGGTTGGTGAAGTTCTCGACGTCATCAAGGAACTTGCCCGCACCGGGACCACGCTTGTCATCGTCACGCATGAGATCGGCTTTGCACGTGAAGTGGCCGATACGGTCGTCTTCATGGAAGCCGGACAGATCGTAGAAGCCGGTCCGCCATCCCGCATTTTCAACGACGCGCAGCATCCGCGCACACGCGAATTTCTGGCCAAGGTTCTTTGAACCGGCGCTGGAAGAATTGACACAACAAGGAGATGGGAAATGACATTTATCAGAAAGGCGAGCTACTGGACCGCCGGGATTATCGCAACTGCGTTGCTTGGCTCTGCCGCTGCGCACAGCGAGGGGAAATTTGATCTTAGCCCCGAACAGCCGAACCGGCTGCGCGTCGAGAAGATCGACAAGCGCGTGGAAGAGGTAAAGGATTTCAAGTTCGTCAAGGACGGTGTTCTGACCATCGGCATTAGCACCAGCGGGCATCTGCCGCTCCATGATTATGCGTCGGATTCCAAGACCGTCATCGGCTACGACGTCGATCTGGCGCAGGTCATCGCCGACAGTCTGGGGCGCAAGCTGGAACTGGTTTCCGTGGCGTGGGCCGACTGGCCGCTTGGCCTTTTTTCGGGCAAGTTCGATGCGGTGATTTCGAATGTGACGGTCACGGAAGAGCGCAAGGAGAAATTCGATTTCTCCACCTATCGCAAGGACGAGCTTGGCTTTTATGTGAAGTTCGACAGCAAGATCGGCGAGATCAAGTCTCCGGCTGATATTGCGGGCCTCAAGATTATCACCGATGCAGGCACCAATCAGGAGAAAATCCTGCTGGAATGGGACCGCCAGAACGTGGCTGCCGGTTTGAAAGCAGTTGAGGTGCAATATTACGATGACGATGCGGTCAAGGATCTGGCTATCCAGAGTGGTCGGGCCGATGCCGTATTCAGCGTCAATGCGACGCAAGCCTATTCCGCTGGCATTAACGGCAAGACGAGGCTTGCCGGCACGGTGAGCGGCGGCTGGCCGATCACAGCTGAAATCGCCGTCACGACGCGCAAGGGAAGCGGCCTTGCTCAGCCGTTGACCAACGTTCTAAACGATCTGATCGCAAGCGGCGCGTATCAGAAGGTTCTCGATACCTGGAACCTTGGACCAGAAGCCATCACCGAAGCCAAAACCAACCCGCAGGGCCTGCCGAAAAGCGGTTCCTGAGCCGAAGGGCGAGGGGCGGGTCAGCTTGAGGGGACGCGAGCTGGCCCGCATATTTCTGTAATCCTGGAGAAAGTTACATGAGAGCTGGAGCTCTGCTGATTGCTGCCCTTGCATGGGCGACTTTCCCGGTTCTGACTGCCATGGCTGAGGATGGTTTCGACCTCTCACCCGAGCAGACTGGCCGTATTCACGCAAAGAAGAACGACGCTGCAGTCGCAGCTATTCCCGCCGACTTCAAATTCGTCACATCCGGCAAATTTACCGTGGCCGTGGCGCCCGGCGGCCCACCACTGGCAACCTATGCCACGGACGCGAGAACCGTTGTCGGCGCGGACCCGGAATATGCTTCAGCAGTTGCCGAGAGCCTAGGCCTTGAGCTGCAACTTGTTCCAGTCGCGTGGATCGACTGGCCGCTCGGGTTGGCTTCCGGCAAGTATGATGCCGTCATTTCCAATGTCGGCGTGACCGAGGAACGCAAGGAAAAATTTGACTTTTCGACATATCGGCAGGGCCTGCACGGGTTCTTCGTCAAGTCGGACAGTCCGGTCACCTCCATCAAGGAGCCGAAGGATGCCGCAGGCCTGCGCATCATTGTTGGCGCGGGGACCAATCAGGAGCGCATTCTCGTCAAATGGAGTGAGGAGAACGTTGCCGCAGGCCTGAAACCAATCGAACTGCAATATTACGACGATGAAGCCGCAAGCCTGCTCGCGCTCCGGTCCGGACGCGCTGACGTCATCGTGCAGCCGCATGCGCAGCTCGTTTTCATTGCTGCGCGCGACAAGAATATCAAGCGGGTCGGAACCCTGAGCGCGGGGTGGCCGGATCGTTCCGATGTCGCGATCACTACTCGCAAGGGCAGTGGTCTGGCCGATGCGCTGACGATTGCCACCAATGGCCTGATTGATGACGGAACCTATGCCGAAATTCTAAAGCGCTGGCACTTGCAGGAAGAAGCGCTGTCGCGTTCCGAAACCAATCCGCCCGGCCTGCCGAAATTCAACTGAGCCGACATGAGTTCGTTGCAACTGAAGGATTGAACGTGCCAAAAGCTGTCGAATATTTCTTTTCCATCGGATCGCCATGGTCATATCTCGGGCTGGATACTCTGGAAGAGCTGGCCTCAAGGAATCTGGTTGAAATCAAGCCCCATCTGGCCACTATCATCGAGGAGAATGGCGGAATATTCGCCAAAAATCGCCCTGATGCTCGCCGCGCCTATGGCGCTCGTGACCTGAAGCGGTGGGCCAGATTTCGCGGCAAGCCGCTGCTGCTAGAAAATCGTCCGGCGCTTGGCGACCCGACGCCAGCTTCCTTTTTGGTCATTGCTGCGTATCTTGACGGGGAAAACTGGTTTCAGCTTGTCCGGGCGTTGCAACATGCTTTCTGGGAAGAGGCGAAGGAAATTGGACAGCCTGAAGTCCGCCGTGCTGTCGCCGATGCTGCCGGCTTCAACGGAGCTTATCTTCTGTCGCGTGAACAGGACAAGAATGTTCAGGAAAAATGGCGAAGTGATCGCGAGACGGCCACCGAAAGAGGCGTCTTCGGGTTTCCGACCTACATCTACGAGGATGAAATCTACTGGGGACAGGACAATCTCGGCTTCCTGGCAAGCCACCTGCGCGGCGAGATTCCGTAACCGCAGGCGACGTGAAACGCCACCGGACACTCTCCGGTGGCGAAGCATCATGCGGCGACAATACCGTCGTTGGGAGCGGGCAGTTCAAAAAGGCGGGCTCCGTTTTCGGTTCCCTTTTCCTCATACCCGATAATCTTGAACCACTTCACAATATCGGAACGATCAAGCCAGCTTCGCGAATGGACAGGCAGATCGCCCGCCAGAGCCTGAATCTGCCGTATATGCTGTTTGCAGAAGCGCACGGTGTTTCGGTTGAAGAACTCTTCCTTCGCGGCAAAAAGCGTGTCGGTAGCGCCTTCGCCCTGGTTCCAGGCGATGATCGCTACCACCTTGTCATTCTGCAGCAAAGCGTGCGCCCGACCCTCCCGCAGATTCATCATCAGATTATCATAAGCGGTTTTGGTATCCTTGCCGGCGGCGATATACTCAATCGTCATGCGCCTTGAAAGGTCGTGAAAAACGCTTTCAAGATCACCGACAGTCGCTGTGCGTGCCTTCATTTTTCTGACCTCCCGTCGTTTCACTCCTGTCGCGTGAAAAACGCGACAGCGTCATATTGGCCATTTTGAACCCTGGCATTCAACATGAAAAGCCCCGTACCGGTTCCGGCCTGATGAGAGGAATGCGGTCACGAGGGAAGGTCAGGCCGTGATCGCCGATCGTGCCGCCGCCAGTAGCTCGATCGTTCGCAGGCGATGCGCGCCATCGGTCAGGGGGCAATCCACCACAAATTCCTCCACGCCGTATTCCCGATGAAGACGATTGAATTGCGCCTGGATTTTTTGCGGCGTCCCGCGAATGACCCGCGGGGTGCGTTCCTCGATCTTGTAGCGGCTTGCTCCTGCCTGGCGGACATAATCGAGCGCGAGTTCCCTGCTGCCGACATTGACTGCTTGTCCGCCTTCGATCTCGACGCGGAACAGCCGGATATCGCTCGCGAGTTTCTCGGCCTCTGCTTCAGTCTCTGCCGCGACGATGCCTACGGCGAGAAGTGCGGATTTGCCGGTCTTCCTGCGGTAAGCATCCAGGGCTCGGGCAATGTCGGCTTCATCGCCATGCAGATGTCCCGCATAGACAAAGTTCCATCCGCGCTCTGCGGCAAGCCTCGCGCTTTCGACGCTGGCGCCAAGCAGAAAGCGCTGAGGCGCTTCAGGCGGGAGGGGATAGGCGGCGAGGCTGTCTTCCGATTTGGGGGCTTCCTTGTCAGGGTGGCGCAGAAAACCGTCGAGCTCATCAAGCTGCTGTTCAAAAGAGGGTTTGCGCCCGAGGTCGTATGCGCCCTGCAATGCGCGGGTTGAGAGCAGCAAACCGCCCGGCGCCTTGCCCACGCCCAGATCTACGCGCCCCGGCGCCAAGGAAGCCAGAAGGTTGAAACTCTCGGCGACCTTATAGGCGCTATAGTGCTGAAGCATGACTCCCCCGGAGCCGATTCTAATCCGCTCCGTCCGGGCGAGAAGAAAACCGATCAAGATTTCCGGCGCGGAACTCGCGAGGCCCGGAGCATTGTGATGCTCGGCGACCCAGAAACGCCGAAATCCGGCTTTCTCCGCCAACTGCGCCAGCGCAACCGTGCGGTTCAGTGCATCGTTCGCCGTTTCATCGCCGTGAATCGGGCTCTTGTCGAGAAAACTCAGGGCGTAGGGCATGGGGTCCTCATTGGCAGGCTTGAACAATGAGTAATCTATAATTTTTATATACTATTGAATCGAGCAACGATGTTCCAATATTCCCGCGCTCATTAAACGAACATGCCGTGCAAATCGGCAGGCAAGGCAGCACCCTGAAAGGAGAACATTCAACAGGTCAGCCGGATTCCTTTCATGCCGTTATCGCATATTGAACATTTCGCATTCCTCACACCCGGAAGCTATCGCGATGACGATCCCGGCAGGGGATTGGAGGAAACGCTTCAGCTTCTGGAGCATGGCGAAGCCCTGGGTTTTGACAGTGCGTGGGTGCGCCAGCGGCATCTCGAACGCGGCATTTCTTCCGCCGCGACCTTTCTTGCCGCTGCGACGCAACGGACAGGCAGGATCGGCCTTGGGACCGCCGTCATTCAACTGGGATACGAAAATCCCTTTCGCCTCGCGGAGGACCTTGCCACCGTCGATGTGCTTTCGGGAGGGCGCCTGAATATTGGCGTCTCGGCTGGCCCGCCGCCTTTCGCGCAGCTGATTTCCGGCTATACCGATCAGGCCCCGCAGGCCGATTATGGTCACGGTCGCGCAGAAAAGCTGGCACTGGCCCTCCGCTCGGAACCCTTGTCAGACGCAAGCGAGGCAGGAAATGCCGCCGGTGCGCAAGTGCCGCGCCTGCGTCCGTTCGCGAGCGGGCTGACCGATAGGCTCTGGTATGGCGGCGGATCGCAAAGCTCGGCGCGCTGGGCAGGAAGGGCCGGTTTCAATCTCCTGACCGGCAATGTCATCAGTGGCGAGAACACCGATGACTTTCTGGCCGCGCAGCGCGCCCTGATCGAACGCTTTCGCGCCGAGTGGTTACCTGAGCGGCAGCCGCGCATAGGGTTGGGACGTGTCATTCTGCCGACCGACAGCGCCACCCCCGCGGCGCGGCGTCGCTATGAGGATTATGCAGCGGAGCGAAACAGACGTGTCGGTGTGCCGCACGGGCCACGGCGCACTCTCTATTTGCAGGATGCGGTTGGCACGGCAGAAGAGATACTGGAAATACTGGCACGTGACCCCGTGCTGCCGCTCGTCTCAGAATTGCGGCTGGAATTGCCCTATGAGTTCCCCGCTGAAGATTATATCCAGATCATTGAAGATTTCGCTCGTATCGCACTGTTGTCGCGTCGCCTGCAGCCAAAACCGGTGCTTCGCCACGCTGAACAGGAGAGAATCTCTTCTCGCGAGGCTCGCCGTACTTTGGGATCATTCTAATCCCGGTGTCACTTCAGTTCACGGTAATGTGAACTGAAGCTGCTTAAAGGTCTTTATTTTGCCGTTTTCGCCGGATTGCCGGGGCTTTTCAACGCCCATCCGTGCGCTAGTTCGTGGTGATCCGCAGTTGGTTTGCATCCACTGAGGCACAAGAGATATTTGAACTATGCTGGAGGTATGTGTATCGGGCGTATATGTTTTCCGTCTGCGTATTGCGGATTTTTTTCGGAAACACCTCAAAAGTCTTACCCACCAATCGGCAGGAAACGACAATGACCGACCTCCCCGGATATCCGAGTCGTCGCAGTTTTTTGAAAGCGTCCGCAGCTAGTGTGATGCTTTCAGGACTAGCTGTCTCAGCAAAAGCAGAACCGCAAACTCCTCCGGTTCCCCTCGAACAATATGAACGCCAATATTTCAATGAGATCGAATGGGCCTTCATTCTTGCCGCAACAGCGAGACTGATCCCGTCCGAAGGCGATGGCCCCGGTGCCATCGAAGCCCGTGTTCCCGTATTCATCGATCTCCAGCTTGCAGGCGATTTCGGCCGCGCGGATGACTGGTACATGGTTGGCCCGCACGATCCGTCCGCCGATCCGACGCGCGGCTGGCAGACGCCCCTCAATCCTGCGCAGATTTACCGGCAGGGCATTCCAGCCTTCAACGCATGGTGCGAGCAGAAGTACGGCGCGGCTTTCTCTGCGTTGACGGCGGAACAGCAGGACGCCGCGTTGACTTCATTGCAAAAAGGCGAGGTCGGTCTGCAGCCTGAACTGCGCGACTTCTTCACGCTTCTCTTGCAGAACACCAAGGAAGGCTATTTCGCCGATCCGATGTATGGCGGCAATCATGGCATGCAGGCGTGGAGCTATATCGGCTTCCCCGGTGCGCGCGGCAGCTACAAGGAATGGGTCGAACGCTACAATGTCCGCTACCCGCTGGGTCCGGTTTCGATCAAGGGCGAGAGGGCTTGAGCATGGCACGTCAGGAAAAGAAAAAAGACGTGGTCGTGGTCGGCCTCGGCTGGACCGGCGCCATTCTGTCGATGGAACTGGCCCAGGAAGGGCTTGAAATCGTCGCGCTTGAGCGCGGGCATGACCAGAACACGGTCCCCGATTTCAAATATCCGAACATGATCGACGAGCTGAAATATGGTGTGCGCCTGAAGATGATGCAGCGCGCCAGCCAGCAGACCGTCACGATCCGCCGCAACGCGGACGAAGTTGCCTTGCCCTACCGCAGCTTCGGTTCGTTTCTGCCCGGCAACGGTGTCGGCGGAGCGGGCACGCACTGGAACGGCCTGAACTGGCGTCCGCAAGCGGAAGAGCTGCGCCTGCGCTCCTACGTAAAGGAACGCTGGGGCGAGCAGATCATTCCCGAAGACATGCTTCTCGGCGATTACCCGATCCAATATGACGAACTGGAGCCGTTCTTCGACCGTTTCGAGCGCGTCGCGGGGATTTCCGGCAAGGCAGGCAACATCAAGGGCAAGATCGTTGAGGGCGGCAACCCATTCGAGGGCTGGCGTTCCAATGATTATCCGATGCCGCCGATGCATACGACCTGGGACGGACGGAAATTTGCCGATGCGGCTCAGGGCATGGGGTATCACCCGTTCCCGTCGCCGGGCGGCATTGCCTCGACCGCCTATGTCAATGAATATGGCATGCAGATGGGGCCGTGCAATCACTGCGGTTTCTGTGAACGCTTCGGCTGCTATCAGTACTCCAAATCGTCACCGCAGACGGCAATTCTCGATGCGCTGAAGCGCATGCCGAATTTCTCTTATCGCACGGAGTCCGAAGTTCTGCGTGTCGAAATGGCGCCGGACGGCAAGACGGCCACGGGCGTGACCTATTTCGACGAAGCGACGCAGGAAGAAGTCTTCCAGCCCGCCGATATCGTCATTCTTGCGTCGTTCTCGCTCAACAATGTGCATCTGGCGCTGCTTTCCGGCATCGGCCAGCCATACGACCCGGTAACAGGCGAGGGCGTCACCGGGCGCAACTATGCCTATCAGATGAATGGCGGCGTGACGCTCTTCTTCAAGGATGAGGAGTTCAATCCGTTTATCGGCACCGGCGCGAATGGCATGTGCATCGACGACTTCGGTGTCAACCAGATCGATTTCGGACGCGAAGGCTTCATCGGCGGTTCCTACTGGCGCGCAGGCCAGACCAACGGCCAGCCGATCCGCAGCATGCCGCTGCCGTCTGGAACACCGGCCTGGGGTGGTGCATGGAAGAAGGCCATCGCCGAATGGTACGGCCATGCCATGTCCATCGGCAGCCACGGTTCGCATATGTCCTACCGGACGAACCATCTCGATCTGGACCCGACCTATAAGGACCGTCACGGCCGTCCGCTGATGCGCATGACCTTCAACTGGAATCCGAATGATATCCGGATGACCCAGTTCATGAAGACCAAAATGGAAGATCTGGCCAAGACGATGAACCCAGACCTGATGCAGTCGTCCTTCAAGAAGGAAGGCGCGCAGTATGACGTGCGCCCATATCAAACGACGCACAACACGGGCGGTCATATCATGTCGGATAATCCGCGTGAGGGCGTGGTCAACCGCTATTCGCAGGCTTGGGACAAGCACAACGTGTTCCTGACCGGTGCGGGCAACTTCGTGCAGAATACGCAGTACAATCCGACCGGCCTGCTGGGTGGGCTTGCCTATTCGACTGCGCATGCGATCCGCACGCAATACCTGTCCAATCCGCGTCCGCTGATCTGAGGAGAATGGTGATGAAAACTTTTCTTCGCATAATCGGCGTTCTTGTCGTCATCGGAATTATCGCGCTGCTGGCCTTCATCTTCGTGCCGGTGCAGCTTACCAAGCCGACCAAGGAACTGGCTGCGGACTGGAAACCCGCCGAAGGGCAGGGCCAATATGTCATGTATGCTTCTGACTGCATGGCCTGCCATACGGCGGAAGGCGGCAAGCCTTTTGCCGGCGGACGCCCGATCGCAAGCCCGATGGGCACGATCTTTACGACCAACATCACCCCGGACAAGGAAACCGGCATTGGAAACTGGACGCTCGACCAGTTTCGCGCTGCTCTCTATGACGGCATCCGTGCCGATGGCGCGCATCTCTATCCGGCAATGCCATACGAGAACTATCGCAAGCTGACCGAGGAAGACGTTCGCGCGCTGTATGACTATTTCATGCATCAGGTGGAGCCGGTGAACAATGTCGTTCAGGAAACCAAGCTCGGTTTCCCGTTCAACATGCGTTTCGGCATTCGTGCATGGAACTGGCTGGCTCTCGGTCAGGAAGCGGGCTTCAAGGCCGCAGGCAAGTCGGAAGCACAGGATCGCGGCCAGTATCTGGTCGAGGGCCCGGCTCACTGTGCCGCCTGCCACAGCCCGCGCAATCCGCTGATGGCGCAGAGCGGCACGCAGGTTGGTGATAAGGACTTCCTCACCGGCGGTGTTGTCGATGGCTGGAACGCACCGACGCTGCGCGGCGAAAACTCCGCTCCGCAGAAATGGTCGATCGAGGAGCTGGCGACCTATCTTGCAACAGGCCGCAACTCCTATTCCACGGCCAATGGCGAAATGGGCCTGGCGGTCGAGCACTCGCTGCAGCATCTCACCGATGCCGACAATCTGGCGATTGCCGCTTTCCTGAAGGGGATTGACGGCGCGGCTGTGGAAGTGCCGCAGGACTTTGCGGTGAAGGTTTCCAAGGCTCTGCCGGCTGCCCCGGCTGATGCCGCCGGTGAAGCAACCACAAAGATGCTGACGGAGGCTTCTCCCGAGATGCCGCTTGGCGCGCGCCTCTATATCGACAACTGCGCCGCCTGCCATTTCGTGACGGGCAAGGGCGCGCCGGGAATCTTCCCAGAGCTTGCCGGGAATGATCTGGTGACGGGCTCGGAAACGAAGCCGCTGATCTCGATCATCCTGCACGGTGCGGAGGTTCCCTCCACGGCGAAGCGTCCGATGCGTCTGGTCATGCAGGGCTATGCCGACCGCCTGTCGGATGACGAAGTTGCCGAACTGGCTACCTTTGTCCGGTCTGCATGGGGCAACGGCGCAGGGCCGGTGAAAGCCGCGGATGTCGCAGCGGTCCGCAACAGCCAGACCCACTGATGAGAAAGTGACGGCGGAGCGAAAGTTCCGCCGTTCTGTTATCTACGCCGCTTCAATGTCGCGCATGGGTGGGTTTCCGTAGAAGCGGCTGTATTCGCGACTAAACTGCGAGGGACTTTGATAGCCCACGCGATGGCCTGCCGTACCGGCATCCAGCCGCTCGACCAGCATGAGCCTGCGGGCTTCGTTCAGGCGGAGCTGCTTTTGATACTGTACCGGCGTCATTGCCGTGATCGCCTTGAAATGATGGTGAAACGACGACGCGCTCATATTGACGTGTTCGGCCAGTTGTTCGATCCGCAACGGTGCTGCAAAATTCTGGCGAAGCCATGCGATAGCCCGCGCTATACGGTTGGCCTGGCTGTCGGCGGTGGCAATGTTGATCAGTCGTTCGCCGCCCGGACCCGTCAAAAGGCGATAAAGGATTTCCTGCTCGATCAGGGGCGCCATCACCGGAATATCGTCGGGACTGTCGAGAAGGCGCAGCAGTCGCAGAACCGCGTCAAGCAATCCCGCAGGCGCGGCATTGACGGTGATCCCCCATTGATCGCCATCGGCCATCATCCGTCTGCGAACATCGACACGGCCGATCAGGTCGGTCAGTTTTTCGCTGTCGATGGCGAGGGCCAGACACAGATGCGGCGCTTCCGGGCTCGCTTCAACCACCCGCCATGTTACTGGCAGGTCAAGCGAAGTCACCAGATATTCGCCCTTGCTGTAGTTGATCGTCTCGGAACCGAGGCGCAGCGATTTTGAACCTTGCAGCACCATGGCGAGGCAGGGCCGATAGCTGCTGTGGCACGGTATGCTTGGCGTCGTCCGCCTGCTGATCCCCAGACCTTCGATTGGTGTGCGATATTCACCGTCCTGCCCGGTGAAACGCTCCGCGAGAGCGGCAAGCTCGTTATAGGTGTCTGTCAGTGACGTCATGGATGATCCGCTTCGGATAAGTTGGAATAAAGCAACTATCTATCACGCTGGCCTGTGTCGCAATCGTGAAGCGGGCACCTTTGCAGGATCGTGCAAAAAGCTTGCAGGATCGGTCTACCGCTTCCGCGCCTGTTTCCGGCATATTCCGCGGGCCTTTCCAAATTCAATAAATGGAGTCTATCATGGCCATAGCAAGAGGTTACGCTGCTACGGATGCAGATGAACCGTTGGTTCCGTTCACTTTTGAGCGACGCGAACCCAATGCGGATGACGTGGTCATCTCGATCCAATATTGCGGTGTCTGCCATTCCGACATCCATACCGTTCGCAATGAATGGAAGAACGCCGTGTACCCAATCGTTCCGGGGCATGAAATCGCGGGCGTCGTCACCGCTGTCGGCGATGCGGTCACCAAGTTCAAGGTCGGCGATAAGGTCGGCGTCGGCTGCTTCGTGGATTCCTGCGTCGGCTGCGCCAGCCGGGATGTCGACAACGAGCAGTATCTCCCCGGTCTCATCCAGACCTACAACACCTTCGATGCGGAAGGAAAGGAACGGACGCAGGGCGGCTATTCCGACCATATCGTCGTCAAGGAAGGCTATGTCCTGTCCATGCCCGACAATCTTCCGCTCGATGCCGCAGCTCCGCTACTTTGCGCTGGCATCACGCTTTATTCACCGCTGCGCCACTGGAATGCTGGTCCGGGAAAACGGGTCGCCATCGTCGGCATGGGCGGCCTCGGGCATATGGGCGTCAAGCTTGCCAATGCCATGGGCGCGCATGTGACGGTTCTGAGCCAGTCGCTCTCCAAGAAGGAAGACGGCCTGAAACTCGGCGCTCATGAATATTACGCCACCAGCGACGAAAGCACCTTCGAGAAGCTGGCCGGTTCGTTCGATCTCATCATCTGCACCGTCGGTGTTGCCATCGACTGGAATGCCTATCTGGGCCTGCTCAAGGTCAATGGCACGATGGTGGTCGTGGGCGTGCCGGAACATATGGTGCCGGTGCATGCCTTCTCGCTCATTCCGGGCCGCAAGTCGCTTGCGGGATCGATGATCGGATCGATCAAGGAAACACAGGAAATGCTGGATTTCTGCGGCCAGCACAACATCGTTTCCGAAATCGAGAAGATCAATATCCAGGAAATCAACGAAGCTTATGAGCGCGTTCTGAAGAGCGACGTTCGCTACCGCTTCGTGATCGACATGGCTTCGCTGGCAGCATGACGCACATCGAAGGATGGAGCATTTCCTGTTTTGATTGAAACACTGGAATGCATGTCCTTATCCTGAAATAGCAAAACCCCGACCCGTTTGTGTCGGGGTTTTGCTTTTCTATCTATCGGTTTTTCAGCATTTCCGAACGCAAAACCGTTTTACACTTTTGCTGGAAATGCTCAGCGTCTGCGCAGATTTTTCCAAACCAGCGCGGCTGTTACCGTCAGAAAAGCTGCAAGGATCGTACCCTCGATTATAAAATACCAGTGCATGAGGGGGAAGCTCCTATGCCGGAACTCTGCCGCCGCCAGATCGAGTGTTCGATGTCCATGGAATTGCTGCTTGGGGTTCTTCGAGAATATTTCGCTTGAGGGCGAAGCCGGCTATCGCATGGCGCGCAACGTTCAGAGGTTTGAGACCGTTCTGCGCATCGCAACACGCCTTCCATGTCATTTCATAGATGACATCACGGTCATGCTCCGGCCATTCATAAAGATAGTCTATTGCGTCTTCAACGCAGGCAATTTCGCGAATGAGATAGGGGCCGTCCTTAACAAATACAGGACTGTCAAACAAACGGTCGCTCATCAGAACCTCCATTTGATCGAACGAAAATGTTAGTGTGACGGCGTCGATTTAGGAAGCCGCTGCGGCTGTTCAAGTGGCTGGAATAAAAAAGTTTTTAGATTCCGCAGTTAAGACGTCGCATCGCCGGATGCTTGTTCGGCATACCACATTGCTTATCGCTTATTACAAAGAGCTGAAGTACAGTCTGTCGGGCAGCATCTTGCGGCGGGGGAACGTATCTTTGGGATTTGACGAGAATACACTGTTTTTTGCGGCGGGTATCTGCTCTCTGGCAGTGGCCCTGACGATCCTGAGTGTCTGGTATCAGAATTCCCACGATGGCTTCTTGCTGTGGGGTTGCCTTGGCATGATCCTGCTCGGCGCGGGGGCTGTGCTTTATTATGCCGGGCCGCTGCCGCTGGCCACGGCCTCCATCGTCGCCTTCAGCCTCGAAAGCATCGGCTTCATACTGCTGATACTGGGTTCGCGACAGATTTCGGGTCGTGCGGTTCGCAGCCGCTTTTTGATCCTCCTGGCGATCGCCGTCATCTGCGCCACGATACTTCCCATTCTGGCGGGTCAGACGGGCACCGGCACGGCAATTTTCAACCTGACATCGGCCCTGTTGCTCCTGATGACGGCGAAGGAGTATTTCCATGTCTATCGCGAGGCGCCGGTCCCTGTGACAGGCATGATCGCGCTTTATGTCCTGACGGCTATTTCATTCTTTCTGTGCGGTGTGCTGATCCTGTACGAACGCCAATGGGGGATGACTGCCATCCCCAGCAACTGGGCTGAAAACATCAATGCGATAACGGCAATCATCGGGATTACGGGCATTGGCGCTCTATCGCTGAATTTCACCCAGTCGCGTATCGCGCGCCGCCATGCCAACGATGCACGCACGGACAGCCTGACCGGATTGCTGAACAGGCGCGCCCTTTACGATGTGCTGACCCACGATGAACTGCAGCTCGGAGATTCCGTTGTGATCTTCGACCTCGATGCGTTCAAATCGATCAATGATACGCACGGCCACATTATCGGCGATCAGGTGTTGGGAACCTTTTCTAATGTCCTGCGCAGCCATGTCAAATGCGAGGCTCTGATTTCGCGTGTCGGCGGCGAGGAGTTCGTGCTGATCCTGAGGCAGAAACAGAACAGCGAGGTTCTTGCTTTGGCTGATGCGATCCGCAAAGCCTTTGCAGCGACGATTTTTGAAGCTCTGGCGGGAGATTTTTCTACGACGACCAGTGCAGGCATCGCTTTCTTTACGCCGGGAGATCGTGACTTCCAGACCGTATTCCACCGGGCGGACGCCGCGCTTTATCGCGCCAAGCATCTGGGGCGCAACAAGGTATGCACAGAGCTGCACAGCGTTGCCTGAACGCTCCGATCAGGGATGGAAATGGGCCTGAAAATCTGGCCCATTTCCGTCGGCTTGTCAGGTGCCGAAGCGTTCTTCGCTCAGCGCCGCCGCCATCAGAGCCTTGGTATAATCCTCGCGCGGATGATCGAAGACCTGTTCGGTGTCGCCCTGTTCGACGATCTTTCCGTTCTTCATCACGATCACATAATCGGACACCGCCCGAACGACCGCCATATCATGGCTGATGAACAGATAGGACAGCCCATGGTCTTTCTGCAGATCGCGCAAAAGGGTGACGATCTGCTTCTGCACCGAACGGTCAAGCGCGCTTGTCGGCTCGTCGAGCACGATCACGCGCGGTTTCAGGATCATCGTGCGCGCAATGGCGATGCGCTGGCGCTGGCCGCCTGAAAATTCATGCGGATAGCGGTTGCGCATGGCCGGATCGAGACCGACTTCCTTCAGCGCTTCCTGCGCACGGCGGTCGCGCTCCTTTGCCGAAAGGTTGGGTTCGTGGATCAGAAGCCCTTCGGTGATGATGCGCCCGATCGTCATGCGGGGGCTCAGCGAGCCGAACGGGTCCTGAAAGACGAGCTGCAATTCGCGGCGTTTCGGTCGCATTGCCTGCGGTTCACGCGGCAATTCCTGCCCCAGATAGGCGATGCGACCCTCGGAGGCGATCAGCCGCAAAATGGCGCGGCCCAGTGTGGATTTGCCCGAACCGGATTCACCCACAATACCGATGGTCTGGCCCTGCTTCAGCGTCAGCGAGACATTGTTGACGGCTGTGAGGTAGTTGGCGGCGCCCAGCCACGGCTTGCTGATGAGAAAGTTGACCTTCACATTATCAGCGCGAACCAGCACGGGCGCTTCGTCGCCGGGAGGGGCTTTTTCACCTTCCGGTTCCGCATTGAGCAGCATCTTCGTATAGGGATGCTCCGGCGTGGTAAAGAGTTTCTCCGTATCGTTGGTTTCCACCACTTCGCCGGAGCGCATCACATAGACCCGATCCGCAAAGCGCCGCACGATGCCGAGATCATGCGTGATGAAGACCACCGCCATGCCAAGCCGCTTTTGCAGATTGGCCAGAAGATCCAGAATCTGCGCTTGAATGGTGACGTCGAGCGCGGTCGTCGGCTCGTCGGCGATCAGGATGTCCGGTTCGTTGGCGAGCGCCATCGCGATCATGACGCGCTGGCGCTGCCCGCCCGACAGCTCATAGGGATAGCTGTCGATGCGGCGCTCCGGTTCGGGGATGCCGACGAGCTTCAACAGTTCAAGAATACGCGGGCGCGCATCCTTCTTGCTCAAGCCCCGATGATAGCGAAGCGGCTCGGCAAGCTGGTCGCCGATGCGGTAAAGTGGATCGAGCGAGGTCATCGGCTCCTGAAAGATCATGGTGATCTTTGCGCCGCGTATCCTGTTCAGCTTCTTTTCGGGCATGCCGATCAGATCCTGTCCACGATAAAGCGCCTGACCGGTTGCCCTGCCGTTCTGGGCCAGGAGGCCCATCATCGCCATGGTCGTCTGGCTCTTTCCGGAGCCGGATTCGCCCACAATGGCGATGGTTTCACCGGCTTTGACATCAAGATTGATGCCGCGTACGGCCTCAACCGGACCATCATGCGTATCGAAGGTGACACGCAGATCACGCACGCTCAGAATGTTTTCGTTCGTCATCTCAGCGATCCTTCGGGTCAAGGCTGTCGCGCAGGCCATCGCCAAGGAAGTTCAGCGCAAACAGGATGATGGTCAGCGTTGCGGCAGGCCAGATCAACAGCCAGCTGGCGCCGCGCATGTTCTGGGCGCCTTCGGAAATCAGGAGCCCCAGAGAGGTGAGGGGGTCCTGCACGCCGAGACCGAGGAAGGAAAGAAGGCTTTCAAGCAGGATTGCCTTCGGCACCAGAAGCGTCACGAAAACGATAACGGGACCGAGTGCGTTGGGAATGATGTGGCGGGTGATGACGCCGCGCCGTGTTGCGCCGAGCGCCTCCGCTGCCTGCACGAATTCCTGCCGTTTGAGGCTCAATGTCTGTCCGCGCACGATGCGCGCCATGTCCAGCCATTCCGTCGCGCCGATGGCGATGAAGATGATGAAAATCGATCGCCCGAAGAAGACGAGCATCAATATCACGAAGAAAATGAAGGGCAGAGAATAGAGAATATCGACCAGCCGCATCATCACATTGTCGACGCGTCCGCCTAGATAACCGGAGATCGCGCCATAGGACACGCCCAGAACCAAAGCCATCGCGGAAGCGAGCAGGCCGATGGCAAGCGACATGCGAACGCCGATGAAGATGCGTGTCAGCAGATCGCGGCCCAGATTGTCGGTGCCGAGCAGGAAATAGTTGCGGCTGACATTGAGCGTCAACTTGCCCGAAAGCCCGTCCTGCGCCAGTTCAATCCTCGGATTGCCGAACAGGTCGGAACGCTCGAAATAGCGCAGCACGCGCTCGTCCGTCGGGCGTTGCGACGTTATGTTGACCACCAGCGAATTGCCGATCAGTTCAGGCTCGCCAGCGGCTTTCAGCCGCGCGCGGGCCAGCACCTGTTCCAGCCCGGGCATGATCGTATCGGCACGCGGATAGGCTTCGAGGCTTGGGGACACGCGCACGAACTGCGGATAAATCTTGTCATAGGGATGCGGGCTCAGCATGGGGCCGAACACACCCAGAAAAGCCATCAGGAGAAGCACGATGGCGCTCGCCACGGCGGCCCTGTTCTTGCGCAGGCGCAGCCATGCATCCTGCCAGAGCGAGCGGCTGGGAACTTCCAGCTGGGCTGTTTCGGTCGGAGCGGTAAGATCAGTCATAGCGAACCCTCGGATCAAGCCATGCATAAAGAAGATCGACGATCAGGTTGAAAGCCACGATGAAGACCGAAATGACGACAACGGTTCCCATGACGAGGGTGTAATCGCGGCTAAGCGCGCCCTGCACGAAGTAACGGCCGATGCCGGGGATGCCGAAGATAGTTTCGACCACGACCGAACCGGTGAGAAGGCCGGCGGCGGTCGGGCCGAGATAGGAAGCGGCGGGAAGCATGGCGGCGCGCAACGCATGAACGCCCACAACCACACGGGAAGGCAGGCCATAGGCTCGCGCCGTGCGCACGTGATTGGCGCGTAATGCCTCAATCGTTGCGCCGCGCACGAGACGCGCAATGACGCCGACCTGCGGCAATGCAAGCGTAAGGACCGGCAGTATCCAGTAGGTTATATTCGCCGAGGACCAGCCGCCCGCCGGAACCCAGCCGAGAATGACACCGAACAGAAGGCTGAGGAGAGGGGCCACGACAAAGGTCGGCGTGGTGATGCCGAATGTGGCGAGAGCGACAACGAAATAGTCGATCGGTGAATTCTGCTTCAGCGCGGCGAGCGTGCCGAGGAAGGTTCCTATGATCGCGGCAAGCGTCAGGCCGAGCGCGCCGAGCACGATCGAAACCGGCAGGCCGGAAGCAAAGAGGTCGTTCACTGTAAAGTCACGCCGGGTAAAGCTCGGCCCGAGATCGCCCTGCACCAGATTGCCCAGATAAATCAGATACTGCCGCCACAGCGGCGCGTCCATATTATAGGCTTTCTTGAGGTTCTCCAGGATCAGCGGATCGATCGGGCGTTCCAGATCGAAAGGTCCGCCCGGCGCAAGCCTGATGAGGAAGAACGTCAGCGTGATGATGATGAAAATCGTGGGTATCGCACTACCCAATCGTCGGAGCGTATAGCCCAGCATGTTCTTTTTCCTTCTTTGCCGGATCGTCGATGAACGATCCGGCAACCCCTGAGGGTATTTTTGGTTCTGGCTTTATTTGTTGATCGAAAGCCAGCGCGTGGCGTGCGAATTCATGAGGTTATCTTGGTAACCCTGAACGCGGTCGGCAACGAGAGCGGTGGACGAATAATACAGCAGCGGCACGACGGCCCCGTCGCTGAGCAAAATCTTCTCCGCATCAGCAAGTATTTTCGCCCGTTCTGCGAGATCGGTTGTCGTTGCGGATTTCGCCATCAGCGCGTCATAATCCTTGTTCGACCATTCGGCATAATTGAAGTAATTGCCGGTGGTATAAAGCTCCAGGAACGAATTCGGATCGTTGTAATCGCCGATCCAGCCGTCGCGGGTGATGTCGAACATCCCCTTTTCCTGAAGGTAATTGTAGAAGGTCGTTCCCTCGACCTCATTGAGGGTTGCCTTGATGCCGATATTGCCCAGCATATTGGCGATTGCCGCCATTGTATTCTTGTGGTTTTCCGAAGTGTTGTAGCGCAGGGTCACCGAAAGGCTTCCAGGCTCTACACCGGCTTCCTTCAGCAATTCCTTGGCCTTGTCCTCACGGTCCAGCACGTCCTCGTCTGCGAAATCCAGCTTCGGCGCATCCTTGACGTAATTCACGATTCCGGGCGGCACCATTGAATTGGCTGGCAGCATCACACCGCGCCAGACTTCATTGGCGATGAAGTCGCGGTCGACAGCCATTGATATGGCGCGGCGCACACGCGGATCACGCAGCTTGCTCGAAGGCTCGCCTTTGATGTCCGCATAATAGATGCCGAGATAGGGGGCGAGGCGGAACTGGCCGCTCAGGTTCTTCTTCACATAATCCATCTGCTCGGCTGGAACATCGGAGCAGATGTCGACTTCTTTCGCCTCGAAACGGCGCATGCAGCTTGCACGATCTTCAAAAGGTATCCAGTTCACGGCGTCGATTTTCACGTTGGAAGCATCCCAGTAATTGGGGTTCTTCTTCATGGAAATCTTGTCGTTGGGATTGAAGCTGACAAGCGTATAGGCGCCATTGGTCACGAGATTGCCGGGCAGGGTGAACTTGTCGCCGAATTTCTCGACGGCTTTCCGGTTGAGCGGCAAACCGGTCTGGTGAGTGAGCAATTCGAGAAAATAAGGGGCAGCGTTCTTGAGGCTTATCTGAAGGGTCTTGTCGTCAAGCGCCTTCACGCCAAGCTGGTCAACCGGCATCTTGCCTGTGGCCACTTCCTCGGCATTCTTGATGGCATAGAGGACGCTGGCGTAACCGGCAGCCGTCTTGGGGTCCATGATGCGGCGGAAAGTGAACTCGAAATCACCAGCGGTAACGGGATCGCCATTCGACCATTTGGCGTTTTCGCGCATGTGGAACGTGTAGGTGAGGCCATCGTCTGAAATATCCCATGAGGCAGCGGCGCCGGGGATGGCTTCGCCCTTCTCGTTCTGAGCGAGCAAACCTTCATAAAGGTCGCGCAGGACACGGTTTTCCGAAGCGGTGGTGGTGTGATGCTGGTCCAGCGTGGCGGGGTCGGTGTCGTTGCCCCGGTTGAGCACTGTTTCTGCCGATGCTGCTTGGCTCAACGCCATCAGGCAAACGCCTGTCATCAAAATTCCGCGAACCATTAGAAACTCCCATATGCTTTTCTAGAAAATGTAAGCCCCAACAAAAAAGAGGCCCTCCGGAAGCACCGAAGAAAAAAGGGCTGCGTCAGACAACGCAGCCCAAGCTGAAAATTTATTGTTTAAAAGAAAGCCAACGGGTCTTGTGGCTGTCCATCAGGTTGTCGTTCCAACCGTTGATATTGTCCGAAACGAGAGCGCGCGATGAATAATAGAGGATCGGAATATTGCTCATATCGTCAAGCTTCAGCTGTTCGGCTTCTGCCAGTGTCTTGGCGCGCTCGTTGAGATCGGTAATTTTTTCAGCTTCCGCCATCTTCTCGTCGTAAGCGGCGTTCTTCACCTTGGAATAGTTGAAGCTGACATTGCTCTGGCTGATATAGAGGAAGTTCTGCGGATCGTTATAATCGCCGATCCAGGCCGCGCGGGCGATATCGAACGGACCGTCTTCACGCAGGAAGTTGAAATAGGTCGCGCCTTCGGTTTCGTTCAGCGAAGCCTTGATGCCGATATTGCCAAGCTGATCGGCAATGGCCGCCATCGTATTCTTGTTGTTTTCCGAAGTGTTGTAGAGCAGTTCGATCGAAAGCGTGTTTGGCTCGACGCCTGCTTCCTTCAACAGTTCCTTGGCCTTGTCCTCACGATCCAGCATATCGTCGGAATAGTTGAGTTTCGGCGCATCCTTCACATAGTTGGCGATGCCGGGAGGAACCATCGAATAGCCCGGCAGCATGGTGCCTTGCCAGACCTGATTGGCGATGAAATCGCGGTCGATCGCCATGGAAATAGCCTGTCGGACGCGGGGGTCCTTCAGCTTGCTGTCTGCGGTCTTGCCCTTCACCGGCAGGTAATAGACGCCGAGATATGGCGCCATGCGGAATTCCTTGGAAAGGTTCTTCTTCACATAGTCCATCTGCTCGGCCGGAACGTCGGAGCAGATCTGCACTTCCTTGGCCTCGAAGCGACGCATGCAGCTCGCGCGGTCCTCGAACGGTATCCAGTTGACCGTATCGATCTTCACTTGATCCGCTTCGTAGTAATACGGATTCTTCTTCATCACGATCTTGTCGTTCGGCGTGAAGCTTTCCAGCATATAAGCGCCGTTCGTCACCATCTTGCCGGGCGTGGTGAACTTGTCGCCATTGGCCTCGACACTTTTCTGATGCAGCGGGAAACCAGTCTGGTGAGTCAGAAGCTCAAGGAAATATGGAGCAGGGGAGTTCAGCGTGACCTTGAGCGTGTGATCGTCGACCGCCTCGACGCCAAGCTGGTCCGTCGGTGCCTTGCCGGTTGCAATATTTTCGGCGTTCTTGATGATAAACAGCATGCTGGCATAGCCGGCCGCTGTCTTCGGGTCCATCAAACGACGGAAGGTGAACTGGAAATCGCCTGCGGTGACCGGATCGCCGTTCGACCATTTCGCGTTATCGCGCAGATGGAACGTGTAGACCGTGCCGTCCTCGGAAATATCCCAGGACTTGGCCACGCCGGGAATAGCCTTGCCGTCTGCGTCCTGAATGGTCAGGCCGTCATAAAGGTCTCGCAGCACGTTGCCTTCGGAGACCGTCGAGGTGCGGTGATGGTCGAGCGTCGCCGGATCAGTGTCGTTGCCGCGGTTGAGAACGGTTGCGGCTGAAGCGGCACCGGCCAGCGCCAGAAGACACACACCTGTCAGTAGAAATTTACGATACATCTGAGAACCCCTCCGTTGAAATTTTTGAAATGGCTCGCATCTTATGGATAAGCGCGCCACTTGCAAGAGAACTTATCAACACTTTGACTTGATTAATATATTCACAATTTATCGAGCAATTTAAGCGTCGCGTTTCGGGTACGGAACCAGGCGTTTTCATCGGATTTACAAGTTGCGGCCCAAGCTGAAAGTGCCCGAAAAACGCCGGAATTTCCGCGATTTGCTGAGTTCGAATGGCAGTTGAAAAGCGGCCAGAATCGGATCGATTCGCTAAAAGTTACACACATGATTTTCAGAGCGAGGCTGTTATGGCGTGTGCCTTGATATTGACGGCCCGTTTTCGGAAAGGGGCGACATACTTGCTTTTAAGCCGCTTGCCTGACCTGATCGAATGCGATGCAGCTAGTTTCTGACACTCATATTGTTGGAAGCTCTATCGCGCCTGTGAACGGAAACGGGGCGAACTCTTGCAAGGGGCAACCTCTGCTGCATCGTCGCCGTCGTCACATGGGGGATCAATTGAATCTGAAGCCTAGACTGATGACAAAACCAGCAAGTCTCGACGAATTTCATCGCCATTGCCGTTTTTAAGCTGCTTCTCAATTTCCGAATGCGTAGCCTTCCATATTGGGACGGCTGCCGCAAGAGTAGCTTTTCCTTGCGGTGTGAGTTGCAATAACCGTTCGCGCCTGTCGTTGGGGTTAACGATGATTTCCACCCAGCCCTGCCGCTGCAACGGCTTCAGCGCCGCCGTCAGTGTCGTTTGATCCATCGCCAGAAGTTCCGCAACCGGCTTCATTGGAGGAGGCGCCGGGCGATTGAGCGACATCATCAGTGAGAATTGGCCATTTGTCAGCCCAGCGGGACGGAGGGCATCGTCAAAGCGGCGGGCGAGGGCACGCGCAGCGCGTTGAACATGCAGGCAAAGGCAGGTGTCGCGAACTAAAAGCGTTGTTTCGAAAGGCACATCGTGGCTATTTGACATGGCTTATTAATATTGATATCAATGTAAATCGTCAAGCAAGAAGATTGAAATCGACGGGCGGAGCAAAAGCCGGAGGAGGGCTTGCACCATGAACGAGGTCGTATCCCGAGAAGTTTGGCTGGACGCGCGGCGCGCGCTTCTGGCAAGCGAGAAAGAGGCCACCCATCTGCGCGACAAGGTCAATCGAGAGCGGCAAGCCCTGCCGTGGGTGAAGGTCGACAAGGATTACATGTTTGATACGCCTTCGGGACGGAAAACCCTTTCCGATCTGTTCGACGGGCGCAGCCAATTGCTGATCTATCATTTCATGTTCGGGCCTGACTGGGATCAAGGCTGCACGGGATGTTCGTTCCTTGCGGATAATTTTGACGGCACGATAACTCATCTCAACAATCACGATGTCACGCTTGTTGCCGTTTCGCGCGGACCGCTTGCAAAGCTTGAAGCCTATAAGAAGCGAATGGGTTGGCACTTCCCATGGGTTTCGTCGAAAGGCAGTGATTTCAATTTCGATTATCACGTCTCCTTCACGAAGGATGAACTCGAAAACAATCGGGTGATCTATAATTTTGACAAGCTTCCTGCGGAGGATGCCTTCGATGAGCTGCCGGGCATGAGCGCCTTCTATAAGGATGAAAGCGGTACGATCTATCACACCTATTCCAGCTATGCCCGTGGCATTGAAGAATGGATCGGTACGCTGATGATCCTAGACCGTGCGCCCAAGGGCCGCAACGAAGACGGCACGATGCATTTCGTTAAACGGCACGATGAGTATGAGACGCAGGTTTCCAAACATAGCTGTTGCGGCTGACCGCCCGAACGACAAATATCCAAGGGAGTACATTCAATGAAAAACGGCGCATCTCCGTTCGTCTGGTACGAACTCATGACCACAGATGCTGACAACGCACAGGATTTTTATACGAAAGTCGTCGGCTGGACAGCGAAAGACGCTGGCGTCCCCGGCATGAAATATACGCTTTTCGAAGTGCCTGGATGCATGATCGCGGGCATGATGTCGTTAGCGGACATGCCGAAGGAGGACTGCGACGGCAAACCCGGCTGGATCGGCTATGTCGGCGTAGCGAATGCCGATGAATTCGCGGATAAGGTAAAGGCGGAGGGCGGCACGGTCTTGAGAGCTCCGCAGGACATTCCGAACATCGGAAGGTTCGCCATTGTTTCGGATCCGCAAGGTGCCGTCTTTGCACTTTTTGAGCCGAAAGACGACATGCCGCCGCCGGCTGATTTCGGTTCGCGTAAACCGGGGCATCCGGGCTGGCACGAACTCTATGCCCAGAATTGCGAGACTGTATTTCCGTTCTACGAGAAGGTGTTCGGCTGGAGGCTTTCACGCAATTTCGACATGGGGCCTATGGGCAACTACAAGGTGTTCAGCGTCGACGGCGCCGATCACGGCGGCATCATGACCGCGCCTCCCGGCACACCAGTCGGCTGGGGTTTCTACTTCATGGTGGAAGGCGTCAAGGATGCAGCCAGCAGGGTCAAGTCTCTTGGCGGAACCGTTCTGCAAGAACCAATGGAGGTGCCGAACGGCGAGTGGGTTGTTCAATGCAAGGACCCGCAAGGCGTGAACATCTCGCTTGTAGCGTCGAAACCGTAGGAAATACTGCACTCCGCGATTGACTGCCGATACATTTACGATGATTGGATGCTACATCGAAACGTATCGGCGGAAGATCGATCCATGCAGGACAGAAGGGCGCGTCAGTCTCAAAGGTCTGGGACTGTTTTCTCGGCAGATGTCGGTGGGTCCTTCATTCGACTTGCGCGCTCCACGCATCCGGGAAATATCGAGCTTCTCGAAAAGTTGCCCACTCCCGCTGACAACTGGGAGGAATTTGGTCGCACGCTGGAAACCGCGCTACAGACTCACGCGTCGAACGACGAGTGGCCACTTGCTCTCTCCATCGCCGGTTTGGTCGATCCGGATACGACGACTGCTCTGTCGGCAAATATTCCCTGCATTACAGGTCACAGGCTGAGCGTGGAATTTGGCGAGCGATTGCAACGTCGGGTCATCGCGGCCAATGATGCCGATTGCCTGGCGCTCGCCGAAGCGATCGAAGGGGCCGGGAAAGGACATGACATTGTTTTCTGTGCTGTGCTGGGCACAGGCGTCGGCGGTGGGCTCGTTGTGGATGGTCGGTTGGTTCGAGGCAAGGGCGGACTGACCGGCGAATGGGGCCACGGCCCGATCCTCAACACATCCATAGAGATTGACGGTCAGGCCGTATCTGTCCCGCGCTTCAATTGCGGCTGTGGGCAAAGCGGTTGTGTCGATACCATTGGCGGCGCGCGCGGGATTGAGAGACTGCATCGATTTCTGAATGCGGTCGATGCAACCAGCCATAGGATTTTACAGGATTGGCTCGCCGGTTGTCAGAAGGCTGCGAGAACAGTCTTCGCCTATCTCCAGCTGGTTGCCGATCCGCTGGCCGCTGTTGTCAATGTAACCGGCACATCAATCATCCCCGTAGGTGGTGGTCTAGCCACCGCGTCAGAGCTGATTTCTGCCATTGACCAGGCGGTGAGGGCCCGAATCCTGCGAAAGACAGAACAGCCGATAGTCGTCCCCGGTCTATTTGGCAGCGACGGCGGTCTGGTGGGAGCAGCAATATTGGGGCATCAGGCGTGAGCGTGTTACTGGAAGTCTGCGTGGATAGCGCCGAAGGTCTTCATTCGGCAATTGAAGGCGGCGCGGATCGCATCGAGCTCTGTTCCGCCCTTGAACTGGGCGGCTTGACGCCCTCACAATCCTTGATGGAACTTGCTTCACAGGCACCAATTCCGGTGTACGCAATGGTCAGACCCCGCGCGGGCAGTTTCTGCTTTTCGACAGCCGACGAAGCCATCATGATGTCCGATATCCGCAACGCAAGAAATGCCGGTTTGGCGGGTGTTGTCGTTGGCGCTTCGCTGAACGACGGTTCTCTTGATGTTGCGATGTTGCGGAGGCTGGTTGCAGAGGCGCAAGGCCTCGGAACGACGCTTCATCGCGTCTTTGATCTGGTTCCCGATATGAAGTCAGCACTAGAACAGGCGATTACGCTCGGTTTCGAACGTATTCTAACGTCCGGTCTGTCACAAACGGCGGAAGAGGGACTGGATAATCTGCGGCTGTTGACTGGAATGGCCGCCGGTCGCATCAGCATCATGCCAGGCAGCGGCATTAAGGCCGAGAACGTGAGACGCATAGTAGATGCGACAGGCGTGACGGAAATACATGCTTCATGCCGTGCACCTGTCCCCGAGACGGATGTTCGCGCTGTCACGTTTGGATTTGCTGCAGAACAAACATTTCGGACATCAGCCCGACGTGTGAGTGAGCTGAAAGCCGCAATCGAACATACTTAAAGGTCGTTCATTCCAAATTCCGTGTCTATGACAGTGCTGATTTCGCGCACCGGTCAACTCGTGAAAAGGAAATTTCTCAAACAGTTCGGGGTGGCACTTAAACCCTATTGCCACCCCGAAAGAGATTGAGTAGAAGTGACATCACATCAAGAGTTGGGGCGACGCCCAACGCCAACCTGCCTTTCCGGGCAAGGTGGTACTCTCCGCAAAGAGAGGATGTGGCCAAACCGGCAATTATACGGATAAAGCCACTTGCGTCTGCTCCGCTACAAACTAGGGACCGACGCGACTATGCCGATTAAAATTCCTGACGATCTGCCAGCAACCAGTGTTCTCCAGGCCGAGGGCGTTATGGTCATGCGCGAAGCAGATGCCATTCGTCAGGATATTCGCCCGTTGAAAATCGGTCTTCTCAACCTGATGCCGAACAAGGTTACCACCGAGACGCAGATTGCGCGCCTTCTCGGCGCAACGCCGTTGCAAGTAGAGCTGACCCTTGTTCGGATCACCAATCATGTGGCGCGCCATACGCCTGCCGATCACATGCTGTCCTTCTATCAGCCGTGGGAAGATGTGCAGGATCAACGCTTTGACGGTTTTGTCATCACCGGTGCTCCGGTGGAACGCCTCGAATTCGAGGAAGTTACCTATTGGGACGAAATGCAGCGTGTTTTCGACTGGACGCAGACCCATGTGCACCGGACGCTGAATATATGCTGGGCAGCGCAGGCCGCCGTTCATTATTTCCACGGCATGGGCAAGTATGAACTGCCGGGCAAGGCCTCTGGCGTCTATAGCCAGCGCAACCTTGCGCCGTCTTCGCCGTATCTCCGGGGATTTTCGGACGATTTCAAGATCCCGGTTTCACGTTGGACCGAGGTACGCAAGAGCGACATTCCGGCCGATAGCGGGCTGAAGGTGCTGGTCGATAGTCCGGAAACGGGGCTCTGTCTGCTGGACGATCCGCATCACCGCTCGCTGCATATGTTCAATCATGTGGAGTACGACACCACATCGCTTGCAGATGAGTATTTCCGCGACATTCAGGTTCAGCCCGACACCAAGGTTCCAGCGAATTATTTCCCCGGAGACGATGCGACACGCCAGCCGGAAAATCGCTGGCGGAGCCACGCGCATCTTCTGTTCGGAAACTGGATTAACGAGATGTATCAATCGACGCCCTACGACCTGGAAAAAATCGGGAAGCGTTAAGAGCGCACAGCAAGGACAGAGCGACCAGAATACAACCGAACCAGGGAAGGGCATGGAAAGACAAGTGCTGCAAAACAAGCCCACCCATTGCGGTGCCAAGCGCTACGCCCACATGCATGGCTGACAGGTTGATCCCGACACCGGCATCGGCTGTTGCGGGATCGGTCGTGATGAGAAAGCTCTGAACCACGGGCGAAATCATCCAGCTGACGCAGGCCCATGCCATCAGCGCTGCGCCAAAAATTGTGCTCGAGCCGACTGCAAGCGGTATCGCCGTCAACGCCGTCAGATAGAGAAGCGGTGTCAGTACAATAGCCAGCCGTGGCGACAGTTTGTCGACAAACAAGCCACCGAGATAACCACCGGTCATTCCGGCCAATCCGAAGGCCACCATCGCCCAGATGACCTTGTGAGAGGGAATGTGGACCACTTCCAGAAGGTAGGATGAAAGATAGGCGAACAATACGAAATGTCCGCCGATCATCAAGATAGAAACCAGTTGGGCTGACCTTAGCCGTGAGGATTTCAGGTGCGGCATATAAGGTGGCAAACCGCCGGGATTGCGTCCAGTCTTCGGTAGCACGCGTAATGACAGGAGGAACACCAGAGCTGCTGCCAATGCCAGACCCAGGAAAACCGCGCGCCAACCCAGCCATTCGTCGAGGATCATTCCGGTCGGAACGCCAGCCACCATCGATCCACTGATGCCCATGAATATAATCCCGATAGCGCGTCCGCGCATTGCGGGACCAACCAGTTCTGTGGCGAGCATGGTTGCAATCAGGCAAACGATTGCGCTGGCTGCGGCCATGCCGATCCGCGCGGCAAACAGGATCGCATAATTGGGGCTGATGCATGCAATGATATTGCTTGCTATGAAAATGCCCAACGCTGAGACCAGAATGTTTTTCCTCTCGAACCGTGTCGTGAGGATGAGTGCCAGCGGAGCCGTGAGCGCAAAAGTAATCGAAAAAACGGAAGTCAGTTGTCCGGCGACACTGACGGAAACGCTCAAACCGGGGGCAATGCTCGGAAGAATACCGATGATGATATTCTCGGCGGTACCAGTGACGAAGGTTGCCAGCGCCAGCACAAATAGGCGGATGTCCATATTTGCCATTCCCTTTCATGGTAACACCATGCGGACAGCAAATGGCCCGGCATGGCGATGTTGCATGCCGGGTTTCGAGGCAAAGCTTCGGTTATCCCTGATACGGTCTCATAACATTCAAACCAATCCTTGACCAGTTCCGCGCGCGAGTAGGTCCTGACCCTAGCTGGCGGCGCGCGCCAGCCATCTGTGCCAGTCGTCTTCGGAACCATGGAAGACATTCAGGTCGATCTTTCCGTTTACGCCCTGCGACAGGCCCGATCCGGAATACTGCCAGAATGTCCATGGGCGCCCCGGATAGACTTTGGACGGATGCTGGGCAACGGCGCGCAGCCAGAAAGGATAATTGGTGAAAGCACCTTTCAGGTTGTCGTCGTAGAAATCTGGTGCCGTATAGATGATTGGGCGCTTGCCATAATGCTGCTCCAGCTTGTCCATGAAGACCTGCATCTTTTCCCGCACCTGCGCCGGGGAAGGTCGTCGCTTGCAGGAGGAATCGCCGTTCCATTCGACATCGATGACAGGCGGAAGCGCGTCGGCTTCCTTGGGAACATTACGGATGAACCAATCGGCTTGCTGGCTTGCTACGCGACACCAGTAGAAGAAATGGTAAGCACCGCGTTTGATGCCGGCCGCCTTTGCCTCGCGCCAGTTCTTGCGAAACATGGGGTCCAGATGATCCCCGCCATCGGTTGCCTTGATATAGGCGAAGTTGGCGCCCTGCGTGCGCAGTCTCGCCCAGTCGATATCGCCCTGCCAGCGGGATACGTCCACGCCGTGCACTGCAAGCTTGCGCGGCGAAGAGCGTCCGAAATTGATCGGCTTCGCATCGCGGAAGCGATGGCTGTAGATTCTGGAGCGCTCATGCGGTGCAAGACGCACCGGCGGATAGGCTGCGACTTCGGGAGCCGGCACTGAAATCCGGGCCTGTGGCCGTTCTTGTGGCTGTGGTGCAACGCGTGCTGGCGGTTCTGCCTTGAATGGACCGGCATCTGGAATAGGGCCTGCCCATGCCAGTACTTCCTCCTGGCTGGCGGCAGGCATCGGTTGGGGTGCGCTCGCCATTTCACTCAAAGGAGCGGGCGGAACCGGGCGCACCACCGAACTCGTAGTCTCGGCCGAGGTTTTCGACTGGAGCATGATGCTGTCGACGCCGGAGCTTGACGTACAGCCCGTCAAAGCGGCGCAGGCAAGGGCAATGACTGATACAACCGAAGAACGCATGAGCACCCGTAACGCAAAACAAATGGGCTGCAACGCTCCTCCCGAGCTAATTGCTAATCAAAGCTTACCGGGAAAAGCTGAATCCAAAGTTTACGAAATTGCTAATGCGAAATCTCTAAATCGACTGTCTGAGAATTTTTATCAAAGCTGTTGCAGATTTCTCCAATGTGGTTTCGTCAAATCCTGAGAAACCGAGAATAAGTCCCTGACGGGGCGTCAGTTTCGTAAAAAGCGTCGATAGTGGATGAACCTCAATGTCAGCCTTTGCCAGAACGGATGCGAGATGTGTATCGCTTTGCCCCTCTGGCAAAGCCAGCAGCAAGGATAGTCCGGCAGGCGGGGCTTCAATTCGAAACAGGTCCGGTTCACCGGGTGCAAGTGCTGCTATGAGTTTACGGCGGCGCGAGGCATGGATGCGGCGCATACGTCTTATGTGCTGAGCAAAAGCTCCCGTTTCAATGAAAGCGGCCAGAGCTGGCTGGGCGAGCGGCGATGGAGCGGGAAACAACGTCTGCCGTAATTCTCTAAATTGAGCCACTCTATGCGACGGCACGATCAGGAAGCCGAGCCGCAAGAGGGGCGAGAAGACCTTGGAGAAACTCCCGATATAAAGAATACGGTCGGGGTCCAGCGACATCAGCGCTGGCAGTGGCTGGCCGACATAGCGATGCTCACTGTCGTAATCATCCTCGATAATTATCGCATCACGTTCTCTTGCCCAGGCGATCAGTTCCAGACGGCGCGCCAAAGTCATGGTTACACCTGTCGGATGGTGTCGGGCAGGTGTAACAAAAGCACCGCGCGCATTGTCGGCCTCGTTCCGACCTATAGAAACATCAAGACCTCCGCCATCAACCGGCACCGGGACGATGTCGAGACCATTGACGCCCAGGATTTTGCGAGCCGGTGGATACCCTGGTTCTTCCATCCACAGCTTGTCGCCGGGGGTAAACAAGGCTTCTCGGATGAGTGAAAGGGCGTCTGCGCTGCCGCCGGTTATGATGATCTGTTCCGGCGATACGACCATGCCCCGCCATTCGTGCAAATGACGCGCCAGCGATGACCGCAGAGGATGGAAACCAAACACATCGTCGCTGTTCAATAGATCGGCTGAAGGATTGCGCCAGATGCGCCCGAGCAGTTTGCCCCACTGGTCATGCGGGAAATGATCGCTATCGAACACACCAAGCCGAAAGGCTTTGGCTTCTTCACGATGTAACCGCGGCTGGGTTCTTGCAGGGAGTGGCGATGGGTCGATGGTCAGGCTGGTATCGGGAAGTTCCGCGGAGACATGCGTGCCCGAGCCTTGCCGCCCTTCCAGATAGCCCTCGGCAATCAATTGGTCGAAAGCGGCGAGAACAGTCGTTCGGGACAGCCCCAGTTCCAGTGAAAGGCTGCGCGTCGACGGCAACCTTGCGTTCGGCTTCAGCCGACCGGCGAGAACCGCTTGCCTGATCTGATCAACCAGTTGCGCGGTGAGCGAGACATCGCTGGCACGATCAATCCCGAATTCCGGAAGTGTATTGGAAATTGGCATTATCTTATTCGATTAAAGTGGTTATTTTCCCAATGCCACTATGCGGGCAGTTTGGCCGAACATAAAGGAGAAATATCGGCCATGACGAAAGCCCCAACCGAACGCACCCGTGTAAAACGCATTCACGAGCGCGGCGCCTATGACGCAGCCACGGTTCATTCAATCATTGATGCTCAACCGCTCGCACATGTGGCCTATGTGTTCAATGGAACGCCTTATGTCACACCGACGCTGGTCTGGCGCGAAGGCAATTTCATCTATTGGCATGGATCATCCGCCAGCCGAATGCTGGAAAGCTGCGATGAAGCCGAAGTCTGTGTGAGCTTTACCTTGCTCGACGGGCTGGTCCTGGCCCGCTCGGCATTTCATCATTCGTGCAATTATCGCTCGGTCATGGCTTTCGGGACCGCGCGTAAAGTTTCGGATGTGACGGCGAAAGAACATCACTTGCGCAGTTTCGTAAACGGTCTTTTTCCCGGCCGCTGGGAAGGCTTGCGCCCGATGATGGCAAAGGAGTTGAAGGCCACCATGCTTCTCGAACTGGAACTGAACGAAGCCTCGGCAAAGGTTCGTTCTGGCCCACCGAAGGACGACGATGCCGATTATGCGCTACCGATCTGGGCAGGCGTCATTCCCATGTCCACGCAGATGGGGGCGCCGATCGATGATGGACGTGTTTTGCCGGGCGTCGCTGCGCCGCAAGGCGTTACGCAGTTCGGATATGTGGCGGAAGCCGCCGAATAAACAACCAGGACTTAAGCAGGTCCGAGAAAGAGATGCGTCTCGGACTTTGCGATACCATCCATCGCCCGGATACCTGTTACAAGCCGGTGAAATTCATTCATGTTGGGAACCTCGATCTCGGCGATCAGGTCCCACGTTCCGTTGGTGGTGTTCACTGCTGAAAATCCGGGATTTTTACGCAATGTCGCGATCACGCTTTTGATGTTTCGCCCGGTGAGTTCGATCATCATGATGCCGCGGATCATGTCGGTCGACCCGTGATCCTTCAGCCGAACCGTAAAGCCTGCAATCACGCCGGAAGCTATCAGGCGTTCCATCCGGCTCTGGATCGTGCCCCGGGCTACCCCAAGAATGCTCGCAAGCGTCGGGATTGACGCGCGTGCGTTGATACGCAGTTCCGAGATTAATCGCTGGTCCAGATCATCCATCACCACACCGCCATTTTGACGATTTCGCCAATCTGATTGCGTTTATCGCAGATTACTGGACATTTCTATACATAAATGGCGTTTTCGTTGATCCTTTGCTCCGTTAGCGTGCCTAAAAACAAACAAGCCGGATAAGCAGCACGCAACCGGCAAGGGGAATTCGGAGGTGGATCGATGGCGCTTTTCTTCTGCCGCTCCTGGCTAGCCGGGGCGCGACGATCTTTTCCGTTCCGAATAGGTTTTCCCGAGAAATTTGCCGCCGCCTGTCGGGCGTCGACAATCTGGAAAGATGCGCCACATCGCGCGCTCGGAACGGGCATCGCCCGTGATCGCGTTACGATCACTTAGGAGAAAATGAAATGAAAACCCTTCTATCTTCACTCATTGCAGCTGGTGTCGGCGCTTTGATGATGCTTGCACCTGCCCATGCCGACGATCTCGAAAAGGTCAAGCAGAGCGGCGAATTGCGCATCGGCATGAGTGGCGTTTTTCCGCCTTTCAGCTTTGTCGACGGCCAGAATCAGGTTGTCGGCTTTGACGTCGATATCGGCGCCGAAATCGCCAAGCGTCTCGATGTTAAGCCGATTGTCGTAACCACGGCTTTCGACGGTATCATTGCCGGGCTGCGCGCGGGCAAGTTCGACGTCGTCGTCGGCAGCATGAGCATCACGCCGGAGCGCGAAAAGGCCGTCGACTTCGCTGGCCCTTACTATCGCGGCGGGCGCGGCATCTTTGTGACGGAAGCTTCCCCGGTCAAGTCCATGGATGAATTGAAGCAGGGCAAGACCATTGCCGTGACGCTTGGCGAAACCAGCGACAAGTGGGCGCGCGAGCAGGGCGGCTGGACGGTTCGCACCTATAAGGGCATTCCGGAATTGCTGCTCGAGCTTCGCTCGGGCCGCGTCGACGCCATTGCCTCGGATGATATTCCGATCCTGATCGCTATCAAGGAAAGCGGCGAAAAGGTTCGTCAGCTCGATACGCCGGAGCTTCAGGGCACCGACAATGTCGGCATCGCTCTGCGCAAGGGGAATCCCGAACTGAAGGATGCGATCAACAAGGCTCTCGACGACATGAAGGCCGACGGCACCTACGAGAAAATCTCGATGAAGTGGATCGGTCGCGACATCCGCTAACCCTATGAAACCCTTGCCGGGGCGACAGTTAGAATGAATGTCCCGGCAACATATCTTTCCGGCTTGGTTGTCCAGACAGGAAAGGGGAGATGATGAATTTCTCTTTGATGGCGGAGGTCTTTCCATATTTTCTGGAGGCCGCCCTGGTTACCGTCGAAATCTCGGCGCTTGCCATTCTTATCGGTTTGAGTGTCGGTGCACTTGCCACAACCGCGAAACTGTCGCGCTTCTGGCCATTGCGTTTCATCGGAACGGCTTACGTCAGCGTGTTTCGCGGCACACCGTGCCTGTTGCAACTTTTCGTTCTTTATTTCGGTGGACCGCAGATCGGCATTAATCTTGAGCCTTTCGCAGCCGGTGCCATCGGTCTCGGGCTCAATATCGGTGCTTATTACGCCGAAGCCATGCGAGGCGCCATTCTGACAGTGGATGCCGGCCAGAACGAAGCCGCCCGTTCCATCGGCTTCAGCAGCGGGCAGTCCATGCGCTTTGTGGTGCTACCGCAGGCAGCCCGGCTGATGATCCGCTCTCTCGGGGTCAACACGGTGATGCTGATCAAAGGGTCCGCCCTGGTTTCTGCGATTTCCGTCGTTGAATTGACCTATACCGCCCAACGTTTCATCGGCTCAACCTATCGTCCGTTTGAGATTTTCGGCATCGCCGCCGCCATTTACATGGTCCTCATCTATATCGTTGCACGCTTCGTCGATTTTCTCGAAGCCCGCTACGCGCTCAAATAGGCGGTGATTTCATGCAACTCGATTTTTCCATCGTCCCGCCCTATACCGAACTCCTGATGACTGGCGTCTGGTGGACGCTTATCATCGCAGTTTCGTCATCCATCGTCAGCTTCTTCGGCGGCATCGCCTTTGCCTTGCTTGTTCTCTACGGACACTGGCTGGTGCGTTATCCTATCCGCTTCTTCATCTGGCTTTTCATGGGAACCCCGCTGCTTTTGCAGCTCTTCCTGCTCTATTACGGCCTCTCGCAGATTGGCATCAACATTCCCGCCGTGTGGACCGGCATTATCGGCCTTGGGCTGCATTTTGCGGTCTATAATTCCGATCTGTTTCGCACCGCGATCCTGACTGTCGATCCGGGGCAGAATGAGGGCGCCCGTTCGCTGGGTTTCGGCAGCGCCCAGACCTTGCGCTACATCATCGTGCCGCAAGCCGTTCGCAATGCGCTGCCGCAGGTGGGTAATAATCTGATTGCTCTTCTGAAAGACACGGCGCTTGTGTCGGTAATCGGCATTACCGAACTGGTTCACGCATCGCAGCAGGCGATCAGTGAAACCTACAGCCCGTTTGAATTCTATATCACTGCCGCAGTGATCTTCTACGTACTCAATCTCATCCTGGAAGCCGGATTGCACTGGATGGAAAAGAAAGTCGAGGCTTACCGATGAGCAACAGCAAACCCATGGTGGAAGTGCGCGACGTCCACAAGGCTTATGGCGCACTTGAGGTTCTCAAGGGCATCAACCTGTCGGTTGAACGCGGCCAGATCATCGCCATTATCGGTCCTTCCGGTTCCGGTAAAAGCACGCTGCTTCGCTCGATCAACCATCTCGAAACAGTCAATTCGGGCCAGATACTGCTGGATGGTGTTCAGGTAAACCAGCCATTGAGCGGACGTGCTTTCGAGCGGCATATCAATGCCGTGCGCCAGCAAATGGGCATGGTTTTCCAGCACTTCAACCTGTTTCCGCATCTCAATGTGATGGAGAACATCACGCTTGGGCCTATCAAACTGAAGGGCAAGAGCAAGCAGGAAGCACAGGAACTGGCCGTTTCGCTTTTGAAGAAAGTCGGTCTTGCCGATAAAGCTTCAATGTATCCGTCGCGTCTGTCGGGCGGGCAGAAGCAGCGTGTTGCCATCGCCCGCGCGCTTGCCATGCAGCCGAAAGTCATGCTGTTCGACGAAGCCACTTCCGCGCTCGATCCGGAGCTGGTTGAGGAAGTCAATCAGGTCATGAAACAGCTCGCGCAGGAACATATGACCATGCTGATCGTGACCCATGAAATGCGCTTTGCCGCTGAAGTTTCCGACAAGGTGCTGTTCATGGACAAAGGCGTGGTGGTCGAGGAAGGCAAACCGGACGTGATCTTCACCCACCCGGAAAATGAAAGAACGAGAGCGTTCCTGAGAAAGCATCTCAACCAGTAAATCGACGCTAAATCAGATTGTGAAGACCCGTCTGTGCCTCAACCCAGGTACGGAGGCGGGAAACTATTGAGCGAGGAAGACCGTGGCAAGCCAAAATGAATGGAACCCGACGGAACGGGTGCGAGAACTCTCCTATCGCATGGTAAGATGGCCGAGTGAGACCGGGACACCTGACGAGGCATCGTTTGGTCCGAAGCTTGCCGAGCTTTTGCGCGAGATTCCCTATTTCCAGAAAAATCCGGACGACATTGCCGTTGTCGACAGTCACGGTTCGCCGATGACCAAGAATGTTATTGCGGTGGTTCGCGGTAGCGGACGGCGGACTTTGGCGCTGGCTGGTCATTTCGATGTGGTGGAAACCGCCAATTATCGCGATTTGAAGCATTTGGCTTTTGAACCGGACGCCTTGCTGGAAGCGCTTCTGGCAGATCTTACCAGTCGCACGCTCGCACCGAACGAGGAAAAGGCTCTCGCCGATTTTCAGAGCGGGAACTATATCCCCGGACGCGGCATGCTCGACATGAAGAGCGGGGTCGCCGCCGGTATCGCAGTATTGGAACGTTTCTCGCAGCAGCCGGATCGTGAAGGCAATTTGATCCTGTTCGCTACCCCTGACGAAGAGCGCGGATCGCGTGGAATGCGCAGCCTGCGCGACGCCCTGCCGGAACTTGCCGAACGCTGGGGTCTCGATATCGTCGCTGGTATCAATCTGGATGCAACAAGCGATCAGGGTGACGGCGCGGAAGGCCGTGCCATCTATCGTGGTACCATCGGCAAACAGCTTCCCTTTGCTTTCGTGGTTGGGCAACCGTCCCATGCGAGCTATCCGTTCGAAGGGGTCAGCGCGCATCTCATTGCGTCGGAAATCATGCGGGCAGTCGAAGCCAATGCGGTTCTCTGCGACACGGGCGACGGGGAGGTTTCGCCGCCGCCTATCTGCCTTGAAGCGCGGGATTTCCGGGGCGGCTATGAAGTCACCACGCCAGAACGGACGTGGGTTGCGTTCAACTGGCTGACCCATTCTGTCTCACCCGACGCGTTGTTCCAGCGGTTCAAGGCGGTTGTCGGCGAGGCGCTGGATCGTGCAATCACGCATTTCAATGTCGAGGCGGACCGGTTTGCAAAGCTGGTCGGCAGCGAGGCGAACGTCAATCACAAGGGCCGAATTCTGACCACAGCGGAGTTGCGCGAGGAGGTTCGGCGCGTTGGCGGTGATGCGGCGCTGGAACGGATCGCGGTGCTGGAGGCTGAACTTTCAAGCAGCGACAACCCGCTTCTCATTACGCGCGAACTTGTGGACCGTATGGTCGCGGAGGCGCGCATTACAGGCCCGACGGTGATTATCGGCTTTGGAAGTCTCGTCTATCCGCATGTTCGCATGGGAGCTGAAACGGCAGAGGAACAGCGTTTTGCTGGAGCTCTGGAAACCGCACGTTTGGAGGCAGAGCGTCAGTTCGATACGACAATCCGATATCGTGAAATCTTTGCCGGTATCTCCGATATGAGTTTCTTCGGCCATATGCCGGATGCGGCGGATAGTGAAGTCATCGCGGCCAATACACCGGCGGCTCAGTTCATAGACCGTGCCAATCCGAAGGCGCTTTCATATCCCGTAGTGAATATCGGTCCATGGGGTCGCGAGTACCATCAGCGGCTGGAACGGGTCTACGCTCCCTACGCCTTTACGGTGCTGCCGCAGTTTCTTTATGGCATAGCCGCACGCTTCCTGAAGCCCTAGCAGTTGCGCAGAACGCGATGTCCTCACTTTGCCTGATTGACGGTTATAGCAATCATGTGGAGGACATCGTCCGCGCTGCAACCGCGTGAGAGGTCGTTCGCGGGTTTGGCCAGCCCCTGAAGCACGGGGCCGATCGCCTGCGCACCGCCAATGCGCTGTGCGATCTTGTAGCCGATATTGGCTGCTTCCAGATTGGGAAACACGAACACATTGGCATTGCCGTTCAACGGGGAACCCGGTGATTTTGCGTGGCTGATCGCCTCCACAAAAGCCGTGTCGAATTGCAGTTCGCCATCGATGCACAGATCAGGTTTCCGATCTCGAACCGTCCGGGTTGCCTGAACTACCTTCGACACGCGCTCATGCGCGGCACTGCCGCCGGTGGAGAAGGATAGCATGGCGACGGCGGCGTCTTTTTCTGTCAGTTGGGAGTAGGATTCCGCCGACTGCATGGCGATATCGGCCAGCTGTGCGGAATCCGGTTCCACCACGAGGCCGCAATCGGCAAAGATGAAGGCGCCTTTCTTCTGATGATGCGACTGGCAAAGCAGCATCAGGAAAAAACTGGAAACAAGCGATGCACCTTCGGCCTTGCCGATAATCTGCAGCGCATGGCGCACCACATCGGCGGTGGTCGAAACCGCGCCCGCCACCGTTCCATCCGCATCGCCTTCACGCACCATCATGGCGGCAAAACCCAGCGGTGACTTTGCCATGGTTTCGGCCTGTTCTGCCGTCGTGCCCTTGGCCTGACGCAGCCGATGGAGCTTATGCGCATAATCAGCGCTTTTGTCCGATCTCGTGGGATCGATGATCTCGATGCTTGATCCGTCGATCTGCCTGCCAATAATATCCGGCGAACCAAGCAGCGTGATGCGGGCAATGCCTTCGCGCTCGGCGCGCAGCGCCGCGTCGATGATGCGCGAGTCTTCGCCTTCGGCCAGCACGATATGGCGCGGGTTGGAGCGGGCCTTCTCGAAAATCTTTTCCAGTGGCAGCATGGATGTATATTTCTCCGGAGTTGCCGGGAGGAAACCTCCCGGCATAATCGTCAAACCGGCATCTGCTGACGCATATCGGCCTTGCTGATACCAGCCACAACGACCGGCTTTTTCATCGCATCGCGGCGGAAAGGTTCGCCCAATTCCTGATTGAGCACGACTTCGATGAAGGTGGTCACACCCTTGGCCTGCTCGTCGATCGCCGTTTGCAGGGCTTCGGTAAGCGCCTGCTGGCTGTCGACGGTCACGCCCTTCAGCCCGCAGCCATCCGCGACCTTGGCATAGCTGAGGTTGGGGTTGAGCTCGGTACCGACGAAGTTGTTGTCATACCACAGCGTCGTGTTGCGCTTTTCTGCCCCCCATTGATAATTGCGGAAAATGACCATGGTGATCGCTGGCCAGCCTTTGCGGCCGATGGAGGTCATTTCGTTCATCGAGATGCCGAACGCTCCGTCGCCGGCAAAGCCGACCACCGGCGTGTCGGGTTGCCCGATCTTCGCGCCGACGATGGACGGGAAGCCGTAACCGCAGGGGCCGAACATCCCTGGCGCCAGATATTTGCGGCCATGTTCGAACGTCGGATAGGCGTTGCCGATGGCGCAATTATTGCCGATATCCGTCGACATGATCGCATTATTCGGCATGGCCGCCTGAATGGCCCGCCATGCCTGACGCGGCGACATGCGATCTTTTTCGCGCTCGCGTGCCTCCGCATTCCATTGCGTGCCCGGATCGTCGTCTTCATGATCCATTGAGGAAAGCTGTTGCAACCAGGCGGATTTGCGCTGATGGATGAGTTGTTTGCGCTCCTCTCGGCCTTCATTTCCGGCATTGGCGCCGAGCTGGTCCAATATCTGCTGCGCGACCTGCTTGGCATCGCCGCAAATGCCAACCGTGATCTTCTTGGTCAGCCCGATCCGATCCGGGTTGATATCGACCTGAATGATCCTGGCATCTTTCGGCCAATAGTCGATACCGTAGCCTGGCAGGGTCGAGAACGGGTTGAGGCGGGTGCCGAGTGCCAGAACCACATCCGCTTTCGCGATCAGTTCCATCGCGGCCTTGGAGCCGTTATAGCCGAGCGGGCCGACCGAAAGCCGGTGACTGCCGGGGAAGGCGTCATTATGCTGATAGCCGCAACAGACCGGCGCATCGAGCCTTTCGGCAAGCGCAATGGATTCCGGGATTGCGCCGCCGATGACGACACCGGCACCGTTGAGAATGACCGGGAATTTTGCTTCCGTCAGAAGCTTTGCAGCCTCGGTAATCGCCTCGCGCCCGCCGCTCGGACGCTCCAGACGCACGATCTGCGGCAGATCCACATCGATCACCTGGGTCCAGAAATCACGCGGAACATTGATCTGCGCTGGAGCGCAGCCGCGCCAGGCCTTTTCGATCACACGGTTCAGCACTTCCGGAATGCGGGTCGCATCCCGTACCTCTTCCTGATAGCAGACCATTTCTTCAAACAGCGCCATCTGGTCCACTTCCTGAAAGCCGCCCTGACCGATGGTCTTGTTGGCGGCCTGCGGCGTCACCAGCAGCATGGGCGTATGGTTCCAGTAGGCGGTCTTGATGGCGGTGACGAAGCCCGTCACGCCCGGTCCGTTCTGGGCGATCGCCATGCCCATCTTGCCGGTCACACGGGTATAACCGTCGCAGATCAGTGCCGCATTCGTCTCATGTGCGCAGTCCCAGAAGGTGATGCCCGCCTTTGGAAACAGATCGGAAACCGGCATCATGGCCGATCCGATAATCCCGAATGCATGCTCTATTCCATGCATCTGCAAAACCTTTACGAAGGCTTCTTCCGTCGTCATTTTCATGGCGCATACCTTTCCTTGCAATTCACAAAATTTCGTCTTTCAGCGCATACCAGCGATACATGGCGCGCTGGCCTATGCGCCTGAATGGCGTCAACATGCCGTAGCTCGGCAATTCGGAGGTGAAGATCGGCAGGTCCAGGCCCTGTCCGCGACCGGCCATGAGCTGCGCGACGCGGCGTCCGGCCTGTGCCGAATACATCACGCCGTTGCCGCCATAGCCCATGGCATAATAGATTTCCTGTGCCGGGTCGGGCCGATAGATGCGGGGCATCATGTCGTGGCTGACATCGACCCATCCCCACCATGAATAATCGATCCCGATGCCGGTGAGCGCCGGGAATTTCCGGTAGAGGCCGGAAAGCAGCAGATCGTAATGTTTCGGGTTCGGTGCATCGGCCCCGGTAATGGCGCTGCGACTGCCGATCTGCATCCGCCCATCGGGGAGAAAGCGGTAGTAATGGCGAAGCGTGCGCGTGTCCGTCAACGGAATACCGGTCTTCGGACCACAAGCCTCGATTTCATCCGGCGTCAGCGGGCGTGTCACGACCGAGTTCGACAAGACCGGCATCAGCCGATATCGGGTCAGCGGATGCAGGCCGGGCGACGTATAACCAGCCGTTGCAAAACAGACCTGCCGCGCCTTGACCGTCCCGTTCGGCGTGTTGAGATGATAGACATTGCCGTTCTTGCGGCAACTCAGCACCGGGCTTGCCGTGTGCACCTTCGCGCCCAACTTGCGGGCAAGCCTGAGATAGCCGAAGGCGAGCTTTGCAGCATGGATGCCGATGCCGTCCGGTTCGTACATTGCGCCGCGGGCTTCCTGATCGCGGATGAAATCGCGGTGGATTTCCTCGCGGCCCACCATGCGGGTGCCATAGCCGAAAACCTCGTTCAGCAGGCGGGATTCCTTCTCCAGCGCGGGAAGCACCTTGTCGCGATGGGCGATGTAGAGATGGCCGCCATCCTGTGGATCGCAATCGATTTCCGGCTCCGCGATCAGGGCGCGAAAGAGATCGAACCCTTCGGCGATTTCCCGGTGCAGCTTGCGTGCCACATCCACGCCCCAGCGCTCGATCCATTGGGAGCGCTTGAGCCGGCCAGCGGAAATCTGCGCCTGACCGCCATTTCGGGTGCTGCAACCCCAGGCCACGCCGTTCGCCTCCAGAACCGTCGCCTTGATGCCGTGGTCGCGGGCGAGGTGGATCGCGGCAGAAAGCCCGGTATAGCCTGAACCAACGACCACGACATCGGCATCGACATCGCCGCGAATGGGGCCGTCATCTTCGGGCGCGGGGCCAGCCGTGCCGATCCAGTAGGTTGGCGCATAGTCGCGGCCTTGTCCCGGCGTTTTCGAAACCACCGGATCATAGGCGGGGTCGAATGGCTGTGTAGCGGAGAAACTGTTGAGAGTGTGGGTATCCATATGTCGGTCCTCCAGATCACCGACGGACATTGTTGGGGCTTACGCCTTCAGCAAAGGCCGGTTCTTGCGGAATGCCTGTTTGCGAACGATCTTGCCGTCACGCTGTGTGAAGAGATCGCAGCCTTCAGCCTCGACGCGTGCGCCATTGGCATCGGTTCCGCGAAAGGTCCATTCGGACACGGCGCGGTCGCCACTCACGAAATGCCTGTGCCCATCCCATTTCGCATTTGGCATGGCAGCCCAGACGCCGGAGAAGGCCTTGGCAATAGCGTCCTTGCCTTCAAGACGAGTGCCGTAGACCTCATCGCCACCGATGGTGAAGAACACGCAGTCGTCGGCGAAAAAGGCCATGATCGCGTCGATGTCATGTCGGTTGAAGGCGTCGAAAAGGTCGGAAAAATGTTTCTCTGTGAGTTGCCCTGCGGACATTCGTTGCTCCCTGCCAAGTCTGTTTTCGGGCAAAGCTTGCCCGTGGCACGGCAGAATTGCCGCGCGATTGATATTGCGAATGAGAATTCGGTCGGGCTGGTTACAGCGGTTGCGTCACCATCAGATTTTGCCCTTCCATGGGATGAGAACCTTTTCCAGATAGCGGATCAGCAGGTCGAAGGCGAAAGCGAACACGCCGATGACTATGATGCCCATGATGACGGTATCGCTTGCCAGAAACTGCGCTGCATTGAGCACCATGAAGCCAAGCCCGCGATGTGCGGCCACCATTTCCGCAGCAACCAGCGTCGTCCAGCCGACACCGATCCCGATGCGCATGCCGGTGAAGATTTCCGGCATGGCCGCTTTCATGATGACCTGCGTTATCACCTGCGTTCGAGACGCGCCCATCGCATAGGCGGCGTGAATCTGTTCGGTGGAGACCGAGCGCACGCCAGCTCTGGCCGCAATCGCCATGGGCGCGAAGATCGCGAGAAAGATGAGGAACACCTTGGGGAATTCGCCGATGCCGAGCCAGATGATGATCAGTGGCAGATAGGCAAGCGGCGGCAGCGGACGGTAGAACTCGATAATCGGATCGAGTACGCCACGGACAAAGCTGCTCATCCCCATCATGATACCAATAGGAATGGCCGTGATGCAGGCAATCGCGAAGGCGCCCAATACGCGGCCAAGACTGGCAAACGTGTGCTCGGCCAGCGTGGAATTTGCCACGCCATCGGTCATAGCAACCATAAACTTGCCATAGACTGCAAAAGGAGATGGGAGAAACAGCGGCTTGACCCAACCCATTCCTGTCACGAGAAACCAGAGCCCCAGCAAAATCAGTGCGGTCACAAGGCTGGTGAAGCCGCTGTTGCCGTCGCCGGGGGCGCCATAGATTTTACCGGGTTTGACTGGCCTTGCCCGAGTTACGAACTCAAGCATGGACCAGTTCCGGGTTTCCTGATGCACGTTCATCGCCATAGATAATCCCCAGAATTGTCTCACGCATCTTGATGAAGTCGGGACTGGACTTGACGGCGCGCGCGTCACCGCATTCCAGAAAGCGTCGATTAAAATCCAGATCGTAGGTGTGGGTGATCCGTCCGGGACGCGGCGACATGACGATCAGCCGCGAACCGAGAAACAGGGCTTCTTCGACGCTGTGCGTGATGAAGAAGAACATTTTGTTGGTCACCTGCCAGACACGCAACAGCAACTCCTGGATTGTCTCGCGGGTGAGGGCATCAAGTGCCGCCATCGGCTCATCCATGAGCAGCATCGCCGGATCGCAGGTCAGGGCGCGGGCAATGCCGACACGCTGCTGCATTCCGCCGGAGAGCTGGTAGATCTTGTGATTGTGAAAATCCTGCAGGCCGACCAAAGCCAGATTTTTTGTGGCGCGGGCGCGGCGTTCCGCCTTCGGCACACCTTGAAGCTTGAGGCCGAACTCAGTGTTGTCGATGACATTGAGCCAGGGTAGCAGCGCATGTTTCTGGAACACGACGCCCCTGTCGGCGCCGGGGCCGCGCACCTGCCTTCCGCCTAGCGTGATTTCGCCAGATGACGGGATCATGAATCCCGCCATCAGATTGAGAAGCGTGGTCTTGCCGCAGCCGGACGCACCAAGCGCCACCACGAAATCCCCGCTATCGATCCGCAGATTGACACCCTTCAGCGCAATCACGGCTTCTTCCACATAAAGACCGGGATAGGTCAGACTGACATTCGATACGTTCAAGGTTTCCATAACGTCACCTTTCGGGAACGAAGGAGCGGTTCCGGCACAGACCAGAGGTTACAATATTGCAGGAACCGTCTCGGTTCAGCGGCTTACCTGAAGGCCTACCGCTGGCGGAGGTGCTTGAATTACGTCACGTAATTACTTCGCGGCAGCTTCGGCAAAACTGCCGTTGACGTTGCCGCTATAATCATCCAGAGCCTGGTCGAGCTGTTTTTGATCAACAAGGAATTTTGCGCTCTGGGCAACAGACTTGAGCGCGCCGCTGTCCTTGCCGCCACCGAGCCAGCTCGGTGAAGCCTGTTCTTCGACCGTAGGGAAGGACAACAGCGCGAGCGCGCCGGGTATGTCAGCAGCATTGCCGCCGATCAGCTTGACCATACCCTTCACCTGATCGGAGTCCGCCGTCCATTGGCTGCCATTGGCCTTGTAGTCGGCATAGGCATCCTTCAGTACAGTGGTAAAGGCGGTCATGAATTTCGGATTTTCGCTGGCGAAGCTCTTGTCGACCACCAGTCCATCGAAGGTAGGAACGCTTTTCGCGCCGATTTCTTCCGAATTGGCAATTTCCTTGCCCGTCTTGAGAATTTCGGAAAGCGCCGGTGGCCAGACATAGGCCGCATCGATATCGCCGCGCTGCCACGCGGCCACGATTTGCGGAGGCGTCATGTTGAGTATTTCCGCATCACGCGGATTGATCTTCCATATATCGTCCATGCCGACGAGCAGATGGAAATGCGAGGTCGAGACAAAAGGCACGCCAATCTTCTTGCCCTTGAGGTCTTCCGGCTTCTCGATGCCGGAACCTTCGCGCGCCACCAGTGCTTCCGACTTGCCGATATTATCGAGAATCCAGAACAGCTGGAGGTCGACACCGCGTGTGGCCGCTGCGGCAATGCCCGTCGAGCCGATCACGCCGACGGGCACGTTGCCCGACGCAAGTGCCGTTGAAATATCGCCGCCCGACGCAAACTGGCGCCAGTCGATCTTGTATCCGGCTTCCTTGGCTGCCGCGTCGAATTTTCCGTTGGCGATTGCGGTTAGAAATGGACCGACAATTTGCTGATAACCGACTACAACCGTGGTTTCGGCATAGGCTGCAGATGTGGAAAGCGCTGCTGCAGCCGAAAATAACACCACCCGTTTTATGCAGTTGAAATAGTTCATGGAGTTCCCCTTCCATTTAAGAACCATGCCTGACTTGGTCACGACTGCTGGCGTTTTCCGCCAATCTCCAGTTCCAGATACGAACGATAGCCATCTCATCAATTTTGCCTTATATCCAGTTTGAATAGTCAATAAGTCCAGTTTGGTGGCGGAGAGGTTGCTGCCGGATATGCGGACACGCCACACTTTCGCCAGCGCAATTATTCCATGGGGAAAATCAGAAAGAAGAAACGCTATTGCTAAGTGGAGCATGAAGCGGAAAAACTGACGCAAACCGAGGCGTAGTTGCAAATTTACTTATGGGGTAGAGTTTTGGATGCAGTCTCGCCGACGATTTTCTTCATAGACGGCAGCCGAAACACCGGATTGCAATCGCAGATCCGCGAGACCACTGTGTCAGCCATTCTTTCCGGTGCCATATTGCCGGGCGTCCGCATGCCTTCGACGCGGAAACTGGCAGATTATCTGAAAATATCCCGTCTCACTGTAACGTTGGCCTATCAGGAGCTCGTATCTCAGGGCTATCTGGAAGTGCGTTCGCGCAGTGCCTATCACGTAGCCGCGACGCCGCCCATCAGTCATCCCGACAGGGATTTCTTGCAGACACCTGATACCGCCGTCGACTGGTCGTCCAAACTGCGCCCCGGCTTCAATATAGCCAAAACCATTCGCAAACCGCTCGACTGGCGAAAATACCGCTACCCGTTTCTTTACGGCCAGATGGATCAAACTTTGTTTGACCTCGCCGCATGGCGCGATTGCGCCCGGCGTGCGCTGGCACGCGAAGATTTCATCCTTATGGCAGGCGATTTCGCAGCCGCTGACGATGTGGAGCTTGTCAACTATATCCGCTCGCGCACGCTGCCAAGCCGCGGAATACGCGCCGAACCGGACGAAATTCTGGTCACGGTCGGCGCGCAGAACGCGCTTTGGATTATCAGCCATCTGCTTTTGACGCGGCGTTCGCATGTCGTGTGCGAGAACCCCGGCCATCCCGATATCAGCGCCACGCTGCATCTGACCGGCGCACGCGTGACTGCATTGGATGTAGATGAAGGCGGCTTGCCGCCGGAGTTGCTGCCTGATGGCATTGATGCGGTCTTCGTGACACCCAGTCACCAATCGCCCACCGCAGCGACCATGCCGCGGACGCGGCGTATAGCGTTGCTGGAAGCGGCTGCCGAGCGCGATTTCGTCATCGTCGAGGATGATTATGAATTCGAGATGAGCTTTCTCCAGCCGCCCACACCGGCGCTGAAATCGCTCGATCAGTATGGCCGAGTTCTTTATGTGGGCAGCTTTTCCAAGTCGCTGTTTCCAGGGCTACGGCTCGGCTATCTGGTCGCGCCCGCGCCTGTCATCCGCGAGGCGAGGGCGCTGCGCGCGCTTATGTTGCGCCATCCGCCCGGCCATTTACAACGGACAGCAGCTTATTTTCTGGCGCTTGGTCACTACGATGCCGTCATCCATCGTATGCGGATGGAATATCACAAGCGCCATATCGTCATGATTGAGGCCCTGGATTGTGAAGGCTTGAAAATCGCCGGCAAGTCGGGTTTTGGTGGCACCGCTTTCTGGATCGAAGGCCCTGAGGGCATGGACGCAGACAAGCTTGCCCGCGATCTGCGCGAGGACGGTGTGCTGATTGAGTCAGGCTCGCCATTCTTCTGGGGCGACGACCGGCCATGCCGTTATTTTCGTATCGCCTATTCCTCAATTCCACTCAGCCGCATTGCGGAAGGCATAGAGCTTCTGGCCCGACGAATGCGGCAAATCTCGTAATGTTCGGAACGCTTGGGTTCAGCCTGCGTTCATGTGGATTACGATAACGGATTTGTGAAATCGCCGGAATTTGTCCCAATTCAGTGGGTACCGCTGGCGACGTGCAGTGTCTTTGCCTGCGAATCCGTAGGCAGACGCACATCAATTCTGCCTTCCAGAAGGAGAAGGATATATGTCTATTCGTTCGAAGCTTCTTGCCACGGTGGCGGTGCCGGTTCTCTCGGCCTCCATTCTCGCGCAGCCTGTGCTCGCGGATACATTGACGGCTCCCATCCTGTTGGCACAGGAGAATGGAGACCAGCCGTCCGACGAGCTATTGCTGCAGCAGCAGCGCGAGGCTGAAGAGCAGCAAAAGGCAGCGGAGGAAGAAGCGCGTCGGGCTGAGGAACAACAGCGCGCCGCGGAGGAAGAAAACCGCCGACAAGCCGAAGAGCAGCAAAAGGCCGCTCAGGAGGAAGCCCAGCGGCAGGCAGAAGAGCAACAGAAAGCCGCCGAACGCGAAGCACAGAAGCAAGCCGAGGAACAACAGAAGGCTGCAGAGCGCGAAGCGCAGAAACAGGCTGAAGAGCAAGCCAGGCAGGCCGCTGAGCAGAAAAAAGCCGAGGAAGAGGCGCAGCGCCAGAGCGAACAGCAGCAGAAGGCTGCTGAAGAAGAAGCCCAGCGTCGCGCCGAAGAACAGAAGAAGGCAGAGGAGGAGGCTGCTCGCAAGGCCGCCGAGTCTCAGAAGCAGAGAGCGCCCGCCGAAAAGCCGGTGAAGGAAGCTCCCGCTGTGGAGCCTGAAGCGCAATCCGAGCAACCTGAACCCGAAAAACCGGCAAAGGAAGCTCCGGCTCCGCAAGCGGAAAAGCCAGCCGAGCAACCGGCAGAGGCACTCCCTGTAACACCTTCGCAGACAGAGCCAGCGAAAGACTCGATTGTCGAGCATCCTGAAGAAGCTCTACCGCAAGAACCGAAGGCGACGGAGAAGCCGGAAAATGAGGCTCAGCCTGCGACCCCGGTCGAGCAGCCGCAATCAACCGAAAGTCCGCAACAGGGGCAGGCGCCGGAAATAGTCGATCAGCGTTCGACCGAGGAAAAGCAAGAGATTGCAAAAGACCCGGCCAAGACGAATGATACGGTGGTCCTGCCGGTTGAAAATGGTGCCGCCATTCTCGACAGCGACAAGGATGCCGACAATTCGGGTGGAAGCCAGTCGCGTGAAGAGCGTCGCAAACAGCGTGAACAGCAGCGCGCTTCCGAGGAAAATGTAGCGCCGCCCGCAAATGATGCTGCGGCACAGGTCGCTATTCCCGAGGAAGTGAAGGCTGCACTCCCGCAGAAGATCGAGGCCAATCTCAAGGAAGAGGGCACTCGCATAAAGGAAGCGCCGGTTTTTGCCGTGCCGGAAACCACCAACATCGTTAACAACACGGTGGTGAACAATACGGTCATCAATAACACGACGGTCAATAATGTGACCAACAATGTCACGAACGTCAAAGTAATCGAGGAAGTGGATAACCGCGTCATTCTCGACGTGGGCGACCGCATCTTCGTGCGCGGCGATGATCGCCCAAGACTGCGTCGCGACGCGGAACGGACCTATTACGATGAACTGCCGCGGGGCCGCACCCGCGAAACCATCGTTCGTCCCGGCGGATACCAGATCGTTACGGTTTATGATCGTTATGGCGATGTTCTGCAACGTTCCCGTATCGATCGGGACGGCAACGAGTATCTGATGATCTATGCGCCGGAATATGACGATAATCCGCGTGCTTCGATCATCGATGTCGGCTACGAACTTCCGCCCATGCGCCTGACCATTCCGGTGAGGGACTATATTATCGACGTTGCGGACGATCCGGATCGCGATTTCTACGACTTCCTTGCCATGCCGCCAGTAGAACGTGTGGAGCGGGTCTATACGATCGATGAAGTTCGCCACTCTGCCCGTCTGCGCGACAAGGTGCGCCGCATTGATCTGGATACGATCCACTTCGCGACGGGAAGCGCCGAGGTTTCCTTGTCGCAGGCCAAGACCTTGCGCAAGGTTGCGACCGCTATGCAGAAGGTGCTGGCGAAGGACCCCGGTGAAACCTTCTTTATCGAGGGACATACGGACGCAGTCGGCTCGGATCGGTCAAATCTGGTCCTGTCGGACAAACGCGCTGAATCGGTCGCGAACCTTTTGACGGAGGTCTACGATATTCCTGCGGAAAATCTTGTTACGCAGGGATATGGCGAACGCTTCCTCAAAATTCGCACGCAAGCCGCCGAGCAGGAAAATCGCCGCGTCACCATTCGTCGTGTCACCCCGCTGGTGCGGCCCGTCGCCCAGCGTTGAATAAAAATACCCGGATGCGTAAACCGCATCCGGGTAGCGCATTGAAGTGATTGCGATCAAGCCGTCTTGGGTTGGAGTGCCGTGGCCTGCTCAAGCAGCAATTCGCCCATAGGCCGTGGTTTTACGGCCTCGATCTGCACCATGAGCTCAGCGATTTTTTCGGCGTCGCGGACGCCGCATTCATAAATCTGGATGATTTCGCGTGCCATTTCGTCTTTGTGGGGAGAGGTGATGGGGCAACGTGACATCGATTCACACGACTTCACGTAAGCCGCTTGCAGCTTTTCCAACTCGGCGGGTTTGAAGCGCCCGAAGTAATAATCTCTCGAAAATGGCATTCTATGCATTCCGCATATGGCTGACAGATCATTCCATCCGAAAGCCTATAAATCCGTGCAATCTACTATACTGAAATATAGCAGATTGTAAAATGTTTATATCTCTGAATTATTTACTTTGCGTAAAACATTCAGGCAGTCACAGATTTGCCAGAGTTACACGTCTGTCCTTCATTGCTTTTTACAAAAAACAGACAGATTTTAGGCGCGGGCGTGCTCAAGCTTCGCTACGATTTCCGCGATCCTGTCCGGGTTCTGTTCACCGGATTCAAATGTTCTTATGATCGCTCGCGCGAGTGTCTCTTTGTCTTCATGTGTAGTGGGGCATCGATCCAGAAAGCCGCAGCAACGATTATAGGCAGCCTGAAGAACCTGAATATCCTCGGGCGCGTATGTTCCCTGATATTTGTTACCGCGAAATGGCATGGTGATCTCCCATTTGATCAATTGAACCCCTAATTCATGGGGAAAGCAACAAATCGTTTTATGACAGCGACAATCAACGCAACGCGGGAGTTTGCAGGTGTTTCAGCCTCGTCGAATGCAGATTGAGGAATCGATGATAGCGGTTCCTGTTCCGCTTCAAGAAGCCTCGCCGTTGAATCGATGGATGAGATGAATATCTTCCGGCTCGCGTTCGAAGAGCAGGGGATCAGGGGCCAATGTAACTTTCGCACCCTGTTTCAGATAAAAATCGATGGTCCGCCGCGTGGGGGTGGCGGAAATATAGAAACCTTGAGCTCCGGCTTCCGTGGCAAGGGCCATGCTGCGCCGATAGAGTTCGCCCGCAAGGCCCAATCCCCGGAAGGCATTATCGACATGCATGAAGCCAAGCTGGTGTAATTCCGGATAGGCGCCGACGGGACGCACATCTGTAACCGCGACGGCAACCAAAGACCCATCCACTTCAGCACCGAGAAAAACGCCGCCGTGGTCGTAGCAGTCGAGCAGGATCGGCGTGTAGATTTCGGCTTCGCCCTCGGGCCAGCCGCGCACATCATAGAAGCGCGGCTCAAGCAGCAGCTGTTCTCCGTCGAGACGATACATTTCCTCAATGATCTCGCTCCGATCGATCTGCCAGATGTCGGTCACTTCGCGTCTTTGGAGCGGACGGATGATAAAATTTGTGCGGTTTGTTGCCTGTATCATGATGCTGCTTTGGAGAGGTCAATTCACTCGACGAACTATCCTGTCCCTGGCGAGCGCTCAAGAGGTTGGCATGTTGATTGCACCTCAACGGCTATCTTCCTGACAATTTGTCAGAGAAATCCTCTCATTTTGCGAAAACTCGCACCGAGTTTGACCACTATCGAGGCTACTTACCGCCATTTATATCGGGTACTGCTCAGTACAGGTGTGAGGAATAATGGGGCCGACAGGAAGGAGCGGCAGCCCTTCAATCGAATGAATTGAGGCGGATTGGTGGAGCGAAGGCAAAAAAGCGCCGGAAAATACGCAATTTTTCGTCAACTCTTCGATCGGCTCTTGCGAGAGTAGGCCCCGGGTTCTATCAGCATCAACAAAATTAGAGCCCGAGGAGGTTTCGGCAATATCACTGCCGAAATGTCTCGGCGCCAGTCGGCATCCTTCGGGATGGCGGCGAAATGAGCGACGGAGCCAAATTGAAAAACCATAACGATATTTGGGATATCGTCGACGCCAAGAGCGCCGCATATTTCGAACTGAGCGATACGGTTTGGGATAATCCTGAAACAAACTATGAAGAATACAAATCGAGCGATGCGCATGCGGCAATGCTGGAAGCCGAAGGGTTTCGCGTCGAGCGTGGCATTGCAGGATTGCCAACAGCGGTCATGGGCGAAGCTGGCGAGGACGGGCCGGTTATTGCTATTCTCGGTGAATTTGATGCCTTGCCGGGCTTGAGCCAGGTATCGGGGCTGGTCGAAGAACAGCCACTGGAAGCAGGTGGCCATGGTCATGGCTGCGGCCACAATCTGCTGGGTGCGGGCTCTCTGCTGGCCGCTGCGGCAGTCAAGGATTATCTCGCGGCACAAGGTATCAAGGGACGCGTGCGCTATTATGGCTGCCCGGCGGAAGAGGGCGGTTCGGCCAAGGGATTCATGGTTCGCGAAGGCCTGTTCGATGATGTCGATATCGCCTTCTGCTGGCACCCCGCACCATTCGCCGGCGTAAACGATCCGGTTTCACTCGCCTGCAACGAGATCAATTTCCACTTCAGTGGTCGCGCGGCCCATGCTTCATCGGCGCCGCATCTGGGACGCAGCGCGCTCGACGCAGTTGAACTTATGAATGTCGGTGTGAACTATATGCGCGAGCATATGCCATCCACGGCGCGCATTCATTATGCAGTGACAGATACAGGCGGGTTTGCGCCGAATGTCGTGCAAGCCAGGGCAACGGTGCGCTATCTCGTCCGCGCCCGCAGCCTGCCGGAAATGCAGTCGCTTCTGGAGCGCGTGAAGAAAATCGCCGAGGGTGCCGCCCTGATGACCGAAACGACGGTCCGCAGCGAAATTATCAGCGGCGATGCCGATTTGATCGGCAATACGCCTCTGGAACAACTGATGCAATTGCAGCTCGAGCGTCTCGGACCTCCGGACTTCGACGATCAGGACCGTGAAACGGCAAGCCGGTTCCAGAAGACGCTTTCAAAGGAAGACATTTCCGATGCCTTCCGCCGCTTCGGTGTGGAGCCAAAAGAGGGCCTTTCGCTTTGCGAGGATATCTATACGCCCTATAAGGGCGACAATACTCTCGTCGGCTCAACTGATGTGGGCAGTGTGAGTTGGGTTGTGCCCACGGTACAGATGCGCGGTGCGACCTGCGCGATCGGTACGCCGCTTCATTCGTGGCAGATGGTGGCACAGGGCAAGCTGCCCGCTGCGCACAAGGGCATGGCCCATGCTGCGAAGATCATGGGCAGCACGGCCATCGAGCTGTTCCGCGATCCGGCGCAGATCGAGAAAGCAAAGCAGGATCACGAAAAACGGCTCGGCGGAACCGTTTTCGTCAATCCGATTCCAGACAGCGTTCAACCGGCACTGCCCGAAACCGCCAAATGACGATGACGGCCGATAGTTTTGAAGATAGAAATGACATTCAATCCCCCACTTCCAACAGGGCCTGACGCATCATGAAGCAGATGGGCTTTCTCGATATTTTGAGCTTCGGGCCGGACGGCTGGGGCTATGTGCTGCTGATGGGCGCATTGGTGAGCGTGGCGCTCGCCGTTCTTGGCTTCCTTCTCGGTGCTGCCATCGGCGTTTTTGCCGCTTGGGCGAAGATTTCCGGCGGGCGCACGCTGCGTGCAGTCGCCGACGGCTACACCACGATCATTCGTGGTATTCCAGACCTCCTCGTCATCTATCTGTTCTATTTCGGCGGCAGTGCGGCTGTTACCGCGCTCGGCAAATATTTCGGAGCAGAAGGTTTTATCGGTTTTCCGGGTTTTCTGGCAGGTGTACTGGCAATCGGCATTTCCTGTGGCGCGCATCACACGGAAGTATTTCGAGGTGCGTTCCGCGCCGTCTTCAAAGGTGAGATCGAAGCTGCAACCGCGTGTGGCATGGGCCGAATGTTGAAATTCCGCCGCATCATCGCACCGCTCGCACTGCGGCACGCCCTGCCGGGCCTCGGCAATGTCTGGCAGGTTTCGCTCAAGGAATCCGCCCTGGTGTCGGTTGCCGGCGTGGTTGAGCTTCTGCGTCAGGCACAGATCGGCGCGGGTTCCACTGGTCTGCCCTTCAACTTCTTCCTCATTGCCGGTGCACTCTATCTGGCGATTTCGTCGGTTTCCGGCGGACTTTTGCAGATGGCCGAGCGCCACTTCTCGCGCGGCGTCCGGAGGGCAAAATGAACCTTGAATTCTATTCCGATGCATTCTTCCAAATGCTGGGCGGTGTGCCGCTGACCTTGAAGCTCGCAGTAAGTTCCATCGTGCTTGGCGCCTTGCTGGCCCTGCTTTTTGCCATGATGCGCCTGTCGGGCATCAAGGTGCTGGACTGGATCGCGCGCATCTACGTCTTTGTGTTCCGCGGAACACCGCTTCTGGTACAGATATTCATTATCTATTACGGTCTCAGCCAGTTTCCGATCATTCGCTACTCGTTCCTTTGGCCGGTTTTGCGTGAGCCTTACTGGTGTGCGATCATTGCGCTGACGTTGAACAACGCCGCCTATGCGAGCGAGATCATCCGCGGCGGCTTGCTGTCGGTGCCGCACGGCCAGATCGAAGCCGCAAAGGCTTGCGGCATGACCGCCTTCACTAGCTTCCGGCGTGTCGTGATGCCTCTTGCGATCCGTCAAGCGTTGCCGGGTTATGGCAACGAAATGATATCGATGATCAAGGCAACCTCGCTTGCATCGATCATCACGCTCATGGAAGTGACAGGCATCGCAGCAAAGCTGATCGCCGAGAGCTATCGGGCCATAGAAATCTTCGTGATCGCCGGCGCGATCTACCTTGCCATCAACTTCATTCTGACGCGTGTGCTGATGTTCGCAGAATATAGACTGACGCCATATCTGCGCCAGCCAGTCGTCAAGCTTTCCTCCGAGGGACAAACATCGTGAGCAAAAACGTTTCCCCCAATGCACCGGTGGCGCTGAAAGTCGAAAACCTGCGCAAGAGCTTTGGTGCGAATGAAGTGCTCAAGGGCATTTCGCTTGAAGCGCGCGAAGGCGAGGTCATTTCGATCCTCGGTTCGTCCGGCTCCGGCAAATCGACTTTCCTGCGCTGCATCAATCTGCTGGAGACGCCTTCGTCGGGCACGGTCACGGTTTCGGGTGAGACCATCCGCATGGCGAAGAACTCGAAAGGTGAAGCCTACCCGACCGACAAGAAGCAGGTTTCGCGCATTCGTTCGGAACTGGGCATGGTGTTTCAAAGCTTCAACCTATGGTCGCACAAGACCATTCTGGAAAACATCATAGAAGCGCCGATCTTTGTGCAGGGACGGCCGCGCGCGGAATGCGTGGCGGAAGCAGAAGCCCTGCTGGCAAAGGTCGGCATTGCCGACAAGCGCGATTTCTATCCAGCCCATCTTTCGGGCGGGCAGCAGCAACGCGCCGCGATTGCCCGCGCACTGGCGATGAAGCCGAAGGTCATGCTTTTCGACGAGCCGACTTCCGCGCTCGATCCGGAACTGGTTGGTGAAGTTTTGCGTGTCATGCGCGGTCTGGCCGAGGAAGGCCGCACCATGCTGGTCGTGACCCATGAAATGGGCTTCGCGCGCGATGTTTCCAACCGCGTCGTCTTTTTCCATCAGGGACTGGTGGAAGAAGACGGGGCACCGGAAGATGTGTTCAGCAACTCGAAGTCGGAACGTTTCCGCAAGTTCATCAGCCACGAGAACGCTGCCTAATTTTCGAAATTCTGCGTTCCGGCGGAAGCCGGACAGAAACAACCGCAACAGGATAACTGCAATGAAGGCTATCGGACTTTTTAAAGCCGTGTTCATTTCCGCTCTTGCTCTGACGAGCATCTCGGCTCATGCCGAGGAAAAAAAGTGGACGAAGATCACCATCGCGACGGAAGGCGCTTACCGTCCCTACAACTTCACCAAGCCCGATGGCTCACTGGATGGCTTTGAAATCGATCTTTACAAGGATCTCTGCACGCGCATGAAGGTTGAGTGCACGATCGTTGCCCAGCCTTTCGACAGCATGATCCCTGCGCTTAATGCCGGCAAGTTCGATGCGATCATGGCTGGCCTCACGGCAACGGCCAAGCGTGAAGAGACGATCAGCTTCTCGGTTTCCTATGGCCTGACGCCGCAGACTTTCGCAACGCTGAAGGATAGCCCTTTTGCGAAGCTGCCGCACACTGGCGAAACCCTTTATCTCGCCAAGGATGAAGCGGCAGCCCAGAAGGCAATCGACGAAGTATCTGCCGAAATCAAGGGCCGCACCGTTGGTGTCCAGACCGCTTCGCTCGGCCTGACGCTTCTCGACAAGTATTTCAAGGAAAACATCGACATCCGTGAATACAAAACCACGGAACAGCACGACCTCGATCTGAAGTCTGGCCGTGTCGACCTGGTCGTGGCTTCGCTCGCTTATCTCGCAGACGCTGCCAAGAAGCCTGGCAATGAAGACATCGTCATGACCGGCCCGTTCTTCAAGGGCGGCATTCTCGGACGCGGTGTCGGTGTAGGCTTGCGCAAGGATGATGCCGAACTGAAAAAGATGTTCGATGAAGCCATTGAAGCTGCAAAGGCTGACGGCACGATCAAGCGTCTGTCGGAAAAGTGGTTCGGCTTCGACGTTACGCCGTAATTTCTGAGTTACATCATTTGCAAAGCGCCGCCTCCGGGCGGCGTTTTCATGTGCGCAAACCTTCACATCAAATCGATGAGCGCCTATAAGTCCGCCAGAAGTTTATTGAGCCCAAAAACTAGCTGTGAGAAGGTGATGGTAAAGATCGGTTTTGTGACTGTTTCCGACCGTGCAAGCCGCGGGGAATACGAAGATCTGAGCGGTCCCGCCATGGAAGCATGGATTAAAACCGCCGTCGTCACGCCGTATGAAACAGTCCGCCGTGTCATTCCCGATGGCATGCAATCGGTTCGCGACACGCTTGTCGATCTTTGCGACAACGAGGCTTGTGATCTCATCCTGACGACAGGCGGCACAGGGCCGAGCCCGCGTGATGAAACGCCAGAGGCCATGCAGGCGGTCCTGCATAAGGAACTGCCGGGGTTTGGTGAGTTGATGCGCCGCGTCAGCCTTGAGCAGACACCGACCGCTATTCTTTCTCGCCAGACGGCGGGCAGCCGTGGCAAGAGCTTCATTCTCAATCTACCCGGCAAACCGGCATCTATCGCCATGACCTTGCAGGCCATTTTTCCGGCGGTACCTTATTGTCTCGACCTTATTGGAGCGGGGCGGATCGATACCGATCCGGCAGTTGTGAAGGTTCATCGACCGGGTTGAGCCGATAGCCTCAAAACCGGCGGCGCGAGCGGTTCGAAGCTACCGGCCCTATTGTCAGACCGTATAACAACGGTCGCCGTTTCCACGATGGAAGATAAAATGGCCGGGCGTTTTGCCCGGCCATTTCGTTTCCCGTCAGTCCTTCGTTACGGTCTGAACATAGTTGGCATCGGCCACCATGTTGAAACCGTGCACGTTCGAGCTGGTCACGGCTGTTTCGATCTGCTGGTAAATGATCGCGAACGGGCTTGTGTCCTGGAACTTCTTTTGAAGGTCGTGATACATCGCCTCACGCTTGGCGGTATCGCGCTCTTCTGCGGCAGCCATCGTTTCCGCCGTCAATTCCGGAATATCCCAATGCGCCTGCCATGCGCTCGTGCGCATCGAGACGTCTTCGCCATTGTTCGGATTGTTGGTGAAGGTCACTGCATTGGTGTGCGGGTCCCAATAATCCGGCCCCCAGATGCCAAGAGCCATCTGATGCTTGCGTGCGCGAACCTTGGTGGTTGTCAGCCTGCCGTCGCCTTGCAGGATTTCCACCTGCACGCCCGCCTTGCCCATGGTCTGCTGGATATTTTCGGCGATGCCGACAAATGGCTGGGTGTTGCGAACGTCCAGCGTCACCTTGAAGCCGTCCTTCAGACCCGCCTTGGCAAGCAGTTCCCTGGCTCTATCGACATCATAGGTAAACGGCTTGTCACCGACAGCGCCGAACATGCCGAGGGGCAGGAACGACTGGTGCGTGCGGCCGATGCCCTTGATGAGTTTCGCCTCGATCATATCATAGTCGATCAGATATTTAAGCGCCTGCCGGACTTCTGGCTTTGCAAGTTCAGGCACATTCTGGTTGGCCACCAGATAATAGACGCGGCCTTTTGGTGCGTTGATGACGTGGAACTTCTCGTCCTTGCTCAGTTCTTCGATGTCGCCGGGTTCCAGATTGCGGGCAATGTCGACGTCACCCGCCTGCAGGAGCAAGCGCTGAGAAACACCTTCCTTCACATGGCGATAGATGACGCGCTTCATCGCCGGTTTTGGATCGGCATAGTTTTCGTTGCGCTCCAGAAGAAGAACTTCATTGGCGCGCCATTGCCTGAGCGCCAGAGGACCGGAGCCCGCATAGTTGTTTTTCAGCCATTCGTAGCCGAAATCGGTTTCGTAAGGGTAGTCCTTGGTCTTTTCCGCCTTCTGCTCATGCTCCTTCACCAGCTTGCTGTCGACAATCGATGCAACGCTGGATGTAAGACAGTTGAGAACAAAGCTTGGCGCAAAAGCCTTGCCTGTGGTGAAAACGAGCGTTTCGTCGTCGGTCGCGACGATGTTCTGGTCGGCATTTTCGCGGGTGAGACCAAACTGGCTCAGAATAAACGCCGGGCTCTTGTCCAGCTTGATGGCGCGCTGTAGCGAATAGGCGGCGTCCTTGGCGGTCAAAGGGTTGCCGGAAGCGAATTTCAGCCCCTTGCGGATTTTGAACGTGATCGACTTGCCGTCGTCCGAAAAGGTCCAGCTTTCGGCAATCTGAGGGATGATCTTGGTCGGGTCCTTGGTGTCGGTCGTGATAAGCCGCTCATAGGTGCTGGTCAGCACCTCAGACGTGGTGATCTCGAAGATTTCAGCCGGATCGAGCGAAATGACATCGTCGATGCTCATCGCGATGACAAGCGTGTCGGCCGGCGTCGCGGCTTCCACCGCCTTCGGTGACGCGGACAGAAATAGTGTGAACGCGAGCGCGGCCGGTATGGATGCTCGCAGCAGCTTTCGTGCAAGGCCGTGCCTGGTGTGGGCTGCTTTCGAGATATGAGCAAATGGCGGTAATACGGTTGTCATGCAACTTCCCCCTTCGGACCACGCAATCCGCACATGTCGCGCGATTGCGGCCCGCTTTGATGAAGCTTCGCAAGCTTGTCGCTTCGTCGCGACTCTCTTGAAGCATCTGCATTACATCCAGCTTTTGGGGAGGGGACAACGGCCTGATGAAATATTTTCCCGATGAAACGAAAAAGCCGGAGGAAACTCCTCCGGCCCGATCTTTTTTCGGTGCAATGAACGCTTAGAAGAAAACTCTGAAACGGTCGGCGTCGTCTATGAAAGCCTTTTCGCCGAAGGGCTGTTCGTTTGAGCCGAACGGCATCTGGGCACGGAGTTTCCACGAGGCTGGAATATCCCAGGTCCGGGCGACTTCCTGATCGATCAGCGGGTTATAGTGCTGGAGGCTGGCGCCGATATTCGCATTGGCAAGCGCGGTCCAGACCGAATGCTGCGCCATGCCGCTCGACTGTTCAGACCAGACCGGGAAGTTGTCGGCATAAAGCGGGAAGTTTTCCTGAAGTCCCTTAACGACATTCTGGTCTTCGTAGAACAATACCGTACCGGCACCGGCAGCGAAGCTGTCGATTTTGGCTTCCGTCTGCGAGAATGCGTCGGCTGGAACGATCTGGCGGAGTGTTTCCTTCACCATGCTCCACAGCTTGTCGCTCTCGGCGCCAAACAGGATCACGGCACGTGAACTCTGCGAGTTGAAGGAGGAAGGCGTGTGCTTGACCGCTTCGCGGATCAACTCGGCCACATCTTCATTCGACAACGGAAGGGACTTGCCCAGAGCATACTGCGTACGGCGCTTCTTGATGGAATTCAGCAGGGAATTATTCATGACTGGGGTCCTGTGTTTCAGCGGTCTGGCAGGCTGTCCGGCTTGGGATTTTCAAGGCAACCTGTTGCGATAATGATGGGCTAAATATTGTTATTTGGGCGCGGGAGGCCAGCCCGTGTTTCTGAAACACACTGTCAACGATACGTGGCTAGTTTCATCGGACTGTTTACTTTCCCGTCATGCGTTTGCAGTGAAAACGGGCCACTGCGCGTAGCTCTCACAACAAACTTCCCGGTTTTCCAGGGTTTACAAGAGCGGTTCTTTGGTGGAATCTAACTAAAAAGGTGAGATTTAAGGCGCGGATTTTGACGACACCCGTTTCGGGTCGTTGTCGCAAAACGGGATGAGGTCACGATAGTTTGAAGTCATTTGTCATCATCGGCGCCGGAGCAAGCGGCATCATTCTGGCTGCACAATTGCTCCGGCGTTCGCCGGAATCGACCGTGCGAATTTTCGAGCGGTCGGGCCGGTTGGGAACGGGGATAGCTTACGCGACGGACAATTCCAGTCATCTTCTCAATGTCCGCGCCAGCAATATGAGCGCCTTTCCCGATCAGCCGGATCACTTCCTCAATTGGCTGCAGACGAGCGGCGACCGGTGGGAGCCGTACAGTTTTGTGCCGCGTAAAGTCTACCGGGCCTATCTGGAGCATTTGATTGAGCCTTATCTTTCCGCAGGTGACTCACGATTGACGGTTGAAAAGACCGGTATTGTTGACGTGTGGCTGAAAGCAGGCAGACCAGCCGTTGTCACCGAAACCGGCGAAACCTTCGAAACCGATGCGGTTATTCTTGCGACGGGAAATGAGGCCGCCATTGCGAAATCCGGCAGCCAGATTACGGAATACTGGTCAAGCAATGGCTATTTCGATGTGCCGACGGATGCTCCGGTCGCGATATTCGGTACCGGCCTTTCGATGATCGACAGCGTGTTGTCGTTGCTCGACAAGGGGCATCATGCCCCGATATACGCGATTTCACGCAGGGGGCTTTTACCCGCGCGTCACGCCCCGGCTCAAGCCGTTCCGATTGCGGCGGACGATCTGCCCGTATCGCTGGGCCTGCCGAAGCTCATGCAGCGCGTGCGCGCCATGATGGCGGAAGCGGAAACAGCCGGTTACGGCTGGCGCAGTGTGATGGACGGCCTGCGCCCACATACGCAGCATATATGGGCTGGGTTGCCGACTTCACAGCGTCGCGGTTTCCTCAGGCATCTTCGTCCATGGTGGGATGTCCATCGCCATCGCATGGCTCCGGCTGTGGCGGATCGTATCGAATCTGCCGTGGACAACGGACAGCTTAAAATCACGGCGGGTCATCTCGTTTCCGTGCGCGACGAAGGAGGAGGGATGGAAATCCGCTATCGCCCACGGCGCAGCGAAAAGATCGGGACGCTGCATGTGGCAGCGGTCATCGATTGCCGTGGCGGCAATTCGCGTTTCTCGACAACCCGCAATGCGGCATTGATCGGACTCATGGAACATGGGCTGGCTCGACCGGATGCCCTCGATCTGGGGTTGGACGTAACCCGTGGGCTGCAGCTTCTCAATGCGCGAGGCGAGCCATCCGGTCCGTTTTTCGCCATCGGTCCGGTTACGAAGGGCGCATTCTGGGAAGTCACAGCCGTGCCGGACATTCGCGTTCAGGCTGAGAGGCTGTCCGCGATTTTACTTGAAGGATAAGGGCTCTTCAAAAGCCGTGTCCGCGACAATCTTCCCGATAAGACTATGTCATTCGACTGAAAGATTTTCGAGTGAGTATGTCCAATCGTCAGGCATCGCGGTTCGCAGCAACCGATAAATTATAGATTTTCTGGCAAGAGGAACCATAAAATGATTCAAATCTGCACCATAAGCCATTGAAAGCTATTGCCATAATGTTCCGTGGCCCGTCATAATAAGGCCATCGGGACATATGATTCCTCTCTACAACTTGCCGGAGCGATTCTGTTGCTGTTTTCTTGAGCGGTGCCTGCTTCGGATCAACCTTGATTTCGGCTAGGAGGCCTGTGGCGCATGACGATGGACGGCAGAATGCTTTTCCTGCTTGTCCTTCTACCATTCCTCGGCAGCGCCATAACCGGATTGTTCAGGGGGGCTGACCGCAGCGGCTCGGCCTGGTTTACGGCAGCGATTGCGCTTGTCGCCTTTATCGTCACCGCCAGCCTCTACCCCATCGTGTCGGACGGAAAGGTACTTCGCGGCACCGTGGAGTGGCTTCCGGCCTACGGGCTCAATGTCACTTTCCGGATGGACGGCTTTGCCTGGCTTTTCGCGATGCTCATCACGGGCATCGGCCTTCTGGTCGTCATTTATGCGCGCTATTACATGTCGCCGGAAGATCCGGTGCCGAGGTTCTTCTCGTTCCTTTTGTCCTTCATGGGATCGATGCTTGGCGTTGTTCTGTCGGGCAATCTGATTTTGCTTGCGGTATTCTGGGAACTGACCAGCATCTTCTCATTTCTGCTGATCGGCTATTGGTATCACAATGCAAGCGCCCGTGACGGAGCACGTATGGCACTGACGGTGACCGGCATAGGCGGTTTCTGTCTGCTGGCAGGCGTTCTGATCCTGGGGCATATCGTCGGAAGCTACGATCTCGACAACGTCCTGGCGGCGGGCAACCTCGTTCGGACCCATCCGCTCTACAGCGTGGCGCTCATTCTGATCCTGCTTGGCGCATTCACCAAGAGCGCCCAGTTTCCGTTCCATTTCTGGCTTCCGAACGCCATGGCAGCGCCGACGCCTGTATCTGCCTATCTGCATTCGGCAACCATGGTGAAGGCTGGCGTGTTCCTGCTTGCCCGCCTTTGGCCGGTTTTCAGCGGAACTGAGGAGTGGTTCTGGATCGTTGGTTCCGCCGGTCTGATAACGCTTCTGATCGCGAGTTTCTTTGCGGTTTTCCAACAGGACCTCAAAGGTCTGCTCGCCTATTCGACTATCAGCAATCTTGGCCTGATCACGGTTCTGCTCAGCCTCGGAAGTCCGCTGGCTGCCGTTGCCGCGATTTTCCACATGGTCAATCACGCGATCTTCAAGGCATCGCTCTTCATGGCGGCGGGTATCATCGATCACGAAACCGGCACGCGCGACATGCGCAAGCTGAGCGGGCTGTTGCGCCCCATGCCTTATACTGCGACGCTTGCCATGGTGGCGAGCGCGGCCATGGCGGGCGTGCCGCTGCTCAACGGCTTCATTTCCAAGGAAATGTTCTTCGCTGAAGCGGTGGAAACCCACATGGCGTCGTGGCTCGATACGATCACGCCTTATGTTGCCACGATTGCGGGTATCTTCACGGTCGCCTATTCCGTGCGCTTTATCTATTCGACGTTCTTCGGGCCACCGCCGCATGATCTGCCGCGCGAGCCGCACGAGCCTCCGCACTGGATGCGCCGTCCGATCGAGCTTCTGGTCTTGCTTTGCCTGTTGATCGGCGTCGTTCCGGGTCTGTCTATCGGCCCGTTCCTGCATTCGGCTGTTCTGTCGGTGCTAGGCAAGGCAACGCCGGAATATAGCCTTTCTGTCTGGCACGGCATCAATCTGCCGCTGATGATGAGTATCATCGCCATGATAGGCGGCATTCTCCTGCACTGGATGCTGAAAAACTATCTCGCAAACAGCGAAGACGGCCCGCCGCTCTTCCGGCACTTGCAGGGGCAGCGTATTTTTGAGCGTGTTCTGGTGACCCTGTCATGGAATTGGGCGCGCAAGGCCGAAGCCTTTCTCAGCACGCGCCGTTTGCAGCCGCAGCTGCGTATCGTTGTCGTGGTGGCCGTATTTGCCGCCGCCTGGCCGATTTTCGCCTCCGGCCTGCAATCTGGTTCGCTCGGTCCGCAGCCGGTTGATCCTATCTTTGCCGGCCTTTGGATACTTGGCGGGGCCTGTGCCGTCGGCGCGGCCTATCAGGCAAAGTTTCACCGGCTGGCTGCACTCATTCTTCTGGGCGGGGCGGGGCTTGTTACCTGCATCACCTTCGTCTGGCTGTCCGCGCCCGACCTGGCAGTGACCCAATTGCTGGTCGAAATCGTCACCACCGTTCTGCTGCTGCTCGGCCTTCGCTGGCTGCCGAAGCGTTGGGAAGATCCCGATCCGCTTCCGGTACAGATTGGCCCTCGCATCCGCCGCTATCGCGATCTCCTGCTTGCCATCGGCAGCGGGGCAGGGGTGGCCGCCATCGCCTATGCGGTGATGACGCGCGTATCGCCCAGCAGCATCGGCGACTATTTCCTCGAAAACGCCTATTCGGGCGGCGGTGGCAAGAATGTCGTGAATGTCATTCTGGTGGATTTCCGCGCTTTCGATACGTTTGGGGAAATCGCGGTCCTCGGTATTGTCGGCCTTACGGTCTTTGCGCTCCTGCGTCGTTTCCGTCCTGCGCCCGATACGACCGGATCGACCGCCCAGCAGAGGATTCAGGATGCCTATGACGAGGCAGCGCCCGACCGCAAGGCCGGTGAAACACTGGCCGATTATCTGGCCGTGCCGTCCGTCATCATGCAATGGCTGTTCCCGGTCATCATCGTGCTGGCAGTGCACTTGTTCCTGCGCGGCCATGACTTGCCGGGCGGTGGGTTTGCTGCTGGCATCACGCTCGCAATCGCATTCCTGCTGCAGTATCTGGCATCAGGCGCGCGCGTGGTGGAGGATCGCTTGCGCATTCTACCATTGCGCTGGATCGGGCTGGGCCTGCTGTTTGCCGCCGCAACGGGCGCTGGATCGTGGTTCTTCGGCTATCCGTTCCTGACAACCTTCTTCCAGTATACGGAAATACCGCATATCGGAAAAATGCCGACAGCCAGCGCTCTGCTGTTCGATCTTGGGGTCTTTACACTCGTGGTCGGGGCTACCGTGCTCGTTTTGATCGCTCTCGCGCACCAGTCGCTGCGTAAACACCGTGTCGAAAAGCTCGCCGCAACGAAGGAGGAGAACTGATGGAACTCGTTCTTGCTCTGGCAATCGGCGTGCTGATGGCATCCGGTGTGTGGCTCATCCTTCGCCCCCGCACTTTTCAGGTGGCAATCGGCCTGTCGCTGGTTTCCTATGCCGTCAACCTATTCATCTTCTCGATGGGGCGCCTGCGCACCAATGCGGCTCCTGTGCTCGATAGCGGTGTTGACGTTCAGGCCACGCAATATACCGATCCCGTGCCGCAGGCGCTCGTTCTGACCGCCATCGTCATCGGTTTCGCAATGACCGCACTTTTCCTTGTCGTGCTGCTCGCTTCTCGCGGGTTGACACGTACGGACCACGTGGACGGCAAGGAGAACTGATGTTGGACTGGAAAACGCACCTCATCGTTGCTCCGATTGTCCTGCCGCTTGTCACGGCAGCTATCCTGCTGCTGTTTGACGAACGCAAGCGCAAGCTCAAGATGGCCATCAACTCCATCTCAACCCTGGGGCTGATCGCGATTGCCGTCACACTTGCAGGCATGGCGAGCGAAAAAGCGCCCGACGCTCTGGTTTACCTGATCGGCAACTGGCCAGCGCCTTTCGGCATCGTGCTGGTGTTGGATCGCCTCGCGGCCCTGATGCTGGTGCTGACGAGCCTGCTTGGCATGGCTTCGCTCAGCTTCGCGCTTGCCCATTGGCACAAGGCGAGCCCGCATTTCCATACGATCTTTCAGCTTCTGCTGATGGGATTGAATGGCGCATTCCTGACCGGCGACCTGTTCAATCTGTTCGTCTTTTTCGAGGTCATGCTTGCCGCATCCTACGGCCTTGCGCTGCATGGGTCCGGTCCGGCCCGCGTGAAGGCTGGCATGCATTATATCGCCGTCAATCTCGTCGCTTCGTCGCTGTTCCTGATCGGGGTCAGCCTGATCTATGGCGTGACCGGCACCTTGAACATGGCTGATCTCGCGCAGAAAATTTCGCAGGTCGCGCCGGAGGATCGCATGCTGCTTGAAGCTGGTGCGGCAGTCCTTGGTGTCGCATTTCTGGTCAAGGCAGGCATGTGGCCGCTCAATTTCTGGCTCGCCCCGACCTATACCGCAGCAGCAGCGCCGGTGGCGGCGGTGTTCGCCATCATGAGCAAGGTCGGCATTTATGTCCTTCTGCGCCTGTCGCCGCTGATGTTCGGCATCGGTGCCGGTTCCTCCTATGGCTTCGGCAATGACTGGCTTTATTTCGGCGGAATGGTCACCCTTGCCTTCGGCCTGATCGGGGTTGTCGCATCGCAGGCGATGGGACGGCTTGCCAGCTACAGCATTCTCGTATCTTCCGGCACATTGCTGGCCGCCATCGGCAGCGGCAACACCGCGATGACTGGCGCGGCGCTGTTCTATATGGTCAGTTCGACGCTCACCATCGCGGCGTTCTTCCTGCTCATCGAATTGATCGAGCGCGGGCAGGACGCCGCCGCCAACGTTCTTGCCGTTACCATGGAAGCCTATGGTGACGACGAGGAGGAGGAAGACGAGGACGAGATCGGCGCGGTGTTGCCTGCAACGCTTGCTGTTCTTGGCACGTTCTTCGGCATCTGCGCGATATTGCTGATCGGCTTGCCGCCATTCTCCGGCTTTATCGCCAAGTTCCTCATCCTTGCAGCCGTTTTCAATGGTGACGGTCCGACGCCACAGCTTGCAATGCCTGTCAGTCCGGCGAGCTGGGCACTGGTTGCGCTCGTTCTACTGTCCGGCCTCTCGGCACTGATCGCGATGACACGTACCGGCATACGCACGTTCTGGGCTTCGCTCGAAGGCAATGTGCCGCGCGTTCTGGTGCGCGAAGTCGTGCCGATCGCAGGACTTCTGGCAATCTGTCTGGCGCTGACAATCGCAGCCGGTCCGGCGATGCGCTACATGGATGAAACGGCGCGTTCGCTGCATAATCCTGCATCCTATATCAGCAGCGTTCTCAACGCGTCGCGCGCTGGCATGCAAACGGAGGAGGCACAGTGAAGAAAATCCTGCCTTACCCGCTTCTGTTCGCCTCGCTGCTTTTGTTCTGGTTGCTTTTGAACGGCTTCACGCGGGCGCAGCTTCTGCTCGGCGCGATCATCGCGCTCGTTGCATGCCTTATCATGACGGCCTTGCAGCCGCAGAAGAACCATATTCGTTCCATCCCGACGATGCTCTGGCTGTTTGGCGCCATAAGCTATGACATACTACAATCGAATATAGCCGTTGCGGGCCTCATCCTGTCTAACGGGCGCAAGCGACGTCCGGGCTTTGTCGTTATTCAGCTTGATCTGGAAAACCGCACGGCGCTTGCGGTCCTTGCCTGCATAATCACCGCGACGCCGGGTACGGCGTGGGTGGATTACAATGCCGCCAGGCGCGAGCTGACGATCCACGTGCTTGACCTGGACGATGCGCAGGCGTGGCGGGATACCATCAAAGGACGGTATGAGCAGCCGCTCATCAGGATATTCGGCGCGGCAGACATGGAAGAGGAGAAATCCGTATGAGCGCAGTTATCATCTTCTGGTCCCTGCTTGCTGCTCAACTGATGCTGCTCGGCGCCATGGCTTGCGCGGTCTACAGGCTGCTCGTCGGCCCGCGCGCGCAGGATCGCATTCTCGCAACCGACGCGCTCTATCTCAACGCGCTTCTGCTCCTGATCACGTTCGGCATACGCACAGGAAGCATCATCTATTTTGAGGCAGCACTGATTATCGCCCTTTTGGGTTTCGTCGCCACCGTGGCGCTTTCGAAATTCCTCATGCGCGGGGAGGTGATAGAATGATCAATGCCGGCGAACTTCCCGTATGGGCCGCCATCGTCATCTCTTTTTTTCTGGTGGTCGGTGCCTTCCTGACGCTTGTCGGATGTATCGGCCTCGTCCGCTTCAAAAGCTTCTACGAGCGCGTTCATGCTCCCACGCTCGGCTCGTCGTTCGGGGCGGGCGGTATCCTGATCGCGTCGATTATATTTTTCTCCATCTTGCAATCGAAGCCGATTCTGCATGAAGTGCTTATTACCGTCTTTGTGGTCGTCACAACGCCGGTAACGCTCATGCTGCTCAGCCGCGCCGTGATCCATCGCGACAGAACGCAGGACAGCAAGGAGCTGCCTTCATCTTCCGACCCGCTATAGGTCTGTTGGTATAAGCTTGAGGGTGCGGAGAGGGCGGAAAACTTGCGTTTTCCGCCGCACCAAATGGGGAAACCCGCTGCTCCGTGATGGGAGCGGCGACTGCTGCTTCCGGCCTGACCGGAGACCTGTTTTGGAGTTCGCTTCAAGACCGGCTATCCTGCCGACCGGAAACATTATCTGCCATTTGCCGAATCCCTGGCCTGACTGCCCATCGACTGCGGAGCGGAAGCGGTGGCCTGTCGTGTTTGGGACATTTGGAGGAGTGTCCCCGGGGCTGCGGCCAATTGTCCATTCCGGCTTTCGCCGGGGCAAGCGGATTGAAGGTTCGGGTTATTTGAATTATCTGAATTTCAGTAATTTCTGAAAATTCAGAATTTACGGGAGAGAGCATTTTGGAATTGTCGCCAATCGTTCAGTCGTTCGTGCTCCACTTCGGAGAAATGGGCAGCCGTTGGGGCATCAACCGCACCGTGGGGCAGATCTATGCGCTGCTCTATGTGTCGCCTGAGCCGCTTTGCGCCGACCAGATCGTCGATGCCCTTGGTGTGTCACGTTCGAACGTGTCCATGGGCATTCGCGAGTTGCAGGGTTGGAATCTGGTGTTGCTGAAGCACATTCCCGGTGATCGCCGTGATTTCTTCACGACACCTGACGATGTGTGGCAGATTCTGCGCACGCTCGCCGAGGAGCGCAAGAAGCGCGAGATCGATCCCACGCTGACTGTTCTGCGTGAGATACTGATGGAACAGCCGAAGGGTGACAGCGATCTTTATGCGCAGGATCGCATGAAGGACATGTACGGCCTGATCGAAAGGCTGACCAACTGGTACGACGACGTCAAGCGGCTCGATACAGACCGTTTGACCAGTCTTCTGGCGCTTGGCGCCAAGGTGACCCGCTTCCTTGAAACCACGGACAGGATCGTGGCGCTCGGGCGCGGGCGAACATCGGCCAAAAAGGAGCCTAAGCGAGAGTGACATCCGTTGTCCCCCGAACGGAAGCATTGACGGCAGAAGACGGCGAGGCGGCAGGCGACCAACAAGCTTCACGCCGTACGCAACGTCGTCCCGTTCCGTCCTTGCTGAAACGGGGGGCATATCTTCAGGCGCTGGCACCAGTTTTGTGGCTGCCGCAAGCGGGCATTCTGGCCTTTGCCATCGGACGATTGGCCGACACCGGCTTCGATATTTCCCTCTATTATAGCGCGGCAGGCGTCTTTATTCTTGGCTGCCTGCGCAGCCTTCTTGACGGTGCAGGCGCGGCAAACGCATTTGATGCTGCCCGGCTGGAGCTTTCACGGTTGCGGACCAATGCCGTTTCGGCTCTTGCGCAACGCTCACCGCTCGATGTGACGCGTCCGTCATCGGGCGAGGCGGCAAGTATTCTCGCCGAACAGGCGGAGATGGTCGTTCCCTATCTTTCGCGCTTCGTGCCCGTGCGCATTCGCGTCATGCTGGTTCCATTGGCGATACTTGCAGTCGTGTTTTGGTATTCCTGGGCCGCCGCGCTCGTCCTTATGGTGGCCGCGCCCCTGATACCGGTCTTCATGGCGCTGATCGGCTGGCGGGCAAAGGCTGCCAGCGAAAAGCAACTGGTCGCTCTTGGCGGCATGAACGGCTTCCTGCTCGACCGGCTGCGTGGCCTTGCCACTATCCGCACATTCCATGCCGTGGACGCAACCGCGAACCGGTTGCGCGAGAACGCCGAAACCCTGCGCTCCAAGACAATGTCGGTCCTGCGCATCGCATTTCTGTCGTCCGCTGTGCTCGAGCTTTTCGCCGCCATCGGCGTCGCCATGGTCGCGGTCTATATCGGCTTCCATTTGCTGGGGCAGCTCGACTTCGGAGCGTGGGGCCATAAGCTGACCTTGGCGGAAGGCCTTTTCGTCCTGCTTCTGTCTCCGACATTCTTCGAACCACTGCGCGATCTTTCAGCCGTCTGGCACGACCGCGCCGCAGGCGAAGCCTCTATCGACGCGCTGGAAAAGCTTGCCGAACACCCCATGTCGGTTGTCGGAAAGAGCGGAAGCCAGGCAGTAATTGGCGAGACTCCCACAGTTGCCTTGCACAATGTCGGCTTTGGTTACGGAACCGGAGCCACGGTTCTCGACGAATTCAACCTTCATATCGAGGCGGGCGAGCACGTGGCGCTGCTTGCGCCAAGCGGCTATGGAAAATCCACCATTCTGGCGCTTATCGCCGGGCTGACGGCTCCGCAGTCTGGCCGGGTCGAGATCGGCGGTGTTGAGCTTACCGACGAAACCGCAATTGCGCTTCGCGCAAGGATGAGCTGGATCGGCCAGAAGCCGCATATCTTTGCGGGTTCGGCCCGTCAGAACATCACGCTTGGCCGGCAAGCCGATCTGGAAACCACCAGAACCATCATCGACGACATGGCGCTCGGTCATGTTCCGGGTGTCACCGGGAACAGCCTTATCGGCGAAAACGGAGCCGGTATTTCCGGTGGCGAGGCCCTGCGGCTGGCTCTTTCCCGCGCGGCCGTCGATCCGGCTGCAGATATTATTCTGGCTGATGAACCCACCGCGCATCTTGATCAGGAAACGGCAACGCTTATCGCTGACAGCCTTCTGAAGCTTGCCAAAGGCAAGACGCTGATCGTCGCTACTCACGACGAAACTCTTGCGCGCCGGATGGATCGCATCGTCCGTCTGGATGGCAGCACGGAAAACTATCCGGTTTGGCAGAGAAGGGCGGCGGAATGAACGGTTTTCAGTCATTGCAGCCCATCCTGCGGCTGTTCTTCCAAACCAGAGGGACGGCGTTACTTGCCGGTATCGCGACGGCAACCGTAACCGTTCTCGCTGGCATCGCGCTTCTTGGCCTGTCGGGCTGGTTCATAACGGCAACGGCGATTGCGGGCCTGAGCATCGCCACGGCGGTTGTGTTCGATGTGTTCGCGCCCGCTGCCGGTATTCGCCTGCTGGCGATCCTGCGCACTGGCTCCCGCTATCTCGAGCGGCTCGTCACACATGATGCAACGCTTGCGATCCTCGCCGCCCTTCGCGAAAAACTGTTCCGCAGCTGGGCGCGCCCGAATGCTGCGAACACGCTTTTGAAACGTCCGGCGCGTCTCCTGTTCCGTCTGACCGCAGACATTGATGCGCTGGATTCGCTTTATCTGCGTGTGGTGGTGCCGGTCGGCGCTGCGCTTGCCACCGCCCTTGTGGCTGGTATCGCGCTTGGCCTAATGAATCCGCTTTTCGGGCTGCTGGTAGCGCTTGTCCTGCTTGTCGCGGGTCTTGGCCTTCCGCTTTTTGCGGCCCGCCGATCCGAAAAATCCATGCGGCAGCGCGCCAAAGGCACGGAGGCCCTGCGCGCCCGCACCGTCGATCTTGTTGCCGGGCAGACCGAACTTCTGATGGCGGGACGCCTTGAGGAACAGAAGCTGGCATTGGCTCGTGCGGATGGCTACGTCGCCGCATCGGATTGCAAGCTGAACCGCATAGAAATTGTTACCGGCACCGGTTTCGGTATCGTTCATGCGGCCCTGCTTGCTGGTGGCCTCGTGGCGGTTGGATTGCTGATGCAGGCGCAAACCATCGGCGCGCCTGTGGCCGCGCTTGGAATGCTGGTCATTCTGGGTGCGATGGAGCCTTTTTCGGCCTTGCGGCGCGGCGCGATGGAGCTTGGCCGCACCGTACTTGCTGCAAAGCGTGTCGCGCCTCAACTGACAGATGAGGCCAAAGCCGCACTGCCGCAATGGCCTGTGAAGGGGAGGGCCGTTCAGCTGAAAGACGTGTCCGTTCGTCGTGATGGTGCCGACCGCGATGCCCTGAAAAATATCACGCTCGATATTGCTGCCGGTGAGCGCGTTGCCATCGTTGGCACAAGCGGCGCGGGGAAATCGACGCTATTCAATCTCCTCGCCGGAGAAATCCCGACTGATCAGGGCAGCGTCGCAATGCTACCGGCACGGCTCCTCACGCAGCGGACGGAGCTTTTTCAGGACAGTATACGCGGCAATCTGCGGCTGGCGCGCGCCGATGCAGGCGATCAGGAACTGATGGATGCGCTGACTGCCGCTGGCCTTGGCACGTTTATCGCTGACCTGCCTGCCGGACTGGACGCAATGCTGGGCGAGGGCGGCATGGGTTTGTCAGGCGGGCAGGCGCGACGTCTGGCCCTTGCGCGCCTTTTCCTGACCGATGTTCCGCTCTGGCTGCTGGATGAACCGACCGAAGGTCTCGACGGTGCCACCGCCGAGGATGTTCTTGAACGCCTCAAGGCGCGGGCCGGTTCACACACACTGCTGATCGCCACGCATATACGCCGCGAAGCGCGAATTTGTGAACGGATCATTGTTTTAAATCAAGGCGCTCTAATTGAGTCCGTAAGTAAGGGGACAGTGCGCTTTGACGAAATCCTCGAAACCATGAGGTAAGCGATAACAGCACCGGCACTTGGACCGGTAGTTGGAATTGAAGCGGGAAAGTCTTCAAGAACTGCCCGCTTTCAAAAGGGGCGCGCTGGAAGCGCAGCTCATAACACCAGGAGGGCCGGGCAACCCGGCTTAAAGAGATGGAACTCGATATTGTCTCCCTGTCGCGATTGCAGTTTGCAATCACGGCACTTTATCACTTCCTCTTCGTACCTCTGACCTTGGGTCTTTCCGTGCTGCTTGCCATCATGGAAACCGTTTACGTTATGACGGGGCGACTCATCTGGCGGCAGATGACGAAATTTTGGGGTACGCTGTTTGGCATCAACTTTGTCATGGGCGTCGCAACGGGCATCGTGATGGAATTTCAGTTCGGCATGAACTGGAGCTATTACAGCCATTATGTCGGCGACATCTTTGGCGCGCCGCTGGCCATCGAAGGCCTTATGGCTTTCTTTCTTGAAGCAACCTTCGTCGGTCTTTTCTTTTTCGGCTGGGACCGCTTGTCGAAAGTTGGACACCTGATGGCGACCTATGCGGTCGCGGCAGGTTCCAATTTCTCGGCGCTATGGATTCTGATCGCCAATGGCTGGATGCAGAATCCGGTTGGATCGGCGTTCAATCCCGAAACCATGCGCATGGAAATCACCGATTTCTTCGCAGTCCTGATGAACCCGGTCGCACAGGCCAAGTTCGTGCACACGGTTTCCGCGGGCTACGTGACCGCTGCCATTTTCGTTCTCGGTGTCTCGGCTTGGTATCTGCTCAAGGGACGTTCCGTGGAACTGGCCAAACGTTCCATGACCATTGCGGCATCCTTCGGTCTGGCTGCATCGCTTTCGGTTGTCGTTCTCGGTGACGAAAGCGGCTATCTGGCCAACGAACACCAGAAGATGAAGATTGCGGCCATCGAAGCCATGTGGGAAACGGAACCGGCTCCGGCGTCGTTCACGGTGTTCGGCTTCCCCAACCAGGAGGCGCGTGAAACCCATTTCGCGGTGCATATTCCATGGGTCATGGGCCTGATCGGCACCCGCTCTCTCACGACCCCGATCCAGGGCATCAATGATCTGGTCCAGAACGCTGAAAACCATATCAGGAACGGTATCGTCGCCTATGACGCCTTGCAGAAAATCCGCGCGGCGGGCGATACGAGCGCCGTTCCGCAGGACGTAAAGGACGTTTTTGCCGATAACAGCCAGTGGATGGGCTATGCGCTCCTGCTGAAGCGCTATGTCGATGATCCGCGTCAGGCAACCGACGAGCAGATCACGCAGGCAGCCAACGACACGGTTCCCGGCGTCCTGCCCCTGTTCTGGGCGTTTCGCATCATGGTGGGTATCGGCTTTCTGCTGATCTTGCTGACCGGCACATTCTTCGTGCTGTCCGCACGCCGCGCGCTCGACCGCTACCCGTTCCTGCTTCGGATTGCCGTGTTTGCGATACCGCTGCCCTGGATCGCAGCCGAAATGGGCTGGGTCGTCGCGGAGTTCGGTCGCCAGCCCTGGGTCATCGAAGGCATATTGCCCACGGCAATCGGCGTTTCGAATCTCGGAGCATCCACCGTATTGCTGACGATACTTGGTTTCGTGGCGATCTATACGGTTCTCTTCATCATCGAGATGGGCCTGATGATCCGCGCCATCAAGGCTGGACCTGAACCCGACAGCAAGCCGGAAGCAGTTCTCGCCCCGGCCAGCATAGCACCTGCGGAGTAAGGATCATGATACTCAGCGATTTGTTGGACTATGAAACCCTGCGCATCATCTGGTGGTTGCTGCTCGGTGTATTGCTGATCGCCTTTGCCGCGATGGACGGTTTTGACCTCGGCGTCGACATTCTCCTACCCGCCATTGGCAAAACCGATGTCGAGCGGCGCATCATCATCAATACGATTGGCCCGGTCTGGGAAGGCAACCAGGTCTGGTTGATCCTTGGCGGCGGTGCCATTTTCGCCGCCTGGCCACCGCTCTATGCGGTGTCCTTCTCGGGCTTCTATCTGGCGATGTTTGCCATCCTGTTCGCACTCATCCTGCGTCCGGTCGGCTTCAAATATCGCTCCAAGCGTGACAGCGAGACATGGAAAAGAGGTTGGGACTGGGCGCTGTTCATCGGCGGTTTCGTTCCTGCCCTCATCTTTGGTGTTGCCGTTGGCAACGTCCTGCAGGGCATCCCGTTCCGTCTGGCTGACGACCTCCAGATATTCTACGAAGGCTCGTTCTTCGGTCTGCTCAATCCGTTCGCGCTGCTTTGCGGCGTGCTTTCGGTGACGATGCTCTCCATGCATGGCGCTTCATGGCTGGTGCTGAAGACGACCGGCGATGTCCAGGCGCGCGCGCGGTCCTATGGCAGCATCGCGGCCCTTCTGACGATCCTGCTCTATGTGCTGGCTGGCGTCGTCAGCTGGTTCTGGATTTCGGGCTACCGGATCACGAGCGCCATCGTCACGGATGGACCGTCCAATCCGCTGCGCAAGACAGTGGAACTGGATCACGGGGCATGGTTTGCCAATTATGCGAACTATCCAGTCCTGCTGATCGCTCCGGCGCTTGGCATTCTGGGAGCGCTGGCGGTCTTTGTGACACTGCGCAGCCGCCGGGAAATTGCACCGCTTCTGTTTGGAAAGCTGTCGATCTTCGGCATCATTTCATCGGTGGGCGTATCGATGTTCCCGTTCATCCTGCCGTCGTCAATCGATCCCCGTGCAAGCCTGACGGTGTGGGATTCGTCTTCCAGCCATATGACACTGTTCATCATGCTGGTTGTGACGATCATCTTCCTTCCGCTGATCGTCGCCTACACATCCTGGGTCTACAAGGTTCTGTGGGGCAAGGTGGACAAGAACATGATCGAAGATGACAGCAATCACGCCTACTAGAAACCGCTCTAATCGGAAAGGAAACAAAATGTGGTATTTTTCCTGGTTATTGGGGCTCCCGCTTGCAGCCGCTTTCGCGGTACTCAATGCCATGTGGTACGAGTTGATGGACGACCGGGCGCGTAAGCGTCTCGCCGCAGATCCGACTGCGGAACTGGCGCGCGAAGGCAAGAAACATCATTGAAGCGAAGGAAAACGGCCCGGAAACGGGCCGTTTTCATTGGTACTTCCGGCTCAAGGCTGCGGTATCGTCAGCTCCGCCACAAAATCATAGGCATCGCCACGATAGAGCGATTTTGTAAATTCAACGACGCGGCCAGACGGCAGATAGGAAATGCGCTCGATGGACAAGCCCGCATCTCCTTCCTTGACGCCGAGAATGCGCGCGTCCGGATCTTTGATGTTGCAGGCAGCGATGCGCTGGACAGCACGAACAGGCCGAAAGCCGGTGCGGCTCAGTTCGGCATAAAGCGATCCCTTGACTACGTCCGGGTCGGGCAGGATTTCGCTTGAAAGGCTGGCTCGTTCGATCGCCAGCGGCAGATCGCTCGCCATGCGCAGACGGCCAAGGCGGGCAACGCGGGTTTCAGAGGAAACACCGAGTTTCATCATTTCTTCCGGCGAGGGATAATAAAGGCCGCGTTCCAGCCATTTGGATTGCGTGGTAATGCCGCGACGTGCCATGTCTTCCGTAAAGGAGGTCAGCATCGAAAGCGATTGCTGCACTCGCTCGCTCGGACGCACGACGAATGTACCAGAACCATGGCGGCGCACGAGAAGCCCGGCCTTCACCAGATCGTCCACGGCCTTGCGTACCGTGACGCGGCTTATATTGGCATATTCGGCAATGTCGCGTTCCGGCGGCAGAGCTTCGCCGTCGACCAGTTGTCCGGCGCGGATCGCAGCTTCCAGCGATTGGCGCAGCTGCATGTAAAGAGGGCCCCCGGAAGACGGGGCGGAACCTTGCAGGTTCTTGGGCAGGAAGGCGCTGAAATTTCCGCTCATTCACGCGCCTTTCCATTTTGCGGCCCATATCGCTTCAGTGCGAGCTGTAAGGCGCCGGTTAAAGCATCCGCTGCAGGCTTGACGAGAAGTTTCTGCTGATGGGGCGGCAGCCATTCCACATAGAGCGGCGCCATGCCGCCAAGCAGGCTGATGCGTTCGGCACCCTGTTTGATCAGCATGTCGAGCGTTTCGCTGATATAACCGGCGGAACGTTCCAGCAGCATGCGTGCCGTGTCGTCGCCTTCGCTGGCATACTGGAAAACACGAGGAGCATATTTGCCGAAGTCGCCGGGTTTTGCCGTCCAGGCGAATTCAACCAGATTGTCGGGATTATTGTCGAACTCATCGAGAAGGTCGGTGGTCAGGCGCGTGCGCGGATGGATGCCATCATGCACAAGCAGGCTTTCCTGCAGCAGGCTTTGACCAAGCCGCGCGCCGCTGCCGAGATCGCTCAAGGGGAAACCCCAGCCGCCGACCGAATGAATATGGCCGTTTCGGCGCGTGATATAGGCCGTACCGGTGCCTAGAATGGCAACGATACCGTCCTGATCGCCAAGCGCGCCCTGCAGGGCGATCACCCCGTCAAATTCTACATTGGAGTGCGCGAAGGGAAGGCCCCGCTCTATCGGAAGGCCTGCGCCGACGACATTGCCGCCAGCGAGGCCGAGAACCGCGTGACTGGTTGCATAATGCACCTTGTCCAGTCCGGCATCCTCAAAAGCGTTGTCGATCGCCCCGATCACATTGATCAAGGCCGTCTGTGGATCGGTGACGATATTGGCAGAGCCGCTGCGTCCCGAACCCAGAATCGCACCATCGCTACCGGCTACAACAGCGCGGCATCCGGTGCCGCCGCCATCAACGCCAATGAAGAATTCAGTCATGAAGATACCTCCAGCTTGAAGATACCAAAAAAATACCATTAACCAAGCAGATTTGTCGGCTTGTGAAAAAAATGATTAATATGTTGAAATAATTCGGGAAAAATGACCGTTTTAAATTTTTATGCGCGAAAGTTGTAAACTTCTCTGGACAATTGGTACGTTTTTGGCATTAATTTCAGCAGAAGGGGAGCGCGATGCCGCTGAGGGCGAGGATCACGCGGGTTTGGGATGGAGACAACCGGCGGGGGCCGGTGCTTTTCCCGTAACGCGAGGAATGATCGTACCGAAGTGGTCTGGCGTGCTTTCGCCTCTTTTGCGCATCCGCGCTCAAAAAAACGGGAGAAGGTCAAATGGTTCGTAATACGTTCAAACTCATGCTGCTGGGTTCCACGCTTCTGGCGTCGGGATCGGCTGCGCTGGCCGAGGACGTTACGCTGACGGTTGAAAGCTGGCGTAACGATGACCTGCAAATCTGGCAGGAAAAAATCATTCCGGCTTTTGAAGCCAAGAATCCCGGCATCAAGATCAACTTCGCACCGAGCGCGCCGACCGAATATAACGCGGCCCTCAATGCCAAGCTCGATGCAGGTTCCGGTGGAGACCTCATTTCCTGCCGTCCGTTCGACACCTCGCTTGAGCTGTTCAACAAGGGCAAGCTCGCCGACCTGACTGATCTGGAAGGCATGAAGAACTTCTCCGACGTCGCCAAGTCCGCCTGGACCACCGACGACGGTTCCAAGACCTTCTGCGTACCGATGGCCTCGGTCATTCACGGTTTCATCTACAATCAGGAAGCCTTCGACAAGCTCGGCCTCAAGGCCCCGGCCACGGAAGCCGAATTCTTCGAAGTTCTGGAAAAGATCAAGGCAGACGGCAACTATATCCCGATGGCCATGGGCACGAAGGATATGTGGGAAGCCGCAACCATGGGCTACCAGAATATCGGCCCGACCTACTGGAAGGGCGAGGAAGGCCGCAAGGCGCTGATCGCCGGCAAACAGAAGCTGACCGACGAGCCATGGGTCGAACCGTTCAAGGTTCTTGCCAAGTGGAAGGATTATCTGGGCGACGGTTTCGAGGCGCAGACCTACCCGGACAGCCAGAACCTGTTTACCCTCGGCCGCGCAGCCATCTATCCGGCTGGATCGTGGGAAATCGGCCTGTTCAACACGCAGGCACAGTTCAAGATGGGAGCCTTCCCGCCGCCGGTCAAGAATGCAGGCGACACCTGCTACATCTCCGACCACAACGACATCGGCCTCGGTCTCAACGCTTCGAGCAAGCACGCAGAGCAGGCAAAGGTGTTCCTGAACTGGGTCTCTTCGCCTGAATTCGCGGAAATCTATGCCAATGCGCTGCCGGGCTTCTTCAGCCTGAACTCGACGGCTGTGAAGATGAGCGATCCGCTGGCGCAGGAATTCGTTTCCTGGCGTGAAAAGTGCAAGCCGACCATTCGCTCGACCTACCAGATCCTGTCGCGTGGCACGCCGAACCTTGAGAATGAAACCTGGGTTCAGTCGGCCAACGTCATCAACGGCACCGTGACGCCGGAAGACGCTGCGAAGAAGCTGCAGGAAGGTCTCGACAGCTGGTACAAGCCTGCGAAGTAAAAACGCGGGGCTTTATGGGCGGCGATCGCGGGGGCGCGCCGCCCATATCTTTTCGCCTGGCGCATGGACATGCCGTTTTGCAATCGGTGCAATCCGTGTCAGGTTAAAACATGACGCGAGCATGCAGGGACGGGAGCAAAGTTCCCCGGTTCGTACGCATTCTCGCAATCGAAAGCGCTAACCATCAGTTTATGCATTTCCAGATGTTCGCTTTACGCACTTGCTGGAGATGTTGTTGAAGAGCGAAGTCTATATGAGCCAATCTGCCGACGTGACAGGTATCGTGCACAAGCGCCCGAGGCGTTGGCATATACTTGTATTCCTTCTGCCTTGCGTCCTGATCTACACGGCCGTCATGGTGCTGCCGCTGATCGAGACCTTGCGGCAGGCATTCTTCAATGTCGTCGACGGACAGCGCACTTTCGTGGGGTTTGCGAATTTCCAGGCACTTTTCGGCGATCCGAACTGGTCGCGCGATTTCTGGAATGCGTTGAAAAACAACTTTATATTCTTCTGCATTCACATGCTGGTTCAAAATCCGATCGGCATTCTGCTGGCCGCCATGCTGTCGCTGCCGAAGCTGCGTTTCGCCGCCTTCTACCGCACGGCAATCTTTCTTCCGACGCTGCTGTCCTTCGTGATCGTCGGCTTTATCTGGAAACTGATCCTGTCGCCGATCTGGGGCGTGGCCCCATGGATGATGGATTTGGTGGGCCTGAAATGGCTGTTCGGCCCTTGGCTCGGCAAGGCTGATACGGCGCTTGTCACCGTGTCGCTCGTCTCAGTCTGGCAGTTCGTCGGCATTCCGATGATGCTGATCTACGCGGCCCTTCTCAACATTCCCGATGAAATCATCGAGGCGGCGGAATGCGACGGCATCACTGGCTGGAGCCAGTTCTTCAAGATCAAGCTGCCGCTGATCCTGCCATCCATCGGCCTGATCTCCGTGATGACCTTCGTTGCCAACTTCAACGCGTTCGACCTCGTCTATTCGATGCAGGGCGCGCTGGCAGGGCCGGACAAGTCGACAGATATTCTGGGCACGTTCCTTTATCGCACTTTCTTCGGCTTCCAATTGCAGCTTGGCAATCCGTCGATGGGCGCGACCATCGCCGCCGTGATGTTCCTCATCATTCTGGCAGGCGTGTCGCTCTATCTGTTCGGCATCCAGCGCCGCATGCGCCGCTATCAGTTCTGAGGACGAGACCATGTCGAAAGCACGCACATCGCCCCTTCGCACCACTCTCGTTCATGCGGCTCTGATCTTCTATATGCTGATCGCCGTGTTTCCGGTGGCGCTGACGCTGATCAACTCCTTCAAGGACCGCAATGCGATCTTCCGCACGCCCTTGCAGTTTCCGACCCCGGAAAGCTTCAGCCTCATCGGTTATGAAACGGTTCTGAAGCAGGGCTCGTTTCTGACCTATTTTCAGAACAGCACCATCGTTACCGTGGCCAGCATTTTCTTCGTGATCCTGTTTGGAGCGATGGCAGCCTTCGCGCTCGCCGAATACCGCTTCAAGGGTAACACGCTGATGGGGCTCTATCTGGCCATCGGCATCATGATCCCCATCAGGCTCGGCACGGTTGCGTTGCTGCAAGGCATGGTGGCGGCGGGGCTGGTCAATACGCTGACGGCGCTCATCCTCGTCTATACCGCGCAAGGGCTGCCGCTGGCGATCTTCATCCTGTCGGAATTCATGCGAACCGTATCCGACGATTTGAAGAATGCCGGGCGAATAGACGGCATGTCGGAATATGCGATCTTCTTCAAGCTGGTGCTGCCATTGATCCGGCCTGCCATGGCAACCGTCGCCGTGTTCACCATGATCCCGATCTGGAACGATCTCTGGTTCCCGCTGATCCTGGCGCCAAGTGAAGCCACCAAGACGGTGACGCTTGGTTCGCAGCTTTTCATCGGTCAGTTCGTCACCAACTGGAATGCCGTCCTGTCGGCCCTTTCACTGGCGATGTTCCCGATCCTCATCCTCTATGTTCTCTTCTCGCGGCAGCTGATCCGCGGCATTACCGCGGGGGCTGTAAAATGAGTTCTGCAATGCAAAATCCTGTCCGTGTACTTTCCGCCGGCCTCGGCAATATGGGGCGCAGCCATGCGCTCGCCTATCACCGCAATCCCGGTTTCGAGATCGTCGGCCTCGTCAATCGCACCAAGGTTGCGGTGCCGGACGAACTGGCGGGCTATGAAATCCATCCTTCCTTCCACGAAGCATTGAAGGAACTGAAGCCCGATCTCGCCTGTGTCGCCACCTATTCGGAAAGCCATGCGGATTATGCCATCGCCGCGATGGAGCAGGGCGCGCACGTGTTCGTGGAAAAGCCGCTGGCAACCACGGTTGAAGATGCGCGCCGCGTGATCGACTGCGCGCGCGCCAACGCACGCAAGCTCGTCATCGGCTATATCCTGCGCCATCATCCATCATGGATGCGGCTTATCTCCGAGGCGCGCCAGCTCGGCGGACCTTATGTCTTCCGCATGAACCTCAACCAGCAGTCCAGCGGCGCCACCTGGGAAACGCACAAGAACCTGATGAACACCACGTCGCCCATCGTCGATTGCGGCGTGCATTATGTGGACGTCATGTGCCAGATCACCGACGCAAAGCCTGTGGAAGTGCGCGGCATGGGCCTGCGCCTCTCCGACGAGATCAAGCCGGACATGTATAATTATGGCCATCTGCAAGTGCTGTTCGATGACGGCACGGTCGGCTGGTATGAGGCGGGCTGGGGTCCGATGATGTCCGAGACCGCCTTCTTCGTGAAGGATGTGATTTCGCCGAATGGCTGCGTTTCCATCGTCATGAACGAGGCCGTGACCAAATCCGACGATGTGGACGCGCATACCAAGACCTCGACCATCCGCGTTCACCGTGCCGAGCGTGGGGCCGATGGCAAGTTCCTGAAACCCGATACGGATCTCTCCATGGCGGATGAACCGGGTCATCAGGAACTGTGCGAACGCGAGCAGGCCTATATGCTCAAGGCCATCCGCGAGGATATCGATCTCAACCGCCATATGGATGACGCGCTGCAATCGCTGCGCATCTGCCTTGCGGCGGATGAAAGTGTGCGCACCGGCAAGCCGGTAAAGCTATAAGGGAATTTGATACGTGGGATCGCTGCTACTCAAATCGGTACACAAGCGCTACGGTGCGCAGGAAGTCCTGAAGGATATCAATCTGGAAGTGCGGGACGGGGAGTTCATCATCTTCGTCGGCCCTTCCGGCTGCGGCAAGTCAACACTGCTGCGTTCCATCGCCGGTCTGGAGGACGTTTCCTCCGGTCAGGTACTCATCAATGGCGATGATGTAACCGTCACGCCGCCTTCCAAGCGCGGCATCGCCATGGTGTTCCAGTCCTATGCGCTTTACCCGCATTTGACGGTGAAGGACAATATGGGGCTTGGCCTCAAGCAGGCAGGCACGCCCAAGGCAGAGATTGAAACGCGCGTTTCGAAAGCTTCCGCCATGCTGTCGCTCGATCCATATCTGGGGCGGCGCCCGGCTGAAATGTCGGGCGGCCAGCGCCAGCGCGTCGCCATCGGCCGTGCACTGGTGCGAGAACCGGAACTGTTCCTGTTCGACGAACCGCTGTCGAACCTCGATGCAGCACTTCGTGTTCAGACGCGGCTCGAGATTGCCAAGCTGCATCGCGAACTCAAGGCGACAATGATCTATGTCACGCACGATCAGGTCGAGGCCATGACGCTGGCTGACCGCATCGTGGTTCTTAATGCCGGTCGTATCGAGCAGGTCGGCTCGCCGATGGAGCTCTACAACAAGCCGGACAATCTGTTTGTCGCGGGCTTTATCGGTTCGCCTCAGATGAATTTCGTCGATGGTGCCCGCATCGGCGACGCCGGAGCGAAAACGGTCGGTATCCGGCCCGAGCATATTTCCGTCAGCCGCGACAGCGGCAGATGGAAAGGCAAGGTCATCCATGCCGAACATCTCGGCGCCGATACGATCCTTTACGTGGAAACCGAAGCAGCTGGCCTGATAACGGTGCGGCTGTTCGGCGAACACCACTACAATGAGGACGACGTGATCTTCATCACGCCCGACGACGGCAAGGTGCACCGGTTCGATGCGAACGGCAACGCGATCCGCTGAACCGGTCATTTCATATTGTCTGACAAAGCCGTACCCTCGCAGGTGCGGCTTTTCTTTTTCAGAGAATCGGCACCGTCCCGGGTGTGGAGTTTTTGCCATCCGCCGACGGACAAAACGCCTCATGTCCTCTCTGAGCAAGAAGAGAATACGCTGTAATAGATAGAAACAGTACCATCGAGTACTGACGTTTTCGTCAATCATGAGCAATAATATTGCGGCACACGATAACGAAACTTTCCACTTAAAATCCCATCTAAACCACGGAAATAAGCTTGTTTCGTCCAGTGTATGCTGGGCCGTTGTGAAGCATGGGCGAACCGGTTTCACAAAAGAGTGCCGAAGCAACCGAAAAATAATCTTGCTTTATTTTTGAACCCGTTCCACCCTGAATGCGGATGGTGCCGAAGGAGGAAATCGGCGCCATGTCGCATGGGAGGAGCAAGATCGGCGGAGTGGCAATCACGCGCCGAAAGTGTTTCCGGAGGCTCCGGAACCAGTTTGAAATCCCCCGTTCGACATACCGTAAATTTGCGAGGCCAGTGGCGAGGCCAGTTTCGAGGGTTCCCCGCATGAGCGATGATGTCGTACTATCCCTGCATGTTCCCGAGCCGGAATGGCGTCCGGGTGACGTGCCGGATTTCTCCCATGTCAAAATCCCGCGTGCGGGCAGCGTGCGCAGGCCGGAGATCGATGAAAAGCCGGAAGCGATGCGCGATCTGGCTTTCAGCATCATCCGTGTTCTCAATCGAGAGGGCGAGGCGGTCGGTCCATGGGCGGGAACGCTCACCGATGACGAGCTGAAAGACGGGCTTCGCCACATGATGATCCTGCGCGCTTATGATGCGCGCATGATGATGGCGCAGCGCCAGGGCAAGACCTCGTTCTACATGCAGCATCTGGGCGAGGAGGCGGTAAGTTGCGCTTTCCGTAAGGCGCTCCGCAAGGGCGACATGAATTTCCCGACCTATCGTCAGGCCGGTCTGCTTATTGCTGACGACTATCCGCTCGTCACCATGATGAACCAGATTTTCTCCAACGAACAGGATCCGTTGAAAGGCCGCCAGCTCCCGGTGATGTATTCGTCGCAGGAGCATGGCTTCTTCACCATTTCCGGCAATCTGGCGACGCAATATACGCAGGCCGTCGGCTGGGCTATGGCGTCGGCCATCAGCCACGATACGAAGATCGCCGCCGCATGGATCGGCGACGGCTCCACAGCCGAAAGCGATTTCCATGCGGCCTTGGTTTTTGCCTCGACCTACAAGGCCCCGGTGGTGATGAACATCGTCAACAACCAGTGGGCCATTTCCACCTTTCAGGGCATTGCGCGCGGCGGTTCCGGCACGTTTGCTGCACGCGGCCATGGCTTCGGCATTCCCGCGCTCCGCGTTGACGGCAATGATTATCTGGCCGTTCATGCGGTTGCCAAATGGGCAGTGGAACGCGCGCGCCGCAATCTCGGGCCGACCATTATCGAATATGTGACCTATCGCGCTGGCGGGCATTCCACCTCGGACGATCCTTCCGCCTATCGCCCCAAGGCCGAAAGCGATGCATGGCCGCTTGGCGATCCGATCCTGCGGCTGAAAAATCATCTTATCAAGCGCGGCGTCTGGTCGGATGAGCGTCACAAGCAGGCAGAGGCCGAAGTGATGGACCTTGTGGTGGCTGCACAGCGCGAGGCGGAAGCCATTGGCACGCTGCATGACGGCCGCAAGCCATCCATGCGCGACATGTTCGAGGATGTCTATGCTGAAACGCCGCCGCATCTTATCCGCCAGCGCCAGGAAGCGGGGTTTTAATTCATGACGAGAATGACAATGATCGAGGCGATCCAGAACGCCCACGATATCGCCATGGAGCGCGACAAAAACGTCGTCGTGTTCGGCGAGGATGTGGGCTATTTCGGCGGCGTTTTCCGCTGCACGGCTGGCCTCCAGAAGAAATACGGCAAGGAGCGCTGCTTCGACGCGCCGATCAGCGAGCTTGGCATTGTCGGCACTGCCATCGGCATGGCCGCCTATGGCCTTCGCCCCTGCATCGAAGTGCAGTTCGCTGACTATGTCTATCCGGCCTATGACCAGATCGTCTCGGAAGCGGCACGCCTGCGCTATCGCTCTGCGGGCGAGTTCACCTGTCCTATCGTCATCCGCATGCCTTCCGGCGGCGGCATCTATGGCGGACAGACGCACAGTCAAAGCCCAGAGGCCTTGTTCACCCACGTATCGGGGCTGAAAACCGTCATGCCGTCCACGCCTGCCGACGCAAAGGGGCTTTTGCTTGCAGCGATCGAAGACCCGGACCCGGTCATCATGTTCGAGCCCAAGCGCCTTTATAATGGGCCTTTCGACGGGCATCATGACCGCCCGGTAACATCGTGGAAAAAGCATGATCTCGGCGATGTGCCGGAAGGCTATTACACCGTGCCGCTCGGCAAGGCTGCTATTCGCCGCGAAGGCAGCGATGTGACGGTGCTCGCCTATGGCACGATGGTTCATGTGGCGCTTGCAGCCGCCGAGGAAACCGGCGTCGACGCTGAAGTGATTGATCTCCGCACGTTGCTTCCGCTCGATACCGAGACCATCATGGCGTCGGTGAAAAAGACCGGGCGCTGCGTGATCGTGCACGAAGCGACGTTGACCTGCGGCTATGGCGCGGAACTTGCCGCTCTCGTGCAGCGCGATTGTTTCTATCATCTGGAGGCGCCGATCATCCGCGTCACCGGATGGGATACGCCTTATCCGCATGCGCAGGAGTGGGCCTATTTCCCCGGCCCGGACCGGGTGGGCCGCGCGCTTACATCGATCATGGAAGCTTGAGGGGGCGACGCAAATGGCACATTTTACGATCAAGCTCCCTGATGTTGGTGAAGGCGTTGCCGAGGCCGAACTTGTCGAATGGCATGTGAAGGTTGGCGATATCGTGCGCGAGGACGATCTTCTCGCAGCCGTCATGACCGACAAGGCGACGGTGGAAATTCCGTCGTCGCGCGGCGGCAAGGTCATCGCCATCAATGGCGAGGTGGGCGAGAAGATCGCGGTCGGGTCCGAACTGGTACGGCTGGAGATCGAGGGTGGTTCCTCAGAGGAAAAGGCTGAGGAAAAACCGGCTCCGGCGGCAGCGGAAGCGGCGAAGCCGCAACCCGTGCCGACGCCTGAAACACCTGTTCTATTGCAGACGCCGGTTCCTCCGAAAGCAGCCGCACCGAAGCGCGAAGCCGCAAGCCGCGCTTTCTCCGGCGCGGGTCCGATACGCAGCGAAGGCGAAAAACCGCTTGCGACGCCTTCTGTCCGGCTGCGCGCCCGCGATGCGGGTGTCGATCTGCGCCGCGTTCGCGGCACGGGACCGGCGGGGCGCATCACGCATGATGATCTCGACCTCTATTTCCAGCAGGAAACCGGCGCGGCTCCAGCTCTGTCCGGCTACGCGGCTGACACTTCGGTGAATGAGATCAAGGTCATCGGCCTTCGCCGCAAGATTGCCGAACGCATGGCGGAAGCCAAGCGCCATATTCCGCATATCACCATCGTCGAAGAAGTCGATGTCACGCAATTGGAGGAACTGCGCAGCCACCTCAACAATGAGAAGAAGGAAGGCCGTCAGCGCTTGACGCTTCTACCATTCATCATTCGCGCAATCGTGAAAGCCGTGAAAGAACAGCCCGGCCTCAATGCGCATTTCGATGACGAAGCCGATATTATCCGCCAGTTCGGCGGCGTGCATGTCGGTATCGCCACGCAGACACCCAACGGCCTGATCGTGCCGGTGGTGCGCCATGCGGAAAGCATGAGCGTGTTTGCCGCGGCTTCCGAATTGTCGCGCGTTACCGATGCGGCGCGCAACGGCACGGCCAAGCGGGAGGAACTGACCGGTTCCACTATCACCATCACGTCGCTTGGACCTCTTGGCGCAATCGCCACGACGCCGATCATCAATCGCCCGGAAGTCGCGATTGTCGGCATCAACAAGATGGCCGTGCGCCCCATGTGGGACGGAGCGCAGTTCGTGCCGCGCAAGATGATGAACCTGTCGTGCAGTTTCGATCATCGCGTGATCGACGGCTGGGATGCGGCGGTTTTCGTGCAGAAGCTGAAAAGCCTTCTGGAAGCGCCTGCGATGATTTTTGTAGAAGGCTGATCGAATGAGCGAGATTTCCTGCAAACTCCTGATCATCGGCGGCGGCCCCGGCGGTTATGTCTGCGGCATCCGGGCAGGCCAGCTTGGCATCGACACGGTGCTGGTGGAAAAGACGCGGCTTGGCGGCACCTGCCTCAATGTGGGCTGCATCCCGTCCAAGGCGCTTATCCATGCAGCCGACGAGTTCCATCGGCTTTCCGTCTTTGCATCCAAGGGCGCGCTCGGCATCACGGCTGAAAACCCGGCAATCGATTTCGCCAAAACGCTTGAATGGAAGGACGGCATCGTCAACCGTCTCAACAGCGGCGTGGCTGGTCTCCTGAAACGGTCGCGTGTGCGCATGTTCCATGGACAGGCACGTTTTCTCGACGGGAAGACCGTTCTCGTTGAAACCGATACGGGCCGCCAGACCATCCATGCAGAAAACATCGTGATCGCGACCGGCTCGGTTCCGGTGGAAATTCAGGCGCTGCCTTTCGGCGGGAAGGTGATTTCATCGACCGAAGCGCTGTCGCTGGAAAAAATACCGGAAAAGCTCGCCATCGTTGGCGGCGGCTATATCGGGCTTGAGATCGGCACGGCCCTTGCCAAGCTTGGCGCGAAGGTTACCGTGGTTGAGGCCACCGACCGCATCCTGCCGCAATATGATGCGGAACTGACGCGTCCGGTCATGGCACGCCTGAAGGCGCTCGGCGTCGAAGTCCTGACCGGCACTTCGGCCAAGGGACTTTCAAAGGGTGAGACCGGGCTTGAAGTCCTGACTGTCGACGGAACCACGAAAACCATCGAGGCTGACAAGATCCTCGTTACCGTAGGCCGCAAGCCGCAGACTGATGGCTGGGGCTTGAGCGAAATCCGGCTGGATATGGACGGGCGTTTCATTCGGATTGATGAGCGTTGCCGCACTTCGATGCGGGGCGTCTACGCCATCGGTGACGTGACCGGCGAGCCGATGCTTGCGCATCGTGCGATGGCACAGGGCGAGATGGTAGCGGAAATCATCGCCGGTGGAAATCAGGTCTGGGACAAGCGCTGCATTCCTGCCGTCTGCTTCACCGATCCAGAGATCGTCACCGTCGGGCTGTCACCGGACGAAGCTCGCAAGGCCGGTCATGAAATTCAGGTCGGCGTCTTCCCGTTTCAGGCCAATGGCCGGGCCATGACCATCGAGCGCGAAGACGGCATGATCCGCGTCGTTGCGCGTGCCGATAACCACCTTATCCTCGGCATTCAGGCGGTCGGCGTCGGCATATCGGAGCTTTCATCCTCCTTCGCGCAAGCCGTGGAGATGGGCGCAAGACTGGAAGATATCGCCGCTACGATCCACGCGCATCCGACATTGAGCGAAGGCTTTGCCGAAGCCAGCATGAAGGCGCTCGGCCACGCCCTCCATATTTGACTTTATGATTTGCGCTCGTGCCGCCAGAAGAAAATGGCGGCACCGGCAACCATGGCAGCAAGCGCGAACCATGTGACGGCATAGGAAAGATGGCTGTTGCGGAATTTCACGACCGTCAGCCCTCCGATGGGCAGCGTGCCAGTGCCGGATTTTGCATCGGCATCGATGAAATAGGGCGCAACCTGATCCAGATTTAGCTTCTGTGCAAAGGCAGCGACATCGCGTGAGTTCCAGTCATTGCGCGCCGGATCGTTGGGGCGCAGGAAAAATCCGCCCGGTTCCGGCATGCGCAACAGTCCGGTTACGGTCGTTTCTCCGGCAATCTGCGTTTCCCGGCGCGATGACGGATCGCGCTTGTCGCCTGGGACGAAGCCGCGATTGATGAAGGTCAGCGCACCATCGGATGAGCGCATCGGCGTCAGAATCCAATAGCCCGCGCCGCGTTCGGTCAGTGCATGGACCAGAACTTCCTTGTCGTTCAGATAGGTGCCGGTCAGCGTGACGTGACGGTACTCGTCATCCTTCTGGTTGACATTGGCCCAGTCATCCCGCCCGGGCGCGGCGACCGGCTCGGCATGAACCCGCGCATCGACCCTCTCGATAAGATCGAGCTTCCATTGCAGGCGTTCCACCTGCCAGATGCCGAGCCCCATGAAGATGAGGAAGAACAGCGCTCCCAACACCGAAATCAGGCCGAGGAAGAAACGCGAGGAAGTTTTCTGGACCGCTTGTTCATTTTTGGGGGAGGGCATCATCCTGTCCTTCGATCACGGCAGCCAACAGAGCCTGATAGAGAAAGTGGCCTTCTATAGCAAAAATGCAATGGCGATAAAGGGCGGAACCACAAAAGAACGTGATCGCTGAACTTGTCATCTGCGAGCCGGATTTCCCATAGTGGCGGAAAGAGAATCGAACCATTTCTGAGAAGTAGCTGAAGATGACGGATTGCATCGTTGTGGGTGCCGGTATGGTGGGCGTCGGAGCGGCACTCGTCTTGCAGGAAAGAGGCTGGTCCGTACTTCTCGTCGACCGGAAAGTTCCGGGAACGGAAACGAGCTATGGCAATGCTGGAATTATCCAGACCGAAGCCGTTAGCCCCTATGCTTTGCCGCGCGCGCCGTTGGAACTGCTGAAGGCTGCATTGGGCGCCAATAATCAGGTCGCATGGCGGCTTCGCGACATGCCCGGCCAAATCGGCCCGTTGTGGCGCTACTGGCATAATTCGGAGGCCGGACGTCACCGCACGGCATCGCAGTTCTATGCACGCATGATCCGGCGCGCCACCGACGATCATGCGCCGCTGATTGAAGCGTCAGGCGCGGAGAATCTTATCAGGCGGACCGGACTGCGCGAACTGCATCGTTCTGCCCGATCGTTCGAGCTTTCCGCACGTGACGCGGAATTGAAAAAGCGGGAATTCGGCGTCGCCAGCGTCATTGAGGATAGCAAGGCGATCGGTGCCGCCGAACCGAGCTTGAAGACCGGATTGGCTGGAGCCATTCACTGGACCGACCCCTGGTCTTGTTCCGATCCCGGCGCGCTTGTCCAAGCCTATGCCGACCTGTTCGTCAAGCGCGGCGGTATTCTCGTGCATGGCGATGCGCACAGCCTGCGGCAGGATGGCTCCGGCTGGCAGCTCGATACGGCGGATGGTCCCCATGCCGCACGTCAGGTCGTGCTCGCGCTCGGTCCGTGGAGCCCGGAAATCCTTCGCAGTTTCGGATATAAAATTCCTCTGGTTATCAAGCGCGGATACCATCAGCATTTTTCCGGTACGGGACCGAAGGTGCCTGTTCTCGATGTGAGCAATTCGACCGTCGCAACACCGATGCGTGCGGGTTTGCGCATCCTGACCGGGGCTGAGTTGACGCCACTGGGCAGCGTGGCGCGGCATGAGCAATTGAGCAGGTCTATCAAGGCGATAGCCGAGCTTTTCGACATAGGCGCACCTGTGGAACAGACGCCATGGTTCGGCAGCCGTCCATGCATGCCGCGTATGCTGCCTGTCGTGGCGGAAGCGCCGCGGCACAAGGGCTTATGGCTGAATTTCGGGCATGGGCATCAGGGATTCACGCTTGGGCCAACGACGGGACGGATTCTGGCGGAGCGTATGAGCGGGGAAACAAAGGATGTGGAACTCTACAGCGCGCTTGATCTTCCTCGCTGAGTATCCAGGCGTTTAAAATTACAGCGCCTGCCGCATTCGAGGCGAATGCGCGGCGCTAGAAAATATCTCGGTATATCGTTTCGCTATCAGGCAAGTTTATGGATCTTGCGTCTGCGGTGCGAATAACCGCCTTTCGACAGGCGCAATACGTTGCAAACCTGTGTCTTGTCTTCCGAAGGTTTAGGCATCTGTTCGTGAATGCGCCGCAGAATCTGCTGCGTAACTGTGCGTTCCTTATCGCTCGCTGCTGGACCGATAATAATGCTTTTCATCGATCATTCTCCCTATATTCTGGGCGCGAGGCAGTTTTCGAGCTGCCTCGACCGATTATCAAGAATGTACGAATGAACTAAGTATTAACCAATTTTTACATCTTGACAAGCGCATCTGCGCAACAGTTCGCAACCCATTGCAAAGCATGAAGAAAAGCCGAATCGCGTGCGCGATCCGGCTTCATTTCCCAGCAATTCTCAACGGTCAGTCGCGGTTGCCCGTCAGGATTTCGCGTTTTCCCACATGGTTGGCCGGACCAACCAGTCCATCCTTTTCCATCCGCTCGACGAGGGAAGCGGCGCGGTTATAGCCGATACCGAGGCGGCGCTGGATATAGGAGGTGGAGCACTTCTTGTCGCGCATCACCACCTTGACGGCCTGCTCATAGACGTCGTCGCCATCTTCCGAGCCCATCGAGGTTGCGTCGAACACAGCCGCTTCTGGCGTTGCGTCTTCTTCTTCCTCGTCTTCCGTGACGGTTGCCAGGTAGTCCGGGCGTCCCTGTTCCTTCAGGTGGTTGACCACCTTTTCCACTTCCTCGTCGGAAACGAACGGACCATGTACACGGACGATGCGTCCGCCGCCTGCCATATGCAGCATGTCGCCCTGACCGAGAAGCTGCTCGGCACCCATTTCACCGAGGATCGTACGGCTGTCGATTTTTGACGTGACCTGGAAGGAGATACGGGTCGGGAAGTTTGCCTTGATCGTACCGGTAATAACGTCGACCGACGGACGCTGCGTTGCCATGATGAGGTGAATACCGGCGGCGCGAGCCATCTGGGCAAGACGCTGGACGGCGCCTTCGATGTCCTTGCCCGCAACCATCATCAGATCGGCCATCTCGTCGATGATGACCACGATGTAAGGCATCGGCGTCAGGTCGAGTTCTTCCTGAATATAGGTAGCCTCACCCGTTTCCTTGTCGAAGCCGGACTGCACCGTGCACATCACGGTTTCGCCCTTGCCCTTGGCGGACGCGGCGCGGGCGTTGAAGCCCTCGATATTGCGCACGCCGAGGCGAGCCATCTTGCGATAGCGCTCTTCCATTTCGCGCACGGCCCATTTCAGGGCAACGACGGCCTTCTTCGGGTCGGTAACAACCGGGGTGAGCAGATGCGGAATACCGTCATAGATGGACAGTTCCAGCATCTTCGGATCGACCATGATCAGGCGGCATTCTTCCGGCTTGAAGCGGTAGAGCAGCGACAGGATCATCGTGTTGATGGCAACCGACTTGCCTGAACCGGTGGTGCCAGCCACCAGAAGGTGAGGCATCTTCGCCAGTTCCGCGATGATCGGTTCGCCGCCGATCCCCTTGCCGAGGCAAAGCGGCAGACGATAGTTCGACGCCTCGAACGTGCGGCTGTCGATCATTTCGCGCAAGTAGACGGTTTCGCGGTTGGCGTTCGGCAGTTCGATGCCGATGACATTGCGGCCCGGAACTACGGCAACGCGAGCGGAAAGCGCCGACATGGAGCGAGCGATATCGTCGGCAAGGCCGATGACGCGCGAGGATTTCACGCCGGGCGCAGGTTCAAACTCATAGAGCGTGACGACAGGGCCGGGACGGACATGGATGATCTCGCCGCGCACGCCGAAATCCTCCAGCACGCTTTCGAGAAGTCCGGCGCTGCGCTCCAGCATTTCCTGCGTGATGACATTTCCGTCCTGTTCGGGCGGCATCTGCAACAGGTCACGCGGGGGGAACTCATATGCGCCGTGCATTATAGGCGCTTCCGCACGGGGGAGGGGCTGCGGCTGGTAAAGCGCAATCGAAGGCGCGGCTTTGGCAACAGGCGCGGGCGCTTCAATGACTGGCTCGGGAATTTCCACTTCCTCGACCACATGCTCTTCCGCCTCGGCAACGGTCAGCACGATTTCATCTTCGGTGGCTTCGCCGGCAATTTCGGGCGCAATTTCCGGCTCGGTCGCAACAGGTAGTGGCGCAGGCGCTTCAACCTCTGCCACAGCAACGGGCTGCGGTGCGGCCACTTCAACAGGAGCAGGGGCAACCGGCGTTTCCGCGACGGGCTGAACGGGCGCGGCAGCAACCGGCTCAGGCTGCTTGTTCCATTCGCGAATGCGGAACTGCGCCAGAATGGATTCAACCGTTGGCAGGGGCTTGCGCGGTTCTGCCGGTACAGCCGAGACGAGGGGCTCCGCAGGGACAAGCGCGGTATCGACGCCGCAGCCTTCCCAGAAAGCGAAGTCGGAAAGATAGGTGAACGCTGACGGCTGCTCTGGATTTGCAGGTTTGGCTACAACGGCAACCGTTTCCGGGGCGGTTGCGACAGGCGGGGTGACGACAGCAACGGGAGCCGCAGGCATTGCGGGAGGAACAGGCGCCACCGGCGAACGAACCATGCTCTCCGATACGGTTTTCTGGAGTTCGGCAACGGCCATGGGCTGTTCTTCGGCAACCTTTTCAACGCTGATCGCTGGCTGCGCTTCAGTTGCATGGGCTTGCGAGCGCTCATTGATGCTCGGCAGTTCCTCACCGCGACGACGCATAAGCTCGACTTCCGGCGTGCGGGTAAAGCGAACATTCTCACCGAGCGAAAAATGGATTTTCCAGGCATCATCGCTGGCAGGATTGGGGCTTCCCGTCTGGCCGCGAGGCTGCTTCGGGTCCTGAGCGTTCTCTGCACGATTTCCTGTCGATGGGGGGAAATTTTCTCTCAAATTACGCATGATACCTGAACCATAGATACTGTCGCCTGAATGAGCCCAAGTAATAAAAAATGAAGGTTAACAACCCCCTTCCGAAAACACCCCAAAAGACAGAAATTTCTTGCAACCAGATCGCGCCCACTGAAGGCGGATCGTGATCCATATTACCATCGGTTGCAGCGTAAAAACAAACAATAACAGCTTGTTAAAGAAGTTTCTTACATTGATTTATTCGAATGGAAACAATTACAGGTAGCGGTGTGGCCTGTTAATTTTGCTATTCGGGGCATCCCGAAGGTAAATGCCGGTTCACGCGGAGTAGACTCACCCGTCAGTCCCGGGCGAGCGCCACCACGGGGTCGAGTTTGGAGGCATTGCGGGCCGGAATAAAGCCGAAACCGATGCCGATCAGGCTTGAACAGACAAGCGCCACCACGATGGAAGCCGGTGAATAGATGAGCTGGAACATTGAATTGAACTGAGCGAACAGCACGCCGAATCCGGCAGCGATGAGCACGCCGAGAACGCCGCCAATCAAACAGACCAGAATCGCTTCGATCAGGAATTGCTGCAGAATGTCGCTCTGGCGTGCACCGATTGCCATGCGGACGCCGATCTCGTTGATTCTTTCGGAAACAGCCACGAGCATGATGTTCATCACGCCAATGCCGCCGACGAAAAGCGATATGCCTGCAATGCTGGAGACGAGAAGGGCAAGCATCGCGGTCGTGGCCTCAATCGTCTTCTGCAAGCTATCGGTGTTGAATATGGAGAAATCCTTTTCGCCGTGTCTCTTGGTCAAAAAGGCGGTAATCAGCTTCTCAGCTTCCGCAGGGTCCATTGTGTCCGCGACCCGCACGAGGATCATCTGTAATGAGCGGGAGCCGGTCATGCGTGTCTGCATCGTCGTATAAGGAACGAAGACTTCAAGAGTCTGTGCGCCTCCCGGTCCTCGCTCCTCCGCCTTGACCACGCCGACGATCCGCACCGGCATCTTATTCAGAAGAATGATCTTGCCGATGATGGAACCCGCCTCATGGGGAAAGAGGGTCGTCCGTGCAGTGTCGTCCACCACAGCCACCTGTGCCAGATCATCGACGTTGCGTTTATCGAAAAAGCGGCCCTCAAGCAGCTTGCTGTTGCGCGTGACGAAATATTCCGCACCAACACCGCTCACCGAAACACTGACTTCCTTGTCATCGACCCGGATTGTCGAACTTTTGGAATCGGATGGAGTCGCCGCCATGACATAAGGCAGTTTCGCAATCTCGGTGGCGTCGCCCAGGTTCAGCGTCGTGATCTGTGCAGCTTTCAGGTCGCCAAAGCCCCTGCCGGGGCTGATATAGAGCGTATTGGTGCCAAGATCGCTGATCTGTTCAAGTATCTGCTTTTGCGAACCTTGTCCCAGCGCCACCACGCAGACAACCGATGCCGTGCCGATGATAATGCCAAGCATCGTCAGAAAAGTGCGGAGCCGATGCGCATTCATGGAGCGGAGCGCCATCGCGAAAGCCTCGTTGAAGCGGTCGCGTATCCCGGCGATAAGCCTCGGCCGGGCAGGGGGCTGCTTGACCGGCACGGACGTCGCTGGCCGCCCGGCCTCGCCGTTTCTCGTATCCGATATGATTTCACCGTCGCGGATTTCGATGATGCGCTGCGCCCTTGCGGCGACCTGCCGATCATGGGTGACAATGACGATGGTGCGCCCTTCGCGGTTGAGTTCCTGAAGGATGCCGAGAACTTCCTCGCCGCTGTGGCTGTCGAGAGCACCGGTCGGTTCGTCTGCCAGAATGACATCTGCATCGTTGATGAGAGCACGAGCGATGGAGACGCGCTGCTGCTGGCCGCCGGAGAGTTGGCTCGGGCGATGATGGGGGCGCTCCCCCATGCCGAGCCGCTGCAGGATCATTTGAGCCTTCAGGCGCCGTTGTTCTTTTTTCTGGCCCGCATAAATGGCCGGGATCTCGACATTGCCCACGGCATCCAGCTCGCCGAGCAGGTGATAGCGCTGGAAGATGAATCCGAAATGCTCGCGCCGCAGCTGGGCCAGTTCATCCGCTTCAAGGTCCGATGTTGCGCGCCCGGAAATCAGATACTCGCCCTCCGACGGACGGTCGAGACAGCCGAGAATGTTCATCAGCGTGGATTTGCCCGAACCGGACGCACCGATGATCGCCACCATCTCGCCGCGCTCGATGGTCAGGTTCACATGGTTCAGAACCGTGGTGAAATCATCTCCCGACGGATAATGCCGGGAAACGTCCTTGAGCGAGATCAGCGGGGCGTCACTCATGTCAGACACCAGCCGGGGCAGCCGGTGAAGCCTGATTGTCGGTTACGACCTTGTCCCCCTCGTTCAGGCCCGAACGGATTTCAATATTGACCTTGTCAGTAATTCCGGTTTCGACAGTGCGGTCTTCGATCCTGTGTTCGCCAGTGACGACACGAACCTGTGCCTTGCCGGGTTCACCTGTTTCCTTCAGAGCCGTCACAGGCACGATCAATACGTTCGTTGCCTTTGCCAGCACAACATGAACCTCCGCTGTCATGTAGGTCCTGAGCAGGCCATCCGGATTGGGAACGGTGAAAATACCCTTGTAATAAATGGCCGAAGCGGTCGCCGTGCTGGAAGAACTCACCGACGTCGCCGTGAAGCTCTTGTCGCTGACGACGGAATCCGGAGCCGGCTCGATTTTTTCCAGCTTCGCCTCGTAGCGCCTCTGGTTTTGTCCGGATATGGTGAAATAAAGCGGCATTCCCTCGCGAACCTGGGTAATGTCGGCTTCCGAAATGTCCGCCTCGACCGTCATCGCGTCGAGTTGGCCGAGGATGGCAATCGTCGGCGCACTTTGCTGCGCATTGACGGTCTGGCCTTCCTGCGCCACCGTGGCGAGGATCGTTCCATCGATCGGCGCGGTGATGCGCGTATAGGCCAGATTGGTCTCGGCGATCCGGACTTCGACCTTTGCCGCGGCGATTGCAGCTTCGCTGTTGGCGACCTGTGCTTCCTTCGACTTCACGGCGCTGGCCGCCTTGTCGTAGTCCGCTCGCGCGACAGCGTTCTTGCCGATCATCATCTGGTTTCGCGCCAGATCCAGTCTGGCTAGTTCCAGATCGGCGAGATACTGGGCTCGCGTGGCCTCATTCTGGCGAAGCGAAGCTTCGGCCTTGTTCAGTTCGTTCTGCTGGTTGGTCGAGTCAATCAGGGCAACGACCTCGCCCGCCTTGATCTGCTGGCCGGGTTTCACCTTCAGGGAGAGAATGCGGCCGGTTGCCTGCGCGCCGATGGCCACCAGATTTTTCGGCCGCAACGTGCCCGTGGCAAGAACCGAACTTTCGATGTCGCCGCGCTTGATCAGGGTCGTGGCGGGCAGGGGTTCCTCTTTGGTCAGGAAACGAAAGACGAAGTACCCTGCGATCAGCAATGCGATAAGGACGGCCAGCCACAGGCGCCAGCGAAAACGGCGTTTCGATGTGGGTTTCATAGTGGCCTCTTATCGGTTGTCAGCGGAGGAAGCGGCCTAGCCTTGACGATGCGCGGACCTGTATGGCCGTCGACCACCTCGGGCTTCGCAACATCGATGCTGCCATTCCAGCCGCCGCCCAATGCTTTTTGCAGGGCGACATAATTCAGGACGAGATCGGTTCGGGCCTGATTGAGATTGGTTTCCGCGCTCAGAAGATCGCGCTGTGCGGTCAATACATCCACAAAGCTCTTTGTGCCCGCACGGTATTGCTCAAGCGTGAGTTCGTTGATCTTGCGGCTGTTGCTGACAATTTTCTGCAACTGGGCCGCCCGCAGCCGGTTCTGGTTGAGCGAAACGCTCGCGTTCTCGACTTCGCTGAGCGCTGTCAGAATGGACTTGCGATAAGCAATAAATGACTGGTCGCGCGCGGCTCGCGCCGCCTCGACATCGGCTTTCAGCTGACCGCCCTGAAAGATCGGGACACTCAGGCTTGGGCCGAAGGCCCAGCTGATCGTCGACAGCTTGCCAAGATCACCGAAATTGGCGCCGCCCGTATTGATGTTGCCGGTGAGCGAAACATTTGGATAGAGCAGGGCCTGTTTCTGGCCTACGCTGGCGGTGGAACTTGCATAATCGCGTTCCGCTGCGCGCACATCCGGACGGCTCAGCAGCAAATCGGCGGGCAGGCCAGCGCTAACCTTGCGCGGGATCGCCGGGACCGGAGCCGACTTGTCCAGAACGCCAGCCAGTGCCGAAGACGACCGGCCCGTCAGGACGGCCAACTGGTTGAGATATTGGGCGTAGCTGATCCGCAGCCCCGGTATCTGCGATTCCGTTGTCGCGGCCTGTGTCTCCGCGCTCAACAGATCGACCTGGGAAATGTTTCCGGCTTCCAGCTGGCTGCGCGTCAGCGCCACGGTCTGCCGCTGGGATGCGGCGTTGCGCTGCGCGATGGCAATACTGGCCTGCACGCCGCGCAAATTGGCATAGTTGGTTGCAATATCGCCGATCAATGTGACGAGCGCCGCTCGCAACTGTTCGTTCGCGGATTCAACATTGTAATAGGCGGCTTCCACACCACGCTTGTTGCCGCCGAAAAGATCAAGCTCCCATGTGGTATTGAAGCCCATGCTCGATTGATTGGAGGCAAGCGTGTTGCCACTGTCGGAGCGCGTGTATTTGCCGCTTCCGTCCAGTTTTGGATAAAGCACGCCTCCGGCAGAGGTGAAGTTGGCGCGGGCTTGCCGCACCTTCGCCTTCGCGGTCGCCACATCCGGGCTGCCAGCGATCCCATCCGTAATCAGTTGATCCAGAACCGGGTCTTTCAGGTTCTTCCACCAGTCGCCCAGCTGCGGGGCGCGGCTGTCAGCCCTGCTGTTCCATCCGGCAGGCGTCAGCACAGTCGGCTTCTGATAATCGGGACCAACGGTGACGCATGCCGCCAGCAACGGGAGGATGCTTCCTAGTACAGTCAGGCGAACAAGTGATATCGTCAAAAAGCTGGTCCTGAAATTTCCGAGCTGTCATCGATTCAGCATATGACTGCTTCGAAAACGAAGCGCCCTTATACCTGCAACGGTTGTGCCTAGGCAGTCCAAGGTAGTGGGAGCGTGCCATGGGTCGCGCCGAGTCGCGGTTTGCGGGCATAATGCCATCCTTCTTTCCCGATCATCAGCGAATGATCGAAGTCAAATGTGGCAATGCACAGAAAATATCAGGAACGTGTCTAGAGCCTGTCAGCGTTCACTGCGGCAAAAAATTTTCCACTTGTCAGAATGCCGCTTCAGGCGCGTTCCAGCCAGTCGGCCAACGAGCGGCGGTTTGCAGCGCGCCCGCGCATTGGTTCGGCCATGCACATGGAGTTGAGAACGGCTTCCTGCGTGGCCTCAGTCGCTGCGCGGAAAAGCGTGTCTATGCGATTTTCATTCAGAACCGCGATCCCGACCACATCACGTTCTTCGTCATGATCGAACGTCACCGCCGTCGAGAAGCCGATAGCAATATCGCCGCTGCCATGGCCCCAGAACGCCCCAAGACGCGCCAGTCCCGCGCCGCAGCGGCGTGTTACGCGCTTCAACTGACGATGCTCCATCGGAACATCGGTGGCCAGCACCAGAATGACCGAGCCTTTTTCGGGTTGGTCGTCTGCTTTTGGCGAAGGCCTGCGCCCGTCTGGAAGAACCAGATCGCCCGCCCGCCCGAAATTGGTCAGCGCCAGAACGCCGAGGTGATGGGTTTTGCCATCCAGTTCGAACTGGCGCGAGGATGTGCCGATGCCGCCCTTGAAGCCGAAACAGCTCATGCCGGTGCCCGCACCGACATTGCCTTCGCCCACGGTTGCTCCGGCGATCTTCAAGGCTTCCTGCGCGTCGGCTTCCGTGACGGCCATGGCCTGAATATCGTTGAGCGGGCCGTCATTGCATTCCAGAACCACCGGATTGACGGTGGCCGTCGTGCGCCCGATATCGGGGTTGCCCGCAATCGCATCGCGGATCAGCGCATTGGCGCAGGTTCCAACGCCGAACGTATTGGTGAGCAGGATCGGCGTTTCCAGCGTTCCCAGTTCCTCAACCTGCACAAGACCGGTGCTTTTGCCAAAACCATTGATGACACCGCAGGCGGCCAGCACCTTGCGGCGATACATGTTGCCGTCATGCGGGATGATCGCCGTCACGCCGGTATTGATGTCGCCGTGGCGCAAGGTGCGGTGCCCCACGCGCACGCCCGGCACATCGGTTATGGCGTTTTGTTCGCCCGGCTGCATGATGCCGCAGATGATGCCGTAGTCGCGTGCCTTGCCTGTCATGGTCATTCCCGGTCAGAAGTTGGGGGCGGGGCGTCAGAGACGCCCGGCCTCGATAATGCGTTTGAGGAAAGCCTGCGTGCGCTCGCCTTGCGGATTGCCGAAAATCTGCGATGGCGGGCCTTCTTCATAGACCTTGCCGTTTTGCAGGAAACAGACCTTGTCCGCAACCTCGCGGGCAAAACCCATTTCATGCGTGGCAAGAACCATGGTCATGCCCTTTTTGGCGAGGTCGCGCACGATGTCGAGCACTTCCGAAACCAGTTCGGGATCAAGCGCCGAGGTGATCTCGTCAAGCAAAAGCAGCGTCGGGTCCATCAGAAGTGCGCGCACGATGGCGACACGCTGCTGCTGTCCGCCGGACAGGCGGTCAGGATATTCCTTCGCCTTGTGGTCAAGCCCGATGCGCGCGAGCAGCGCCAGGCCTTTTTCCTCGGCTTCCTTCACGGGCATGCCCAGCACCTTTGTCGGCCCCAGCGTGACATTTTCCATCACCGTCATATGCGGAAACAGATTATATCCCTGAAACACGATGCCGATCTCGCGACGCAATATGTCGAGGTCCACCCCCGGTCCGGTGACGCGGTCTCCATGCAGGCGGATTTCGCCTTCGTCGATGGTTTCAAGCCGGTTGATGCAGCGCAGCAATGTGGACTTGCCGCAGCCGGAAGGCCCGATCAGGCAAACGACCTGATGTTCCTCGATGTTCAGGCTGATGCCGGACAGAACTTCCAGCGCGCCATAGCGCTTATACGCCTTGTCGATTTCTACGAGTGCCATTGTCCGTCCCCTTACATGCTCGAGCGCATTTTTCTGCGATCCCGTTCGATCAGGCGATCGACGAAGCGGGCCTGCGGAATGGTGATGACGATGAACAGGATGGCGACGGTGGTGACAGCCGACAGGTTGAAGTAGTTCGCGGCGATGATCTTCGACTGGTTGAAGGCATCGATGGTGCCGATGATGGCGACGAGGGCGGTGTCCTTCTGCAAGCTGATGCAATTGTTCATCAGCGGCGGAATGATGCCGCGCACGGCCAGCGGCACAACCACATAGCGCATGGTGCGCGCATAGGAGAGGCCGAGCGAGCGCGCGGCCGCAATCTGGCTTGGATGCACGCTTTCAATGCCCGCGCGATAGACTTCGGACGTATAGGCGCCATAGGTCAGCGTCAGCGCGATAATGGCATAGGCGTTGGAGGACAGGTCCTTCAGGATCGGCAGGCCGGTCAGCGGCAGGCCGAAACCGATGAGATAGATGGTGATGATGGCTGGAAGCCCGCGAAACAGATCGCTGTAGAGCGTCGCAAGCACGCGGATCGGCTTGCCAGCCTTGCCCGGCAGAGTGCGCGCAATGGCGATGACGAGCGCCCAGACGAGGATCAGGATGGCAGATACAAAGAATATGAAGATATTCGTGCCGAAGGCTTTCAGCACCGTGCCCGCCGATTTGACGATCAGGCTGATGTCGAAGAAGGTTCGGCTGACGGCTGCGTCATTGACGATCATGAACCATGCGCCGGCGCAGATAATGAGAACGGCAACGGCGTAGGAAATCACCTGCCAGGAGAGATCGGAGGCTTTTGCGCCGAGCTCGCGCCCACGGTAAATGTCCGCGCTTTTCCCGGAGTCGCCTGAAATCTGCAAGGCGCGCCAGGCAAACCACAGAACGGCGAGCGGTGCCAGCAGCAGCGCCGCGCCAATCGCCACGACGGGCAGTTCGGGCCAGCCCTGCGAGATCGTATAGGCCGAAACGCTATAGACTGTCTGGCCCGCAGCCAGAAGGGTGAGGAAGGAAAAGACGAAAGCGAACAGGGAACGACCGCCATGGGTGCGAACCTTGTTTCGGACACGCCATTGCCGCGCGCGTTCCGCGCTTGCATCCGGTGCCGGATAAGACATGGTTTATTCTCACTGAAACAGATGGGGAAACGGTCGGTCCGGATCGCAACCGGCACTGCGGTTGCGATCCGAAAACCGTCAGATCAAGGCTTCCAGAGCGGAACGTCGGAAGGCGACGTACCCCACGAAGGAAGCAGATAGGCGGCTTCAAGCTTCTTCAGCGTGCCGTCCTTTTCCATGTCCTCGATCAGCTGATCGATGACCTTCTTGTTTTCCGAACCCTTCGGATAGATGCCTGCGGTCTGACCGCCGGACTCATACTTGCCGACAACCGCCAGCTTTCCGTTGGAATTCTGCACCTGTCCCAGAATGATCGAGAGATCGGTCATCACCGCGTCAACCTTGCCTGCGGCAAGGGCGGTGAACATGGAAGCCGTATCGTCGAACACATCGAGGCTTGCAACCTTCAGCGTGTCCTGCGCGAACGGAACCAGCGTCGTACCGGCCTGGGTTCCGACTTTCCCGGTCTTCATGTCTGCTTCCGCAACCGGCTTGTCGGCACGGGCGGCGACGCCGTAATCGGAATTCATGTAAGGAGCGGAAAAATCGACGACCTTCTTGCGCGGTTCCGTAACCGAGATCAGCGCGAGCGCGATGTCGTAATCCTTGTTCTGACCGGCAACGATGGAATCGAACGAGGCATTGACCAGCTTTACCTTGTCGAGGCCCAGACGATGCGCAATGTTGACCGCCATGCAGAACTCGTAGCCGTCCTTGATGGTATCCGGCGTATCGCCGTTGAACTGGCCAAGGGCAGGCAGGTTGATGATGACGGTGAACTGGCCTTCAACGGCTGGATTGATCTTGGCCGAGCCTTTTTCGCCGGTCAGCGGGCAATCGCCATAACCTTCAGTGGCTGCCGATGCGGCTCCCGCACCTGCCAGCGCTGCCGCGCTGGCAAAAAGTGCACCATAGGCTGTCTGTTTCAGTAGTCTTTTTATTGTCATTGTCCCCTCTTGCTTTCATTTTTTGAGGTTAAGGTTGAAATACCGGCTCCGCTCCCGTGCGAGCCATGTCCATGTAGATCTCCTGCAGACGGCGGGTGAGTGGCCCAGGCTTGCCGTCGGAGACCGTGTGATCCTGAATGCCGATGATCGGCGTCACGAAGCTCGATGCGCTCGTGAGGAAAGCTTCCTTCGCAGCCTTCGCCTCATCGACCGTGAACAGGCGCTCCTCAATGCGCAGGTTCTGTTCTTCCGCGATCTTGATGACGGCGCGGCGCGTGCAACCGGGCAGGATGGAGTGCGAATTTGGACGCGTTACCAGCACATTGTCATTGGTGATGATGAAGGCCGTTGAAGAGCCGCCTTCGGTGACGAAGCCGTCTTCGACCAGCCAGACCTCGTGGAAACCCTTGGCTTTCGCCTGCTTCTTGGCCAGCACCTGCGCCAGAAGCATGACGGTCTTGATGTCGCGGCGCGCCCAGCGCGTATCCGGCGCCACATCCACACGCACGCCGTTCTGCACCGATGGCGAGTTGGCAAGGTTCTTGGCCTGCGTGAACATGACGAAATTCGGCTTAATGTCGTCGGCATAGACGAAATCGCGCTCGGCTTCGCCGCGCGTCACCTGCATATAGACGACGCCTTCATGCAGTTCGTTGCGTTTCATCAGCTCGATCTGTGCCGCGCGAATATCGTCAAGCGAAGCAGGCAACGGTATTCCGAGTTCCTTGACGGAACGCTCCAGACGGGCAAGATGAAGCTCATTATCGACAAGGCGGCCATCGATGACAGCGCTGACTTCGTAAATTCCATCGCCAAAAAGAAAGCCGCGATCGAATACCGACACTTTTGCTTCGTTCTCAGCGACGAAAGCGCCATTCAAATAAATTACCCTGGCCAAAACACGTCCTCGGACATCTGTGTGATTGATTGGGCCGGACGGTAGGAAAAAACCTTTGGAGCTGCCAATGCTATGTTTTGCAATCACTATGCAGAAATTGCATAAGGGGAGGGCAGTAAGTGAGTAGGGCAGTAAGGCAGTAGGAAAGGTCTGGTTCGGACGTTTCCTAAACATATTGCCCTATTGCCATACTGCCTTATTGCCCTTTGCAAGAAAGGCCCACCCTAATGGAACTGAAATGGCTGGAAGATTTCATCGCGCTGGCGGCAACGTCGAGTTTCTCGCGAGCGGCGGATGCGCGTCACGTAACGCAATCCGCGTTTTCCCGCCGCATCAAGCAGCTTGAGCTCTGGCTGGGCGTAACGCTCGTCAATCGTGCGACCTTTCCGGCGGAGCTTACCCGTGAGGGAAAAACCTTCCTTCCTGTCGCGCAGGATACGGTTCGCCAGTTCTACAATACACGCAAGGCATTGCAGCCAAGCCGTGAGGTGCAAAACCCCGTTCTGACATTTTCGGCCCTGCACACGCTGACGGTTACGTTCTTTCCGCACTGGCTGAAACATATCGAGGATGATGTTGGGGGCATCCGCTCTCTGCTCAGCCCGGATCGCGGCGGCTTCGAAGACAATATCGCGACGCTGACGGAAGGAGAGGTGCATTTCTTCCTGACCTATGCGCATAGTTCCGTGCCGATCCTGATCGACCGCACGCAATTTCCCTATATCGTGCTGGGCACGGAACGGCTGATGCCGGTCTCGCGTCCTTCTTCGACGGGCCCTGTCCTGGATCACGCAGTCGCCAGCGGCGAGCCGCTGCCATATCTGAGCTACGGCGATTTTTCCTTTTTCGGCGCTGCCTTGTCGCAGAAATTTGCCTCAGGCACCGCGTTCAAGCGCCAGGTCGTTCACGAGAACACCATGTCGATCGGCCTCAAGGCCATGGCGCTTGCGGGTTGGGGCATGGCATGGCTGCCCGAGAGCCTCATTTATGATGAGTTGCAACGCGGCGAACTCGTACCGGCCTCTGCCGATCCCTATTGGGATTTTACGGTGGAGATCCGAATTTACCGTCACGATGCAGCACTTCCGGCCCATGCCGAAAGCTTCTGGGAATATTTGCAGGCAAAAGATAAGGCTATTTCCAAAAAGGGCGATTGACAGCGCCCCGCCGTCAGCGCTGTAAAAGGCACGCACATCTTCAGCCGGCAGCAGGGGAACATATCGCGGCATGAAAGTTACCATCGAACAGACGCTTGATCAGGCGGGTACAGGCGCATTCCAACGCGGTCTTCTGGGGGTGTTCGGGCTTGTCTGGGCCGCAGATGCCATGCAGGTGCTGGCCGTCGGCTTTACCGGCGCGGCCATCGCAAAGACGTTCGGACTGACCGTTCCGCAGGCGTTGCAGACCGGCACGCTGCTCTTCCTCGGCATGCTGATCGGTGCCGCCGTTTTCGGAAGGCTGGCCGATAAATACGGTCGCCGCCGCGTGCTTCTGATTACCGTCGCCTGCGACGCGGTGTTCGGGCTGCTTTCGGCGTTCGCGCCAAATTTTGGCATGCTGCTTGCCCTGCGCTTCATGACGGGTGTTGCAGTCGGCGGCACATTACCCGTCGACTATGCGATGATGGCAGAATTCCTGCCTGCCAAAAATCGCGGCCGCTGGCTGGTCATGCTTGAGGGTTTCTGGGCGGTCGGCACTGTTGTCATCGCGCTTGCCGCCTGGGCGACGAGCCTTGCGGGCGTCGAGGATGCGTGGCGCTATATCTTCATCGTCACCGCAGCGCCGGCTCTTATCGGCATCTGGCTGCGCCTGTGGGTGCCGGAATCCCCGATGCATCTTCTTAAATCGGGGCGCCCGGAAGAAGCCAAATCGGTGATGAACCGCGTGCTTCGCCGCAACGGCAAACCGGAATTGCCGCCGAAAGCCCGGCTCGAAGCGCCGCTCATGGTGACGAATGACAAGCTGCTTTCACCCAATCTGCGCCAGCGTACGCTGACGACACTGGCGATCTGGTTTCTGGTTTCGGTGTCCTATTACGGCATTTTCACCTGGATTCCGGCAAAGCTCGCCGGTGACGGTTTCGGCTTCGTCCGTGGCTACGGCTTCCTCGTCGTGGTCGCGCTGGCGCAATTGCCGGGCTACGCCCTTGCCGCCTATGGCGTCGAGGCATGGGGACGCAAAAAGACGCTGATCGCCTTCCTGTTCATCAGCGCTGCTGCCTGCGCTCTCTTTACCGTCGCCGACAGTTCGGCGGTCGTGGGCGCATCCATTCTCATCATGAGCTTTGCGCTGCTCGGCACATGGGGCGCGCTCTATGCTTTCACGCCGGAACTTTATCCGACAGCACTGCGCGCCAGCGGCATGGGAGCGGCAGGCGCGATGGCCCGCCTTGGCGGCCTGCTTGCGCCATCTGCGCTGGCGCTCGTCATCAGCCAAAGCTTTTATGTAGCGGTAGCACTGTTTGCGGGGCTTCTGGCGCTGGCCGGAATTATCGCTTTCTTCATCAATGTGGAGACACGACAAAAGGCGCTGGACTGATCACAAAATCCATTTGCCATGAAATAGCCACAAAAAGAACGGGCGTTCGCCGCAATTGAACAGCGGTTTATTACGTCTTCTGTCCAAAAAATCGCGTTTTACGACCAATCAGCGCGATTTTCTGAACGTCAGATTGAAGCGAAACGGACCCAGTTTTTCATGCTCGCCGCGCTTCAAGGCAAGTATGCCGTGGTAGAAGAGGCGCGACGGTCCGCCCCACACAACCACGTCGCCATGGTGCAGGATATATTTTGCGATCGGGTCGGTTCGCTTCAATCCGCCGAACTGGAAAGTCGCAGGCAGGCCAAGCGACGCGGAAACAATCGGATTGTTGAAATCCTGCTCGTCCTTGTCCTGATGCAATGAAAGTTTCGCACCCGGTTCGTAACGATTGATGAGGCAGGCATCCGGCTCGAAATCAGGATAGCCGGCTTCTCTGGCGGCAGTTTGGGCAAGCGCGCGAAAGGCATCCGGCATGGCAGGCCAGGGCAGACCGGTTTCGGGATCGTTGGTGCTGTAACGATAGCCGGTTCGGTCCGTAACCCAGCCGAAATCACCGCAATTCGTCATCGCGACCGACATGCGATAGCCGCCGGGAGTCGTCATATGCCGAAAGGGTGCGGCGGCAGAAACATCTGCGACCGCTTTCAAAACAGCTTCCTCGGCGGAAAGCGCAAAGCCGCGCAAAAGCATGGCTCCGGGCGCAAGAATTTCACGCGGTTCAGTCTGGTCGAAAAGGTCTCTCATAAAAGCTTTCTAGCACGAGATTGGAAAGCTGCCTCCCGAAACCTGCTTTCAAACTGAAACGGCCCTGAATCGTGGCAAGCGGGGCCGAATAGGCACTCCAGTCTGCCCCGACCAAAGCTTTTCGCCGTGCCGTGTCGGAAATCCGTAAAAACTATCTCTGAGGAAGGTGGCACAATGAAAGCGGCCCGGCTTTATGCGGCGAAGGATTTGCGGCTCCGACCTGCATAATTTCATGACCGGCCAGTGGATCAGCCGCTCGCCTTCGGTCGCTAGCCATGAATTTGCGGGCGTTGTGACCGAAACCGGCGCTGGCGTGACCGGTTTCATACGGCCAAGGGGGTGAAGGCCCCGACGCGGCGCGTTCCGACTTCCGGTTTGTTGCATTCCGGCTACATCGGCGCTGCCGTCGTCAGCCGTCATATATCAGCCTCTTGCTTACGCGCTCCAGTCCTGCAAATTCAGCGTTCGTGGTCCATCCCGCAACAGGGATTCCGGGGCCGGATCGGGGAACGTATGAACACCGGGTCAGTCAGTTCAAGACCGCTCGCAGGCATCGCCCTTGCTTGTGGCGGCTACGCTTGTTTCGCCCTTCAGGATGCGATGGTGAAATGGCTCGTCGCAACCTATCAGGTGCCGCAGATTTTGTTCATGCGCAGTCTGGTGATCGTGCTCATTACCGGCGTGCTGATACGGTATCGCCGTCATCCGTCGATTTTCAAAAGCCCTTATCGCAATACCATCGTGCTCCGCGCGGCGTTGATGCTCGGCGCATGGTTGCTGTTCTACAATGCGGCGCGCCATCTGGAACTGGCAGAACTGACCACGCTCTATTTCTCCGCGCCGATCATGGTCATGTTCCTGTCGATCCTCGTTCTCAAGGAAAAGATCGGGCCGGGGCGGTGGATCGCCTGCGCGATCGGTTTCATTGGCGTGACTGTGGCTGCGAACCCAACCCATTCGCCCAATCTCATACCCGCTGCCATGTGCATCGTTGCGGGCTTCTGCTGGGCATGGAGCACGATCCTGATCCGGCTCGTCAGCCGCAGCGAAACCACGATGACGCAGATGTATGCCACCAGCCTGCTGTTCGGTCTGGCCTGCGCGCTGTCCTTTCCATGGACATGGCAAGAGCCTGACCTTTCAGGCTGGCTTCTGATGATCTGCCTCGGGCTGGTGTCAACGCTCGGCCAGTTCCTTCTTTACGAAGGGTTTCGCCATGCACCCGCCTCGGCGCTTGCGCCTGTGGAGTATAGCGGGCTGATCTGGGCCTTTATCTATGGCTACCTGATCTGGGCGGAAGTGCCGGCAACAAATGTTTTTGCCGGTGCATTCCTGATCGTGCTGGCAAGCCTGCTGCTGATCGCCTGGGAGCAGCGGCAGGCCAACTTGCGCAAACGCCGCGCCCCCTGTTGACGAGAGGTCAAACCGCGTGCGCGGTCTGACCGACCGGCAGCGGGAACAGCTTGTCATATGCGATATTGAACACAAACGCATAGACCAGATAGAAGACGACAATCGCGATATCCATCACAAGGGCGGTAATCAGCGAGATTCCCAGATACCAGGCGATGAACGGGATCAGGAGCACGATCAACCCGCCTTCGAAAAGGATCGCGTGCAGCACCCGGACAATCATGCTCTTGCGGACGCTGCCGGTAAAACGCAGCATCGCCTTGTCGAAGCCCAGATTGAACAGAAAATTCCACACGGTGGCGGTCGTCGCTGAAACAATGCCGATAACGCCCATGTCTGCGGCTGGCTTGTCCAGAATGAAGGCGGAACCGGGTATGAAGATCGCCAGACCGATGATTTCAAACATCATTGCGTGGCGGACACGGTCCATAAAACTGCGCATTTCCTTTAATCCCTGTTGTTAATGCGCGTGCTTCTATCTTATTCTACCGATAAGAAAAGTTAGATACTATCTGGATTTGCGATAGATGAGCGTCGAACTGGAGCAACTTGAAGCCTTTGTGGCCTCTGCGGACCACGGCTCGTTCTCTGCTGCCGCGCGGCATTTGCGCAAGGCGCAGTCTGCCGTGAGCGTTCTGGTCGCCTCGCTGGAGGATGATCTCGACGTCAAGCTGTTCAGCCGCGCTTCCCGCAATCCGGTGCTGACGGAGGCGGGCATACGGCTGCTTCCCGAAGCGCGGCTGCTGCTTGCCCGGCGCGAACATCTGGTTTCCGTCGCCCGGAACTTTGGCGACCATGTTGAAAGCCGCCTTGTGGTCGCAATTGACGAACTTTATCCTGAACCGGCTATCGCGACGCTGTTTTCGGCATTTGCGGAAGAATTTCCGCATGTCGAACTGGAACTGAAATTTCCGTCCTCAACCGCCATAAGCGGTCTTGTGCTGGAGGGCAGGGCAGACCTCGGCGTCATGTGGCGGGCTGAAAACATGCCGGATGAACTGGGCTTCCACACCATCGGCTGGGTGCCGCTGGTGCTGGTTTGCGGGCGTGAGCATCCGCTGGCGCACACCGCAGTCAGTTGGGAAGATTTGAGATCGTTCCGCCAGATCATGGCCCGGAAGCACAGCGATACGGCTGAAAGCCGCCGCCTGCGGGTCGGCGCGGAGGTCTGGTGGGTGGAAAGCCACTGGGTCATCCTGCAAATCCTCACGCGAGGGATCGGCTGGGCGTTCATTCCCGAACATATCCTGCAGGACTCACCGCTGGCGCCGCAACTCGTCATGCCCAAGCTGCAATTCGATGAAGGCGCGCATCCGGTCGCGCTGGAGCTTATCTGGAACAAGCGGCGACGGCAGGGGCCCGCCGCGCAGTGGTTGCAGGAGCGCTTTGCCAAAAGCCGGTTTTGAGCTTTCGGCAACGGCGATCAGCCGCGCCAGGACAGGAAGCGCCTCTCGATCTGCCCGATGACGAAATTGACGATCAGCCCCATTACCGACAGGATCGTCACCCCGGCGAACAGCTTTTCAAGATCGTAGAGCGATCCGGCTTCCAGAATATAGGAACCGACGCCGAACTGGGCGCCCAGCATTTCGGCAGCGACCAGCAGAATGATGGCGATGGAGATCGACACGCGCAATCCTGACAGGATCGCCGGGAATGCTCCCGGCAGGATGATCTTGCGCACGATGGACCACCATCCGAGGCCGAAACTCTGGCCCATGCGCACGAGCGAACGGTCCACATTATCGACCGCGCCGTAAGTGGCGACGACGGTCGGCGTGAAGGTGCCGAAGGCAATCAGCATATATTTGGACATTTCATCAATGCCGAACCAGATCACGAAGAGCGGCAGAAGCGCGATCTTCGGGATCGGGAAGAGCGCGGCCACAAGCGGCACCAGACCGGCCCGCACATAGCTGAACAGGCCGATCATCACGCCGAGACTGACGCCAACCGCGATGCCGAGGCTGGCGCCAACGACAAGCCGCCGCAGCGACGGCAGCAGATGCTGCCACAAAAGGCCGCTCTGCCAGAGCTGGACGAAGGTTTCCAGCACGGCAGACGGGCGCGGCAATGTCAGATTGGAGATGAAGCCGCTGCGGGTTCCGATTTCCGCCAGCGCCAGCAGCGCCACGAACAGGATCAGGGCCACATGGCGCACTGGCTGGGGCGCGAAACCGCCGCCCCGGAAAGGCACGGGGTGGACAGACACTGGGCGGGCAGTCTGGCTGGACTGTTTCACGTCTGCGATCTCAACCATTGATCAGCTCCTGATCCGCTGCCTGCGCTTCCGCCCGCATCAGTTCCCAGAGCTGCTTCTGCTTTTCCTCAAGAACGGGATCGCCGAGATGACGTTCGGAAAGGGGAATATCGATGTCGACAATTTCCCTGATCCGTCCGGGCCTGCGCGACAGCACCACCACCCGATGACCGAGCCGCACGGCCTCGTTGAGATTGTGGGTGACATAGACGGAGGTGAATGGCTGGCGCGTCCACAGCGCGATCAGATCATCCATCAGCAGTTCCCGCGTCTGGCTGTCGAGCGCCGACAAGGGCTCATCCATCAGCATGACGGCGGGGCGCACCGAAAGGGCGCGCGCAATCGCCACGCGCTGGCGCATGCCGCCCGAAAGCTGCTTCGGCAATGCTTGCCGGAAATCCGAAAGCCGGGTGCGCTCCAGAACATTGGTGACGATGCGGTCCATTTCGGCCCGGCCAAGACCGTGATCCTCCAGCACCAGCTTGATATTTCCTTCCACCGTGCGCCAGGGCAGCAGCGCAAAATGCTGGAAAACATAAGTGAGGGGATTGAGCGAATCCTCTGGCGGCGAGCCGATTTGCAGCACTTCGCCCGAGGATGGGCGCTCGAGACCGCCAAGGAAGCGCAGCAGCGTGGACTTTCCGCAGCCCGAAGGACCAATCAGGCAGACGATCTGCCCCTGCGGGATGGTGAGCGAGATATCATTGAGAACTTCGACCGGACCATAAAAATGGCTGATGTTTTTCAGTTGTAAATCCATTTCAACTCCAGTCCTCGTGCCCGACATGACGCGCCGGGCACGGCATGTTCATTCTCAAATCGTCTTGACGTAGGATGTGTCGAACAGCTTTTCCTGCGTGACAGCTTCCTTGACCATGCCTTCGGAGCGGAACCAGTCAAGCTGTTCCACGCAGCTATTGAGCGACAGGGCAAGCCCTTTGTTGATGCGCATCGCGCCGTCGATCAGGTTCTGCTTCGCAGTCTCGAAAGGGCTGTCGCTTTCGACATATTTGTGCACGATCTTGGCGATGTCGTCGCGCGCCGCATCGTCTGCCGTGTTGTCGACGAAGGCCGCATTATAATCATCGATTGCCCTGGAATAGGCTTTGACGAAAGCTTCCGTCATGGCGCGCTCTTCGCTCGCATTTCTGGTCGAAGTGAATGCCGTCGTGACCTGATAATCCGGCGCATAATCGGAGACGATGCCGATCTGCTTTGCAGCACCCTCGCGGGTCAGCTTCTTCGCGATATTGGGCTGGATCGCCCAGGCGTCGATCTGCCCGGTCGACAGGGCGCCGACCACGGCACCCAGCTTCTGCAACGGACGCAACTGGATTTCAGACAGCGGGATATTGTTGGCCTTGGCAATCTTGTGCGCCATGAAATGGAACGACGACCCCGCCGTGGTGATGCCGAAACTGTGTCCCGCCAGCTTGGACGGTTCGGTCAATCCGCCTTCATAGGCCTTGTTGGAAGCCAGAATGATATTGCCGGTAATGCCTTTTTCTTCTGCCAGCGCTCCGCCGATCACCTTGATCGCGCCCTTGTCGGCCAGGCTGATCAGGCCGCCGCTCATCGCAGTCACGCCAAAATCGGCATCGCCGGAAGCAATGGCGACGGCCATGGGCTGGGCGGCTTCGAAGAATTTCAGTTCGATATCAAGCCCGGCATCTTTGAAATAGCCGCGCTCATGCGCGATATAGCTCGGCGCATGGCTTGCCAGATGAAGCACCGCCAGATTTCGCGTCGCGGCGCGGGCAGGGGAGCCGAAAGCCGCACTGACGCCCAACGCGCCAAGTCCCATTAATGTCTGACGGCGTGTCAGGGTGAAATCCATGCTGGCTCTCCTCCGATGCGAGTGTCGGCCCGGCGCAACAGATTTCCTGCGAAGCCAGACAAACAAAATTTCATTACGTCTCTGCCATGGAAAAATATGGAAGATTGCTTTCGCATAAAGCCACGAGGCGGGATTTTCAATAAGATTAACGACCAGCTTCCGGTTCTGCCGGCATCAATTTTGGTAATTTTCTCTGCATACCGCCTCGCGATTTGTGCGCGGCGGCATGCAGGGGGCATGCAGGGGCGGGGCATGTGCGCCACCCGGTTTTCGTTATTTGTCTTTAAGCGACAGCCAGCGGGTTGCGTGCGCATTCATCAGATTGTCGGTGTAGCCTTCGACCCTTTCAGATACCAGCGCTTGCGACGATGGATAGAGCACGGGAATGATTGGAACTTCCTTCAGCAGAATACGCTCGGCCTGGGCAAGTGTTTCAGCCCGTGCCTTGGCGTCGGTCATGGTTTCCGACTTCCTAACCAGCGCATCAAAATCCTTGTTCGACCAATCGGAGGTATTGAAATAATTGCCGGTCGTGAACAGGCTCAGGAAGGAATAGGCGTCGTTATAATCGCCGATCCAGGCCTGATAGGCGAAATCATACATGCCCTTTTCATGCAAATAGTTGAAATAGGTGGTGCTTTCGACCTCATCCTGCACAGCTTCGATGCCGATATTTTTCAGCATATCCGCAACGGCAATCATGGAATTCTTGTTATTGACCGAAGTGGCGTAACGCAGCTTCACCGACAGGCTGCCAGGCGTGACGCCCGCCTCCTTCAGCAACTCCCGCGCCCTGTCTTCACGGTCGAGCATATCCTGATCCTTATAGTCCAGCATAGGTGCATTCGCGACGTAGTTTTCGGTGCCGGGGGGCACCAGCGAATTGCCGGGCAACATCATGCCCCGCCTGATTTTTTCAGCTAGAAACTTGCGATCTATTGCCATCGAGATCGCCTCGCGTACACGCGGGTCGCGCAGCTTGCTGTCCGGCTCGCCTTTGACAGCCAAATAATAGGTGCCGAAATAGGGGGCGACGCGCAGATTTCGCCCCAGACTGGACTTGATGTAATCCATTTGCTCGGCGGGAACCGTGCCGCAAATGTCCATTTCTCCCGCCTCGAACCGTCGCATGCACGAAGCCGGCTCTTCAAATGGTACCCAGTTCACCACGTCGATCTTGACCGTCTTGGCATTCCAGAAATAGGGATTCTTTTTCATGACGATCTTCGCATTGGGCGTGAAGCTCTCCAGCGTATATGCGCCGTTCGACACCATATTGCCGGCCCATGTGAACTTCTCGCCGTATTTTTCCACGGCCTTCCGGTTCAGTGGCAATGTCGTCTGATGGGTCATCAGCGAAAGGAAATATGGAGTGGGTGAGGCGAGGGTGATTTTCAGCGTATGATCATCCAGCGCTTCAACGCCAAGCTGATCAAGTGGCAGCTTGCCGGTATTGATTTCTCTCGCATTTTTAATGGCATAAAGAACGTTGGCATAACCCGCGGCTGTTTTTGGATCCATAACGCGGTGTAATGAATATTCAAAATCTCCGGCAGTGACCGGGTCTCCGTTTGACCATTTTGCATTGCCACGCAGATGGAACGTGTAGGTCAGTCCATCGGGGGAGATATCCCAGGACTGCGCTACACCCGGTGTCAAACCTCCCTTGGCATCTTCCGTGACAAGCCCCTCGTAGAGATCATTCAGCAAAGCGGCTTCATAGACCGTCGTTGTATGATGCTGATCCAGTGTGGACGGATCGTTGCCACTATCGCGATTGAGTACGGTTTCGGCTGATGCCAGGCCCGTTAACGAGAACCAGCAAACGCCTGCAACAAGGAAACTACGATACATGAAACCCTCCAGGAATGGTGCGGTCAGAACAGTGATCGCAAACTGGTAACACTGTATCCGCAGGTGGGAGGACTTACTATTTTAAGTAATTGCCAATATATTATTGCTACAAAATACATAAAGAACAGTTTTATATATACAAAATTTAAGTAAGTACAAATTGCGATTATGGAAATCAAATTTTATTTTATATACTTCTGCAATCTGGTCGATATATCGATCAGTTCTTTAAATTTTTTAACTAATTGTGAGGGGTCATGAGATTTACTTCTTTAATAATAAGCGCAGCCGCCACCACATATGGAGTTTCAGCAGCCCACAGTGCTGACGCGATAGTCGCGCCGGAGCCGGAAGCGGCGCAATATGTCCGGGTCTGCGACGCTTACGGCAAAGGATTTTTCTATATTCCTGGTACTGAAACATGCCTGCGGATTCATGGGTATGTCCGCTACAGCATACTGGGCGCCGAGGATGTGTACGCTCGTGGTTTTACAGACAAGGACGGAACGCCTTATCTCAGCCGCCCGAGCCAGCGCGACACCTGGGAAAACTCCACTCGCTTTACACTGCGTGCAAGCACGGCATCCGAGACGGAGCTTGGGACGCTTAAAACCTATGCAGAGGCGCGCTTTCAATGGGGGGATGGTGAAGATTCCACCTCCACTGGCTCGCTGCGCACCGGCTATATCGACTTAGGCGGCCTTCGCATTGGGCTCGACTATTCGGCATTCACATCTTTCGTCGGCTTTCTCGGCGACGTCCTCAATGACGACGTGATCCTGTCCGGTGGCTATCGCACGAGTCTGATCAGTTACACATATTCTGGCAAAAATGGCTTGTCGGCGGTCCTGTCGCTGGAGCAGGGCAACAATGGCGATACGGATAAAGCATATGGTTTTGAAGGCACCATAAGCGATTACACACCGCACGTCGTCGGTGGCCTGAAATATGCCAAGGACTGGGGAGCGGTGATCGGAGTCGCCGCTTACGATGCCCGCAATGAAGAATGGGCCGGCAAATTGCGCGGCAATCTGAATATTACCGACCGTTTTTCGGTATGGGCGATGGGCGGCTACAAGTCCAACAAGGACCGTTACATCGATGTCAAGGGCGAGGACGGGCAAATTGCCGGTCAGGTTCTCGCGAAGAGCAGCTTTTACGGCCAATGGGGCGGAGACTGGGCTGCGTGGGGTGGCGGCGCCTACAAATTAACTGACAAGGCCGTCGTCAATGCCCAGCTTTCTTACGACGCCACGAACACTTTCTCCGCAGCTGCGAATGTCACTTACGAACTGGTTCCGGGCTTCACGGTCATACCGGAAGTTACCTATGTACGGTGGCGTGACAATAAATCCGTTCTCAACGGGTATGATGCCTGGCAGGGCATGGTACAATTCCAGCGAACATTCTAAGATTGAGAGAAGCGCCTGAGAGGGTGCTTCTCGCTTTTTGTGCGAATGCAGATCATTGCGAGGGAGGTAATTCAAGTCCGTAGGGTAATGAAATCCAGATTACCGTTTGCGCTTCCGGAGAGTGACGTGACAGATGGCCTTTGCCATGTGTGTCAGTGACTAACACAAAGCTGCCAGCCGAGACATGTCGTATTTCGCCGTCACTCGTCTCGTATTCGACTGAGCCATCAAGTCTAACAGTCAGAACTGGTTCCGGCACCTTATGCCATGCCACTTCTCGCATCCCCGCTGGGATGTGAGTGATGCGCACGCGAGAGGCTGGGTAGCTGGCGGTCACATCAAAGGGAACCGCTTCCGGATGCACCGACCGCTTAGTGGTCGGCAAATCAATCTCATCGAAATGAGATTCCCCGTCCGGCGAGGCGTATATGCGCAGGCACTTCATCGAGGGTATCCTTTCGAAAGATATGAACAGGCAACGAAGGTGGAGCGTCTGTCACAGCGGCAGAAGTAACCAGCGTCTTCTCCCGGCGCGCGATAACTTCCGGGGCGTTCATGTAAGCTGTGCGGGATTTACGTTCACGCTTCTGATGATACCCGTTGCCCCGACTTCCATCCGGTATAGCAAACATGTGGTTTGTTTGTCCCGTACGATGTGGTCCATGTGTGCTACGCTGGAGTTCTCGACCGGCCTGCATCTCGGCCACGATCGAAAGCATGTTATCCAGCCGTTTGTTCTCGACAACAAGTGAGCGATGTATTGAGCGTAGCTTGTCAAATGTTCTGGAGGGTAGGGTGTCTGTGCCTTGCGTTCGGGCGCAAAGTCCACAACCCCGTCTGCGTCATCCGTTGCCGCAACGTCTCCCTGCTGCTACAAAGCTGTGGCGACCAAGTTGAAAAGTCCGCTTTTGTGCAAAGTAGAAATGTCATTGTGATGCCACATGTAAGGTCAGCCCCCATTTCGAGTGGCTGGTCGGGGTTGCAAGCGAGGAATGGGGGCGGGTGAAATACGCCTTTGACTTTAGCTTTCTCACTCACAGGCACTGCTTCCGGTTCGCCTTCAACAGTGGTCATTCGACCAATGGTTTAACTAGAGACTTTTCCATTAGAAAGGTACGTTCTTCACCGTAGAGGATTTCGCGCACGTCCCTGTAACCAAGACGAGCATAAAAGCTTCTCGCAGTCAGAGACGCTGGAACCCTGAGAAGATTAAAGTTTTGATTTGTTGCGGCTAATTCGACTGTCTCCATGAGGCATCGTCCAACCCCAGCTCCTTGAGCCGAAGGTGCTACAAAAACCGTCCGCACGGTATCGTTTTCAAGGCTGGCTGTTCCCACTACAACACCGTTAATAAGGGCAACCCAGACGGTTCTCCTATTAATCAACTCGTGTACAGCTTCAGCAGAGAAGTTTGCAGAGACCTGCTCTATCACTGATGCGGGATAGTCTCTCGAATTTGAAACTCTGATCGTATCTTTAACAATGTTGCTAATCGTAAGGGCATCCCAAACGGTAGCTCGACGGACTTCTATCATATTGACCATGTTTGTAAGATTAATAGAAGGGTCTCTTATGTCAATCGACAGCTTCCATCCGCGCCAATGCCTTCTTCCGGCGTGCAATGATAGCTGGGTCATTGATGATATCAATTCGTCGCCCTGGTTTACGGCCATTCGGCTGATACCCATGTTTCTGACTGTTGGTCTTCACCTTTGGTGGTGCCATCTGCTCTTGCTGCTCCTTAATGAAAGCAAGAACTTCGCCAAGCCGTTTATTCTCGACAATGGCAGTATGGCTCACACGCTGATCCATATCAAACATCTTAAAATCCATCCCATCTGCAAACTCCCACATCCTAAAATGCGGAGAGTGTGACATTCTTACTTTGCAGAAACAGGACATTTTAATTTTGCGGCTACAAAATCCAATCACATAATATGTATTATGGAACTTGCGAAATAAGGTGGCAGTCTGGATGTCGCGCTTCCAGTTCACCATCATGCACCCGAGCACCCTCAGCGGATCGCAGTTGCAGCTGATACGCCAAATCTAATACCGGCACTGCGGCAAGCCCTCGCTCTTGCTGCCTTCAAAACCCGTGATGGAAGATGAGTGTAATCAATTCAGCATTCAACGGATATGCTGCGGCGACTTACATATTCTTTTTCTTCGACTTGAAACCGTTGTCGTAAACTTCTTCTGCCATACGTCGGAGCGAACGTCCGATAGCGCCGATAGCGACCAAGGGTTACCGAGCGTGAAAACGGCGAAGGCAAGAGGCAAACAATATAAAATCTGCAAAGAACTCAACACAAGCATGAATTAAAAATTTGAAATCGCACCACGTAAATGTTCTATTTCAGAATACAAGCAACATCCCTACGACGATCTCTGATAAAAACTTGAAAGTGATTAATGTTGAAATCATTGGCCTGGATACACGCGATGCGGACATAAACAATGTCAGATACCCTGTTCGAGACGAATGGGCAGGCTACATATCGTAGGATGAATACAGGCTGAAGATAATGAACGAAGCGCATGTACCCCATATCGTCGTCATTGGTGCCGGTTTTGGCGGATTGCAACTGGTCCACGATCTCAGAAGCGTCAATGTCCGGATAACGCTGATCGATCAGCGCAACCATCACCTTTTCCAGCCGCTTCTCTATCAGGTTGCGACCACCATCCTTGCCACGTCGGAAATTGCCTGGCCAATCCGCCACCTGTTTCGTGACCGCAAGGAAGTCACCACGCTGTTGGGTACGGTGACGGGCGTGGATACCGAATGCCGTCAGGTGCAACTCGAAAACGGCACAGAAATTTCTTACGACATGCTCGTAGTCGCGACAGGAGCTCGTCACGCTTATTTCGGCAACGACCAGTGGGAGGCTTTGGCTCCAGGATTGAAGGCCCTTGAAGATGCGACCACCATTCGCCGCCGCCTGCTTCTGGCCTTCGAGCGGGCGGAACGTGAGACAGATGAAGCGAAAAGGCAGGCGCTGCTGACATTTGCCATAGTAGGTGGCGGACCGACCGGCGTCGAGCTTGCCGGCATTATCGCAGAGCTTGCCAAACAGACCATATGGCCCGAATTCCGTAATATCGACACCAGGCAGACGCGCGTGATGCTGCTAGAGGCCGGTCAACGCATTCTGGCTGCATTTCCCGAAGATCTGTCTGAATATGCCTTGAAAGCACTCGAAAAACTGGGCGTGGAAGTACGCCTTGGAATTCCGGTCAAGGAAATTACAGCGGATTGCGTCACTGTCGGTGAGGAGTTCATTCCCTGCCGGACGGCAATATGGGCGGCAGGCGTTGCCGCCTCCCCCGCCGCTACATGGCTGAATGCCGAGAGCGACCGCGCAGGACGTGTGAAGGTTCTATCCAATCTCAATGTTCCCGGCCATGAAGATATCTTCGTCATCGGCGATACGGCATGGGTTGAGGGGCCGGACGGCAAGCCGGTTCCGGGCATAGCACCGGCTGCCAAACAGCAAGGCGCCTATGTTGCTACAGTCATAAAAAGCCGCGTCGAAGGACAAACGCCGCCGATGCCGTTCCGTTACAAGCATCAGGGCAATCTCGCCACCATTGGCAGAGGCGCTGCTGTGGTTGATATGGGGCGCTTCAAGCTCAAGGGGATCATCGCCTGGTGGTTCTGGGGCATCGCGCACATCTTCTTTCTCATTGGAACGAGAAGTCGTGCCGCCGTCGCCTGGAGCTGGCTGTGGACCTATATTTCCGGCCAGCATAGCGCGCGATTGATAACGCAAGGCAAGCCAGTCGAACGATGAATACCAGACGGCCCCGCCGAAAGCGGGCCGCTTTTCTTTCAGGCCAGCGGCAATTGAGATTGATCTGCCATCCGTGTTGGAGGAGCACAATGACACTGAAACTCTACCTGCATCCCTTCTCGTCTTATTGCCAGAAGGCAATAACGGCCTTCTATGAAAAGGACATAGCCTTCGAGGCACAAATGCTGGATGGCACCGAACCGATTGCCAGCGAATTCGCTGCGCTTTGGCCGTGCGGCAAATTTCCAGTTCTGACAGACAATGGAAAGCTGGTCTTTGAAGCAACAGGGATAATCGAATACCTCGAAGCCGCCTATCCGCATACCAGACGACTGATCCCGTCGGACCCGCTTGCCAGTGCCGACGTGCGCATGTGGGATCGTTTTTTCGATAATTATATTCACTACCCGCTGCAACGCCTTGTCTTCACGGCTCTTGGCCGTGAGCATGATGATGGCGGCCATCGCTGGAGAGCGATGTTCGACACCGCCTACGGGTTTCTGGATCAGCACATGGAAGGCCGGGAATGGGTCGTCGGCGATAGTTTCAGCCTCGCCGACTGTGCCGCCGCCCCTCCTCTCCTCTACGCCGACTGGAGTTATGTCATTCCTGAAAAATTTGCGAATGTGCGTGCCTATCGCCAGCGACTGCTTGCGCGGCCAAGCTATGCCCGCGCATTGGACGAAGCACGGCCGTTCCGTCATCTGTTTCCATTGGGAGCGCCCGAGAACAGAGACTAGAGCGGTTCCTGTTTGAACGGAATCGTTGTTTTTCCGCATTTCCGAACGCAAACCGCTTCACACTTTTGCTGGAAATACTTTAGCAAATATCTTTATCGAAAGGCTTACAGGTCTTGCATGAATTCGTGCAAGACCACGGCCTGATTATGTTCCTCATCTTTCGCGCCATATAGCAGCGTCAGGTGGTCGCCTCTTGTGCCAGCCTTGGAGATCAATTCCTTCACGGCAGGCTTGTTGGCTTCCAGCTCTTCGCGATACTTTTTCTGAAAATCATTCCATTTGGCCGGGTCGTGGCAGAACCATTTGCGAAGATTGGTCGACGGAGCAATATCCTTGGCCCATACATCAATATCGGCCTTCTCTTTGGTCATGCCGCGAGGCCATACGCGATCCACGAGGACGCGATAGCCATCCTCCGGTGAAGGAGCATCATAAATCCGTTTCAGCACAATCGTCGTCATATAAACGGCCCCTCGATACAATACGGATACATATGGAGGCCGGTTCCAACCCGGCAAGCCCCGCTATCATAAACAGAAAAGGCCGCTGCAGATCGGACAACATCCATGTCCGACAGGCAACGGCCTTTTGTTGCAAAAACCGACTGCGAGGGAGCCGTCGGTTATCGCACAAAGCGGAAAGCTTACTTCTTGGCCGGAGCGGCCTTCTTGTGCGACTTCTTGGCGGTGTGATGCTTCTTGTGAGCAGCCTTCTTCGCATGATGCTTGGCGGCCGTCGTGTGCGTTGCAGCAGCCGGAGCAGCGCTAGCAGCACTTGCCGTCAGGACAGGAGCAGACAGGCCCAGAACAACAGCAACGCCAAGAGCAGAAATAAGGGACTTCTTCATTTTCCGGTTCCTCAATTGGTTTTTCCGTTCGGGATCTTTCCCGCCGGTGGTAAAGCAGTTTCCTGTCCGCCTGGATCAGCCATGTCAGGTTTCACCCCCAGAAGTTTAAGGGCTTCGGCGTAGGCGCGCAGGCCTTGTGCCTCTCTTCTGCTTGAGCAGAATTTCATCCCCCTCTTCTGCAAGGCTTCCGCCTGACGAGCCTGCCGGGTTTCGGCGCGACCGGAAAGCGCGGTTTGCAGTTGATGCTGAAGCCTGTCACACCGTTCGCTGCGTGTTACGAGTTGCGCTGCCATCACTCCGTTGGGAAGCGGAAAGGACAGCAGGCCCGCAAGACAAAGCGTTGAAAGAAACGGTCTCGCAGCTATTTTCGATTTGAAAATCGACTTGAACATACGATTTTAATCTTTCATCGGGCTTCAGTTTCTTCAGCGGGTTCGTTATGACAGGCCTTGTTTTCCCTTGTTTTTCATCTTTGTTACATTTTGTTTCTGAATTGTAGCGCGCTCCAGATGCCGGTTGAAAACTGAAGCGACAGGCTTTTTATCGTCGCAATCCGGGCGCTACTATCAAGTGAATCAAAGCTATTATGGAAGCTGCAAATTGAAAGAAGACGCCCACGTTCTGATCGTCGATGACGACAAAGATATACGTGACCTTCTGCACGAGTTTCTCAAGCGGCGCGGTATGCGTGTCTCCATCGCTCAAAACGGTGAAGAGATGCATGATGTGATGAGCCGGACGGCGATTGATCTGATCATTCTCGATGTCATGCTTCCGGGCAAAAGCGGTATTGAAATTTGCCAGGATATCCGTCGCCATTCGCGTGTGCCGATCATCATGCTGACGGCAATTGCCGACGCTGCCGACAGAATACTGGGCCTTGAAATCGGTGCCGACGACTATCTGGCCAAACCGTTCGATCCGCGCGAACTCCTTGCCCGTATCCGTGCCGTGCTCAGGCGTCTGGAGAACAACCGTGCTCCCAGTCGCCCTGTCACTCACAGCTACCGCTTTGCGGGCTGGACGCTCGACTGCGCACGCAGACGGCTTACGTCCCCTGCTGACGTGCGTGTTGAACTCACGACTGCCGAGTTCAATCTCCTCGAAGCCTTCGTCAAAAGTTCGCAGCATATACTCAGCCGCGACCAGCTTATGGAAATGGCTGGAAGCCAGGCTGTATACGGCTATGATCGCAGCGTCGATATTTTGATCAGCCGGCTGAGGCGCAAGCTCAACGATGACTCCCGCTCACCCAGAATGATCCTCACCATTCGCGGCGGCGGTTATCAGTTTGGACATCAGGTCGAACTGGAATGAGATTACCCTTTCCACGTTCTCTGCCGAGCTGGCTCATTACAATTCTGATCAGTGGCCTTGTGATAACGCAAATCGCAACGCTGTGGATTGTTTCGCAGGACCGCAAGGATGCCAACAATGCGCTGGAGCTCTTCCGTCTCAGCGAAAGAGCGACATCGCTCGTCAAACTTCTCAACACGACGCCGCCCGGCGACTGGAACAGCCTTGCTTCTCGCTTGGCCAGTTCAGGTCAGGGCATCACCATTACAGCGCGACCCGATGTGCCGACTGTTCTGGCGAGCGAGGAAGATCTTGCAGAACTTGAAGATGTCCTTGTTGCACGTCTGGCACGTTACGGCGTTATCGATGCTCGCATAAGCCGGGACACGCTTGCTCGCGGCACGCACGCCATCGCGGTTCAGCCGACTGACAGCAGCGATATCGGCGATGTTGAAAAGCAGATCAACGATCTTGCCGCAACGACGAACCTGAGCGCCAGCCTGACCACTTCCCTGCAATTCGGCGATGGACGCTGGATAAATTTCATCACGCGGTTAACTCCGGCTGATCCGATTATCACTGCCGAAACCATACCGCTTTTTGCACTTGTGGCGCTTAGCGTTGTTCTGGTCGCAATTTGGGCCACTCGCCGGCTTACAGCGCCCTATCGGGTGCTGGAACACGCCGTACATCGGATCGGCGGTGACCTTAAAAGCCCGCCATTGCCCGAAGACGGCAGCCGGGAGTACAAAGCCGCGGCCAAGGCCGTGAACACGATGCAATCGAAGCTGCTAGATTATGTGGCTGAACGCGAGCAACTTGCCGCTGCCCTTGCGCATGACCTGCGCACACCGCTCACGCGCATCCGCCTTCGCCTGGCTCTTGTTGAAGATGAAGCCCTCTCAAAGTCGCTGGCCAAGGATATCAACGATATAGAAGCGATTTCTCGTTCGGTCATTGATTTTGCGACATCAGAACTGGCCAATGAACAAAAGGAAAAGGTCGATCTCTGGTCGCTTCTCCTTTCCATTGCAGATAACTACCCGGACGCAACGCTGGATGAAAGAAATTCCGACATATTGGATGCCATAGCTTATTGTCAGCCAGTCTCTGTTCAGCGCAGCATCACAAACCTCATTGACAACGCCATTGCCTATGGCGGCAAAGCGAAACTGGCGCTCCGCCAGGACAATAATGAGCTTGTGCTGAGTGTGAAGGACAATGGACCGGGAATTCCACCTGACCAGATCGAGGAAATGTTCAAACCCTTCAATCGGGCGGAAAAGTCCAGAAATCGGGACTCAGGCGGCTTCGGTCTGGGCTTGACTATCGCCCGCAACGTGGCGCGTGCCAATGCAGGCGATATTCTTCTGAAAAACGATCCGTCAGGCGGATTGATCGCTGAACTGCATTTGCCGGTCTGGCAGGGATAGCCCCCGAGGATTGACCTCGGGGACAATTATTCATGCAAAAACAGTGTCGACGGCTTTTTTCGTAGCTGCAACAATCTTGTCCGCTTCCTCTGGCGTGAGGCAAAGCGGCGGCGCAAACCCGAGAATATCGCCTTCCGGCATGGCTCGCCCGATAACGCCATTGGCCAGGAGCGCCGTTGAAACCTGAGCGCCGATTTTGAGCGACGGATCAAAGAATCTGCGGTCGTCACGATCTTCCACAAATTCGATTGCGGCCATCAGGCCTTCGCCACGAATTTCCCCGACATGCTTGTGATCGCCGAGGGCATCCTTCAGTGCCTTGCGGAAATAAGCGCCTGTGGAACCGGCATTTTCGACCAGCTTCAATTCATCGATGAGTTTGAGATTGGCCACGCCTGCCGCTGCGCAGATCGGATGAGCAGAATAAGTCCAGCCATGGCCGATCGGCCCCATCTTGTCTGATCCCTGAACCAATACCTGCCACATAGGATCCGATACAATCGAACCGGAAAGCGGCGCATAGGCTGAGGTCAAACCCTTTGCGATGGTGATCAGGTCGGGCTTCATGCCATAGTGGTCGGAACCGAACATGCTTCCAAGGCGACCGAAGCCAGTGACCACTTCGTCAGCAATCAGCAGAATATCATAACGATCAAGAACGGCCTGGATCTTCTGCCAATAGCCAGACGGCGGCGGAACGATGCCGCCGGTTCCCAGAACAGGCTCGCCAATGAAGGCTGCGATTGTATCCGGGCCTTCGGCAAGGATCATCTCTTCGAGCTTGTCGGCGCAATGTTGCGAGAACTGTTCCTCGCTCATAGAGCGATCCGCACGGCGGAAATAATACGGCGATTCAGTATGCAATACCGGCGCGCGCGGCAGATCGAATGCGTTGTGGAAAGTCGCAAGACCAGTCATGCTGCCCGTCATCACGCCGGAACCGTGATAGCCGCGCCAACGGGAAATGATCTTCTTCTTTTCCGGGCGGCCCAGAATATTGTTGTAGTACCAGATGAGCTTGATGTTGGTTTCGTTCGCATCCGAGCCCGAAAGGCCGAAATAAACACGGCTCATATGGTCCGGTGCGCGGTCGATGATCATCTTGGCGAGCGTGATGGACACTTCCGTGCCATGACCGACATAGGCGTGATAATAGGCAAGCTTGCGCGCCTGTTCTGCAATTGCATCCGCTATTTCCGTGCGACCATAACCAACATTGACGCAATAAAGCCCCGCGAAAGCATCCAGACTTTTGCGACCGTTCACATCTGCAATGTAAACGCCCTCCCCGCCTTCCAGCACGCGCGTCGGCGTTTCACCCCGCGCATGCATCCCCATCTGGGTGGAGGGATGAAAGAAATGATCCCGGTCCCAAGCGGTCAGCTCATTGCTATTGTTCAACATGGGTATGTTCCTTTCCTGTCGCCACGCTTTCACGCGGCGGTATCGATGCAGAGATATTTGAGTTCGGTGAAGGCTTCGATGCCCTGATGGGAGCCTTCGCGGCCAAGCCCGGATTGCTTCCAGCCGCCAAACGGGATCGGGGCGCCGGTAATCTTCGCGCGATTAACCGCAACCATCCCGTATTCGAGCGCACGGCCCATGCGGAGTTGTCGTGCGCCATTTGCCGTCACCACATAGGCAACGAGACCATATTGTGTGGAATTGGCGCGCTCGATGACTTCGGCCTCGTCGTCAAATGCCGTGACGGCGGCAACCGGCCCGAATGTCTCCTCATGCATGATCGTAGCATCGTCCGGCACGTCGACCAGCAACGTCGGCTCGAAGAAAAGTCCCGCTTCTCCGCACCGATTGCCGCCCACAACTATTCCGGCGCCCCGCTGGCTGGCATCCTGAACATGCTCTTCAACCTTGGCGACCGCCCGACTATGCATCAGAGGGCCTATATCCGATGTCGGATCCAGCCCGTTACCGACCTTTAGCGCCGCGATGCGGGTAGCAAACGCCTCGGTGAAATCTTTCAAAATGCCGCGTTGGACAAAGATGCGGTTTGCAGCAAGGCAATCCTGACCGGACGTCGCAAACTTCGCAGCCATCGCCACATCGACGGCTCGCTCGACACAAGCATCATCGAAGATAATCAGCGGTGCATGGCCGCCAAGCTCCATGACGAGCCGCTTCATCGTGTTCGCGCTTTTGGTAGCAATCAACTTGCCGATTTCGGTTGAACCGGTGAAGCTCAGCGCCCGAACACGCTCATCGCGGCACAATACGTCAACGATAGGCGCGGCTTTGCCTGTCACGACATTGAATATGCCTGCGGGTATTCCCGCACGTTCGGCCAGTTCGGCCAGGGCAAGTGCGGAGAGCGGCGTTTCCGAAGACGGATGCACGACAACCGGGCAACCGGCGGCAATGGCCGCTGCCGCCTTGCGGGTAATCATGGCATGTGGGAAATTCCACGGAGTTACAAGCGCGACCACCCCCAGCGCTTCGCGCCGCACCAGCATTTCGGCATCGGGCAGATGGCTTGCAATGGTTTCACCATTGAGCCGCTTTGCTTCTTCGGCAAACCATTCAATGAAAGATGCGCCATAATCGATTTCGCCGCGCGATTCCGCCAGTGGCTTGCCCTGCTCCAGCGTCATCAGCAATGCGAGGTCTTCGCGATGTGCCGTGACCAACTCGAACCACCGCCGCAAAACTGCCGATCGTTCCTGGGGCAGTTTATCTCGCCAGGCCGGAAAGGCCTTTACAGCGGCATCAATCGCAAGTGTCGTCTCCACTTCGCCGAGACTTGCCACACGCGCAAGCCGCTGACCGGTGGCAGGATCGAGAACAGGGAAAGTTTCGGCCTTTTCTCCTGCTACCCAGCGTCCATCGACATAGCCGAGTTCACGAAAGAGATGTTTATCGCGGAGCCTGCCAAGCCCGTCATGTTGTATCGGATGATCCAGAACGGCATTCATTGTTCTTCTCCCAATTCAGGAAGAAGTTTGTCACGGGATAGCTCCGGATTCGGACCAAATCATCTCCGCGCACATGCGGAATGGACTAATTTTAAAAGCCGAACAGTCTGTTTGGGCTAGTCGGTTGCATCCTTGAACAGCGACAAGGGCGCACTCGCCTTCTCGTCCTTGACCAGCTTGGTCACGATATAGGTGAAGTAACGTTCGATGCCGATATTCTGGTCCAAAAGACGGTCAATCAGCCGCTGATAACCATCAATGTCGCGCGCCACGATCATCAGAAAGTAGTCCACCCCACCGCCAACGGACCAGCAGGACACGATTTCGGGCAAGGCCAGGATGGCTCTCTCGAACCGGTCAAAGTCGCTTTGTCGATGATTGCCCAGGGTAATCTGGACTATGACATGAGCAATCGGAGCTATTTTTCGATAGGCGATGCGCGCGTGATAGCCGGTCACAACACCGGCCTCTTCCAGCTTGCGCAGTCGCAGCCAGCAAGGTGTCGCCGAAAGCCCAACCTTCTCCGCCAATGCGAGCTTGGTGATCCGCGCATTCTCCTGAACGGCTGCGAGAATACGCAAATCGACGGCGTCCAGCTTCAAGGCGGCTTTCATTCTTTTGATCCAGCATCTGCAAACACTCCTGTTTTCATTGGCACGCCCCTGCTCTGCTGACAAGGCTCCGACAGAGAAAAGTCGTTACAGATCAAAATTGTAATGATCCAATATAATTATTGACATGATAAGAATGGTCTTTCACACATAGAGCCAAGAACAAAAATCAGACATTTGGGGAACGAGGATGCGGCCTTACGGCTTCGCACGTGGTGCATTATTGCGCCTTCTGTCCACTCATCCATCGCAGCGCTCAGCAAAACTTGGCGCGGCGTTCCCCGTCGCCATGACGCTATGAGAGGCAGCGCCATGCCAAGATTGGCCCGTGAAATGATTGGTCTTGACGATATCGAAGCAGCGCGTGAGAGGCTGCAAGGTCTCGTCGTGAGAACGCCGCTGACGCGTTCAGAGCATCTAAGTGAACTCACCGGGACTTCGGTTTATCTCAAACTGGAAAATCGGCAGGCCACCGGCAGCTTCAAACTGCGCGGCGCGACCAACGCCGTCCTTAGCCTGTCGCCCGATGATCGCAAACGTGGACTTGTGACGGCGTCCACCGGCAATCATGGACGTGCTCTTGCACATGCTGCTTCCAGTCAGGGATTGATCGCCACCGTTTGCCTCTCATCGCTGGTGCCGCGCAACAAGGTCGATGCAATCCGCGATCTTGGTGCGGATGTGCGCATCGTCGGAAAATCCCAGGACGATGCCATGAACGAGGTGGTGCGTTTGGCCCACGAAAACGGAATGAATGTCGTCCCCCCATTTGACGATCAGCGCATTATTGCCGGACAGGGCACAATCGGTCTCGAAATCATTGATGACCAGCCTGACACCGAGATTGTTCTCATTCCTCTTTCCGGCGGGGGGCTCGCTGCCGGCATCGCCGCGGCTGTGAAAGCCCGGCTTCCTCATTGCCGTATCATCGGCGTTTCCATGTCTCGCGGTGCAGCCATGGATGCCAGCCTCAAAGCCGGTAAGCCGGTCAATGTCGAGGAACTGGAGACACTTGCAGATTCTTTAGGCGGCGGCATTGGGCTCGACAATCATTGGACTTTTGAGATGTGCCGCTCGCTGCTGGACCAAGTGATCCTGCTCGATGAGGAGGAGATTGCAGCGGGGATCAGACATGCCACGACGCAGGAAGGTGAAATTATCGAAGGCGCAGGAGCGGTTGGCATCGGCGCCTTGTTGAGCGGCAGGATCAAGCCAACGGGACCGACTGTCGTCATTGTTTCAGGTGGCAACATCGACCCTGAACAGCATCGCGCAATCGTCGAAGACCGCTATCGGAGGGCTGGATGATGGCTGAAATGAGAATTCTCACCGAAGCAGATCTGCGGCGGATCATTGCCCTCGACATGGCAAGCGTGGCGTGCGTGGAAAATGCTTTTCGGGCGCTCGCCAGTGGCGGTGTCAGCATGCCGCCCATACTGCGACTGGACATCCCCGCCCAACGGGGCGAAGTGGACGTGAAAACGGCTTACATTCCCGGGCTTGACAGTTTCGCCATCAAGGTGAGCCCCGGTTTCTTCAACAATCCGTCCATTGGTTTGCCTTCTACCAACGGGCTGATGATCCAGTTTTCAGCGAAGACCGGGCTGGTCGAGGCGCTCTTGCTGGATAATGGCTATCTGACCGATGTGCGCACTGCGGCTGCCGGTGCTGTCGCGGCAAAACACCTGGCGCGGGAAGACGCCCGGGTGGCGGCCATCTTCGGTGCAGGCATGCAGGCAGGGATGCAGCTTCAAGCGCTGACGCTCGTGCGTCCAATCTCCGAGGCGCGGATTTGGGCGCGCAACTTCGACAGCGCACAAAAAGCCGCGCAAAGCTTTACCGAAAAGCTCGGAATACCCGTAACAGCAATCGCGGATGCGCAACAAGCCTGCGAAGGCGCGGATATTATCGTCACGACAACACCATCGGAAACGCCGCTCATCAATGCTGAATGGCTTGTACCCGGCCAGCACCTCACCGCGATGGGTTCCGATGCTGAACACAAGAACGAGATTGATCCTGCCCTTTTTCGGCGACCGATCGTTTACATTGCAGACAGCCTCTCCCAAACGCGCAGGCTCGGGGAGTTGCATCATGCGATTGCGGCGGGGATTGTCGCTGCGGATACTGTTTTTCCGGAACTCGGCCAGATCGCTCTCGCTGCTTCTCCCTTCCAGCGAAAGGCAGAAGACATAACCTTCTGCGACCTCACGGGAACAGGCGTTCAGGACACGGCCATCGCTCGCCTTGCGACAGAGCGCGCCAGTGCGTGCGGTGCAGGCACGAAAATCGATTCAACCAAAACTGCAGGAGCCAGCCGATGAGTGTGGAACTCAACTTCACCCGCGCGGAGTATGATCAGCGGATAGCAAAAACCCGTCGCGCCATGGAGAAGGCTGGCTTCGACATCCTCATCGTCACCGACCCATCCAACATGCACTGGCTGACCGGCTATGACGGTTGGTCCTTCTATGTTCATCAATGCGTTGTGCTTTCGATGGAAGGGGAACCGATCTGGTATGGCCGCAGTCAGGATGGCAATGGAGCGAAACGCACTGCATGGCTCAGCCACGACAACATCGTCGGCTATCCCGACCACTATGTTCAGTCGCTCGAACGGCACCCTATGGATCTTCTGGCGTCGATACTGGATGAAAAAGGCTGGGGCAACAAGACCATTGCCGTCGAGCTGGACAATTACTGGTACACGGCTGCCGCTCATCACGCCTTGCAGAAACATCTGCCGAATGCCCGCTTCAAGGATGCGCAAGGACTGGTCAACTGGCAGCGCGCCGTCAAAAGCCCGACGGAAATCGACTATATGCGAAAAGCTGGTCGTATCGTTGAGGCTATGCATCAACGCATCGTCGACAAAATCGAGCCGGGCATGCGCAAATGCGATCTGGTTGCGGAAATCTATGATGCTGGCACGCGCGGCGTTGACGGTTTTGGTGGCGATTATCCCGCCATCGTTCCGTTGCTGCCTTCCGGCCCCGACGCCTCGGCACCGCATCTGACTTGGAACGATCTGCCGATGAAGACCGGCGAAGGCACATTCTTCGAGATCGCCGGCTGCTACAAGCGCTATCATTGCCCTCTGTCGCGCACCGTATTCCTCGGCAAACCGACACAGGCTTTTCTCGATGCGGAAAAAGCCACGCTCGAAGGGATGGAGGCGGGACTCGCTGCGGCTCGCCCCGGCAACACATGCGAAGATATCGCCAATGGCTTCTTCGCCGTGCTGAAGAAATACGGAATTATCAAGGACAACCGCACCGGCTACTCCATCGGTTTGTCCTACCCGCCGGATTGGGGCGAACGCACGATGAGCCTGCGCCCCGGCGACCGCACCGAGTTGCAACCCGGCATGACCTTTCATTTCATGACAGGTCTCTGGCTGGAAACCATGGGGCTGGAAATCACCGAAAGCATCGTGATCACCGAAACAGGCGTTGAATGCCTGTCGAATGTGCCGCGCAAGCTCGTGGTCAAGAATTAGGACGCTGCGATGATGCACACCTCGCCCCCCTCACGTCCCTCCCCGATCACGCCTACCGTCGATCTCAACCGCGACGGCGTTCAGCACGGACATCTGCGACTGCCGTGGTCCAGAGACGATTCCGCATGGGGATCGCTGATGTTGCCGATTTGTGTGATCCGCAACGGCGATGGTCCCACCGCCCTGTTGACCGGCGCCAATCATGGCGATGAGTATGAAGGGCCGGTAGCTCTCTATGATCTCGCAGCCAATCTGAAACCGGAAGAGATCAGGGGGCGGGTCATCATTGTTCCTGCAATGAACTACCCTGCCTTTCTTGCGGGAACGCGAACATCACCCATCGACAAGGGCAATCTCAACCGCAGTTTCCCCGGGCGTCCCGATGGCACCGTTACCGAAAAGATTGCCGACTATTTCACCCGCTACCTTCTGCCAGCGGCCGATATCGTCATGGATTTCCATTCCGGAGGGCGAACACTCGATTTTCTGCCTTACGCAGCCGCACATGCCTTGCCGGATACGGCACAGGAACTCCGCTGCTTTGCGGCGGTCAAAGCCTTTTCGGCGCCTTTCTCGATGCGGATGATCGAGATTGACGCTGTCGGCATGTACGACACGATAGCGGAAGAAGCGGGCAAGGTGTTTGTCACGACGGAGCTTTCCGGCGGCGGTACGATTTCTGCCCGCACGGCTTCCATAGCCAAGCGCGGCATTCGCAACCTTTTGCGCCACGCAGGCATTCTCCAGGGAGAGGTGGAGCTGTCACCGACAACGTGGCTCGATATGCCGTCGCGGGAATGCTTCGGTTTTGCCGATACCGAAGGTTTGCTTGAACCTTTGGTCGATCTCGGAGCGGAAATACGCAAAGGCGACGTCATTGCCCGCGTCCATACTGTAACCCGCACAGGCGTCGCTCCACGGGAATATCGCGCCGCGCTCGATGGAATTCTCGCAGCGCGGCACTTTCCTGGTCTCATCAAAATGGGGGATTGCCTGTCGGTCATCGCCACGATCAGCGAGGAGCCGTCTCCGGGATAAACCGATCAATAACGCCAACTGACAAGCCGGACAACAAAACAACCGGCGTTCATAAAGAGGAGTGAACACGATGCGCATGAAACGTCATACAATTTCCGCTCTGTTTTCGGCAGCTGCGATCTTGTCCCTCACGCTTCCGTCACAAGCCGTCACCATTGACGATCTCAAGGGTGCGGGCTTTGTTCGTGGAGCGACGGCCAATGAAGTGCCTTACGGTTATATGGACGAGAGCGGCGCCGCCAAGGGTATAGGCCCGGACGTCGCCGCCGCAATCTTCAAGAAACTTGGAATTGAGGAAATCGACTGGACGGTTACCCCGTTCGGTTCGCTCATTCCCGGCCTGAAGGCCAAGCGGTTCGAGTTTGTCGCCGCCGAGCAGAATGTCCTGCCGGACCGCTGCAAACAGGTCCAGTTCACCGTCGCAAATTCGAGTTACGGTGAAGGTCTCCTGGTGCCCAAGGGCAACCCGAAAAACATTCATTCCTATGAGGACATCAAGAAAGATCCATCGCTGAAAGTCGCGATCGTCTCCGGTGCGGACCAGATCGACTTCCTGCATGGAATGGGCATCGATGAATCCCAGATCGTCATGATCCAGGGCAATGCCGATGCGCCATCGACAGTCCAGACCGGGCGCGCCGATGCCTATGCGGCAACGGAACTGACGGTCGCCAAGCTGGTCGAAAATTCACCGGAACTGGAACAGGCGCATCCGTTCACCGATCCGGTTGTGGATGGCAAATCTGCCAGAAGTTTCGGCGCGTTCAGCTTCCGTCCGGAAGACAAGGAGTTCTACGAAGCTTTCAACAAAGCGCTCATCGAGTTCAAGAAGACTGACGACTACAAGAAAATCCTGATGACTTATGGGCTTAGTGAGGAAAGCGTAGAAGCGGCACGAACGGTGGATACAGCCAGCCTATGCAACGCAAAGTAAGTTGATTTGCTGCCCGTCGAACCGTTCACGGCTCGGCGGGCATTGTCTCATCTCAACCGGGAGACGATCATATGCATTGGACGGAATATCTTCCCGCCCTTTTCAAGGGAGCGCAAATCACAGCCATTCTTGCCCTCAGTTCAATGGCTATCGGCACAGTACTGGCATTTTCCGCCGGAATTGCCCGGTTCGCGGGTGGGCCGATCCTTTCCGCGATTGCGGTGATCTATATCGAGATATTCCGCGGCACGTCGCTGCTCGTGCAGCTTTTCTGGCTCTACTACGCCTTGCCACTGATCGGCATTTCCTTTGATCCGATTACAACCGGCATCATGGGCCTTGGACTCAATATCGGTGCCTACGGCGCAGAAGTGGTTCGCGGTGCGTTACAGGCGGTGCCGGAAGCGCAACATGAAGCCGCCCGAGCGCTCAATTTCAGCAGGGGCCATACCTTGTTTCATGTCATCCTTCCGCAAGCGGTGGTCGAAATGATGCCGGCCTTCGGCAATCTTGCCATCCATAATCTCAAGGACACCGCCCTTGCTTCGCTCATTGCGATCAGCGACCTGACCTTCCAAGCGCAACGCCTGCGAAACCTGACATTGGACAGCGTGACAATCTACTCACTGACCCTGCTCGGCTATTTCGCAATGGCGCTCTTACTGGCAGCGGCCATTCGCTGGCTGGAGCGGCGTCTGAGACGCCAGACCATGGCTGGAGGTTTCGCATGATCTACGGTTACGCCTGGGACACCTCATCCACACTCTCCTTCGCGATTTCCATTCTGCCAATTCTGGCGATTGGTCTTACTGTAACCCTGAAAGCCGCCGCCACCGGGTTTGCAATCGCGCTGGTACTCGGCCTCGTTTTTGCGCTTCTGCGCCGCAGCCCATACAAGATGATCTCCTGGCCAACGGCAGTTGTAGTGGAATTCCTGCGTGATACTCCGCTGCTGGTACAGCTGTTTTTCCTGTATTACGTGCTACCGGTTTACGGCATCGTGCTGCCTGCCTTTCTGACTGGCGCCCTGGCCCTTGGTCTTCAATATTCAGCCTATACGTCGGAAGTTTATCGTGGCGGCATCGAAGCCATCCCGCGTGGACAATGGGAAGCAGCACGCGCGCTGAATCTCATGCCCTGGCGCACCTATCGCGATATCGTCATTCCGCAAGCCATACCCCGGATCATCCCGGCCATGGGCAATTATCTCGTCTCCATGCTGAAAGAGACGCCTGTGCTGTCGGTGGTCAGCATTGTCGACATGCTGAACCTTGCCAATCTGATTGGCGACCGCACCTTTGAATATCTGGTGCCTCTGTCGATGGTGGGCCTGATTTTCCTCGCCCTGACCTTGATCTGCTCGGCACTCATACGCCTGCTCGAACGTACACTTCCAAAAAGCGGGATCGCTCTCAAATGACCCAGGAAATTATCCGCTTTCAGGACGTAACCAAGCGCTTCGGAGCGCTGACCGTACTGGATCGCTTCAATTTTTCCGTCAGAACAGGCGAAAAAGTCACCCTTATCGGCCCCTCGGGCTCGGGAAAATCGACGGTTCTTCGTATCCTCATGACGCTCGAGCCGTTTCAGGAGGGCACGCTTGAGCTTGCAGACATGCCTTATCACGAGCCGAACGGTAAAGGTCACTTTCAGGCCAGCGAAGCCCATCTGCGCAAGATCAGGTCGCATGTCGGCATGGTGTTCCAGAGCTTCAACCTGTTTCCGCACATGTCGGTGCTGCGCAACATCATCGAGGCACCGGTTCACGTTCTGGGCATGAAGCGCGCCAAAGCGGAAGCCCGCGCACTCGACCTGCTCTCTCTCGTGGGATTGACCGACAAGAAGGACCATTATCCTTCGCAGCTATCAGGCGGCCAGCAGCAACGTGTCGCCATCGCCCGTTCGCTTGCCATGCGCCCGCGCGTACTCCTGTTTGACGAACCCACCTCCGCGCTTGATCCGCAGCTCGTTGGAGAAGTGCTTTCCGTCATTCGCAGTCTGGCACAGGAGCACGATCTGACCATGCTCCTTGTCACGCATGAAATGCGATTTGCCCGGGAAGTATCCGACCGCGTTTGCTTTTTCGATAAGGGACGCATCTGCGAACAAGGTACGCCGGAACAGATATTTCAGGCCCCAAGCGAGGCGCGGACCAAAGAGTTCCTGCAATCAGTGCTCTAGGCTGTAGTGACGAATTAACTTACGGTTCGGCGTTGGTGTGTTTTTCTGCTGAACTAGGCGATCGATCCCACATCGTAAACAGGCGGCAATTGCGCAAAAGTCTCGCGGATGGTCTCAAGTGCCGTCTGCAAAGCCGACCGAGAAAGCCTTCCCCCAAGGCAGATGCGAATACCCCCGCTCCCACGGTCGGCACCGGCCACAAATGGGTCCGATGGCGTGACCGCAACACCTTTGCTGGCAAGCGCGCGCACCAGCCCATCCTCAGACCAGTTGCGCGGTATTTTCAGCCAGGCGCAGAGCGATAACGGATTGCTGCCAGCCACGTTCGAACCCAGGATTTCGGTTACTTGCGCCTGCCGGGATCGCAGTTCGCTGCGCTGGATTTTAATCAATTCCGCCGCCGTGCCATCCTCGATCCAGCGGCTCGCCATCTCACCCATGAGATTAACGCCGCTCCAGCTTGTAACGCGCAGAATGGATGTAACCCGGATGGAATATTGCGTCGGAACAACGAGATAGCCCGTACGCAAGCCGGTCATCACCGTCTTGGTGAAACTTGTAACAAAGAAGCCAAGGTCGGGCAGCAGCTCCGGCATCGAGGGCAATTTATCTTCAAGAATGGGTTTATAAACCTCATCCTCGATAACACAGACATCGTAGCGCCGCGCGATTTCTGCGATGGCGATGCGACGCCCTGCCCCCATCAGATGGCTGGTCGGATTGCCCAGTGTCGGGATCATCACAAGCGCACGGACGTCACCAGCCTTGCAGGCGGTTTCAAAAGCATCGGGTAGAATGCCCTGTTCATCAATCGGAAGCCCACGCAGAGTAAATCCGAGCACATTGGCAAGACCTATGATGCCATGGTCGGTCAGGCTTTCCGTAAGCACGACCTCCCCCGGCTGAACGACAGCAGCAACCGCGAGAAACAGCCCATGCGCAGCACCATTGGTGATGATGATCCGGCCCGGATCTACATCCACCGACAGATCGCGCAGCCAATCGCGTGCGATAGCGCGATGCCTATCCAATCCCGCTATCGGACGGCAAGGACGCATGAAACTCGCATTGTCGGAATGGCTCATTTCTTCGAGCAGGCGACGCGAAGCATTCTCATGCGCTTCTGTATAAACCGCCCGAATAATCGATAGATCCGCTGTTCCGCTAGGATCGCGATCCAGCATGAACCGGTCCGCTCGCTCCGTCACCCGGTTGCAGACATAGGTTCCCCGACCAACCTCGCCACGCAAATAACCACGTCGTTCGGCTTCCTTGTAACTGATGCTGACCGTCTGCACCGAAAGTCCGAGCTTGTGAGCCAAATCCCGATGGGTCGGCATACGCATGGAGGGGTGAAGAATGCCCTTTTCAATATCATCGACTATTTTTTCGGTCAGAAGTCGGTGCTTGGTGACGCCCTTGCGCATTTCCAAAATAGGTTCCCACATGCGTCTACCGACTCCATCATGACATATCGAAAATTGTCTTATTATACTGAATTAATACCATGACATTCCAGTTAAAACAGCACATATGGAGAAGCCCTCCCGCTAGTGAAAGTCACTGTCCTGGCCATCGAAAACATGAAATTGCGCGCGCAATATCCGGTCCGGATTAATATCGGAAGTCAGCAATATTGTTTCATAGAAGATGACAAGCCCATCAAAACAAGCTATTGATAGATAAAGCGATTTCTATCGTTCGCCTATATACGTCGTTCCTCGCCGCCGGACGAAATGCGCATGAATGAAAAACGGAGCCCGACGGTTTCCAAGCCGCAAAATCCAGCCAAATCGTTCCTCGAAAATGAACGTCCCACGCTGAAGACAATCGCATTCATGACTGGTCTGGGTGTAACCACGGTTTCACGCGCCTTGAAGGACGCGCCTGAAATTGGTCCCGAAACCCGCAAACGTGTGCAATTGATCGCGAGGCAGATCGGCTATCGCCCCAATCGTGCTGGTGTACGCCTGCGAACCGGCAAAACAAATGTCATTGCGCTGGTTCTTAATACGCAAGATGAAATCATGGGGTTCACCAGCCAGGTCATTCATGGCGTTGCGGATGTACTTGCCGAAACGCAGTACCATCTCATTCTGACGCCCTATTTTCATTCACGGGCGCCGATTGAACCTATCCGCTATATCGTCGAGACAGGCTCAGCCGACGGAATTATATTTTCACGCACAGAACCGGACGACCAACGCGTCCATTATCTGACCCAACATGATTTTCCGTTCGCCACCCACGGCCGCACCGATACGGGCATTGAGCATCCATATCACGACTTTGATAATTTCACTTTTGCACTGGAGATGGTCGGCAAACTGACGGCGCTTGGACGAAAACGGCTTGCCCTGCTGACACCGCCAGCCCACCTCACCTATTACCGGCATATGGTCGGTGGATTTTACGAGGGGCTGCGCACCTTTCATTGCAGTGGATCCCCCCTTGAAGGGGTCGATCTCGATACGCCGCTTGAGGATTTGCGGCTACACATTGCTCAACTGATGAAAAGGGCTGATCGTCCCGACGGAATCATCTGCTCGAGCAGTGCTGCTGCCTTGGCACTCGTTGCGGGTATCGAAGATGCCGGAATGAACATTGGCAATGAAGTCGATGTAGCCGCCAAACAGTCGACCGAAATTTTGCACTGGTTTCGCCCGGGGCTGATTGTCGTTGAGGAAAGTTTCAAACTCGCCGGACAACAACTTGGTAAAGCCATCCTGGGCCGGATCAACGGCAAAGACATCAAGTCCCTACAGACAATAGGATAAAATGGGTGGAGGCCACCCCAATCCCGCAGGATTGAGACAGCCTCCAATCGCTCGGGAGGAGCGATGCAAGTAAACATGCCCTATCTCATTGTTTTTACGTATTATCCTACGCGAAACCGCTTCGCACTTTTGCAGGAAATGCTCTAAGCAAGGCCTCTGCGGCAGCTATATCGAGAGCTTCCGGGCGCGTGCAGCGGGTTTCAATGTCGACGAAACGCTTTTCTTCGCCTGATTTGAGAATCGCCAACATGACCTCGACCCCATGCAGTGCACGTTCCAAAGAACAACGCATGTCGCGGCCATCCAAAATGGCGGCTGCCATATCCGCCAGTCCCGCCGCCCGATAGTTCGCCATCATTCCTTGCAAGTGCTGCTCATTGGCGATTCCAAAGGGATGTTCCCAGTCTTCGACTGGTACGGCTTGTTCACCCGGCTTCGCTATCTGGACTTCCCCGCCGAAAAAATTCGGGTCCGGCAGATAGAGCGATCCTTCGGTGCCGTATAGTTCCATGTTCGCATGGCGGTGCGCCCATACATCCCAACTCGCTGAAAGCGTTATTGTTGCACCTTGCTCGAATTCGAGCAGTGCGTGGATTGTCGTTGGCGTCTCCACAGGAATGGTTTCGCCTCTGCGCGGCTCGGAACTGATCGTCCGCGTCGGTGTCGCCATGGAAGTCAATGCTGCGACCCGCTTCACAGGCCCGATAAGATTGACGAGATTGGCAATATAATAAGGGCCGAGATCGAGTATGGGACCGCCGCCGTGCTTGAAGAAAAAGTCCGGGTTTGGATGCCAATGCTCCATCCCGTGGCTCATGACATGGCATGTACCCGAAGTGATGCGACCGACATGCCCGCTATCGATTTCGCGCCGCGCCAGCTGGTGTGCGCCGCCGAGAAACGTATCTGGAGCGCATCCGACCTTGAGACCACGACCATCGGCAAGCGCCTTCAGTTCCAGCCCCTGCTCCATCGAAAGAACCAGAGGCTTTTCCGAATAGGCATGCTTGCCTGCTGCCAGTATCTGCTTGGTCACGGCATAGTGGGCATCTGGAATTGTCAAGTTGACGACGATATCGATATCATCATTCTGAAGCAGTTCTTCGATGGTCTGCACCTTTACACCGAACTCGTCTGCGCGCGCATTTGCTGCCGCCAGATTGATATCTGCGCAAGCCCTTACTTCGATGTTTCGAAACATCGGTGACAGCCGCAAATATGCGGCAGATATATTGCCGCAACCGATAATCCCGACACCAAGCCTCCCGGTCATCTCGTTCTCCAACCTAGAAGTTTCTTACGGTTTCGATGGAACGCCTCGCAAATCGTCTATCGTCCGACGGATTGTCGTGTTCCATGATGAAATAGCGGGCGGGCGTCTTGCGCAAAGCCGTGAACAGGGCAGCCCAGTCGACGGTCCCGTGACCAACATCTTCCCAACCGTCTTCGTCGGCTTTTTCACCATTCACCGCGATGTCCTTCACATGAACTGCAAGTATCCGGTCTCCATAACGCTCGATCCATTCAAACGGATCGGCACCGGCTTTGGCGATCCACGCAATATCAGCCTCCCAGGCCAGATCAGGTGAAGCATTGAGAATGTGTTCTTGCGGCACGGAACCGTCGGCCAAAGGCTCGAATTCAAAATCGTGGTTGTGCCAGCCAAACGCATAACCTTCATTGCGATAAGGCTCGCCAGCTGCCGCCACACGTCTGCCGAACTCCTGCCAGCCAGCTACGCTATCCGGGCGGCGATCTGCATCGAGATAAGGACAGAAGATCGCCTTCATATCGGCGATCTTGGCAATCTCCAAAACGCGGGCCACTTCATTTTCCAGCATATCCAGACCAAAGTGGCCGGTAGGCATGGCAAGCCCAAGTTCGTCGAGTTCCTTCTTTAATTGAACGGGATCGCCATAAATCGCTCCATATCCTTCTACCCGGCGGTAGCCGAGGTCACGCAACATCGTCAGTGTACGCTCCAGCGGCTGGAAATTGCGGGAGCTGTAAAGTTGGTAGGAATATCCGTTCATTGTCCTCATCCTTGAAATCTATCCCGAATTGTGTCGGGCTTTTTTCCAGACAAATTATCCCGGCGGTCCGAAACTGCCTTCGGACCGGCAACTGAAAGCCAATTGTTTCGTCTCTGGTCGACGGCCCTTATGGGACGCGTTTTTCGCTGTTCATCTAGAGTCTCTCCTCTGTTTGGGCATCGAAAAGCGACAGGGCATCGGGTTTAAAGTCGATCCTGACCTTCTCGCCCGCCCGGTAGCGTTTACCGCCCTCCACTCTCGCGGATAGCGGGTGCCCGTTCAGGCGAAGCCAAACCAAACTGTCGGCGCCCATAGGCTCATCCAGATCAACGATGGCTTCAAAGCCGTCCTCCGCGTTAAGCCTGACATGCTCCGGACGAATGCCGAGCGTGGCCTTCTGTCCCTGCTTTGGTGCGCCGTCATACCCCTCCAGCCCTACGACCGTCGGCCCGATGTGGAATGCCGGCTTTCCCTCTGTGGCGGCAATTTCACCGGAGAAGAAATTCATCGATGGCGAACCCAGAAACCCTGCGACAAACCGGTTCTTCGGGCGGTTGTAGATTGTTATCGGGTCGGCCAGTTGCTGGACCACGCCACCTTTCATCACGGCAATGCGATCCGCCAGCGTCAGCGCTTCAATCTGGTCGTGGGTAACGTAGATCATTGTGTTACCGAGCTTTTGATGAAGGCGTTTGATCTCGACCCGCAGCTCCGAACGCAGTTTTGCATCAAGATTGGAAAGCGGCTCATCGAACAGAAACACATCCACATCGCGCACCAATGCACGGCCGATTGCAACACGCTGACGCTGACCGCCAGACAATGCCGAAGGTTTGCGTTGCAGCAGGGATTCGATCTGGAGAATTTCGGCAGCACGCTTGATGCGTTTGTCGATCTCACCTTTTGGCAGACCGGCGACGCGCAACCCGAAAGAAAGGTTCTTTTCGACAGTCATCTGCGGGTAGAGCGCGTATGATTGAAACACCATGCCGACGCCGCGATCCTTTGGTTCATCCCAGGTAACATTGCGCCCCTTGATGAAGATGCTGCCTTCGGAAATATCGAGAAGCCCCGCCACACAATTGAGCAGCGTGGATTTTCCGCAGCCGGAAGGTCCGAGAAGCACGAGAAACTCACCCTCCCCGATTTCCAGATTGAGATTTTGCAGCACATTGACCGAGCCGAAGGCGAGTGACAGGTCCTGGATGGAAACGCTTGAATTCATGAACTCATCCCTTCACTGCGCCCGCGGCGATACCGCGAACAAAATAACGGCCGGAGAGGAAGTAAACGAGCAATGGCACGGCACCGGTCAGAATAGTTGCGGCCATATTGACGTTATATTCCTTCACGCCTTGCATGGAATTGACGATGTTATTCAGCTGCACGGTCATCGGAAAATTCTGCGTTCCGGCAAAGACCACGCCGAACAGAAAGTCGTTCCAGATACCGGTTACCTGCAGAATGATCGCGACAACGAAAATCGGCAGCGACATCGGCAGCATGATTTGAAAGAAAATTCGCCAGAAGCCGGCACCGTCCACGCGAGCCGCCTTGAATAATTCCGGCGGCAAACCGGCAAAATAATTGCGGAATAGCAGCGTCAGGATGGGCATGCCGAATATGGTATGAATAAAGACAACTCCGGTCAGAGTGCCGAAAATTCCCAGCTCACGTGTGATGATAACGAGCGGGTAGAGCATGACCTGATACGGAATGAAGGCGCCGAACAGCAGGACCGCGAAGAAGATTTCCGACCCCTTGAACTTCCAGTTTGCCAGCGCATAGCCATTGACCGATGCTATCGCAATGGAAACGATCACACTTGGAACAGTGATCTTTACCGAATTCCAGAAACCTGCGCTGAGCCCTTCGCAATAAAGGCCGGTGCATGCCTGGCTCCAGGCCTTGACCCATGGTTCGAATGTTATTTCGACCGGTGGCGCAAAGACGTTGCCTAGCCGGATTTCAGGCATGCCCTTCAGGGATGTGATAACCATCACATAAAGCGGCAGCAGGTAGTAGACAGCAGAAACAAACAGAATGCTGTAAAGCATGATGGTGGCAGGCGCGAAGCGCCGTTTCGGCTTGCGACCCCAAGGCTGTGATGCCTGTTTTCGCGTCAAATATGGTTGGGTGGCTAAAGCCTCGGTTTCGTTCGGCATTTTCCCGTTCACAACAGCTTCCGTCATCTTGCTTTCCTTCGGCTAAACCCAAGCATCGTCCACGGAACGAGGATGATCAAAACGGTAGTCAGCATGACTGTGGAAGCGGCAAGTCCCTGCCCCAGATTGGCCCAGCCGAACATGAAGTCGTAGACATATTTTGCCGGTACTTCCGATGCGATGCCGGGACCGCCATTGGTCATGGCGACAACCAGGTCATAGAGTTTGACGATGCCTGTCGCGATCAGCACCACGGTCGTCACAAGAACGGGACGCATCATCGGCAGGATGATGAACAGATAGGTTTTCCATTTCGGGATGCCGTCTACCCGCGCGGCCTTCCAGATTTCCTCATCGACACTACGCAGTCCCGCCAACATCAGAACCATAACGAGCCCTGTCATCTGCCAAAGCCCGGCAATGACAATCGCATAAATGACGGAGGTGCGGCTCGACAGGATCGCCATATGGAAATTTTCGAATCCGATATCGCGAATTACTTGCTCCAGCCCGAGTTGCGGATTGAATATCCACTGCCAGACAAGACCCGTCACGATAAACGAAAGGGCATAAGGATATAGAAAGATCGTGCTAAACGTGTTTTCGAAGCGGATTTTCTGGTCCATCAATGCCGCGAGAACAAACCCGGTCATGAGCGCAAAGCTCATGCATAAGACACCATAAATCGCAAGGTTACTGATGGATACATGCCAGCGGGTTGCAGAAAACAGCCGTATGTACTGGTCAAAGCCCACAAAGTTCCATGTCGGCAGCGACTTTGAAGATGTGAACGAATAAAGGACTGTCCAGAGCGTACAGCCGATAAAGACCACGAGAACCACCGCGATCATCGGAAGTGCCGCAAGCTTCGCGTTCAGATTTCGGAATATGCCGGGGGGCCTTCGACGTTTGCCCTCTTCCATGACTGCCATTGCTATCCTTCCAATCCCAATTTTCGGGAAGTCCCGCGCGCAGTTCTCATCGACCGCTCGGAACTTGAGTGTCACTACTGTGCCTGCTCAATGATCTCCGCAAAGCGTTCCTGAATTTCGTCCACTGTCATGTCGGGATTGGAGAAAAACTCGACTGCCAGACTTTCGATCTGTCCCTGAGTATCCGGTGCGCGCAACTGCTCACCGGACGGAACGATATTGTCCGGGTTCTTCAAGATCTCGATGCCTGCACGCATGCAAGGCGAGGCTGCCTTCAGATCGACATCGCCACGGATCGGCAGAGAACCTTTGGCAAGATTGAAGGCAACCTGCGTGTCCTTGGAGACAAGCATGCTGGCCAGCTTCATCTGCGCTTTCGTAACTTCCGGGTCCTTGTTCTTCGGAAAATAGATTGCATCGCCGCCAGTACTCAAATTCGTCCGGAGACCAAGACCAGGCAGACAGTTATAATCCTTGCCAGCAACCTTACCGGCCATGCCGAACTCGCTCTGCGCCCAATCACCCATGATCTGAGCACCAGCGCGTCCAGTCAGCACCATATTGGTTGCCTCATTCCATGAACGACCGACATAGCCAGGGTCGGCCAGCGAGCGCGCCTTGGCGAAAGCTTCGAAGACCTTTCTCATTTCCGGACCGCGCGCTGCTTCGGCGTCCTTGTCCCTATTGACCTTCAAATGGAGATCTTTACCCCCAACCGCGATTGTCAGAATGGTCAATAAGCCGTTCACCTGCCAGCCATCCCCGGTTGCCAGCGGCACGATGTTCTTTTCCCTCAACTTTGGAGCTGCATTAATGAGCTCATTCCAGTTTTTCGGGGGCTCAATTCCGGCATCGCGGAACACTTTCGGATTGACCCACAACCATTCGGTGGAATGAATGTTCACCGGCACACAATAGAGGCGTCCTTCAAAAGTACAGGATTCAAGAAGACTTTTCGGACGAATAAAGTCAGCCCACCCCTCCTTCTCTGCAAGATCGGTCAGGTCCGTCATCAAGCCGCCCCGGATCAACTCCTCGGCTTGCCGTCCGTGATTGAGTTGGGTCGCCCCCATGGGATTACCGCCGAGAATACGGCTGATGATAATGGGGCGCGCGGTGGCGCCGCTACCGGCAATGGCGCCATCAACCCATTTGTCACCGCCAAGCGCATCGAACTTTTCAGCCAAAATCTTGACAGCTGCAGCTTCCCCGCCAGACGTCCACCAATGCGTAACTTCCAGATTGGCCGCTGAGGCTGGACCCGCCGCCGTTAACGTCGTCATAGCCAGGCAAGTAGATGCAATGAGAACCTTGGATATTCCATTCCGCATTCCATATCCTCCCAAATCTGAAACGTTACAGGTAATGGTATTCTAAACATCCTTACTTGCAAGCCCCTATTTCGTTCTCCCCGGTTTCTATCTGGCCCCATATTTAATATGTTGAATATACGTAGCTTTTTTAGCCAGTACTTTCTTTATGGAGAAAAGAATTCTCTGCCTAAATTTCTGACGAAATTTACCAAGTCGTATATGAGAGGATAAACTGAAACGTTACAGATTCCAAGCCAATAGAAAGGGCGTCTGTTGAGACACCCTTTCATATATTTCGGTACGGACTTGAATCAGGCAGCCTTGCTCACAAGCCCGTGCGGATCGAGAACGAATTTCTTCGCTGCGCCATGATCAAAACTCTCATAGCCCTTTGGTGCATCCTCAAGCGAGATGACCTGCGCGTTGACGATTTCCGCAATATTCAGACGTCCATGGAGGATAGCCTGCATCAATTGGCGATTATATTTCAGGACCGGCGTCTGGCCGGTATGGAACGATTGCGCTTTCGCCCAGCCCAGCCCGAAGCGAAGTGACAGGCTTCCATGTTTGGCCGCTTTATCAACCGCGCCCGGATCTTCCGTGACGTATAGGCCGGGAATACCGATCGCCCCGGCAGGGCGCGTTATCTCCATCATCTGGTTCAATACGATTGCCGGTTGCTCGCCGCCGCTGTGACCGCGCGCCTCAAATCCGACCGCATCGATGGCGCTGTCGACTTCGTTGCTGCCTGTGACCTCTGCAATCATGTCGCCGAGCCGATCACTGGCCGAAAGATCAATGGGTTCAAAGCCTACCTTGCGCGCATGATCGAGGCGCTCCTTATTGAAATCACCGATCATGACAACTGCCGCACCGAGGATGCGCGCAGATGCGGCAGCGGCCAGCCCCACCGGCCCTGCTCCCGCGACATACACAACCGAGCCAACACCGACGCCAGCCTTGACCGCACCGTGAAAGCCGGTCGGCAAAATGTCGGAAAGCATGGTCAGGTCGCGGATTTTCTCCATTGCCTGTTCGCGATCAGGAAATTTCAGCAAATTGAAATCCGCATAGGGAACCATGACATAGCGGGCCTGCCCGCCGATCCAGCCACCCATATCGACATATCCATATGCACCGCCTGCGCGCGACGGATTGACCGTCAGGCAAACGCCTGTGTCCTGTGACTTGCAGCAGCGGCAACGTCCGCAAGCGACGTTGAACGGCACCGAAACGATGTCGCCGACGTCGAGCATTTCGACATCGCTGCCCTTTTCGATGATTTCACCGGTAATTTCATGGCCGAGTACGAGACCCGGCATGGCAGTGGTGCGCCCGCGAACCATATGCTGATCGGAACCACAAATATTGGTGGAAATTACCTTCAGTATGACGGCGTGTTCCAGTTTTCGCCCGTCCGGTGCCGCCAATGCTGGATCTTCAATATCGCGAACTTCGACTGCGCCGGGTCGCAAATAAACGACGCCACGGTTCCTGCTCATGTCTACCTCCTCCAGGTCGAACAACACTGACAGATTTCAAACAATGCAATGATCGATAGTTTCCGGGCTTGGATTAAAAGATGCCCGCTTGGAGGAGGTTACAGACAGAAAACGCACCGCTCAGTCTCAATCGCGACACGTCTCATTCAAATTGACCTTCAGAAGATAGCCTGCTGGCGATCAGTACGTGGAAGCCTCCACATGACCCGCGTCTTCGTCGAACATGAAGGCCGGACCAACAATGCGCACATTACGGTCGCTTATGGGAGCAAACGACGTTGCGGACACATCGGGCTCGTCATTGCGCGCCGGGCGTTTGTCAGGCATGGGCACGACGACATTTTTGAAGGCGCGGCCAGCTGTGCTGCTTGCTCGCAGTTCACTGACCTTGTTGACATAACCAGCCCAGTCACACCTTTTGAATTCCAGATCGCCTTGATAATTGTAGGCCGTTGGCAGCTCAACGTAGGGCTTGCCGCTGGAAACGGAGATCATTTCCGAGGTTTCGCCGTTCGGATCGCTCAAAATATAGAGATCGACATTTTCGCCCTGGCAAATGAAACGGCATTGCGCCATTGTTTCTGCAATATTATCGGATTTCTGAAACTGCGAATGCGGAGCCGGAAACAGATAGCCGTCTGACAAGCGCACGCAGTACGTCAAGGCGCCCTTCACGCCACTCGGAACCCATGGCTTGCTGTTCGTGGCAGGCGATGAAGTTTTGGGTCGATCCAGTTTGACTTTCGTCGCCTGCCGTGCCGCCGGTTGTTCCGTACATGACTGAGAAGAAAGCGACCTTGATGGGAGCCGCCGCTGGATTTCAGCAATCTGTTGGGCAAGATCACGGCATGGGTTGAAGAACCCTCCGCGTTCATCGCCTCCCTTGCAGCCACGGCTGCGTTCCATCGCGCGCAGGGCAGAAAGCTGGCGTTGCGTCATCAAATCCGCGGCACCGGCTGCGCGCACGCAGGATGCGGCAGCCAGTTGCGGATAACAAAACAACCCAATAAAGAGCAGCATGGCGAAAGATTTTGTCACAACGACACCTGTAAAAACCTGTGACTTTTAACGATTATCTTGCCGACAGGAGGTGAAGCGGTCTTTCCGTTTCCGAACTGCCGCGTTTGGAGTTCAGCACTTCATCCGGATTCATTTCCGATACCAAAGCGGCTAGCGCCAGACGTAGATATAGAGGCGCGTCAGTCCGATCAATGGCCTTTAGGGCAACTCGCGAAATACCGAGAGAGTGAGCCAGCTCCTGCTCGGATGTGTTCAGGGATGCACAGATTCTCGCGAGCTTTTCGTATGCGCGTCTACCCATTAGTGTTGTTCCCTCCTCTAAAATCCGGCGATCAATTCCGGTCGCCATTGTTTTTACCATTTTATATTCAGTCCCAGATTGCCTTCCCATATCCGGTTGCGCTCGCCACCGAGATTGGTCGTATAATCCGCTGTCGCAAACAGGCTAGCCTTTTCGGTGATATCCAAGGTTATGCCGCCACCCAATTCCAACGAAGTGCCCTTGAGGTCTGTTACAATCGGATCGGTGGTAAAACGCACTGTCTGGTCCGACGAGAAATTTTGCCAAAGATTGGCTTTCAAATAGGGCCGCAGCTTTCCGATCGATGTTTCCTGTTTGCCTTGCAGCCTGAACCCGATCCGGCCCGTCCAAGCATCGTCAGTATCAAACGATATCGAAGAATAGCGATCAGCCTGATCGTCAAGCGAAAGGTGCTGCCAGATCAGTTGCGCCTGAGGCTCCAGTGTCCAGCTTTCGCTCAAGGCGATCGGATATCCTCCTTCAAGCGAAGCGGTAATGCCATGCCCGTCGAGATCGATGGTCTGCCCCTCATTTGAGCTCGCATCTCCGCCAAACCAGGTTCCCATCAGTATGGTGTCCAGATACCAGCCGCGAGGCCCTATATGAGTCCAGTACCCGCCAAAACTCGTACCCGTAACATTGAGATCGCCGACAGCGAGATCGTGCCAGCCGAGCGCTTGCCCGGTAATGTCACCGCTTGCACGTGCATAACCGAAAAACAGGCCGAAACGGTCAAAATGTCCGCCGCTCGTTTCCCGACCCAGAATATCTTGTCCGGCCTGAATAGCAAAGAGCTTTCCATCAAACCCAGGGGCCACCGTACCCCGCCATTTACTGTCGATATCCTGCCCGAAAATCCGGGCCCAACTCGCAGGCAAATATCCATCCGCCTCAAGCAGCTCCTGTTCGCCACGGCGCTCATGAAAGGTGCCCAAAGTTGAAAGCGCGAGATGATGCGCGACGGGTGGCAAAGCCGAATAAACGGGAACTTCCGTACGATAAAGCGGGACCACGTCGCCCTGAACCGGTGTCGCACCCGGCTGAGGTATTTCTGGTGCGCCGGGATTGTCACCCGGCACAGGAGGCGGGCCGCTCCCTGGTACCAAGGTGGACCGCAGATACCAGTTTTCGCTTGTGTTTGCCGTTACGCCGCCCTTGAAAAGGAAGTATTCGTAGGCACCGGCCGCGGCACGGCCATTCAGCGAGAATGCATTCTGGCTAGTGGAGGCGCCATTCAATGCTTGCACGACCATAATGCCGTCCGCATTCGTTGCAGCGCCTGCCCCGCCAACATTCGTGACTGAAACACTGGTGCTGCCTGACGCAGTGCCTGTATCGATCACGAGTTTATCTGACGGGGAATTATCGGACCCGAGAATGGTATCAATAGACAGAACACCGTTCTGCCCGACATAATTGCCCTTGATCGTAAATGTATCGACGGTACTCGGCGCACCGTTGGTCAGATCAATTCGTCCGGCATTGAAAACGCTTACCAGCTGATCTGAAGCAAATGGGTTCACGCCGCTGTTGGCAGCGCCTCCGTACACTGTGCTTGAAGCGTCGATGTTGAGCGCGCCCGTTCCTGTTCCGGCGTCTCCGAGTGTGAACGCATCGTCGAAAACAAGAGCCGTGTCATTGGTAAGGTTAATCGTCTCCCAGCTATCGAAACGCGCAACTTTCCCGGTTTTTACGTTATTGAATGTAAGGACATCGCTTCCCTCACCTCCGGTAAGCTGCTTGGTCACACCTATATTGGCATCCGTCAGATTGGCGAGGACAGCAGTATCATTATCGGGGCCGAGGTCGATCTTTCCATGGATTATGCCACCGCCGTCCCAAGAAAGTTGGTCATCACCAAAGCCGAGCAAAACGTCGCCTGCGACCGTACCGCCCGTCATGGTTACGCTGTCGGTTCCGCTGCTAATGCTTATATTGCCGCCAATCATGCCGCCTGAAACAATAATCGTATCGTTTCCAAGCCCGGCGACCAGGTTATGGTCAATTGTTCCGCCCGACATATTGAAATAGTTGTTGTCGAGCTTGAGGTTGACCCGCCCGATCCGGCCATCAGTCATGACAGCATAGTCACCGTCTTCGAAAGCATCGATGATATGGCCGCCTGTCATGTAGAAACGGTCATAGCCGTCGCCCTGATAAAGCGAGCGAATCTCGCCACCCGTCATCCGGAATTCGTCAATATTGCTTCCCTGATGAACGTCGCCCGTAACATTTCCGCCCGTAATAAGAAAACTGTTGGGCCCGTCGCCCTGAATGACATCCCCAACGATCGAGCCGGAATGGATTTCCACGTGATCCGCGCCGGAGCCAAACAAAACACTCCCGTTTATGATGCCCGTTCCACCCGAAGGCAGAAGCAACGTGTTGTTGCCGTTAAGATCGGTAAGGCCGCCGGACGACGCACCGCTGTCACAGATGAATGTGTCGTCGCCAAGCGTTGGCGATAACGAGCATGCTGCGGAAGGAGTACCGGACAACAAGGCCGCGCCTAGAGAAATCAGCGCCGTACTGGACAGGCAATGAAGTGCGCATAAGCCGACGTTGCGATGACGCATCGAAAACCCCTCAATTACCGGCAATGCATTGATCGCAACAATAGAAGGGTATTTTCCTTCATTAGGCAATGCAAAATATCAGATGGAAAATGAAACTACTTTTAAAAAATAAGGATAATCAAGAAATTGCATCGATTGCCCTGTCACCGGAGCCATTCTTTCCGAGTAAAGCATATTCTTGTATACTTTGGATCATAACTATCTGATTTTATTATACTATTTACAATAATCCCCTAGAACAAGGGGGGTGTATACGTGAGAATCCAACACCTTTTGATTGATTGCGCCAAGTGGATGCAAATAATGGTTGCTGGCAGCCGAGGATTTTAAACTGGTACAGACGTTAACCTTATCTCAGAAAAGCGCAATCAAGCCGGACCTTCCGCGCGGTACTGAGCCGCCCGGAGAAGCAATTTGATCGAATCGAAAAACAGCGAACCACCGCTCTCGGATCAACACAACATTGTAGCAAGCCTGAATATCCGACTTGGCTTCAACCAAACCAGACGAGTGATTCAAAAGAATTTTCAGCCCCTAGGCTGTAGTGACGAACTAACTTGTGGTTTGGTATGAGCAAAAAATCTTCAGCTTTAGGAGCGAAACCGAAGGTGGAGTGTATCTCCATCGAGGTTTTGCGACGCCAAGATGAAGGTTTTTTTGCCATATCCCGAAGGGACGCGGTGTATTTTGCTTCTGAATGTGTCGAAACTCCCTTGTGGAGATTAACTCCACGGCGGTCGTTTCTCCTGTTCAGCAACAAAATACCCTCGCGCCAAACCGTAAGTTAATTCGTCACTACAGCCTAAAAATCGTCCCTGTGGCGGATCGATTGCAGATAGGCATAGGCTGTCCCAAGAAACACGGGCACAATTACCAAAGCTGCCCAGAATAGAATGTTGCTCATCTCTGCCTCTCCCATGGTATGAAGCGATGTGCATTCCGCATCTATGCAGACACCATTCTAACACGCAAAAGGCCGCTTTGCTCCCATTTATTAATGAAAGGTTAATGGCGCTTCTTACTCTAACGGGCGCTGAAACTATCCTATTAGTTGTAGATAATTCCTATTCGCCTTGACAGTTTGTCGCGGTGAGGCTTCACATGAGCCGGATTCTTTTCGCCTTTTCTAATACATTAGAAGTGGCAGCGTTCGTTGTGAGGGGATGCAAATGCGTATTGGTTTCAACCGGCTTTTATTGGCCTTTGCAGTCGCAGCCTCCGTTTTGGCTGTTCCACACAACACACAAGCTGCCGAAACCCGGCGCATAGAGATTACCAAAGATAGCGATTATTTCGGCTTCGACCTGCGCACGGAGAAAAATGTCTCCCTGGACCAGTGCAAAAGCATTTGTCTGGGCGACAATGCCTGCCTTGCCTTCACTTATAATCCGAAGGTCAAGTGGTGCTTTTTAAAATCCGATTTCAACAAGCTCAATCAGTCCGTAGGCTCCATTGCAGGCAAGGTTGTAACGCAGTCGACAGCTGCCCGCGAAGTCGAGGATATCGGCGCCCCGCCAGCCATTTCCTTCTTCGCCGCCAATCTGGTTGATGAAGCTCGGCGCCTGAAAAATGAGCTGACTTCGAATGATAGCGCCGAGGGGCTAAGCACCTTGAAGAGCGAAGCGGCCTCGGCAGCGCTCAATGGCGATCCGCGCACTGCCATGGAAAAATTTCGACTGGCTGCCGGCATGTCGCCGGATGAAAGCGAAATCTGGGCCGGATATGCGCTTTGGGCGCTGGCGACCGAGCCGTCCAATGGTCAGGAACGTTCCAAGTTCCAGCGCGATGCGACCTCGGCCTCGTGGTTTGCGTATCAGACTTCACGCACCAAGGATGAGCGCGCGCAAGCGCTTGCCGTCATGGCGCAGGCGCTCGAAAAGCGCGATGCATCGCGTCCGGCTTTGCAGGCCTATGAAGCGAGCCTTGACCTCGTCAATTCCGCATCCGTTCGTGACGCCTATGAAGACCTGAAGGCCCGCAAAGGCTTCCGCATCGTCAATAATACGGTCGATAATGATAATGCCGCGCCGCGCATCTGCGCGCAGTTCTCGGAAGAACTGGTGAAAAGCGGTGTCGATTATTCGAGTTTCGTTACACTCGACAGTGGCGCGCCAAAAGCTGTTGACGCCAAGGACCGCCAGATTTGCGTCGAGGGTCTGGAACATGGCCGCAATTATACGGTGACGTTCCGTCAGGGCCTGCCATCGGCTGTTGGCGAAGTGCTGTCCGCTCCGGTCAATCTTTCGATCTATGTGCAGGACCGCGCGCCATCGGTGCGCTTTACCGGCGACAGCTTCGTGCTGCCTGCGAAAGCCCGTCGCGGCATTCCGCTGGTCAGCGTCAATCTGAGTACCGCCAAGGTCAAGCTCTACCGCGTCGGCGACCGTTCGCTGGCACAGCTTCTCTCCGGCTATCAGTTCCTGCGCCAGTTGGACAGCTACGACATCAGCACGGTTTCCGATCAGATGGGTGCGCCTGTCTGGGAAGGCGAGATTGAGGTTGCAGGCAATGAGCTGAACAAGGAAGCAACCACCAGTTTCCCGGTAGATGAAGCACTGCCGGAACGCAAGCCCGGCGTCTACGTGCTGACCGCTGAACCGCTGGTCCAGAAGTCCGATGATGAATATGGCACCAAGGCAACGCAGTGGTTTGTCGTCTCCGACATCGGCCTGTCGACCTATACCGGACAGGACGGCATCAATGTGTTTGCCCGGTCGCTGGAAAGCGCAGAGCCGCTTGAAGGCGTGAAGCTGACGCTGCTTGCACGCAACAATGAAGTGCTGGGCGAAGCGACCACCGACAGCGATGGCCGGGCGACGTTCACGCCGGGACTGACACGCGGCAAGGACGGCATGGTGCCAGCGGTGCTGATGGCGAGTGGGGATGATGATGATTTCACATTCCTCGATATGGCACGCGCTGGTTTCGATCTTTCCGATCGTGGTGTGACGGGCCGTGCCGTACCGAAAGCGCTCGATCTTTATGCATGGACAGAGCGCGGTATCTATCGCGCTGGCGAAGTCGTCCATGTGGGCGCGCTTGCGCGTGACGACACCGCAACCGCAATCGAGGATCTGCCGCTCACCTTCATCTTCACGCGTCCCGATGGCGTGGAAGATCGCCGTCTTGTTTCCGACAGCAAACTGGCCGGTGGTCATGCCATCGACCTGACCTTGCCGTCGAACGCTATGCGCGGCACCTGGAATGTTTCGGTCTATACCGATCCCAAGCAGCCGGCGATTGCCACGCAGATGTTCCTGGTTGAAGATTTCGTGCCGGACCGGATCGAGTTCGATCTGACATCCGACAAGCCGGAAATCGCCGTGGGCGAAACCGCCAATATCACCGTGGACGGTCGTTTCCTCTATGGTGCGCCTGCCGCCGGTCTTGCGCTTGAAGGCGAAGTCACGCTTTCCACCAAGCGTCAGTGGGACCGTTTCAAGGGCTATTATTTCGGCCTCGCGGATGAAGAACAGGGCGAAGCTACGCGCCTGCCGCTCGATGGCCTGTCAAAAGTAGATGACAATGGCAAGGCGACTTTCCCGGTTACAGTCGATGAAATGCCGTCAACGACGCGTCTCGTAAATGCAGCCGTGACCGTTCGTATGCGCGAAACCGGCGGTCGTGCGGTTGAGCGTAAGATCGATGTTGCCATTCAGCCGGAAACCGATCTCATCGGCATTCGCCCGGATTTCGCTGGCGATGAAGTTCCGCAGGGGGGAACCGCAAAGTTCAGCCTGATCGCCTCTGACAGCAAGGGCGACCGCAAGGCGCTTGATGGCGCACAATGGTCGCTGGTCAAGATCGAGCGCAATTATCAGTGGTATCGCAGTGGCAATAGCTGGAACTACGAACCGGTGACCTTCACCAAGGCGATTGCCAACGGCAAGGTCGATCTGAAAACCGATAGCGAGGCTGAAATCAGCCTGCCGGTCGATTGGGGTCGTTATCGTCTGGAAATCGAAACAGCCGATGCTTCGGGTCCGGCCACAAGCTATGAATTCGATGCGGGCTGGTATGTAAGCTCAACCTCGACCGAAACACCGGACGGGCTCGAAATCGCGCTCGACAAGGAACATTATGCGGCAGGTGACACGGCAGAACTGAAAATCTCCCCGCGCTTTGCAGGTGAGCTGCTCATCACCATTGGTGCGGAAAAGCTGCTCAAGACAATCACCGCAAGCGTGCCGGAAGGTGGCGCGACCATCGATATTCCGGTGGGTGAGGATTGGGGCGCGGGTGCCTATGTTACGGCAACGCTGTTCCGTCCGGGCGAGGCTATTGAAAGCCGTATGCCTGCGCGTGCGATTGGTCTTAAATGGCTGAAGGTCGATCCTGCCGACAAGCAGCTTGCAGTCAAGCTGACCCCGCCTGAGAAGATTGGGCCACGTTCCACGCTTTCCATCCCGGTTTCGGTTGAAAATGCAGGTGGCGAGCAGGCCTATGTCATGGTTGCGGCTGTCGATGTCGGCATTCTCAATCTGACGCGCTATCAGCCGCCGAACCCGGAAAACTGGTTCTTCGGCCAGCGTCAGCTGGGCCTTGAAATGCGCGATATGTACGGTCGCCTGATTGACGGTTCGCTCGGCGTCACCGGCAAGCTGCGCACAGGTGGCGACGGTGGCAATATGGCAGCCGAAGGCAGCCCGCCCACTGAAAAGCTTCTTGCGCTGTTCTCCGGTCCGGTTGAACTCGACAGCGACGGCAAGGCGACAATTGATTTCGACATACCGCAGTTCAACGGAACCGCGCGTGTCATGGCCGTTGCATGGACCAAGAAGGCCGTCGGTCACGCGGTTACGGATGTCATCATCCGCGATCCTGTGGTCATCACCGCTGGTCTGCCACGCTTCATGGCCCCCGGCGATCAGGCCAATATCCGCTTCGATATTGCCAATACGGACGCACCGGACGGCAATTATCGTGTGAGCCTTGAGACCACCGATAATCTCGGCGTCGAAGTTGGCTCCTATCCTGAAAGCATTGCGCTTGCCGGTGGCAAACGGCAGTCGATCACCGTTCCGCTCAATGCTGTGGCCACGGGTGCCGGTGGTGTGACAATCCGGCTTTCCAACGATGCAGGCCTCAATGTTGAACAGGCTTTGGCACTGCCGGTACGCCCGGTCGATCTGCCGGTCACGAGCCGCCATATCGTCAATCTCTCGGCCAATGGCGGAAGCCTGAAAGTCGATGGCGGCCTTCTGTCGGAAAGCCTGCTTGATGGTGCTTTTGTCAGCGTTGGTGTGACGCGAAGTGCGGCATTTGATGTGCCAGCCTTGTTGATGGCGCTCGACCGCTATCCTTATGGCTGCACAGAGCAGACCACCAGCCGCGCATTGCCGCTGCTTTATTTGAGCGAAATGGCTGCAGGTACGGAAGCGGCAGCGGGTCTGGAAAGTCAGGACGAGCTTAAGAAGCGTGTGCAGGACGCAATCTTCCGCGTGCTGAACAACCAGTCTTCGAGTGGTTCGTTTGGCCTCTGGTCGCCCGGGTCGGGTGATCTCTGGATGGACGCCTATGTGACCGACTTCCTGACGCGTGCTCGCGAAAAGGGCTATGACGTGCCACAGCAGGCGATGCTCTCCGCTCTTGGCAATCTGCAAAATGCGCTCGGCTACACCACTGACGTCAAGGAACGCGGCAACGACATTGCCTATGCGCTCTATGTTCTGGCACGCAACAAGAAAGCTTCGGTTGGTGATCTGCGTTACTTTGCCGATACCAAGCTCGGAAACTTCGCAAGCCCGATGGCGGTTGCCCAGCTTGGTGCAGCACTGGCCCTTTATGGTGATCAGCCGCGCTCGGAACGAGTGTTCGATGCGTCGCTCCAGCTTGCAACCAGCCAGTCCAGCTACGACTATAATCGCTCCGATTATGGTTCGCCCTTGCGAGATGGTGCGGCGATGCTGGCTCTTGCCTCCGAAACCAAGCCTGCGCCGAAAGTACTGCCGTCGCTGATTACACTGGTCGAGTTCCAGCGCGAAAAGGCGCGTTATCTCAGCACGCAGGATCAGGCGTGGATGCTGCTTGCAGCACGCGGACTTCAGGATGACAATGGTGCCATCAGCCTCGACATCAATGGCACTGCGCATCAAGGCGCGTTCTCCGAGCGTCTCAATGGTGCAGCCCTTGAAGCACAGCCGCTGGTCGTCACCAATAAGGGTCAGGGTTCGGTTGATGCGGTCGTATCCGCAGTCGCGCCGCCCGCTCAATCGCTGCCTGCGGGTGGTGAAGGTTTCACCATCGAGCGCACCTATTATACGCTCGATGGCGAACCGGCCAATGTGACCGGCGTCAATCAGAATGAGCGCTACGTGGTTGTCCTGAAAATCGACGACCTGCAGGAATGGCAGTCGCGTCTGCTTGTGACCGATCTGCTGCCGGCGGGCTTCGAAATCGATAATCCGGGCCTTGTTTCCAGTGCCGATCTTGGCAACTTCTCATGGCTGGAAAGCACACAGGCAGCGCATCTCGAATTCCGCAATGATCGTTTCGTGGCCGCCTTCGACCGCTCGGCGGGCGAGAAGAAGTCGATCACGCTGGCTTATGTGGTGCGTGCGGTGACGCCTGGTCTTTACACCCATCCGGCAGCAACGGTTGAGGACATGTATCGTCCGCAATTTGCAGCGCGCACGGCAACGGGCATGATGGAGGTAGCTGCACCGTAAGCCATGATCCCGAAAAGTGGGAACCGGTTTTCGGACAAGATCATGGCCAAACAAATGAAAAGGCGTTGGAAAATAGCGATTGGCGGTGCCGCGTTTCTCGGCATCGCCGCTATTGGAACCGTGGTCGGGCTTGACTGGCTCGACCGCGCCTATCCTCCGCCTTTGCCGGAACGGCTGACCATTTCTACTGAAGTCATGGATCGCGATGGCGCCCTGCTCCGCGCCTATGCAACGCCGGACGGCTATTGGCGCTTGAATACGCGGATCGAGGATGTAGATCCAAAATTCGTGAAAATGCTGATCGCCTATGAGGACAAGCGTTTTTACGATCATGGCGGCATTGATTTCCGGGCGCTTGCACGTGCTGCGATGCAGCTTGCAGGGAGCGGCCGTATTGTGTCCGGCGGCTCCACACTTTCCATGCAGCTTGCCCGGCTGATTGAGCCGCGCGAAAGCCGCAGCTTCGGCTCCAAATTCCGGCAGCTTGCGCGTGCGGTCCAGATTGAGCGGCGGCTGAGCAAGTCCGAAATTCTTGAGCGCTATCTGACGCTCGCGCCCTATGGCGGCAATCTGGAAGGCGTGCGGTCAGCTTCGCTCGCCTATTTTGGCAAGGAGCCGCTGCGCCTCACAACATCGGAAGCCGCATTGCTTGTGGCTCTGCCGCAATTGCCGGAGCGCCGCCGTCCAGACCGCGAGATGAAAAATGCAGTTGCAGCACGGGATCGTGTGTTGAAACGCATGGTTTCGTCTGAGGTGTTCACGAACGAGGAAGCCGAGCGTGCATCGCGTGAGCGCATATCCGCTACGCGTCATCCCTTGCCATCGTTGGCCGCCCACTTTGCCGATCTCGCATTGAAGCAGGCACCGACCGAGGCGCGGCATCACCTGACACTTAAAAAGTCGGTGCAGGCGGGACTGGAAGCTGTGGCACGGGAAGCCGCTGCGAAACTCGGTCCGAAAGTTTCAGTAGCCATGGTGCTGGCCGACAGCCGTAACGGCAATATTCTGGGTGAGGTTGGCTCCGCTGACTATTTCGATGGCAAGAGGCAGGGCTGGATCGATATGACCCGCGCCGTGCGCTCGCCCGGTTCTACGCTCAAGCCCTTCATTTATGGGCTGGCCTTCGAGCAGGGTCTGATCGCACAGGAAACCATCATCGAGGACCGCCCGCAGGATTTCGCAGGCTATCGCCCACGCAATTTCGATATGAACTATCAGGGTGATGTCAGCATCCGTCAGGCGCTGCAAATGTCGCTCAATGTGCCGACCATTAGTCTTCTTGATGCGGTCGGCCCTGCGCGGTTGACGACACGCATTCGTCAGGCGGCGGTTAATCTGCAACTGCCAAAAGGCGAAGCACCGGGGCTGGCTATCGGCCTTGGCGGCGCGGGCATCAGCCTGCGGGATCTGGTGCAGCTTTATACCGGGCTTGCCAATGGCGGGCGAGGCGCTGCCCTTCGTGATGGCACGGAAAGTTCGGAACCGATGCAGCCATCCGCCCCTATTCTCACCGAGCAGGCATCCTGGCAGATCGGCGATATTCTGGCCGGTGTCGTGCCGCCACAAGGGGCGAAACGCCTCGGCCTCGCTTACAAGACCGGCACGTCCTATGGCTATCGCGATGCGTGGTCGGTTGGTTATGACGGCCGTTATGTGCTGGGTGTCTGGGTTGGACGTGCCGATGGCGGCTCAGTGCCGGGCCTTGCCGGTTATGTTTCGGCGGCACCTATCCTGTTTGAAGCCTTTGTGCGTTCCGGTATTGCATCCGTGCCGCTGCCGCGTGCGCCCGCAGGCGCGTTTCGCACAGCGCGCGCCGATCTTCCAGTGACGCAGATACGTTTTTCGTCTGCGAGCGATCCTCTGCCGGTTCTCAAGGCCTCAATTGAGCCTGCACCGCGCATCGTGTTTCCACCCGATGGCGCGCATGTTGAATTGAAAGCCCTGACCGATAATGCATCGCCCCTGGTGCTGAAATTACAAGGCGGGCGCGCACCGTTTCGCTGGCTTGCCAATGGCAAGCCCATCGCCGAGATCGAACGGAGAAGGACGACAAATTGGCAACCGGACGGAACCGGATATTCGACACTGACTGTAGTCGATGCAGCCGGACGGGCCGCAAGCGTCAACATTTTTGTTGAATAGCGGCCTATTGGGCAGCTTCAGATAGAATGGCGTTTCCGGCTGCTTGCTTCTCCAGCGACATGACTTTCAGATTGCCCGAAAACAGGATGCCGGTAATTGGAAGTACCGGCTCCGCAGGCAGTTCCTCATGTTGCGTGCTATCCTTGGGAACATGCAGCTTGTGTTCCACGCCCTCTTCGGCAGCCGACAGGGTAAGCGCAACATTCCCCCGCGCTTCCAGAAGCTTAGCGCCATATAGAAACTCGAAACTCAACATCGAAACGAGGAACTTGTAGGTTCCATCGCGCACGCCTCCCTTCATCATCGCAGCGCGATGCACCTCTCCCCCCATCGCCACATCAAGCGGCGGAATACGCGGATCGCAGACATAGCCAAGCGCCAGAAGCTGACCACCATCAACCTCAAAGCGCATTTTATCCAAGCCAAGATCGAGCGCCGAGATCGAGAAACGGCGATTGCTGTATTGGACTGGCACGCGTCCGAGCCGCTTGCACAATTGCTCGCCGCTCAAGGCGCGAGCATTTGCGAAATGGTCCGGATCGATGGCGAATGGCAACGCTTTTGGACGGTTCGGAACCGACAGGGCCGATTCAAGAACATCAGCAATCAAATTCGCAACGATCGTTGTCGAAACGGGCCGCGCATAATGGCCCTGATCGAGATAAAATGCCGGATTGCCCACGACATCGCGGCCATATTGCTGCATCAGCATTCGCGAGACATCGACCGAGATCGTTCCATACCATTGGGAGATGTAATTGATGCCCGCATCGATCGAAGGCACGGAATTCAGAAAAGAGCCATTGCGCGCACCGAACACAAGCGTTGCAATCCGCAAATTCGGATTGCGTTCAAGCGCGTAACGAATAATCCCTTCGTAAAACCGCGCCCAATGACGGAATGGACGCCGTTCATCGCCGTAAACAAAAGCATCATTGATTGCATATTCGATCAGCAGCAGCTCGCACTCTTCGAGCTGTTCAAACTGCTTGAGCTGATAAAGACCGAGCGCGCTCGTCGTGCCGCCGACCGCAAGATCGGCGACTATATCGAGTTCCACCCCGCGCCGGGCCATCGTCGACAGAAGTGTCGGCAGATAGCCCGGCAGCATGACGGTGTTGGAACCGCCAATGATTACAGTCTTGAGTTTCATTGCGTCACCGTTGCAGCTTTACCGGCTGGCGTCAGCGCGCCGCAGCGCCACACACCATACGTGCTTGCATCCCAATCAAAATAATAGGCGGCTGCGATCTGGCCGCTATCCATCATCTGCCGAAAGCGATCACGCGCCTTCTCAACCAGTTGCTGGCGATTATTGTCATTGGCCGGACAGGCCTTTGACGTGTTGGCGAAGCCCCATTCCGTGATCCAGCATGGTTTGCCATTGGTACCGCCGCAGAATGATAGCGCGTTGCTGATATGCTTTGCGCGCGCAGCCCGCGTGCCGCTGCTGCCGGGATAGATGTGGATGCCGTAGCCATCGGCAGCTTCATCCAGACCGTACTTCTTGAGAAGATCGGTAAAGGCGGCAGGTTCGACAGTGTCTATCCCGCGCCGGTCCGCATCGATGAAGGGAATATCGGAAAGGCCCGCAGATACGACTTTTGCCTTGGCGCTGTGTCTGGTTTTTGCCAGTTCCCCGCGCACGATACGCAAAAGTTCGACATATTTTTCCGCACCTTTTTCGACCAGAGGAAGTTCCTCCATCTCGGCCAAAGAGCGCGCGGTCTTCATCTTCTCCTTGGGCAGAATGGCAAGATCGCCATTATAAGCGCCCCAGTTGATCTCGTTTCCGGGTTCAACCGCAACCAGAGGCACCCCCAGCGCATCGATCTTTTGCAGAGCATCCGCCACCGCGTTTTGGAATCGCTCGGGGAATATGTCGGACAGACGATACATGTCCCAGATACGTCCGCGCCCGGACCGGGGTTTTGTCCCTTCCGGATAAAAATCCGCATTGTTGAGCGAGATTTCGAGCAAAATGGCCAGGCCTTTTTCATGTGCGAGGCGGACGGCATCGATACTTTGATCAAGCGGACGTGTGAGTGACAGACGAACCGCCACCACACCGTTCTTCACCATCTGATCGAATATCTGCTCGCGCTCGGCTGGCTTGAGCCATGCCATATTGACGCGATTGACACCAAAGCGCGTGTCGGCAAGAGCGCAACTGGGCGCGACGGCAAGCAAGGCAGCGCCAAGCAAAGCTGCCATTGCCCCTTTCCTGCCCCCAACACTCTTGCGAAGTTTCGTCATCGGATACCGATATCTTTCAGCGCACCGTTAAAATTGGCCTCGCATTCCGAATAGCGGTTGATGGCTGCGGGCACATCAATCTTGGAAAGGAAGTCGCGCAGATATGCCTTTTTCTGCGGTTCGCGGTTCCAGACGCTTGCCTCGATATGCGGAAATCCGACGAAGCCCAGCATTTCCCGCATACGGTCATCGACGGCGATCATCAGTCCGGGAATCCCCGACTGCATGCCAATGATGGTGCCATGGAATCTGCGACTCAGGCCGAAATCCTGACTGGAGATCCAGCTGCGCCATTTATGCGTGTCGAAAAACACCAGCAGCTCGTTCTTGCGCTGCCATTTTTCCATATGTTTGTAATCAACGGGCGCGGTGATGCGGCTTGCGGCCTGATCGTAAGCTTCCGCATGATCTTCACCCGCCATGTTCATGTTGTAGACGATCACCTCGTCCTGAATGACATAGCTTGCAACGCTGTCCTTTTCGAGCAGCGCGTGCGCATCGACGATCGTATCTGCAACGCTGCCAAGATAACCGCCAAAAGAGATTTTCTGCGCGTCAGCGAGGCTTGGATCGGCCAGGCGGCTCAGTGAGCGCTTCATCTGGTCCGGTGCATAATAGAGCGACGGACACCCGGTTGGGCGGACATATTTCATGCCCGCATCCTTCAGGAACTCTTCGGTGAAATGACCGCGTGTAAGAAAGAAGCTCTCCTTGCGGCGCAGGATTTCGAGAAAACGGCGCGTGCCTTCCGGCAGTTCCGCTTTAAGGTTTTCCTTCTTCTGAATGCCGATGCCCATGACCACGATCGGCATGTTCAGCTTTTCGAAGACAAAGGATTCCGTCGTGGCCGCATAGCCGGGACGCAGAAGATTGGCCGAAGCGAACAGGCAGAGATCGAAGCTCTCGTTGAGTTCCGCATAGGTATCCGGCGAATTGAGGCTGTTCGCCAGATGCCAGAACGGCACATAGGTCACATCATGGCCGCGCACCGCGTTGGCCGCGCCCTCACCGATGAGATAATTGCCGGTATTGGCAATCTTCTTGACCTGATCGATCACATCCTTCTTGGTGCGGATGGGCTCGAAATAGGGGCGATGCTTCACTCTTGCCCCGGAAACGCTTTCGACGGTCCGCATCAAATATGACGGAATGCCGGTGATCATTATGCGCATGGTGATCCATCTTCGCTGGAATTAAGGAAACTGTTGAAGAGAGCCTGAGGTCAGCCGATGCCGATTTCTGAAAGCACGCTTCGGAAATTGCGTTCTCGCGCCGAGTAAGTTTCAATGACTTCGGGAATGTTCATCGCGGCGATGTGGTCGCTGACGAAAGCCCGCCTGTCGTTGGCGGCGTTGAGATCGCGCGCATCGATCTTCGGCAATCCGGAGAAATTGAGCATCTCGCGCATACGGTCATCGACGGCGACCATCAGGCTCGGCACGCCAGCCTGCATGGAGATGACATTGCCATGGAAGCGGCGACCGAAGGAAAAGTCCATGGTCGAGCACCAGGCGCGCCATTGATTGGTATCGAGGAAGGCGTGAACACTCACCTTCTTTTTCAGATCGCCCGACCCCTTATAGGTGAGCGGGCCGACCAGCTCGCCGGTGGTTGAATCGTAGGCGCGGCCATTGGCATCGGATTCGAGTTGCATGTCGAAATGCAACAGCTCATCCTGAACCACATAGGCTGAACGTCCGTCATCGGAACCGAGCGCATTCATATCGCCGATGGTTTCGAGTTCCGCTCCCATGTAGCCGGTGAACACGGTGCGGCCCTCGCCCACCTTCACCTCCGGCAGGCGACTGATCGCCTTGCGCATATTGTCCGGTCGGAAATAAAGCGACGGGCAGCCGACCGGTCGGACATAGGAAAAGCCCTGATCGCGGAGATAGCCGGCTGCATTTTCGCCCCGCGTGAGAAAATAGTGTTCGCGGCTTTTCAGAACTTCCAAAAGCTTTTTGGTACCCGCCGGCAGGCCGTCCTCACTTTCAATATCGGGACGGTTCTGGATACCGATACCAAGCATGACAACGGGCATATCGAGCTTTGACAGAACAAGCGCTTCCGCATCTGCCGATAGGCCCTTGCGCAGAAGGTTTGCGCAGGTGAAGACGCAGATATCGAACTGCTTGTTGATCTCCTCCAGACCCGTTCCATTGTTGACGCAATTATAAAGGTGCCAAAATGGAATGTGCGTGGCGGTCGGCAGAAGTGCTGTCATCGCCCCTTCGCCGATCAGATAATTACCGGTATTGGAGATGTTCTTCAGTTCCTGGATAAAATTATCCCTGGATTCGGAATCCCGCTGCTTTTCCGAATAATAGACCTGCGCCTTGTCCGCACGCTGGATGAGGCGCGTCAGATGGCTCGGAATGCCCGTGACGAGGATTCTTGGGTTGGTTGGGCGGCTCATAGGTCGACCTTTCTGGTATAATCAGGCAACTGCGCGGCCGGGGAGAACGGCGGTCGCACTGGCATCGTCTGCAACATCCGGCTGGGAAGACCGGGATTTCGGATAAACGGGGCGTATTTCGTTCGCCCAATCGGTAAATTCGGAGAAGGCCGAGCTCCATGTGCGGTGGGCCGCTGAAGCGAGGGCGCCTTCGGCAGTTCGCATCAGAGCTTCGCGATCCTGCGCAAGGATCGTCAGAATGCGCGTCATGTCGGAGACAATCTGCGCATCGTTGCCATTGCGGATGAGAATGCCGTCGCGTCCGTGATTGATAAGCTCATCGACGGCACCGACGGCTGTTGCCACCGGCACGCAGCCAAGCTGCTGCGCTTCGGCGATCATCAAGGGCGCGCCCTCCCACCGCGACGGCATCAGCAGAACATCGGCCCATGCCAGATGGTTGGCAATGTCCTTGCCGTCAAAGACGGGCGGCGAGACTTTAACGCCTGCATCCTTCAAACGTGTCATCCAGGATGCGCTCGGATCGTCGGAAAGAATTTCGCCGCCGATGGCCTGCGCCTCGAACGGAATGCCCTGCTCTTTCAGCTTGACGATTGCGTCGTGCAGCCGGTCGATGCCCTTCTGACGGTCGAGACGGCCCATATAGAGGATACGCATCGGTTCGCCCTTGCGGCCCTGCTTGCGCGCCGCGGTGACTTGCTCCCGCTGTTTTGCATCGATTGAAAAACTGGCCCCGTTTGGCACCGAAAACACTTTTTCATATGGTACGCCGAAGCTGTGCAGATAGATTTTCAGCTGATCCGAACAGGTGAGAAAAGCGTCATAGGCGTGTTCGAACGCGATCGCCGCATAGGGCTGACCTGCCTGACGGCGGAAGACCGTTTCGTCCACCACATGCAGATAGCAGGCGGTGCGCGTGCCTTCCGAGCGAAGCTTCCCCATCAGGGGATGCGCGGCCATGACGTGGTTGTTCACCACCAGATCGAAACCGGACAGCTGGCCGCGCAGGACACCCCAGTCCAGCGGATGGTCCTCGGTGATGAAGTCCTGACCGAGAAAGCGATTTGTGTCGCCCCAGGCGGGAATGCCATCCTTCCAGAAATGCAAGTAATCGAAGGACTGGTCGAACTCATCGAGCACGTCCATGCGTTCATTGCCGAGAACGAACAGATGGGTTTCAAACCCCTGGTTCTTCAACTCACGACCGGCGGCATAGGCAACCTTTTCCGCCCCTCCGAAAGAGGCGTTCGGCACCAGAACGGCAGCCGTCTTTTTCCTTGCCGGGTTATGCGCAAGCGGCAAAACGGGTCCGCCACCAAGTTCGCTGCGCAGCACCTGATACATTTCGGAAAGGGCCGGCAGGCGACGCGGACGCCATGTCCAGCGTGTGGCTGCACTCTGCTTCAGCGGGCTTGTTGCAATCGATGTCACCAGATTGAGCATCGACTGTTCAGGCCGCGACAAGGCCCGGCGCTGACGCACCCGCGGAAACGGGAAACGTACCTTCATTCGCGCCGATGTGGGCCATAATTGCTGCGTACCCAACGAAGCGAACCAGTCCAGTGCATCGTTTTCGATGATTTCCTTGATCAGTCTGGTCGAAACGAAAATCAGATCGGCATGTGGCTGCCGCGTACCCGACGGCATGATCTCCGTATCGATCCGCCGCTCGTCTTCCACATTGGTAAGTTCCACAAAGACGATATTGGCCTGTTCCGCCAGCCTCTCAAGCCGCGACAGGATATTCGGCAACAACCGCGAACGTGCCAGAAGTTTCAGCGTTTCTGTGTTGGACGAGGCAAGAAACGGCGGGAAATGGAAATTATCCGGCTCCGAAACACTGCCCCAAAATGCGCGGATCGCATCATCGAATTTGAGATCAGTGGTGCCAAGGCTGAGGTCGGTAAAAAGGCTGACCGTCCCCTCGCCTGCGCGGATCACGCCATAACGCGGGCATTCCTCATGCTCGAAACCCACGAGTGTCGGGCGACGAAACAGCGCCTTGTGTCGCTTGCGCAGGAAACTGATCGAGCCGGAGCGGTCGCGATTGGCCTCCTTGAAGCGGCTTTCCGCGCGCAGGCGATATTCAAAGCCGGTATCATGGCAAGGCGTCCCAACGAACCCCGCTTCAATCGCCGAAAGCCAGAACTCCCAGTCCTCGAAACCATTTTGCCGGTCGTCATCGAAACGCACACCGCTGCGAAAAACCTCCGCGGAAATCATCGATCCCGTATCGCAGATATTGTCCGTGATGCAGTGGATCAGCCGCGAATAGCTGTTGCCGTAATGTGCGCGCCAGTTGACGGAGAAAGTGTCGATATTGGTATAAACCCAGCCAGCATTCGACGCCAACAGCTGACGGTAGAGCGTGTCGATGGTGTGCGGCTGCACCCGGTTGTCGGCATCGACGAAATAGACCGCCTTCACATCCGGCATTTCTTCGAGAATATAGTCCACGGCACGGTTGCGGGCACCGCCGGGACCGGCATTTTCGCCAAAGATGACGTGGATATTGGAATGTGCTGCCGCATAGAGCATCAGGCTGTCGAACACTTCACGGCGCGGATCTCCGTCCACCGACACCACGATCTGTGTCCGGAAAACCGTTTCTGATGCGAGAATGGTTTCCAGTGCTTCGAGCGCAAGCGCCGCATGGCCGTATAGCGGCATGGCAACGACGATCAAATCCTTCGACCTATCGTACATTCGCAGCCTCTTTGACCAATTCCTGACCAGGCTGGGCTTCGATGTGCTTGACCAGCCGGAAGTTGAAGACCTTGAGCCACGAAAAATCGACGGAATCCGCAGCTGCCTTGCTCAGAACAACGAGGTCCATTGTCCGGTCGACCGGTCCTTCAAGCATGAAGTTGATATCGATCGGACGATTGGGTGCGACTTCCGACCAACCGCTGAACAAAACCTGTTGGCGTCGGCGGTCGATATTGGAAATCGCGTCGATTTCTTCCTTCACATCTGATGCCAGATTGACCAGCAAAAGGCCGACCGCGCAGGGCTGGCCTTCCGGATGGTCGATCACTGCCCGCGCAGAAACGCGGACCGTTCCCGGCGCGACCACCCGTCGGATTGCGGCTGCGGTGACGCCTTCCTCAAGCGGGTGACAACCGATGGCATCCTCATGTTCCAGAAAACGCACGGTCGGAAAATCCGGAGTAATGGGCGTCACGGACACGTTGGCCACGTTGCGCAGCAGTTCAACCGGCAGACGATAGTCGTCAACCTTTCGGCCATTGATCAGCGCAGTCGGCACGATGGCATTCGGCAACGATGCCGGGCGCACACCCGGCAAGCCGGTAAAAATCCGCAATGCGAGCGGGCGCATGTCGAGATCGGCATGCGGAATGCGAGCCCGCGCCGCATAACGTTCGTTGGCGATCACATTGCCCAGCGACAGTTCCGGCGGAACTCCGCCCGAGGCAGAAATGCGCAGGCGCAGCGTCCGATGGCCACCGTCACATGCCTTGGGAAGCGAAAAGAAGTTCCATTCCGAATGCAACGTACCGTAAGGCACCAGCCACTCGGCAATTCCTTCGCCATTTTCAAGATAGTCCAGCGTCACGATCAACTGGCCATTGCGATTGGCCGGGAGGTCACGGAAATGGAGAGCAAAACCGGAAACGGCATAGCTCGAAACCGGGAAAAGCTGCTCGATCTCCGATTCGCGCAGCAGCCGCGCAAAGCCTTCGTCCTTTGGATCGACCAGAGGGGCGTGGCTGAAAATCTCCGTTGAGGAATCCCAGTTGCGAGCGTGAAATGCGTCTTCAATCGCCCGATAATTCTCAAACATGGTCTCGCGCTCGCGGCGCAGCATTGCGAGTTCGGTGTGAACCTTGCTGACATGGCCGACAAGACGATCCAGGCTATTTTCGAGCAACTGCGTAACCAGCAGCGGAGCGGTTTCGGGCGATGCTTCGTCGACACGCACAACGGGTAGTTCGGGAATGGTGCTCAGACGATAGATCTGCTGCAGAACCGTCTTCAGTTCGTTCTCGCCCTCTTGCGAAGCAGCGACCGCAATGAGTGGAAATGTATTTGCCAGACGAAGGCGTTTTCCGTCTCCTTCGACAAAGGTCGTCAGCTCGCCCAGAGACGTCGCTTCCAGCGCTTCACGATCACGCATCGAAGCAATGGCATATCGGCGGGATTTCCGCGCCGAGATCGCAGGAAGTGGTGTGCTCAACATAATCATCCATTGTGTGATGGCCGACTTGGGAGTCTCGGCCTGCACCTGCAATGAGAAAATACAGAGTATGTATTGTCAACAGTCTTATAGCATCAACTATATGATAATATTGCGAATATTTGGAATGAATTTAATTCGAAATTCGAAACAATATGAATATATATTTCGACAATAGCGTAAACACGCAGAAATACGCAGTTTTATATTTATTTGTAAGGACTTGAATGCCCGATTGTCGCCACATACGGCCTACCGGCCATTCAATACTGCATCGATCAAGGTTTTTTGCTGGCGTAAACAATCCGACAACTTGAACCGGGTTTCAACGGTTCGGCGTGCTGCCGCCCGCATCTGTAGACACGCGTCGGGATCGCGAAGCACGTTCATGATCACTTCCGCCAGCACGTCCGGCTCAAAAAACGGTACAAGCAATCCGTTTTGGCCCGAGCGGATCAACTCCCGCACCGGCGGCGTGTCCGAACCGATGATGAGCGCGCCGCATGCCATCGCTTCCACGACCGACCAGGACAGGACGAACGGATAAGTCAGATAGATGTGGGCAGTCGAAATCTGATAAAGTTTCCGCAGCTGGGCATGGGGGATCGTGCCGGGGAATACGATGCGATCCGGCGGCAAATCGAAATTCCTGACGAGATGCTCTCGCCACGAACCGCCGCCGGGCGGCGGCGTTCCATAGCTGACGCCATCGCCGCCGACGAAAACGAAAATCGCGTCGTCGTTTTGGCGAATGACCTTGGCCGCCGCTTCCAGCGCTTGCGGAAAGCCGCGATAGGGTTCGAGATCGCGCGCGACGAATGTAATGACGCGCGATTCTCCCGCTTTCAGCGTCCGCCCGTCTGGCAACCGAATCGTTGCATGACGGTCCGGGTAGAAAAGTTTTGTATCCACCCCTTCGTGAACCACCGCGATACGATTCTGCACGGAATGCGGGTAGAGGCTTTTTTGCCAGTGCGTCGGGCTGAACCCGCCGTCGATACCCTCAAGGGTAACAAGCTGCGCCATATTGCGCAGACGCAAGCGCTTGCGGGTTTCAATGTCTGGCCGGTCGCCCGGTGCAAAGCCCACATCCGCGCCATTCGCGCGGTAGAAGAACTCGCAATAGCCGAGTGCAGGCACCAAGGGCAGCACGTCCTTGACGAACATCATGCTGCCCCAGCCAATATGACCGACAACGATATCGGGCGCCTGTCCGTGATGGGCCATGGATTCCAGGGTTTCGGCCACGCGGTACCCGATCCTCGTATGATGATCGGGTACTTCCAGATATCTGGCCATCGCACCGCCGGTGCGAGGACCAGATTCCACTCTGTGGCGGATGACGCGGACCGCTGGGAGGCGACGGTCCACTGTCTCGCAGATCAAGCTTACATCATGTCCGCTGGTAGCCAGATTCTCGGCTAGCGCAGCGAATTGGCCGAAGCCACGCCTGTGCACAAATGCTATACGCATGTTACAAAACGTGCTCGACCGACAGCCAAAAACCGCCGCAACACATCAGATACCAAATCGTGCGGCATTGCCCCACACGAGTTCCAGCCGGTGCAGTGTCTGATAGGCAATCTCCAGATTCTTGAGATCGTCATCATCCCGGGTGAGGATATGGTTGTAGGAGCGGCTTGCATTGCGCAAGCTTGCACACAGCCGTTCACCCTTGTCCGTCAGGCGGATACGAGCGGACCGTTTGTCCCTCTGCGAGGTAACACGATCGACATAACCGCCGTCGGTAAGCTGCTTAAGATAATAGGAAATGTTGGAACCGACATAATGTCCGCGATCCAGTAATTCACCCACAGTGAGCTCGACATCGCCGATAGCCATCAGAACCAGGGTCTGGGCCGGGCCGATATCTTCCACGCCCAACTTCGTCAGCTCGGTTTTAAGCAAGCTCACAAAGCGGCGGTTCACTCGTTCTATCATCCGGGCCAGTTCGAAATGCGTGATAACGACTGTATGAACCGGATGTCTGCGTTCCTGTTTTTCGGCGGTAACTTCAGGAAAATCAACGGCAGTAAAGCCATCGACTGATGTTTCGACTTCCACTCCCTCGTGTAGAAGTTTTTGCATCTTTTGCTCTCCATTTTCAATTTTACTTCAAATTTTGAAGAAATTTGCAGTTATATTTTCCTTGCTCCTTTCGCATTTCCCCGCCGTAAGAACCTTTTTTCTGTCACATTCTCTGCAGTATTACTTTACTGAACTTGAGAACTAGCACACAGTTTTTAGGGATATCCGCCACCTGTGACCATTCCAAGGCAGATAGCGTATGAATGATACTCGCGAAATCAACTCGATTGGCAAGAGCCCTGCGCACAAAAAGGGGCAGGACGATTCGGTAACTACGCCGAAAGGCCTGATTTTCAAGGCCCGCCGCGTTTTCCTGTCGGGACTACTTTATGCAGTGCTGCTGAGCGCCTGTATCAATTTGCTACAACTCACTGTACCTCTCTATATGTTGCAGGTTCATGATAGGGTGCTGAACAGCCGAAGCATGGATACGCTCACCATGCTCACCGTGCTCGCTGTTGGCGCCATGCTGGTGTTCGGCGTGCTGGAGTTTATCCGGTCGCTTTCCTTCCAGGCCATGGGCAGCGCGCTTGTGCGCCGCCTCAATCTCGCGGTTCTGACCGCCGCCGTACAGGCCTCCGTGAATCAGGGCATGCCGAAAGCGACTCAGACGCTGCGCGATCTCAACGAACTGCGCAGTTTCCTGACGTCGCCCGCCATCAACGCCCCGCTGGATGCGGCTTGGTCGCCCATCTTCCTCGGCGTGCTATTCCTGCTTCATCCAATGCTGGGCGTGATCGGCCTTGTCGCCGTCATCATTCTGATCGCATGCGGCGTGCTGACTGACCTCCTTACTCGAAATCTGATTCAGGAGGCGAATCAAGCCAATATCGAAGCGGTGTCGAAGATCGGCAGCAGCTTGCGCCATGCCGAAGTCATCGAAGCGATGGGCATGCTCCCCGCATTGGCTCGCCGCTGGCGCACGATGCAGGTTCAGGCACTCGAAGTGCTCGACCTTGGCGGAACACGCGCCCGCGCCTTGTCCTCGATTGCTCGCACGGCGCGCTTCATCATCCAGATCGGGTCGCTCGGAATAGGCACGCTCCTAGCCATGCAGCAGGAAATCACACCCGGCGCGATGATTGCGACCAGCATCATCATCGGTCGCTTGCTGATGCCGTTCGACCGAATCGTCGAAAACTGGCGTCAGTGGGTCAGTGCCATCGCCAGCTGGAAGCGTGTCCAATCACTGCTTTCTGAAAATCTGGCGGTACGCCAGACCATGCCTACCCCGCGCCCCAATGGCGACCTTGTGATCGACAAGCTGATCTATGCCGCGCCCGGCGTGGACGTCCCGATCATCAAGGGCATTTCCTTCTCAATTTCACCAGGTGAGGTGCTGGGTATCGTCGGCCCGTCCGCCGCAGGCAAATCGACGCTTGCCCGACTGCTGATCGGCATCGTCAAGCCCACCTCCGGCGGCGTTTTCCTCGACGGCAATAATGTTTACCTGTGGGAACGCGGTTCTTTCGGAGAGATTGCGGGCTACCTGCCGCAGTCTGTCTCGCTGCTGGATGGAACCATCAAGGACAATATCGCCCGCATGGGTGACAGCGATCCGCATCGCGTGCTGGAAGCTGCGCGTCTGGCCGATGTGCATGAAATGATCGGCCGCATGCCGCTTGGCTACGATACCCCGGTCGGCGACGGTCGCCTGACATTGTCCGGCGGACAGCGCCAACGAATCGGCCTTGCCCGCTGCCTTTACAATCGCCCGCGTCTGATCGTTCTCGATGAGCCGAATTCGAACCTCGACGCCGTCGGTGAACGCGCCCTCATCCGGGCCGTCGAACATGCTCGCGATGATGGAGCCATTGTCATCATGATCGCACATCGCCCCTCTATCATGCAGGTCGCCGACAAGCTTCTCGTACTCGAAAACGGGCGCATCTCGCAGTTCGGTCCGCGCACCGATGTCGTCGCCTCACTGACACCCGCCAATAATGGCCCGCAAATGGGAGCCGCAAACGCATGATGGGTAAATCGGTTATTCCTCGTCGTGTTTCCAGCCTGCTCGCTCCGCGTGCAGAATCGTCGGATCACAAGGCCCTCACCCGTTTCGGCAGCGTCAAACCTGAATGGGCGCTCGACCTTGAGCGGGAGGATTCGAGATCACCTTTGCGCGGCCTCATCATCGCAGGCCTTGCCACGATCGGCGTCGCTTTTGGCGGATTTTTCGCTTGGGCCTATTCCGCCAATCTGGGAAGCGCCGCAGTCGCGATGGGCACGGTCATTGTCGATTCCAAACGCAAGACCATCAGCCATCTTGAGGGCGGTATTCTGGATCGCCTGCTGGTGCAGGAAGGCGATATCGTCAAGGTCGGCCAGCCCCTTCTCCGGCTCGATGACACCAAGGCACGTTCCGATCTCCAGTCGCTCGAAAGCCGACGCATCGGCCTGATCGCAAAACTGGCCCGCCTGCGCGCCGAGCAATCGGGCGAAAAGGAAATCAGTTTCCCGGAAGGTTTCGCCGATGGTGGCGAGAACGCGCAAAACGCCATCCGCGCCGAAAACATCTTTTTCCAGAAGCGGTTTGCGCAGAAACTGAGCAAGATCGACATTCAACAAAAGACCATCGAGCAGTATACGGAGCAGGCCAAGGCTTCGACCGCGCAGATCGCTGCCACAGATCGGCAGATCGCGCTCATCAGCGATCAACGCAAGGCGATTGCCAGCCTCGTTGAAAAAGGGTTCGCCCAGAAATCGAAGCTTACGGAAATCGATACGCGTCTCAGCCAGCTTGCCGGCGACCGTGGCGAATATGCCGGTGACAAGGCAAAAGCCGAGCAGGCAAAAGCCGGTGCGGAATTCGCGCTGACCGGCATCGAAAGCGATCTCCAGTCGGAAATTGCAGGTGAAATCACGTCGAGCCAGGTCGAACTTTCCGATGTGCAGGAGCGTATCGTTGCCGCCAAGGATGTGATGCGGCGCGTGGAAGTTCGCTCGCCGCAGGACGGCATCGTGGCGAATATCCGGCTGCGCACGCCAGGCGGCGTGATCGCTCCCGGCGAGGCAATCATGGATATCGTTCCGGAAAACGAACCTCTGGTCGTAGAAATGAAGATCAGTCCGCGCGACATCGACAGCATTTCGGTCGGTGCGGGCGCACAGATACGGTTGACCGCCTATAATCAACGTTCGATGGCACCGCTCGATGGCAAACTGACCTATATTGCCGCCGATCAGTCACTCGATGAAAAGACCGACACTGCATTTTTCGTGGCGCGAGCGGAAATTACTCCGGCATCGCTTGCCGCCAATCCGACTGCCCGACTTTATCCCGGCATGCCTGCCGAAATAATCATCGTGCACAAGGAACGCCGCGCCATCGATTATCTGGTTTCACCGATCACGGATAGTTTGAACCGCGCGTTCCGCGAAGATTAATAAATAGAGAATTTCAAAGTAAAATTCGATCACAGGTTGAGGCTCCAGAAGAACGCAGCGCCGTGCATGAATGTCATGCGCGGCGCTATCATTTTGAAAAATTTTGTATTTCTCCGTCCATCAATCCAATATTTCAAATTTGGAACTAATTTCCGTATAAATACAATCTAAATAAAAATTATAATGACGATAAATATAATACATATTTCTGTTTATAAAACTGCAATATAAATTAATCGTAATAATTTGTTACTTATGACTGCCAAAATTATACCAATTACCGATGTTGCAATTCCATTTAATGCAGAGCAGACTACTAAGAGCATAATGGTCGGAGCATTCCGGCTTGTGGAAACCCCATATAGGAACACAAGGAGAAGCAGATGGCCACTTTAGAAGGCGGCGCCTACGACGACGTGTTGTTCGGCTCCCGTTTTGACGACTTCATCCGCGCCCATGGCGGTGATGATCTCGTATTCGGAGGCGATGGCAACGACACTATCTTCGGCGGCAACGGGAGTGACATCCTTTTCGGCGGCACGGGCAATGACACCCTGTTCGGCGAAAACGGGAACGACATTCTCTTCGGAAATGAAGGAAACGACGTCTTGAGCGGCGGCAATGGCAGTGACGTGCTGTATGGCGGCAATGGAGATGACATTCTCCAGGGCGGCAACGGCTCCGACCTGCTTTATGGCGGCGCGCATAATGACATTCTCTACGGTGGGAACGGCAACGACATCCTCGATGGCGGTGCAGGAAACGACGTTCTCATCGGTGGAAATGGCAGCGATACATTCCTGTTCAACGGTGGCGGCGGAAACGACGTCATTCTCGACTTCAATCCCGGTGAAGACATTCTGCAGATTCAGAAGGGCATCAATGGCCTTGATATCTCTTCCGCAGACGATCTTGCCGACCGTGTCACGCAGGTTGGTGGCAATGTCGTTGTCGATCTCGGCAATGGCGACACCGTTACACTCGTGAACACCAATGCAGATGACGTACAGGCTCATCCCGACCAGTACTTCACCGTTCACTAATTGAACAATTGAGAGCGTGCCCGGCATTCCTCCCGCCGGGCACGTTTCGTCTTTACCGGGCACGCATCTTCCCCAGTTTTGCGTGCCCGGACCTTCCTGCAAGCCGCAATTCCTGCAAGAATGAAAGGGCCTCACATTGAACCTCGACCATTCGGCGGACACTGAAAGCAAAACCGAGAACCTCTCCATTTGCCGCCTCTGCGCCGATGTCGCTGTGGTCATCTGGGATATTCCAGGCCCGGCTCGTACAACCACCAAATGCAAATTTGAAATGCCGGTTCAGCCGGTTCCGCTGCTGAGTGTCGGCATTCCACTCGAAACCGGCGGCCTGCGCATGTTCTGGGCCATGCGCACGGGCAGTGAACCTGCCGAACTTTCGCTTTCCGCAGGCTCCCTTGGTCCGACTACTCAGGCTGTTGTCTATCCGGCCAGTGAACTTGCCCCCTTCGACGTCGAGCATGTCGTTAGCGAACTTACCCTGCCCGGACATATCAAGCTTCTGACCACCATTCTGACTACGTGGCGCAGCACTTTCCGGCTTTCGCGAAACCAGACTTTCGCATCCCTCGTGCGTGACCTGACTTTCGCATTGACGCCGGAACCGCGCGAGGCCCAGCATTGCGGCGAACCGGTTCAGGGACACCATCTCCTTGAAACAGCGGTCGACCCAATGCTGGGCGAGATTTCCGCCATCTATGGCATCACCTCCGGCAGCGTGATGGTTATTCCGCCACGCTTTGTCGTGGGCAAGCAGACGCGCAATGCCTGGCAACCTTGCCATTTTCTGCTGGAAGCACCGCAGGATCTGCCGTCTTCGCTGTTGCTGGTGCTCACCGGTCAGAAAGGCGTTGCCGTTCGCAAGCTTGCGAATACTGGCGAACCGACAGATTTTGCCAAATGGTGGACCAAATGGCAGGGTAATGGCGCATTGCGCGAATTTCTGGTTCGCCAGCTTGGCAAACTCAGCCCGGCGGGGGCCGCAGTTGCCATTGACCTGCAAACGCGCGCGCCGTTGCCGGTTCGCCAGATCGCGCAGTCTCCCAGCCACCCCGCTGCGGAAATCGACCTCGCTCTGGCGCTCGACGGCGGCTTGATCGTGGGGGGATGGATGCATGATCCCGCCGCCATGCTGGCGGATATCGAATATCTCCCGGAAAACGGAAGCGCGCTGTCGCTGAAGCCGAACTTTCACAAATTTCCCGGCAAGATAGCCAAGCGCGAAGATGCACCCCAGCAGGATGTGACAGGGTTTGTCGCCTGGCTTCCTTCGGTACAAAATCTCGGGCCGCTTTTGCAGCCACGGTTCCAGTTGCGCCTTGCATCGGGCGCGACCGCGCCTCTTGTGCCCGCACCGCAGCCCTTCGAGCCATCGACGCAGCGCAATCGCATTTTGCGATCCGTACCGCCGCAACAGGCAAGGCCACACGTCTTCTCGCATATTCTGGGACCAGCCCTCACAGAAGTAGAGAAGAAGCTCGCCGCAACAGTGCATATATCCGAGGTTAAGGAATACGGAACGACGCCGGCCTCGCCGCTCGCATCCATCGTTATCCCGCTTTATCGCAACCTCGATTTCCTGCGTTTCCAGTTTTCATCCATGGCAACCGACCCATGGCTGCTGGAAAACGCAGAGTTCATCTTCGTGCTGGATTCCCCTGAAATTCAGGACGACACCGAACACATGCTGGGCGGGCTGCACATTCTGCATGATATGCCGTTCAAACTGGCAATCATGAACCGCAATGGCGGCTATGCGCGTGCCTGCAATGCAGGGGCCAGCATAGCGACCGGAACGACCATCGTCATGTTGAACTCCGACGTCGTGCCCGCCGAACATGGCTGGTTGCAGCAACTGATCCAGCCATTGTTCGACCAGCCGAAGCTCGGAGCAATCGGCCCTCGCCTTCTGTTCGAGGACGGCTCGCTTCAACATGCCGGGCTTTATTTTGCGCGTGACCGCCAGGGCATCTGGCTGAACCACCACTACTACAAGGGCATGCCGGGCAACTATCCGCCGGCACTCCGGTCCCGCGAAGTTCCGGGCGTCACCGGCGCCTGCCTCATAACCCGCAAGGATATCTTCGATCTCGTCGGCGGTTATACGGAGGATTATGTCATCGGCGATTATGAGGATAGCGATCTTTGCCTGAAGATCAGGCAACTCGGCTTCCAGATTTTCTACGAACCTTCCGTAGCGCTTTACCATTTCGAACGCCGCTCGATCCGTCGCAGCGCGGATTACATGCGCGGCCTCGCCAGCCAATATAATTCCTGGCTCCATACACAGCGCTGGGACGACGACATTACCGAGTTGATGGCCCAGCCACGGGAACAGGAGCGCACAGTCGACCTGTCGAACGTGATCATGACAAAATCTGAAAGGAGCGCCGCGTGACGGACGTGGTAGTGCTGAAACAGCCAGAACCTGAAGCCAAACCAGCAATACCGAGTGCACAGATCGACTGGCTGATGCAGTCTGTTTTGACGAACCGTTTTCTGCCCTCCCCCGATCCGAACAGCGTGTTCGTCGGCGATGGAGATTATCGCGCCGTTGGGGCAGAGTTCCTCGGACACTTCATTCGCAAGGGCGGACTTCGGCCCGACGCCCGCGTACTCGATATCGGTTCCGGCATCGGACGCATGGCAGTGCCGCTGACGCAATATCTCGATCCAGCCAAAGCCCGCTATTCCGGCATCGATCCCGTGGCAGGCGGCGTAAACTGGTGCCGCCAGAACATCACGTCGCGCTATCCTAATTTCGAGTTTCGTCACATCGATATCGCCCATGACCTCTATAATCCCAAGGGTGCAGTGAATGGGCTCAGCCTTGTCCTGCCATTCGCGGACAACAGTTTCGATTTCGTCATCATGACATCGGTGGTCACGCACCTGCCATCAGACGAGGTCAAGACCTATCTCGATCAGATCTCCCGTGTGCTTGCGCCGGGCGGGAAACTGTTCATGACGGCTTTCGTGGTGGACGATGTGGCCGCACGCGACCGCCATGGCAAACGCGACAGGCGGCTTGCATTTGAGCGCCATGGCAGCGGACCCTGCTGGTTCGTGCCGGAACTGCCGCCGCTTGCGGCTGTGGGATTTGAAAACGGTTTTCTGGATCGTGCACTTGCCGGGGCCAAGCTGACGCTCGAAACAAAATCCTTCGGCCATTGGCGCGGCATTGAGGCAGATCACTATCAGGATATTTTCATCGCTTTGCGAGGTGCTGCCTGATGGCCCAGCGCGTTCTGATTGCAGCCCACAACCATCCGTCGCTCCATCCGGGCGGAACGGAAATTTTCGCGCACGATCTGTTTCGGGCCTATCAGCGTGCCGGTTGCGAAGCCATGTTCATGGGCGCCACCAACAAGGTGCATCGCGAAGCCCGCCCCGGCACAAGCTTCCAGAGCATCGGCAATGGCGGCGATGAGATCCTGCTCTGGTCGGGTCACTTCGACCGTTTCTACATGAGCCAGATCGACCTTTACGGGATTGTTCCGGACATTGTGGAACTGCTGAACGATTTCCGGCCGGATGTCGTCCATCTGCACCACCTGCTTTTGCTCGGCGCCGAATTCCCGCATATCGTGCGCCGCACGTTGCCTGATTGCCGTATCGTGCTGACTTTGCACGACTATTATCCGATCTGCCATCACGATGGATTGATGGTCCGCACGACCGGCAAGGAACTTTGCCATGGGGCAAGCCCTGACCGCTGCCATGCCTGCTTCAAGGACATTGCGCTCGATAAATTCGTGCTGCGCGAACGGCATATCAAATCGCTTTTGAGTGCTGTCGATGCGTTCGTTTCGCCGAGCGAATTTCTCAAGCAGCGTTACGTCGAATGGGGCATTGCGGAGGAACTCATCAGCGTCATTCCCAATGGCCAGCCGGAACGTCCAGCGGCCGCAACCCGGCAGGTGGAGCGCAGCAAACCTGTTTTCGGCTATTTCGGCAATCTCAATCCGTGGAAAGGCACAACGGTCCTCCTTGAAGCCGCACAGCAACTCATCTCGGAGGGTTTCGATTTCGAATTGCGGGTGCATGGCTCAGCACCGTTTCAAAGCGAAAGCTTCGTCAGTGAAATTGACCGGCTCTTTGCCGAAACCTCGCCTTTTGTCCAGCGTCGGGGTGCCTATCGCCGCGAGGATATCGCCCAACTGATCCAGGCCGTCGATTGCGCAATCATGCCGTCGATCTGGTGGGAAAATGCGCCCCTCGTCATTCAGGAAGCACAAGGACAGAACCGTCCGGTCATATGCAGCAATATCGGTGGAATGGCCGAAATGATTGAACATGAGGTCAACGGCCTCACCGTTCCACCGAATGATCCGCTGGCACTCGCCCAGGCGATGCGCCGAATGGCGGAAAACCCGGATTTGCGCCAGTCGCTCAGTGACAATGCGCGTCATCCGGACACCATCGACACCACAGCGGCACGCTATCTCGATCTGATTGGGACATTGCGTATCGCCCGTGTCGAGGCAGCATGAGAGGTAAATCATGAACATCGCGACCAAAGTTCCATCCGAGGGGGAAGCAAAGCAGGCCGCAGCGCCGAACGCCGCAGCCGGGCCTCAAAGGACCGAAGTCATGAAAGGACGCGTTGATGCCATTGAGGAAGGCCGCCTCTATGGCTGGGCCTTCGATCCTTCTGTCCCGACCGAGCGGCTTCTGATCCGTGTTCTGCTGGACGACAAGCCTATCGCGGAGGCCCCAGCCGACAAGGACCGCCCCGATCTCAAGCGCAACGGTATCGGCGACGGCAAACACGCTTTTGAAGTGATGTTGCCGCAATTCGCCGCCGCGCGGGCGGGCGAACTCGTCGTCGTTGCCGCAAACGCGGCTGGCAGCGAGCAGAAACTGCGCGTACCGAAGCCCGACGAACAGGCCGCCGAAGCGCTTATCGCCGCGCCTATGACGCGTATTCTGGACAAGCTCGACATGCTCATGGCGGCGCAACGCCAGCTACAGGTCAATCAGCGCTCCTTGCAGCGTGTTGCGCCAACCCTCGATGCATCGGGCAATGCCGCCCCGGCGGAACTGCTGGACATTGCCAGTTCCGTCGATGGCTTGCGCACCGATCTTCATCAGCGCATGACCGAGCTTGATGTGCACATCATGCGCATGGATGGTGTTGTCGCCGGATTGGAACAGCGGATGGAAGATGTGCGCAAGCGCAGCAGCGGCGACATCAAGCTCCTGTTCATGCTGATGTTCGTCATGGCAGGTTTCGTCGCCGGCGCCCTTCTCACCCTAGCGGTCATGCCCTGAAGGGAGGTCTCATGGCGCAAGACGAAAGACCTACCACGCAGCATCCTGCAAGACCTGCCCGGTCTCCGGATCGTCCTCCCATGATGATGGAGGGTGAAATGGTGGTCGGCAGCGTGATTGAGGACACGCTGGTGCTGGTACTCGGCATCGGCAGTGCCACAAACGACCAGGTGACAGCGTTCCTGAATGGCGATCCCGCCATGAGCGTAAAGACGAGCCTGGTCACATGGCCGCTCAAGGAGCCTTCACCTGCCGGAACACATGGTTTCGTAGCCATAGTGCCTACGGCTGCCTTGCGCCGTGGCATCTTGAAGACGATCATGTTCCAGCACCGGGCAAAGGTCGCTCGATACAATTTTGCTTCGCGCTCGGCTTCCATCGCCGATTTTGTCGCCATGATCGGCGATCTTGCGGGGCCGAGCCTGCCGGGCGTCATCGATGAGCTGGTGGAGGGGTTGATCTCCGGCCCCATCAGCCGCAAGAAACTTTCTGCCATCACCGTTCTGTTGCAGGCGGGAGCCCGTTCAGATGGCTGCATTGAACTCATCGGCGGCAGCGACGAGGGCGAGATTTTCGTTCAGGGCTGGGCGCAGGACCTGACGCCTGCCGTTACCCGTCTGCTGATCAGCGGCAAGACTCCTTCGCTCGCTGAATGCGCAATCAGTGTCTTTGCACGGCCCGACCTGAATGATGAAGCTTCCGGGTTTGCCGGTCTTCTGCTTGCCAATGAACCGGTTGAACCCACTGATATCGAGCGGCTTTTGTTTCGCGGGCGAAGGGGCTGGCGTTTTACCGAAGTCTATGACCGCAGGCTCTTGTCCGGTTCCCGCGAGACACCGGGCCATATTCGGGCGATCCTGCCAAGGGTACGCAGCTCGACGGATATTCTGCTGCGCATGCGTTCCGCCGCAAACCGCTTCGACGGTGCCGACACGGTATCCGGCCTTCCCTTTCCCGTGAGAATGGGAATAGACAATGTGTTCCGGGTTGGAGGCAGCGGCATGCTGGTTTCCGGCTGGCTGCTCGATCCCGACAGCCATGTGGAAAGCGTGAAACTGCGCCGCCATCGCGGTGAAATCCAGATCGACACGACCTGGACCCGCATCGACCGGCCCGACGTCACCCGCGAATTCGACAACCAGCCGCCCTTCAATGCAGGTCTTGACCCCAGCCGTCATGCCCACGGTTTCGTCGCCTTCGCGCCGGAACTTGCCGGTGACAGCACCGCACCGTTTTATCTCGAACTTGCGATCAGCGATGGACGGCGGGCCTTCTTTCCATTGACGCCAACCCGCGTGACCTCGCGGGATGCCATTGTCCGGCAAATCCGCGCCACTGACCCAAATGCATGGGCTTTGCGCCATATTGTGGACCAGCAGCTCGTGCCATTGCTGCGCGGCGTCAACCGGCCCGCACCGGAAGTTTTTGGTGTTGTCGATCTCGGCCCCTTCGAAGATGCGATAGGGCCTGCGATCATCATCGGCATTGACGAGCGCGTCGAGGAAGTTGAGCCTTTGCTGGCACTACTCGCGCTTGATCCCGAAACCCGCATCGCGCCGATCGTGATCGCGGCGGCGACCGAAATCATTGACCGCGTGGGCGTACAGATCAGGCGTCTTGCGGATTTCTACCGCCTGCGCATCCGACTCGTTTCTGCAACTGGGTCGGAAGACCTTTACGATGCGCTGGAAGTCGGAGCCCGCACAGTTTCAACGGATCAGGTCATCTTTCTGGCCGGGTCGCTGCTACCGCGCCGCGCCGGATGGCTGAACAAGCTCGTCAGCGCCTATGAAGCGCACAAGGACTGCGTTTTGTCTCCCACCCTCGCCTATGAGGATGACTCAATCCGCTGGGCGGGAACCTGGGTCGCAGGTCCGCAATCTGGCATGTCGGCAGACCGCGCCTTGATCAGCCGCTATGCCGGTTATCCCATCGATGCGGTTTCAGGCATGTCATTGACGGAAGTCGCAACGGCGACGTTCGAATGCTGCATTCTTCCACGCGAAGCCCTGTTTTCGGTCGGCGGCTTCACGCGCGGCTATCTCGGCACCCACGAAAAGGGACTGGATCTCGGATTGAAACTGAAACAATCGGGCCTGCGCTCCTATTGGTTGCCTTCAGCACAGATGCTGGGAGCGGACGACACATCCGTCACCGACAGGGCATCGACCATTGCCCTCATCGAGCGCATCGACCGGCAGGTCTTCGATGCACGCTGGTCGTCCATTCTCGCTGGCAGGCGCAAGGTACAGGCGGAGGAACCCGCATGAGCGATAAACTCCGTGTTCTCATCATCTCTCACGCCCACCCGTCAATCTCGCTCGGAGGCGGTGAAATCGCTTCCTACAATCTGCACAAGGGGTTGAATGCTGTTCCGGGCGTCCAGGCGGTCTATCTGGCACGGGCTGCCCACCCGATCCCCCGGCACGGCACGACGGCGCTCATGAGCATGCGGCGCGCCAGCGACGAAATCCTGTTCCATGCCGATGAATACGATCACTTCTATCTGTCGAACAAGAACACCGATGAAATCCGCCGCGACCTGCTGCGCTTCGTTCGCGATTTCGACCCGGACATCGTGCATTTCCATCACGTTCTGGGCCTCGGGCTGGAAACGCTCTACGCCATTCGCGAAGCGCTGCCGGATCGCATCATTCTGGTGACGTTTCACGAGTTCCTGCCCATCTGCAATAATGACGGCCAGATGGTCAAGGCAGGCACGTCCAAGCTCTGCAATGAGGCATCTCCCATCGATTGCCACGCCTGTTTTCCGCAGATACCGCCTGCGCGTTTCCTCAAGCGGGAACGCTTTGTGCGCGGCATGCTGGAACTGGCCGACGCCTTCGTCTCGCCGAGCGAGTTTCTCGCCAATCGCTATCTCGAATGGGGCCTCAACCCGGACAAGATGGCGGTCATAGAGAACGGTATCGCTATCCGCGACGTTACCCCTCCACGTGAACTGACCGGCCCGAACCCGCGTCGTAGCCGCTTTGCTTTTTTCGGTCAGATCAATCCGTTCAAGGGCATCGACGTACTGGTTGATGCCGTATCGCGTGTACCGGAACAGGTCTGGGGTGAGGATTCCCGCCTGATGATCTTCGGTGGCAATCTGGAAAAGCAGCCGCCTGCTTTTCAGGAACGCATGCACAAGCTGATTGAAGAGGCTGGCCCGCGCGTACGTTTCTACGGCGCTTACCAGAATGCTGAAATGCCGCGCCTCATGCAGTCGGTTGACTGGGTGGTCATGCCTTCAATCTGGTGGGAAAACTCACCCATTGTCATTCAGGAGGCCCTGCATCATCGCCGCCCGGTCATCTGCTCGAACATCGGCGGCATGGCGGAGAAAATCCGCGACGGCGAAGACGGCCTGCATTTCCGCGTTCGCAGCGCAGAAGACCTGGCCGACCGCTTTACAGAGGTGCTGAGCGAGCCGACCATATGGGACAGGTTGCACAATTCCATCCGCAATCCGGTCCACTATGTCGACTGCGCAAAGGAGCATCTTGATCTTTATAACCGGCTGCGGGAGTCAAAACCGCGCAGACAGAAACCGGCAGTTTCTGAAACTGCTCTTTCTCAGGCAAGCTGAGCCTGGCTTGCCTGTATCTTTAGAAGAAGGAAGACCGTATGGCACGCGCCCTCGTCATGATCCCTGCGGGAGAAGTGTACGATCACGACAATGTCCGCTGGTATCGTCATACTGACGTTCAGGGCAGCATCAATCATTATCACAATATCGGCGATGCTTTCGTCTTCGAGTCATCGTTGAAGCTGATGAATTACGAGAAGGTATCCGAACTCCCGATCACCAATTTCTCACCGGAGAAGATCGATCAGCTGCGTGAAGAATATGATTATGTGATCCTGCGCGGCTCTAACTATATCAACAAGGATATGAACTGGCGTGACACGATCCCGGTATTGCAGCGGCTGAAACTGCCGGTCATCGCATTCGGCGTCGGCGCACAGGCACCGGTCAGAGGGGAAATACAACTTTCCGAAGAGACGAAGGCGGTCCTGCGCATCATCGCGGATTCCACGACATCCATCGGCGTGCGCGGTGCTTATACGGCACAGGTACTCAACGATATCGGCATTCGCAATGTGCGCATCGTCGGTTGCCCGACCGCATTTCGCCGCAACAACCAGCATCTGCGCATCAAATTGCCGCCGCTGGAAAACGTTGCCCAAGTCGGCGTTACGGTGCGCCGTGAGGTCTCACCGGCCTATGCGCAGGATATCGAGCAATATCTGACCCGCCACCGCAATCTCATCAAATCCATGGCCGAACGCTTCGATGTGACATTGATGGCGCAAGGCGAGATCGATGAAAAGAAGATGGTCTTCGGCACGGCGGAGCAGAAGGAGGAGGCCATTGCGGCTCTCAAGAACCATCGCTGGACGGCAGACTGGTATTTCGACGAGACGATTGAAAACCTCTATCGCCATCGCATGTTCTATTCGGATGTCGTAGCCGATTACGAAGAGCTGGTGCGCAGACAGCAGCTTGTTCTCGGCTATCGCCTGCATGGCAATCTGATGGCGCTCGCCAATGGCGTTCCGTCCATCTATTTCACCTATGACAGCCGTACGGCGGAATTTGCTGAGACTTACAAGATACCAAGCTATGATGTCTTCAGCGACAAGCCATTCCAACTGGAAGACTACTGGGACCAGTCGCTGTTCGATAAATATAACCGGGCATGGTTCGAGACCTACGCCGAGATGAAGCAGTTTCTCGATGAAAACGGTGTCGACAACAAGATGACGGAAACCGGTCTTCCGATCGCTGAACTGAAAGTCGCCTGAAGATCAGTCCTTTGGCAGTTGAGCGGGACTATTGCCCTTTTGCTCTTCTGCCAGCAGCGACCATGCGGCGATGAACATCGCAGCAATCAACGGTCCCACCACAAAACCATTGATCCCGATCAGGGAAATGCCGCCAATGGTGGAGATCAATACGACGTAATCCGGCATGCGGGTGCCTTTTCCAACGAGTGGCGGACGCAGGAGATTGTCCACCAGCCCGATCACGAACACACCGACGAAAACCAGAACAGCTCCGCTGATCCATTCTCCACTGGCAAAAAACCAAGCCGCCGCGGGCAACCAGACAAGTGCTGCGCCAACGGCTGGCAACATGGAGAGGAATGTCATCATGACGCCCCAGAGCAAGGCTGCTTCCACACCGAGAAGCCAAAAGGTCACGCCGCCTATCGTTCCCTGAATGACGGCGATGATGATATTGCCTTTCACAGTCGCACGGATGACGGCGGTGAACTTTTCCAGAAACTGCCGGGTATATTCATCATTGAGCGGAATGGCCCGCCTGATCTTCCGCCCAAGATCCGCACCGTCGCGAAACAGGAAGAACAGCAGATAAAGCATGATGCCGAAGCCGATGAAAAATTGCAGCGTATTCTGGCCGAAGCTGACCAGCTTTCCGGCAAAAAGCTGACTGCCCTGCATGACTGCGGACGATATGCGCGCACGCCACTCGGCGAAATTGCCCAGCTCGAACCGGGTCAACCACTCCTCAAGGGAATCCGGCAAGGCACCCAGAATACGTGAAATATAACTGTTCAGATCGAACTCGCGACTGCTCAGTCGCTGGTAGAGGGAGTTACCCTCCTGCACCAGCGAGCCGAAAATGGCCAGCATGGGAATGATGACAAGACAGATGCACATCAGCACGGAAAGCAGGGCCGCGATGTTCTTCCTGCCCCCAAGCAGACGTTCCAGGCGCTGCTGCACCGGCGAGAACACCACGGCAAGAATAACCGCCCACAGGACCGCCGAATAATAAGGCAGCAGCAACCACGCAAAGGCGACGGTGACCAGTGCCAGTAGGATATAGAAGCTCGCGCGCTGGACGGACATGAACACCTGCTACAGATTTCCGGGTCGGGAAACCCTGCCCGGAAAACCGTTCCAATTCAATAGAGAAGCACAGGCCCGGCAGGTTATGCCGCTTTCAGCGGTTCCAGTTTTTCATTGGGAAGAGAACGGGCAAGCGCGCTCAGAAGATCGCTTTGCGATACCAAGCCGATGATATGGCGCATTTCATCGATAATCACGACAGCGTGCGCCAATCCATCGGTCAGGCAGGGCAAAAGACTCATCACCGGATCAGCCTGCGAAGCGGTTGGAGCCTCCACGATATAGTTTCTGAAATCGTCGCCCGGATGCATCAATTCGCGTAACCCGACCACGCCTTTGAGGCGACCATCATGGGCGCGCACCGGCAAGGTCAGGAGATTGTGCCGCAGGATCAGGTCGCGGGCCTGGCTCGCCGTGGCATCCTCGTCGATGCTGACCACATCACGGGACATAATATCAGCGCATGTCAGGTCACCATGCGAGCGAATGGACGCTTCGAGCTCCACCTGCCGCAACAACCGTCCCAGATCATTGCGATCGATATCGAAGCTTTCATCCAAAGCAAGCAAGGCGCGGTCGATGTCTTCCTCGCGGATACCCATGCGAACCGAAGGCGGCAGGTCTTCCGTGCTGTGCTTGTTTACCGGGGCTGCGGCCGCCACGTGCGGATATTTCCTGCGTGACAGTTTGTGAAACAGGATACCCAGGCCAACCAGAAGGCACGAGTTCAGCGCAACAGGCACAAGCGGAAACAGGAAACCCCATTTGGCAACCGCCGAACCGCCCAGAACCGCCGTCAGCGCCGCCGCACCGCCTGGGGGATGGAGGCTGCGTGTAACGGACATTGCAGCGATGGCCAGAGCGACGCCAAGGCCGATTGCCAGCGCCGGATCATCAACAAACTGGGTGACGGCCAATCCCACAAAGGCAGAAATCGTATTGCCACCGATGATGGACCATGGCTGGGCCAGCGGGCTTGTCGGAATTGCGAAAAGCAGAACCGCCGAAGCGCCGATCGGCGCAACGATCAAAGGCAGATGCGGGCCGTTTCCAAGCAGCATACTCGATATGAAGCCGGTCAGCGCGATACCGATCAGCGCACCGAGGCAGGCAATCGACCGTTCCCGCAACGTCGCACCGGCAAGGATCGGCTTGAACAGTCGGGACATGCGCGACCGCTGTTGTTCGGTATCTCTCTGGGTCATTCCGTGGTTCAGGCCGATCATAAGGGCTTCAGCGAAAACTCGGTGAAGCGATAACTATTCTCTGGGGAGTGAGACAATATCCCGCCCTTGCCGGATTCGAACAGGAAAGCAAATCCGTCTAAGCACCGCTGTAACGGAAAAATCGTCCTCCATTCATCAACTTGTAGAGAACAATGGTTTCAACAGGTTCCCGGAGACGTTCTGAACCGGCATTCTATCTGCCAATGTTTCAGAACAGAAAGCGGCTTTCCTTGACGGAACTCCGGGCAATTCAAGAGCGTTTCTGAGGCGATTCAGGGGGCAACGCCGGAGCTACCCAGACTTTGGTAGTATAATCGTTTTCATTGAAGCTCGGGCATTGGCAAGCCGCCGGGATACATCTACATTCTTTTTGGAGGAAACCGGACAGCCCTGCTGATTCAACAGCGACCGCGATGCCGAAACTCTTATGCAGTGACTTGATAATATCGAATTCAATTGCCTGTAACGCCCGAAGAGGCGTGGGAAATAAATTCAAAATACCGGCGCGCCCGCCGCAACATAGTCTGGGAGGACACTATGATGAAGCTTATCGCCGCTCTGGCGACGACACTTGCTATTTCCACCGCTGCCTTCTCCGCACAGGCACAAAACTATCCTGAGCGAACGATCACCATGGTCGTGCCTTTTGCTGCCGGTGGGCCTACCGACACAGTGACGCGGCTTGTCGCGGAATCCATGTCGAAGGATCTCGGACAACAGGTTATCGTCGAAAATGTTGGCGGCGCAGGCGGAACGCTCGGCGCAGGACGGGTGGCAACCGCCGATCCGGATGGCTATACGCTCCTGCTTCACCATATCGGCATGGCGACAAGCGCCACACTCTATCGCAAGCTTGCCTATGACACACTGAACGGCTTTGAATATGTTGGTCTCGTCACGGAAGTTCCGATGACCATCGTTGCGCGCAAGGACCTTGAACCAACCGATCTCAAGGGACTGATCGAATATGCCAAGGCCAACAAGGATACGGTGACGGTCGCCAATGCAGGTATCGGCGCGGCCTCGCATCTTTGCGGCATGCTGTTCATGAGCGCGATTGAAACGCCGCTCGTCACGGTTCCCTACAAGGGAACCGGCCCGGCCATGACCGATCTTCTCGGCGGTCAGGTCGATATCATGTGTGACCAGACGACCAATACGACAAAGCAAATTCAGGCAGGCACCATCAAGGCTTATGCGGTGACCTCGCCCGAACGTCTGGACGTGCTGAAAGACCTTCCGACAACCAAGGAAGCAGGTCTCGACGGCATGGAAGTGGGTATCTGGCATGGCATTTATGCGCCCAAGGGAACCCCTGCGGAAATTACCGAGCGCCTGTCGAAATCACTTCAGCTGGCCCTGAAGGACCAGAACGTCGTGGCCCGCTTCGCCGAACTCGGCACAAAGCCGTCGCCGGATTCCGACGCGACGCCGGCGGCATTGAAGGCCAAGCTCGAATCCGAAGTCGCACGCTGGAAGCCAATCATCGAGGCGGCGGGCCAATACGCCGACTGATCCTATGGCAGCCTGTCAGGGCGTGTCCTCTGACGCGCCCTGATGGTCGTTTTCTCGTCTGCCGCTGATCAGGATCGCGGCTGACGGGATAGCTATCCGATTTCACATGCCGGTCCTCCGGCACAGCCCTTTCGATGGTAAATCCGAAAGATGATTGGCCCATGAACAAGCCTTTGAAGAAATTTTCAATAGACCCCACCAACGGGCTGTGCGGTGCCCTTCTCACCCTGACCGGCGCTTTCTTTGCCTATCAGTCGCTAGATCTGGATCTCGGCACGTCGCTGCGCATGGGGCCGGGATATTTCCCCCTTGTTCTCTCAGGCGTACTGGTCCTGCTTGGACTGGTCATTCTTGTTCAGGCTACACGTGTCTCCGGTGAGCCGATGGGGCCGATCGCATGGCGCGGCCTGTTCTTTATTCTGCCTGCGCCGATATTTTTTGGCCTGACCGTGCGCGGCCTCGGTTTCGTGCCGTCGCTGTTCCTGACCTGTCTGATTGCCTCTTTCGCCTCAATGCGCATGAAGTTGCCCGCAGCACTCGTTCTTGCAACTGCAATCACAGTCTTCTCCGTCATTGTGTTCAGTTACGCCCTCGCGCTGCCTTATCAGCGTTTCGGGCCCTGGTGGCCGTTCTAGGGGGCACGAATATGGAACTTTTCAGCAATCTCGCGCTCGGTTTTTCAACAGCCTCAACGCTTGCAAATCTTGGCTTTTGCCTAATCGGCGTGTTGCTCGGCACATTGATCGGCGTGCTGCCGGGCATCGGCGCCACCGCAACAATCGCCATGCTTCTTCCGGTCACGTTTCAGATCGGCGACCCGGTTTCGGCGCTGATCATGCTCGCAGGCATCTATTACGGTGCCCAATATGGCGGCTCGACGACCGCAATTCTCATCAACATGCCGGGCGAGTCCTCATCGGCCGTAACCGCCATTGACGGCTACCAGATGGCGCGACGCGGACGGGCTGGCGCGGCACTTGCAATCGCGGCAATCGGCTCATTCTTCGCCGGTACAGTTTCAACTTTTCTTGTCGCAGTCTTCGCTCCGCCGCTAACTGAAATCGCCCTTAAGTTCGGGTCGGCTGAATATTTCTCATTGATGGTCGTGGGGCTGGTCTCGTCCGTAGCGCTTGCGCACGGCTCCATTGTCAAGGCTCTGGCGATGGTAGTGCTGGGACTCCTGCTCGGTCTTGTCGGCACCGATATCTATACCGGCGCGCCGCGTTTCACGCTCGGGATCACAGAATATGCCGACGGACTTAATTTCGTTGCCGTTGCGGTAGGCGTGTTCGGCATTGCCGAAATTTTGCGCAATCTTGAAAGCGAACATACCCGCGAAGTGCTGATGGCAAAGGTCACAGGCCTGATGCCGACACGCGACGATTTCAAGCGCATGACAGCTCCAATATTGCGCGGAACCGTTATCGGCTCGGCGCTTGGCATTTTGCCCGGCGGCGGGGCCATTCTCGCATCATTTGCTTCCTACACCGTGGAAAAACGCATTTCCGATACGCCGGAAGAGTTCGGAAAAGGCGCGATCGCAGGCGTCGCTGGACCGGAATCCGCCAACAATGCAGGCGCACAGACATCTTTCATCCCCATGCTGACACTTGGCATTCCAGCCAATCCGGTCATGGCGCTGATGATCGGCGCCATGATCATCCAAGGCATCGTGCCGGGCCCGAATGTAGCGACCGAACAGCCTGCCCTGTTCTGGGGGGTGATCGCGTCGATGTGGATCGGCAATCTCATGCTCATCATCCTCAACCTGCCGCTCATCGGATTTTGGGTGAAGCTTCTGACCGTGCCGTATTATGTGCTATTTCCGATCATCATGACCTTCTGTTCCATCGGCGTTTATAGCGTCAATTCGAACGTCTATGATCTTTATGCGGTCGCCTTCTTCGGCTTCATCGGCTATCTGCTGGCCAAGCTGCGCTGCGAACCGGCTCCCCTGCTGCTTGGTTTCGTTCTCGGTCCGCTGCTGGAAGAGCATCTGCGCCGCGCCATGATCCTGTCACGCGGCGACCCCGCAACGTTCTTCACCCGGCCGATCAGCGCCATTCTGCTTGCAATAGCCGCCGCCGTTCTCGTGGTCGTGCTGCTTCCATCGGTACGCAAGAAGCGCGATGAGGTATTTGTCGAGGAGAGTTAAACTGGCTTGAACCGAAGGACCACATGGCTTATCCGCGCCGCGTGCCGGAAGAGACGATGTCGAGATAGACAGCAAGAACAAGAATGCTGCCCTTGATGATCTGCTGCCAGAACGTATCCACACCGAGCATGGACATGCCATTGTCGAGGCTCGACATGATGAGCGCGCCAACGAGTGCGCCAAGCACGGAGCCGACGCCGCCGCGCATGGACGTGCCGCCGATGAAGCATGAGGCAATGGCGTCGAGCTCGCCGCCCATGCCCGCCGATGGTGTGCCTGCCGCAAGGCGCGAAGTTGTCGTCAGACCGGCTACCGCCGCCATCAGCCCCATCAGCGCGAAGACCGCCATCTTGACGAAATTGACGTTCACGCCGGAAAAACGGGTCGCTTCTGTGTTGGAGCCGACCGCATAAATGTGGCGGCCAAAAACCGTCTGTTTCGCGATAACGGTGAAGACGCCAAGGATCACCAGCAGGATCAGGACCGGAACCGGCACGCCCTGATAACTGTTGAGGATCAGGATGAAGCCAAGGATCAGGATACCGATGCCGAGAAGCCTCGCAACTTCCATACCGGATGAAAGCATCTGGAGATTGTGCTTGCGTTTGCTGGCCCGCGTGCGCAACGTCATCAGGATCAGCACTCCGAACAAGGCAATGGCACAGAGATTGCCAAGCCAACCCGGCAGATAGCCCTGCCCGATATATTTGAACTCCGACGAGATCGGCGCGATGGTGACGCCGCCCATGATACCCAGCACAATACCGCGAAAGACAAGCTGTCCGCCAAGCGTGACGATGAAGGACGGTATGCCGAGATAGGCGGTCAGCCAGCCATTGAAGGCGCCAAGCGCAACACCAAGCACCAGAACGGTGCTGATCGTAGCCCACAAGGGCCATCCCAGGAGAACATCGAGGACAGCGGCAATGCCGCCCAACAGCCCCAATAACGCGCCCACGGAAAGATCTATCTCACCGGCAACGATAACGAACACCATCGCCGATGCGAGCATTCCCGTAATCGCCATCTGGCGCAGGAGATTGGAAAAATTGCGCGCTGTCAGGAACTGCGAACGCCCCATCTCCGGATCATAGGTCAGGACCGCAAACAAGGCCCAGATGAGCGCCACCACGATCAACAGGGCGACGATCTTGTATTCCGCCAGAAATTTTCGGAGGCTTTTGCCTGTCAACGTCATGTCGTGCACCGGTCAGATTTGCTGCGGATTACGCCGCATTGGTTGTCGGCTTGCCGATTGCGGCGGCGAGCACTTCTTCCTGGGTGAGATTTTCATTGGGGAAATCGCCGCGCAGCCTGCCCTCGCCGATCACGAGGACACGGTCGCTGATGCCCAGAACTTCCGGCATTTCGGAAGAGACCATCAGCACCGCTACGCCTTGTTTCGCCAGCGCGAAGATCAGCTTGTAGATTTCATATTTCGCGCCAACATCGACACCCCGCGTCGGTTCGTCGAGAATGAGCACCTTGGGGTCTGGCAACATCATTTTCGACAGCACGGCCTTCTGCTGGTTGCCACCGGACAGCGACGCGATTTCCAGCATCGGGTCGGCAGTCTTGACCTTGAGGCGTAGAATTTCGCGCTGGATCGTGGCCAGTTCCGCCTCCTTGTCGAGCAATCCACGCAAGGAAAACCGGTCCAGCACCGAGATCGTCATATTATGGCCGACTGGCATGATGGGCAGGATACCGTCCTTCTTGCGGTCCTCCGGCACCATGCAGATGCCCTGCCGAACCGCATCGCGCGGCGTGCGGATCTTCAGTTCCCTGCCTTCAAGGAACACCCGCCCATCATGAGCACCAGGCCAGACGCCAAACAGGCTGGACACAAGTTCCGTTCGGCCCGCCCCCACCAGTCCGGCAATGCCGAGGATTTCACCACGCCGAAGCGCGAACGAGACATTGTCAACCACCTTGCGGTCGGGATTGGTCACGTCCCAGCAATTGATATTGCGCGCTTCGAAAATAACCTCGCCAATATCATGCGGTTCGCGCGGAAACAGGTTCTTCATCTCGCGCCCCACCATCATGGTGATGATGGCTGGCGTGGTGAGTTCCGCCATCGGCCTCGTCGCGATATGTGTCCCGTCGCGAATAACCGTCACCGTGTCGGAGATTTCAGCCACTTCGTCCAGCTTGTGGGAGATATAGACACAGGCCATGCCCTGCGCCTTGAAGTCCTTGATGAGATCCAGAAGGACGCGCGTTTCGGATGCCGTCAGCGCCGATGTCGGTTCGTCAAGAATGAGCAGCTTCGCATTCTTGTTGATCGCCTTTGCGATCTCGATCAATTGCTGCTTGCCGCCCGGATAGTGATAGACCGGAAGCGCGACATTGATGTCGTGAATATTGAGGCGCGCCAGAAGTTCCGTCGCGCGCGCGTTCATCTGGTCATAGTCGATGAAGCCGCCGCTTGTCGGCTCCGATCCCAGAAAGATGTTTTCCGCAACCGACAGATGCGGCACCATCATCAGTTCCTGATGGATGATGACGATGCCAGCGGCTTCCGTGTCGCGAATGCCCGTCGCCTTCAGTTCCTGGCCTTCCCAGAAAATCTCGCCGCTCCAGCTACCATGGGGATAGACGCCGGAAAGCACTTTCATCAGCGTGGATTTGCCAGCGCCGTTCTCACCGCAAAGACCGACACACTCGCCCGCGCGCACTTTCAGGTAAATACCATCAAGCGCTTTCACGCCGTTGAAGTCCTTACCGATATTGCGCATCTCCAGAAGATATTCGGACATCGTATATGACCTTGCAGTATTGAGCCGGACAACGCTGTCAGCAGCAGTCTCAACAATCCAGCAGGGGCCGGAAGCGGGACAGTAACTCCCAAACTTCCGGCCCCCTATGTGCCTATGTGCACAGGGCAAAACCGCCGGAAAGGCTTACTTCCCGTAGATCTGCTCCTTGGTGTAAAAGCCATCCTGAACGTAGATGTCGATATTGTCCTTGGTCACGGCAGTCGGCGTCAGCAGAAGCGTGTCGACCTGCTTGCCGCCATTGTCGAGCTTGGAATTGAATTCCGGCGTCTCTCCCTTGACCATCTGGACGGTCAGCTTTGCCGCTTCCGAAGCAATAAGTTTCAGCGGCTTGTAGACCGTTACGGTCTGCGTGCCATCAATCAGGCGCTTGACGGCAGCAAGGTCACTATCCTGCCCGGAAACCGCAGTCTTTCCGGCCAGTCCTTGCGCTGCAAGTGCCTGAATAGCGCCACCGGCAGTGCCGTCATTCGAAGCCACAACAGCGTCAATCTTGTTCTGCGCTGCCGTCAGGGCGTTTTCCATGATGGAGAGCGCTTCGGTCGGGCTCCATTCCTTAACCCACTGCGACCCGACGACCTTCACTTTGCCGGAATCGATGGCTTCCTTGAGGGCCTTTTCCTGACCGGCGCGGAGAAGCTTGGCGTTGTTATCCGTCGGCGAGCCGCCGAGGAGATAATAATTGCCTTCCGGCTTGGCCTTCAGAACCGCTTCCGCCTGCATGAAGCCAACGCGCTCATTGTCGAACGAGATATAGGCGTCGATATCGGCATTGAGGATCAGGCGATCATAAGAAAGAACCTTGATGCCCGAAGCTTTGGCGTCAGCCACGACCGCATCGAAAACCTTGGAATTCATCGGCACGATGACGATGGCGTCAACGCCCTGCGCAATCAGGTTTTCAACCTGCTTGACCTGCTTTTCCTCGTTGCCGTCAGCCGATTGCACATTGACCTTCGCACCCAGCTTTTCGGCCGCTTCAATGAAATAGTCGCGGTCGCGCGCCCAGCGCTCGACGCGAAGATCGTCGATGGAAAAGCCGATAACCGGATTTTCCGGCGAAGCATGGACCGGCGTCGACGCCATGGCGCCGATGCCCAAAGCCGCAGCAACCAGCGCGCCGGTCAGAAAATTACGACGTTTCATGCACTCCTCCTCCAAACACCACCGGCCTTCGCCGGCTGATTGCAAAGCCCGCCCCGAACGTATCCGCCCCCGGAATTCGGCACGACAAAACAGCCCACTTTGGAGCTGCTTATTCCTTGAATGGCTGATCCTCCCGAATGCGCTTTGCGCCAAGATCACTCCATCAGGACAGTGCGCAAAGGCACACCGCCCCATCCTCGCGAACCATTGATACGTGAAGAAAAATGAATAGCAAGTATTTTTTGATTTACGTACCTCATTTTTGATCTTATGGTCCGCGTCGAGGAGCGAGAATGAAACCGACAGTCCATGATATAGCCAGAACAGCGGGCGTCAGCCTTGCCACGGTTGACCGTGTTTTGAATGAGCGACCGGGCGTAAGAGCAAAGACCCGCGAGCGGGTCATGGCCGCGATGAACACGCTTGGCTATGTGCGCGATGTGGGTGCGGCCAACCTTGCGCGCGGGCGGCTTTATCAGTTCGATTTTATTTTGCCGGACAATGAAAACACCTTCATGCTGAGCCTTCGCGCGGAACTGCAAGCCGCGACAGAACGGGCCTTGGCTGAGCGTGTATTGATCAATCTCGTGCTTGTACCCGCCTTCGATGAAGCGGCGCTTGTCGCGGCGCTGGACGACTGCACCGAACGCAAGCCCAATGGCGTTGCATTCGTGGCAGTCGATACCGATCCGGTGCGTGAGGCCTGCGCCCGGCTGGGAGAGCATGGCATTCACGCCGTCACGCTCGTATCTGATCTGGGGCATTCCACGCGGACGCATTATGTCGGCGTCGACAACGGTGCAGCGGGGCGCACGGCAGCGCGGCTTCTCGGGCTTTTTGCCAACGGAACCGAAGGTGCGCTTGCGGTCGTCGCCGGCTCGTTGAAGGTTCGCGACCATCAGGAACGTTTCGACGGTTTTACCGCTGCCATGAAAGCGGATTTTCCGGGCCGCGAGATATTGCCCGTACTGGAGGGCTTCGATGAGGGTCCGCGCGTGGAAAAGCTTGTCGACAAGCTGCTCGAAGAGCGCAGCGACATTGCCGGAATTTACAGCCTCGGTGCAGGTAATAGCGGTCTGGTGAAGGCGCTGGCAAAGCACAGTGCCAATCGCCCGCTAGTCATTGCGCATGAACGCGACAGCGTGACCTCAAAAGCACTGACGGATGGCATCATCCACGCGGTGCTGGCGCAGGATGCGGGCCATGAAATCCGCAGCGCCATCCGGGTGCTGAAAGCCTCTGCGGACCGTCTGGCGATCGTGCCGGGTCAGGAACACATCCGCATTGAAATTTTTCTCAAAGACAACCTGCCGCATTTCGACTGAAGCGCAGGCGACAAGGCCTTTCCAACGGGGCCTTTCCAACAGGAGCAAATATGTATCTCGGGATCGATCTAGGAACATCGGGTGTCAAGGCGCTATTGATCGATGACGGACAGACAGTGATCGGTTCGGCCCATGGCGAACTGGACGTTTCGCGCCCCCATCCGGGCTGGAGCGAACAGGACCCGACCCAGTGGATCAAGGCCTGCCGCACCGCAATCGACGGTCTGCGTGTGGCCCACCCGAAGGAGTTTTCGGCGATTGCCGGTATCGGCCTGTCCGGCCAGATGCATGGCGCTACCCTGCTGGACGAACAGGATCAGGTGCTACGTCCCTGCATCCTGTGGAACGATACGCGCAGCTATCGCGAAGCAGCCGCACTCGATACCGATCCGGCCTTTCGCGCCATCACCGGCAATATCGTCTTTCCGGGCTTTACAGCGCCCAAGCTCGTCTGGGTTGCCAATAACGAACCCGCTATTTTCACACGTATCCGTAAGGTGCTGCTGCCGAAGGACTATCTGCGCCTCTGGCTGACCGGCGAATATGTGTCGGATATGTCGGATTCAGCAGGCACGAGCTGGCTCGATACCGGCGCACGCCGTTGGTCGCGTGAACTTCTGGACAAGACCGGCCTTGATGAAAACCAGATGCCGCGTCTTGCAGAAGGCACGGACGCAACCGGGAGGCTGCGGGCTGAGCTTGCCGCCGAATGGGGCATCGTCGGTCAGCCGGTCGTGGCGGGCGGCGCTGGCGACAACGCAGCTTCGGCCTGCGGCATGGGTACGGTCAAGCCCGGCCATGCCTTCGTTTCGCTCGGCACATCAGGCGTGCTTTTCGCGGCGAACGGCGCTTATCAGCCGAAGCCGGAAAGCGCGGTTCACGCCTTCTGCCACGCCCTGCCCGACACCTGGCACCAGATGGGCGTCATTCTGTCTGCAGCGAGCGCGCTCGACTGGTATGCACGGCTTGTCGGCAAAACGGCCCATGAACTCGACAAGGCACTCGGCGACACGCTGCATGCGCCGGGCAGCGCGACCTTCCTGCCCTATCTCTCGGGCGAACGCACCCCCTATAACGATGCGAAGATACGCGGCGTGTTTTCCGGTCTGGAACATGAATCCGATCAGCGCGCATTGACGCAGGCCGTGTTGGAAGGCGTCGCCTTCGCGATCCGCGACAACCTCGCCGCACTGCAATCGGCAGGAACGGAAATCAGGTCGCTCACCGCCGTCGGCGGCGGCTCCCGCTCCACCTATTGGGTGAAGGCAATCGCGACCGCCTTGAATGTGCCGATTGCCTTGCCGGAAGAAGGCGATTTCGGCGGGGCTTTTGGCGCCGCGCGACTGGGTCTCATCGCCGCTACCGGCGTTGATCCGCTGGCTGTCTGCACACCGCCGCGCACGGAGCGGACCATAGAGCCGGAAGCGGCCCTGCTCCCGGCCTATGAAGAAGCCTATCAGCGCTATCACGCCCTTTATCCGGCACTTCACGCCCTCGCCGGTTCGTGATGCTGCCGCCACAATCAGACATGAACGTCATTCGAACGGGAGGACATAATGAGCACCGGATTTTTCGGCGACATTCAAAAGGTTAAATATGAGGGGCCGGACAGCGACAACCCGCTGGCGTTCCGACACTACAATCCGGATGAAATCGTGCTGGGCAAGCGCATGGAAGACCATCTGCGCTTCGCGGTCGCCTACTGGCACAGCTTTGCCTGGGAGGGTGGCGATCCTTTCGGTGGTCGCACCTTCGACCGCCCATGGTATTCGAACGAGCTGGATGCGGCAAAACTCAAGGCTGACGTGGCTTTCGAGTTTTTCTCCCTGCTCGGCGCGCCCTATTATTGCTTCCACGATGCCGATGTGCGGCCAGAGGGACGCAACTTTGCGGAAAATACGCGCTATCTGAACGAGATCGTCGACATATTCGAGAAGAAGCAGGCCGAAACCGGCGTAAAGCTTCTCTGGGGCACCGCCAACCTTTTCTCCAACCGCCGCTATATGGCGGGCGCTGCAACCAATCCCGATCCGGACGTGTTCGCCTTTGCCGCCGCGACCGTGAAAAGCTGCATTGATGCGACCAAACGGCTCGGCGGCGAGAACTATGTGCTGTGGGGCGGTCGCGAAGGCTATGAAACGCTGCTCAACACCGATCTTGGCCGCGAGCTTGATCAGATGGGCCGCTTCCTCAATCTGGTGGTGGAATACAAGCACAAGATCGGCTTCAAGGGCACGATCCTGATCGAACCGAAGCCGCAGGAACCGACCAAGCATCAATATGATTACGATGTCGCGACGGTCTACGGTTTCCTGAAGCGCTACGGCCTCGAAAACGAGGTGAAGCTCAATATCGAGCAGGGCCACGCCATTCTCGCCGGTCATTCCTTCGAGCATGAACTTGCGCTTGCCCGCGCGCTTGGCATTTTCGGTTCCATCGACATGAACCGCAATGACTATCAATCCGGCTGGGACACGGACCAATTCCCGAACAATGTGCCGGAAATGGCGCTTGCCTATTATCAGGTCCTGCTTGCAGGCGGCTTCACGACCGGCGGCACCAATTTCGACGCCAAGCTGCGCCGTCAGTCGCTCGATCCGCAGGATTTGCTGATCGGCCATATCGGCGGCATGGATTGCTGCGCGCGCGGGCTGAAGGCAGCCGCCGGAATGCTCGAAGATGGCGCTCTGTCCAAGCCGCTCGATGAGCGTTATGCAGGCTGGAACGGCGACTTCGGCAAGAAGCTTCTGACCGGCCTCTCGCTCGATCAGATTACAGCCGAAGTGGAAGCGAAGGATATCAATCCGCAGCCGAAATCCGGCCGTCAGGAATATCTCGAAAACGTCGTCAATCGGTATGTCTGAACCGGCAAAGCGGCGATAATAAAAAGGGCGCCACTCGCGCCCTTTCTTCTATTCCATATCGATTTCTAAAGCTTGACCCAGCCACCGTTTTTCTGTGACGAGCGCACGCAGGCATCAATGAAAGCGACGCCCTTCAAGCCGTCATCGACGGTTGGATAGATCACAGCGCTATCCGGCTTCTTGCCGTTGCGATGGGCCTCAATGGCATTGGCGGCTTCCGAATAGATCGTGGCGAAAGCCTCCAGATAGCCCTCGGGGTGTCCCGCCGGTACGCGGGTCACGCGCGCGGCAGCGGACCCCACACCGGCACCGCCCCGCGTGATGAGCCGCTTCTGCTCGCCGAAAGGCGTGAACCAGAGATAGTTCGGGTCTTCCTGCGCCCATTCGATGCCGCCCTTTGTGCCGTAGACGCGCAGGCGCAGCGCATTTTCATTGCCGGGCGCAACCTGGCTGCACCAGAGCATGCCCTTGGCACCCCCTTCAAAACGCAGCATCACATGCGCGTTGTCGTCGAGACGACGCCCCTCGACAAAACTGTCGAGATCGGCAGCAAGGCTGTCGAGCGCGAGACCGGTCACGAAGGAGGCGAGATTGAAGGCATGCGTTCCGATATCGCCGGTTGCGCCGCCCAGTCCCGATTGCGCCGGATCGGTACGCCAGACGGCGCCCTTGGCACCTGTTGCCTCTACCGCTTCTGTGAGCCAGTCCTGCGCATATTCCACCTGTACCACGCGAAGATCGCCAAGATCGCCATTGGCGATCATCTCGCGCGCCTGTCGCACCATCGGATAGCCGGTGTAATTATGCGTCAGGACGAACAGGGCTCCGCTTTCATCGGCGACCTTTTTCAGCTTCTTTGCATCGGCAAGGGTCGAGGTCAGCGGCTTGTCGCAGATGACATGGATGCCGCGTCGCAAAAACTCCTTGGCAGCTTCGTAGTGAACGTGGTTCGGCGTCACGATAGAAACGGCTTCGATCCCGTTTTTCAGGCGCGCCTCGCGAATGGCCATGTCCTTGTAGCTGGAATAGATGCGATCTTCGGCCAGCCCCAGTTCACGCCCCGAGGCCTGCGCCTTTTCCGCTGATGACGACAAGGCGCCAGCCACCAATTCGAACCGATTGTCGAGCCGTGCCGCCATGCGATGAACGCCGCCGATAAATGCACCTGCGCCGCCGCCCACCATGCCGAGGCGAATGCGTGGAACAGCGGTTTCCTTGGTTTTAGCTTCGATGGTCATTGCGTCCTCATAATCCAAGCATGCGTCGGTTGGCGGCGTCATCGGTGCCGCCGGAGGCGAAATCATCGAACGCCTTGTCGGTGACACGGATGATATGCGCCTTCACGAATTCAGCGCCTTCGCGCGCACCATCTTCCGGGTGCTTCAGCGCACATTCCCATTCGACTACGGCCCAGCCGTCAAAATCGTTCGCGGCCATCTTGGAGAATACCGCACCGAAATCAACCTGACCGTCGCCCAGCGAACGGAAGCGGCCCGCGCGGTTCACCCAGCCCTGATAGCCGCCATAGACGCCCTGCCGCCCGGTCGGATTGAACTCCGCATCCTTGACGTGAAACATCTTGATGCGGTCCTTGTAAATGTCGATATTGTCCAGATAATCGAGGCATTGCAGGACATAATGCGACGGGTCGTAGAGCATATTGGCCCGCGGGTGATTTTTGACCTGCTCCAGAAACATCTCAAAGGTCACGCCGTCGTGCAAGTCTTCGCCCGGATGGATTTCATAGCAGATATCGACGCCATGGTCCTCGGCATGATCGAGGATCGGCTTCCAGCGTCGTGCCAGTTCTTCAAACGCCGTTTCCACCAGACCGGCAGGACGCTGCGGCCATGGATAGATGAATGGCCAGGCCAACGCCCCGGAGAAGGTGGCATGCGCGCCGATGCCCAGATTGCGTGAGGCGCGGATCGCCATCTTTACCTGCTCGACCGCCCATTGCTGGCGCGCTTTTGGGTTGCCGCGCACTTCCGGCACGGCGAAACCTTCAAACGCTTCGTCATAGGCCGGGTGCACCGCAACGAGCTGGCCCTGCAAATGGGTCGAAAGCTCCGTGACTTCGACACCGTTCTGGCGTGCCACACCTGCGAATTCGTCGCAATAATCCTTGGATTCAGAAGCCTTTTTCAGATCGATCAGTTGGCTCGCCCATGTGGGAACCTGCACCCCAACATAGCCCTTTTCGGCAGCCCATTTGGTGATGCCATCCCATGTGTTGAACGGCGCTTCATCGCCTGCGAACTGCCCGAGAAAAATGCCCGGCCCCTTGATCGTCTTCATCGAAAATCCTCCAGAATGAATTAAGGCGCGCCTCTGACGAGGCGCGCCGAACCGTGATCAGAATGGCGAATCCGGGAAATAGAAGTCCTTGGCGTTATCCTTCGTGACGAGCGTCGCGTCGAGGATGTAATTGCCGCTCACCGGAATCTGATCGTAGAAATGACCAGCGGCAAGCTGCATTGCCGTCGAAACCATCGCTGGCGGATAGAGAACATCGACCGGCACCAGCTTGTCGCCATCCATGACCTTCTTGATCATGTCCTTGGAGCCAGCTCCGCCCACGACGTACTGAATGTCGCTGCGGTTCGCCTGCTTGATGGCTTCCAGAACGCCAACAGCCATATCGTCATCCTGGCACCAGACCACATCGATCTTCGGATATTTGGTCAGGAAGTCCTGCATGACGCGGAAGGCATCGTCGCGGTTCCAGTTGCCATACTGGCGGTCCAGAACCTTCACGTTGGAGCCTTCGATGCCCTTGTCGAAACCATCCTGACGCTGCTGGTCGATCGGGATTGGCAGGCCGCGAATGACAACGACCTGTGCATCGGGCGTGGTCTTCTTGATATATTCGCCAGCCACCTGTCCGAGCGCCGGGTTGTTGCCGGCCACGTAGAGATCACGGATGGTATTGTCGTTGCTGCTCGGCGCGCGGTCGACCAGAGCGACAAAAGTTCCCTTGTCCTTGATCTCCTTGATGGCGTTGACGAGCGGATCAGGATCGGTTGGCAGAACGACCAGCCCGTCGAGGCCCTGTACGGCCAGATCCTGCAACGCATTGGCCTGCGATGCCGCATCGGGCGACGTCTTGACGATGACGTTGAGGCCCGGATGTTCTTCCATCAGGAGCTTCGCCACGCGTTCGGCGTGATAGACGACGCCCGCCGTCCAGCCGTGATCGGCCGCCGGGATCGACACGCCAATCGTCACTTTCTTGTCCTGCGCACTTGCCGCGCCGCCAAAGGCGAGCGCACCCGCCGTCAGAGCGGCGAAAGCAAGCTTCATCAAATTCCCTCGCATAGTCTTCCTCCCAGTATAAACGCGGGGCTCTCATTCCTCTCTGGCTGGAATCGCCCCACCAATCCCGCCAATCTCCAAAACCTATCTTCGCGCCAGCGAGCGCTGCACCAGCATCGCGATAATGATAATCGCGCCCTGAATGGCTCCCAGCAGATATTCGCTGACGAAACTCGACAGCAGCATGATATTTCCGATGATTTCCAGTATGAATGCGCCGCAGATCGTGCCCCATACGCGACCGACGCCGCCGCGCAGCGCCGTGCCGCCAACAACGACTGCCGTGATCGCCTGCAATTCCCACATCAGGCCTGTGGTGGCAGAAGTGGAACCAAGGCGCGGGACATAGAGGAGCACGGCGACAGCGACGCAAAGCCCTTGGATAACGAAAGCAATGGTGCGCACCTTCTTGACTGAAATGCCGGAATAGCGCGCCACGTCTTCGTTCGATCCTACCGCAATGACATGGCGGCCATAGCGTGTCCGATAAAGGACGAATGCCGCGAGCGCCGCCGTCACGAAAATCACGATAACCGGTACGGGCACTCCAAGCACGGAACCGAAATAGGCGGGACGATAAAGCGCCTGAATATCAGGATTGCGCAAGGTGATCGCGCCCCCCTGCGACAGCCATGTCGTGAGACCGCGATAGATACCCATCGTACCCAGCGTGGCGATAAATGGCTCAATGCCGCCAACCGTCGTTATCAGGCCGTTCAACAGGCCGCAGGCTGCACCGACGATCAGCGCCAGCATAACAGCGGCGATCAACATCATTACCGGATCGGCAATCACCCCGCTATTCATGAAAAGGATCATGATACTGGCGACGAACGCCACCATCGCGCCCACCGACAGATCAAGCCCGCCGGATGAAATCACGTAAGTTGCGCCAAGCGCGATAATGGCGATGAATGCACTGCGCGTTGCGACATTGAGAAGATTGTCGATGCTGATGAAATTCGGGTTGGCAATTGTACCCAGAACAAGCAGCAGGGCAAGCGCCACAAAAGGCGCAATCGCCCGCAGATCCCAATCCTTGGACGTCCTCGGCATTCTGCTTTTATCGGTCGCAACCTGTGTCATCTATTTCCCACTTTATTGTTTTTATGCGGCATTTTCGGCTTCAACGCCGGTTGCAAGCACGACGATATCATGTTCCGTCATGCGGTCGCCGGATACCTCACCGGCAATCCGCCCTTCCCGCATCACGACGATGCGGTCGCAGATACCGATCAGTTCCGGCATTTCCGACGAAACGACGATGATCGATTTCCCCTCATCGGCCAGATTGGCGATGAACTGGTAGATTTGCTCCTTCGTGCCGACATCGATGCCGCGTGTCGGTTCATCAATGATGACGATGGACGGATCGAGCATCATCATCTTGGCGAGCAAGAGCTTCTGCTGGTTGCCGCCGGAAAGCTGGCCCGCAAGAATGTCCTTGCGGCCAGTACGAATATCAAACTCGCGGATCGCATCATCGAGTGCGGTGCGTTCCCGGTCGCGATTGATCTGCAAACCGCTCACGAATTTCTTCAGCGAAGCAAGCGTCAGGTTGACGCCCAGGTCCTTGGTCAGCAGCAGCCCTTTGCCCTTCCGGTCCTCGCTGAGATAAACAATCCCCGCCTTCTGGCTTTCATGCGCGTTGCGGAAGTGAACCGGCTTTCCATTGTGGCGCGCATCGCCTTTGCCGGGCCGCAGGCCGACGATGCCCTCCATCAGTTCCGTGCGGCCCGCGCCGACCAGACCGGCAAAACCAAGTATTTCGCCACGGTTCAGGTAAAAGCTCGCATTCTGCACGTAACCTGGCACGCTGAAGTTCTCGATTTCCAGAATGGCAGCGTTGTCATACTGGCTTGCGCGGTCAGGATAGAGTTTTGCGACATCGCGGCCAACCATCAGCCGCGCCATATCAGATGGCTGCAATTCCGAAGCCAGATGCGCAGACACGAGCTTGCCGTCACGAAGCACGGTCACACGATCGGATATTTCCTTCACTTCCGGCAGGCGGTGCGAGATGTAGAGCACCGCAACGCCCTTCGCGCGAATGTCGCGAATGACTTTCAACAATGCTTCCGTCTCGAACGGCGTCAGCGAAGCAGTCGGCTCGTCGAAAATCACCACACGATGTGGCACCAGCAGCACGCGGGCGATCTGAACGAGCTGGCGCTGCGCAATCGACAGGGAACCCACAACCGCATCGGGGTCGATATCGGCGCCAAGATCACGGATGGCCTTGCGCGCACCCTCTCGCATCGACTTGTCGTCGACGACCAAGCCCCGGTGAAGCTCACGGCCAAGATAGATGTTCTGTGCGACGGTCAGATCGGGGGCGAGCAGGATTTCCTGATGCACGAGCACGATGCCCTGTGCTTCGGCCTCAACCGGCCCCAAAAAGGACACCGGCTTGCCGTCGATGCGGATTTCTCCGCTGGTCGGGCGCTCATTGCCCGCCAGGAGTTTCATCAGCGTTGATTTTCCGGCACCGTTCTCGCCGATGATCGCATGGACTTCGCCGCCGAAAATGCGCAGGTCAATATTCTTCAGAACCTGAACAGGACCGAATGATTTGGATAGCGATACGGCTTCCAGCAGCGCAGGCCTGCCATCTTTTTCAGGCCCACTCATAGGCAACCGCCCATGGCGAGCCGCAGCGTCTGACGCTTCCTGAGCACACTTTTTCCCGGTGTTTTCGCCGATATTTCTGGCTGCACGTGAACTCCTCCCAAAGCGTCACGAATAAAAGATTAGCTTTCGTTTTGAGGTACGTAAAGCAAAATATATGCGTTCTCTCACATCATCCATCTTTGGACATGCCTCGTCATTCTATCTGTTCGCCTATTATCTGGGTTCCAGCATCGCCGGTGCGGCAGGCGGCTATTTCTGGATTGCCGACGGATGGACGGCGGTTGTCGAATTTACTTTCGTCATGCTCGCCCTCGCTTTCGCAGCGGCGCTGGGGTGCAGCCCGTCTGTCATGAGGGAAGTAAGGGGCAGGCAAAAAGATAAAATTTTATGGAACCATATCCTCCACAGCGCGTTCATGCGGCTCGGAAGGAGAATAATTGCATGCAAATCGTCGATGCTCTGGTCAAAAGGTGCGGCACAGAAAATTCCTATCAGGTCGAATTCATCGGTGAAGATGGCGAAACTGTTTGCGTTTCCTTCCGCCACGATTCCGAGGAAGAATTGAGCCACCACGACGCCATTGCGAGCGCACTTGCAAAGATGGCGCCGCTCACGGCTTACGGTGCCGCGTTTATCAGCATCCTTTCGGCCAACAAGTTGAATACAGCAGCCACCGCTGCCTGATATTTTCCAGATATAAGCCCTGCGATCCAGCCGGACCGCAGGGCATTTTGCGTCCGCCCATCTCGCCTTTCAGGGCCGGTTTGGGATTGATATCCTTCTGGAAATTGCCTAGCTGCTTGACAGGAGCGAGGCGATTGACGGAGGTTTGGACATGAGCGAACTGGCTGATTGGCTATCGGACACCCAACCGATCACACGCAAGAACGCGGCGGAAGTCGTGTTCGACGATATTCGCTCGGCCATCACGTCCGGCCGTCTTGCCGTTGGAACCCGCCTGCCCTCCGAAGCTCAACTTGCTGGCCGTTTCGGTGTCAGCCGTCCCATCGTGCGCGAGGCGCTGCGGTCATTGCAGACGCTGGGCCTCACGCAGACCCGCACAGGCAGCGGCACCTATGTTCTCAATATATCCCCGGCGAGCGAGCTCAGTTACGGCGGTTACTCGGCCCGTGATCTGATCGAGGCGCGTCCCTTCATTGAAGTGCCAGCGGCGGGCTGGGCTGCGCTGCGGCGCAACGCCGGGCAACTCGCCCATCTGCTTGAGCTTTGCGACAAGATGGATCGCCAGACGGACCCGCAGAAATGGGAACTGCTCGATTCAGAGTTTCACTGCGCCATTGCCGAAGCCTCCGGAAATGCAGTCTTCACCAAGATCGTGGCGGATGCCCGCGAGGCGCTGATCCAGCAGTCCGAGCTGGTCAATGTGATGTCGGGCCGACGCGAAGCATCGAATGTCGAGCATCGCCGTATCGCGGAGGCCATCGAGGCCGGGTTGGAAGCCGAAGCCCGCACTGCCATGGAAGCGCATCTGAGCAAGGTCCGGACGGCTGTAACGACGATCATCGGCAAGGATGAGATCAGCTAGGGTCAGGACTACTAATTTTTCCACAGGATCGAAGCCTGCCATTCGCGTCGATCCTGACCGTAACGCCACTTTCGTGTCGTTTCAGCAAATGCCGATAAAGCTTTCTTCCCACTGAATTTTTCGTCGCCGATAGATTCCGTGCAGCACATACGAAGCTTGTGTGCTGGCGCGGAATACTTGACGCGCGTTCTGCGATATGCGTTAAAACCGCCCGCATAACCTGTCATGCAGCTTTACAGAATACCCACTCAATAGGGATGCATTCCATATCCATTGAATGACCGGCGGCGTGCCCTAATTTGCCTTTTACGCCGAACGGTCGCCTGTCGAAACAGCGCTCTCAGGGAGGAGCAATGCCGATCGAAACCATGAAGGCCGCGCCGGCCAAACGTGACGTATTCATTGAAGAAGATCGCGGCTATCACAAAGCCCTGAGGCCAAGGCAAATCCAGATGATCGCCATTGGCGGTGCAATCGGAACCGGGCTCTTTCTTGGCGCTGGCGGCCGTCTGGCTTTGGCAGGCCCGGCTCTGGTTTTCGTCTATGCCTTGTGCGGCTTCTTTGCGTTTCTGGTTCTGCGGGCCTTGGGCGAGCTTATCATGCATCGCCCCAGCTCCGGTTCCTTCGTCTCCTATGCCCGCGAGTTCTACGGCGAGAAGCTGGCTTTCGTGGCAGGCTGGATGTACTGGCTCAACTGGGCCATGACATCGGTCGCCGACGTGACGGCGGTGGCGCTCTACATGAATTTCTTCAAGCACTATGTGCCTTGGCTGCAAGGCATCGACCAATGGATATTCGCTCTGACGGCGCTTGTCATCGTTCTGGCGATGAACCTCATGTCGGTCAAAGTGTTCGGCGAACTGGAATTCTGGTTCAGTCTCGTCAAGGTCATCGCGCTCGTGACCTTCCTGATCGTCGGCATTTACTTTGTCGTTTCCGGCACGCCAATCGATGGACATCCAGCCGGATTCAGCATCATTACAGATAGCGGCGGCCTGTTCCCGAACGGCATATTGCCTGCCTTCGTCATCATACAAGGCGTGGTTTTCGCCTATGCATCCATTGAGTTGCTGGGCACCACGGCAGGCGAAACCGAAGATCCGCGCGAAGTCATGCCACGAGCAATCCGCACCGTGGTCTTCCGCCTGCTCGTCTTTTATGTGGGTTCGGTTCTGCTGCTTTCGCTGCTTCTTCCCTACACCGCCTATTCCGCTGGCGAGAGCCCGTTTGTAACCTTCTTCGGCAAGATCGGCGTCGAAGGGGCAGATATTATCATGAACCTCGTCGTACTGACTGCGGTTCTGTCATCGCTGAATGCCGGGCTTTATTCCACCGGGCGCATCCTGCATTCCATGGCGGTATCCGGCTCCGCTCCGGCATCCCTGGCCAGGATGAACAGGAACGGCGTCCCCTATATGGGCATTGCAGTTACCGCCGTCGTCACCGTTATCGGCGTTATCCTCAATGCCGTCGTGCCTGCGGAAGCATTCGAAATCGCGCTCAATCTCTCCGCCCTTGGCATCATCACGGCATGGGGCGTCATCGTCCTTTGCCAGCTGAAACTGTGGCATCTTGCACGTCGCGGCGAGATGGCGCGACCGGATTTCCGCATGTTCGGCGCACCCTATACCGGCATTCTTACGCTCACCTTCCTGCTCGGCGTGCTTGTCCTGATGGCGCTCGACTATCCGGTCGGCACCTTGACGATTGGTTCACTGGCGATCATCGGGCCTGCCCTCATCCTCGGCTGGTATCTGATGCGTGAGCGCATCCATCGACTTGCTGCTGAACGTGCTGTAGACGCCAGCATTCGGGGTAAGTGAGAGGATTCGGAATTATGTCGCCTGCAAAGCCTTCCATCATATTGATCGCCACTGGCGGCACCATCGCCAGCAAGCGTGGGGAAGACGGAGCAAGCACACCTGTCCTGTCCGGTGAGGATCTGCTGGAATTTGTGCCCGGCCTAGATGCAGAGCTTCGTCCCGTCAATTTGATGGCGAAGGATTCCGCCTGCCTCACCCTGTCGGACATGCAGCGCATCAGCGATGCCGTCGATTCCGGCCTGAAGGATGGCGAAGTCGATGGCGTCGTCGTCCTGCACGGAACGGACGCAATGGAAGAAACCGCGTTGCTGGTGCATCTGCAACACCGCATCGGCAAGCCGGTGATCTTCACCGGCGCGCAGTTTACCGCCGATCATCCTCAGGCAGATGGGCCGGGAAACCTCGCCGCCGCCATTCGCCTCGCCTGCGATCCGGCCAATGCAGATAAAGGCGTGCTTATCGCCTTTGGCGGGCGGGTCGTCCCTGCCTGGGGCGCATACAAGTTCAGCAGCGACAGCGCCGACGCTTTCCGGTCGGCCCGTCTGATCGAAACCCAAAGTCCGGTGCTGGGCGCTCCTGTCGGTGATCGGCGTATCGATACGATAGCCATCTATCCGGGTTGCGACGCCCTCCATATCGAAGCGAGCATAAAAGCCGGCGCCAGCGGCATCGTGCTTGCGGCGCTCGGTTCGGGCAATGCCACGCCTTGCGTTGTCGAAGCAGTCCGTGAGTGTTCGCGCCGCGATATTCCGGTCGTGGTTTCAAGCCGCGTGCCGGAGGGATTGCTGGTTCCCGGCTATGGCGGCGGCGGCGGCGGATACGATCTCGCCGATGCGGGAGCCATCCACGCGCACACGCTTCGCCCCGGCCAGGCCCGCATTCTGCTCGCCGCGCTGATCGCCAGCGGCAACTCCCCAGATGCAATGGTCAGCGCTTTCAGCGACTATCGATAAAATGGTTCAGCTCGGAAACTGGCGGTAGCATTCTTCCGCCACTTGCCGCAGCCGCTCGCGTGATATTTCGCCGCTCACTGCATAACCCAGATCGTTGTCGATCCAGTAGAAGGTTTCGACACCGTCGCTAGAAGCGAACCGGAAGCTCGTATCGCGATTTTCCGCGTTACGGCCAACAATCACCGAAAGGCGTTTTCCAGCCTCATCCTCATACATGAAGAAAGCGCCCGCCTTGCCGCCGACCGGCAACAGACGCCCGCCGACAAGCTGGAATCCAAGCGAGCGGAGATCGGGAACACGAAGATCGGCTATGTCGAGCCTTTTGCCGAGCCACGTCGCCAGATGCGCCTCTTCATTGGAAAACACCTCGACCGGATGCCGCACTTCGCTGGCATAGACAAGATAAGCCGCCTGAGCCTGCTCCGGCAGGGTTTGCATGCTGGCTAGTTGCGGACCAGTATCCGCAAACAGGCGCGAACCAGCAAAGCCGCCCGCGCCACCGATCAACAAGGCAGCAAGAACAGCCGCGGCAACTGCTCCGCGATAGTTTCTTGACTGGCGACGGCCGACTGAATGGATTAATGCGGCATCGTCGTTCCTTGCTTCGGCATAACCGGAAAAGAGTTGCCTGATACCTTCATTCTGCCTGCGCCATTCCGCAACCAGCGCGGTTTGTTCGGGATCGTTCTCAAGAAATGCGGCAATGCGCGCATGTTCGTCTTCAGACAATTGCCCATCGACAAAGCCATGCAGTTCCGCTTCGGTTATGGGAGAATTGCGTTCTTTCATCGGTTTCTCCGAAGCGTAACGATATTCGAGCCGCTCATATATTCGGTCAGGCGATGGCGTGCCCGCGACAGCCGCGACATGACCGTTCCGACTGGTATGCCCAGCATTTCCGCCGCCTCGCCATAGCTGTAACCTTCGACCACAACAAGCATCAGCACCGCGCGGTTGTCTTCCGGCAGGGTATTGATCGCTTCTTCAAGCTGTTGCAACTGGAACGGATCGGTTTCCGCCGCCGCGACACTGACATTTTCGACAGCATCGAGCGTTTCATGCCGGGTCCGCGCCCGGCTTTTATAGCTGTTGCGATAAAGGTTGGTCATCATCGTGAGTATCCACCCACGCAAATTGAGGCCGCGCCACTGGCCGCGTCGGGACAGCGCCTTCGCCACACAGTCCTGCAAGAGATCCTCGCCTTCGGCATCGGATTTCGCAAGGCTGCGCGAATAGCGCCGCATGACCGGCAGGAGGGCCAGAAGCTGGCCCTCGAAAGTTTCGGGAGCGGGTTGGCTCACATCGGCCTCATGGCTTTGCGACGTGCCAGACCCCATTAACGCCGTCTCCAGTCACGTCGCCGGGCTTCTTGTCCTTTACCCAGTAATAGAGCGGCATTCCGTCTTTCGCCCATTGCTCGCTGCCATCCTTGCGCTTGACCAGCGTATACGCGCCGGAAGCCTTGGCTCCCTTCATCGCCAGGAAGGGCGGCCAGTTTTTCGCACATTTATCATAGCAGTAGGATTCGTCCTTGCTATCCTTATCGAAAGTATAGAGCGTCATGTCCTTGGCGCCCGCCAGAACCTGTCCCTTCGAGCTTTCCATCGTCTTGACGGATGGCGCAGCCAGAGCGACTGATGCCGCCACGGTTGCTATTGTCAGTACGGACATAAAACCAAGCGTTTTCATGATTTGCCTCACAAGGGTTCCAATCGCGACATGCGATATGGAGGTAAGACAATCCGCACCCACGATTTATTCCCGAAGCCGCAAATTTTTTATAGCGTTTAGAACAGCCGCAGCTTGCGAGCATGAAAAGCCTCGGCATAAGCCTCGGGCGCACGGCACTCCATGCCGCGCAGCCGGCCAAGCCCGCGAAAGGTTTCTGGATCGAACCAATCCTTGGAGCGCTGGGTGCCGAAGTGCTTCATCAACAGTTCGATCTTGCGATCCATGATCGTTGCTGGCAGTGCCGAATAGGCGTTGGGCTGTCCGAGGTCGCCATCCCATTTCGGGATTTCATATTCAAGGATCACCTGATCGCGAAACAGGTTCCATGTCAGTTCATTGACGGTGCGGTGGTCCTGATGGGCATCGCCATGGCGATGGGTGAAGACCATATCCGGCTGTCCTCGCCCGCGCTGTTCGATCAGCCATTGCTTGACCTCACGACCCTGTGCCGGAAAATAACTGTCCTCGAAAGAGGCAAGATGGATGTTGAAGCTGTCCGCCCCGCGCAGAAAATCGCGTGCGGAAGCTTCGGCCTCCGCCCGCCTTTCCTCGGTTCCCGAGAGCACGCACCATTCCACATGCAGCGGCGTGCCGCTCCCGATCAGGCTCAAAAGCGTGCCGCCGCAACCGATCTCGATATCGTCGGAATGCGCGCCCAGACAAAGCAGCTGTAGCGGACGCTTGGGATTTGCCAGCGAACGCAGGTCGATCATAGCGCTATCGCGATGTTGGCCGCACGGCGTTCCGCCTTGTGTCTTTTCCAGGGCATGTCGCCCTTTTCCACCATGTCCTCAAGCGTCTGCCAGTCGCGCAGCGTGTCCATGGAGCGCCAGAAGCCCTCATATTTATAGGCCATCAACTGGTTTTCGGCGATCAGGCGACCGAAGGGCTCCAGCACCAGTTCCTCGCCTTCGCGCATATAGTCGAAGATTTCCTTGCGGAAGAGGAAATAGCCGCCATTGATCCAGATGTCCGATGTGTTCGACGTTCGGAAAGCCCGCACGTCGCCGCCTTCGGCAATATCGGCAAGGTGATAGGTCAGCGGCGGACGGACGGCGAGGAAACAGGCGATCTTGCCGCTGGCGCGGAAGCGCTCGGTCATGTCATCGAGGTCGACATCGCTGAGGCCATCGCTGTAATTGGCGAGGAAGATATCCTCGTTCGCCACATGGGACCGGGCGCTCCACAGCCTCTCGCCGATATTGCGCCAGATGCCTGTATCGAGCAGCGTCACGCTCCAGTCGCGATCCACTTCCTCCAGCAGTTGCACATTGCGTCCGCCGTCGGAAACCACGCAATCCGCGAAGGTCTGCGGACGGATGGTCAGGAAGAAATCCTTCACCACATTAGCCTTGTAGCCGAGGCAGAGAACGAAGTCGTTGTGCCCGTAATCGCTGTAATATTCCATGACGTGATGCAGGATCGGCTGATGGCCGAGCGGGATCATCGGCTTCGGGATAGTCTCCGAATATTCGCGGATTCTGGTTCCAAGACCGCCGCAGAACAGTACGACTTTCATGATTACCGCTCCTCTGTGAGTAGTGCCGGATCAATCAACGTGACATGCGGAATGGGAATGATGAACTTCGCGCCCCATTCGACCACGTGCTGCATCTGCCTGATGATCTCGTCCTTGAAGTTCCATGGCAGGATGAGAATGTAATCGGGCCGGTATTTGTCGATTGCCGATACATCGTAGATCGGGATGTGCATGCCCGGCGTGAAGCGCCCATGCTTGTAGGGATTGCGGTCGACTGTGAAATCCAGAAAATCCGTGCCGATGCCGCAATAGTTCAAAAGCGTGTTGCCCTTGCCCGGCGCGCCATAACCGCAGATGCGTTTTCCCGCATTCTTGGCCGCGATCAGAAAGGACAGAAGATCGCGCTTGGTACGCCGCGTCTTTTCGGCGAACTGTTGATAGGTCGCAATCTCGTTGAGGCCGAAACTCTCCTCGCGCTTCAAAAGGGCGGCCACACGCGGCCCCGCCTTCCGCTTGCTGCTATTATGGGCAAGATAGACCCGCAACGACCCGCCATGGGTCGGCAGTTCCTCCACGTCAATGACCTTGAGGTGATGGCGATGCGCCATGTAGCGGATTGTCAGCAATGAGAAATACGAGAAATGCTCGTGATAGATCGTATCGAACTGGTTCTGTTCGATCAGGTTGGCCAGATGCGGAAACTCCAGCGTGATCACGCCTTCCGGTTTCAACAGCAGTTGCAGGCCGCGCACAAAGTCATTGAGATCAGGCACTTGCGCCAGAACGTTGTTGCCGATCAGGAGGTCGGCCTTGCGGCCTGCGCCTACCAGTTCGGCGGCAAGCGTCGATCCGAAAAAGTCCACGCGCGTCGGCACACCCTTGGCAATAGCGGTTTCCGCTACATTGGCCGCCGGTTCGATGCCGAGGATCGGGATGCCCTTCGGCAGAAAATGCTGCAACAGATAGCCGTCATTGCTGGCGATCTCGACCACGAAGCTGTTTTCGTTCAGCCCCAGCCGCTCGGTTATCTCATCGCAATAGGTTTTCGCATGGCTGACCCAACTGGTCGCGAAGGATGAGAAATAGGCATATTCCGTGAAAATTTCGGCAGGCGAGAAATATTCCTTCAGCTGCACCAGGTAACAATGGTCGCAGACAAGCGCATAGAGCGGGTAATAAGGCTCCATACGGTCGAGGCGATCCGCCGTGATGAAGCTCTCGCAGGGCGGTGACATGCCGAGATCGACGAAGGTGTGCTTGAGTAGTTTACCGCACAGGCGACAACCGGTTTGCTCTTGCGCCATGCTCGTGCTCCGCGAAAAATCCGGCGTCTGGATGGTCATACGTCATTCCTCGTCTTTTGAACCTGTACGGCCCGCCCCTTGTGGGATTGAACTCCGATCCGCGTCGGATAACCAAAACTACTAAGCAGCCTGAAAATTGCCGAGACTGTCATGGGGAGCGAGCCGCACATACGATCGGGCGCGACATTCACCGGACGGACTACGCGGCGTAAGCGTGCAATCTTCACCCAATGGCGGCGTGGGCGTAGACGCCTACCTCATTCGGACAACTTGGCCTCATCCGGAAGTCCATTCGGATGCATCGAAGAAGGTTCTATCGCGTGAGCGTCCTGCTGTCAGAATGCCGATATAGGCAATCGGGGCAAAACATGCGGTTTACTTCGCTCAACATCGACGGCGCCTGGTCTATCGAACCGGAAAGGCTCGAAGACGAACGCGGCTGGTTCGCGCGGGTTTATTGCGAGGCCGCATTCGCCGAGCGAAAGATGGAAACGCATTTTCCGCAGCACAGCCTGTCCTTCTCGCGTGAGGAAGGAACATTGCGCGGCCTTCATTATCAGAGCGAACCGCATTCGGAGACGAAGCTCGTCACCTGCCTGCAAGGGATAATCTGGGATGTTCTGGTCGATCTGCGCCCGCATTCGCCAACCTATCGGCGCTGGACAGGCCTGGAACTATCCGCCGAAAACGGCTTGCAGCTTTATATCCCTGAAGGATGCGCGCATGGCTTCCAGACCCTGACGCCTGATGTTCTCGTGCGTTACATGATCTCAAAGCCCTATGCGCCTGATTATGCTGCGGGTTTGCGCTATGACGATCCGTCGCTTGGCATACCTTGGCCGAGCAGGCCGAGCGTCATTTCCGACAAGGATCTGGCGTGGCCGCTTCTTTGAGCAGCCCCGCATCACGGAGCAGGTCCGCGGCATCGGCAAGGATCGCGAAAGGCAGTTTCGCCCGCTCCGCCATATCGAGGATGGAATGCTCACCATCTGCCAGATTGAGCACCCAAAGCAGCGCCATGGCATTTTGCGCAGCGCGGCTGTCGCCGCCCATGCTGCCATAAAGCCCGCGCCTTCCAAGCTGCGGTTCTCCCTTCGGCGAAGTATTGACTGGACGCCAGTTTCGTTCAGCAATTTCAATGGCCTGCATGACCATATTGAAAGATTGATCGAGATATTCCGGCCTGATGAAATCGAGATTGTCCGCCGATGTATGATATTCAGGAAACGCACCATAGAGGCTGCGCTGGAACATGCCGACCGGCAGGTTGAATCCCGGCGAACAGAACTGGCGCTCATCATAACCATAAGGCCAGAAGTCATGCATCGTCGTATTGGCGCACCCGGCCAGCACATGCCTCATGATGCGATCAATCTCCGCATCGCCGCGACGACTGCGCTTGTAATTCGGCCCGCCTGCATCACCGACGCAGGACAGGACCAGCCCATGCCGGACCCGCCCCAACTGCGCCTCGTTCTGTTGAAGCCATGCAAGCGCGCCGAAAGTCGCCGGACCAAAAAGCAGCCGATAGGTCAAGCGCGTGCGCCGTGATTGCAGCACTTCACCGAGACGAGCAAGCAGCGCCAGCCCGGAGCAATTGTCGTTGGCGAGCGAGGGGTGGCAAAGATGGGCCGACAGAATGAACGTTTCGTCGGTTTCGCCGGGGTGAATGAACTCGCCGAAGGTCAGGAACCCGTCGCGACGCTCCGCATCGATCACGACATCATAATCGCCCTCCGGCATCGACAGAAACGCATTATGCGCCATGCAGAAGCCCCAGTCCTCCGCGTGATAACAGGTGCGGTAGGGAATGAGGTCCGGCTGATCGGGCAGCGTATGAATATGCTCCTTCAGTGCGCTGAGCGTCATTCTTGTCCGCACGGGCACGCTGAAATTCACGACATGCAGGTTGTGCCGGGCAAAATCGACAACACGATTGCCGCTCTTGTCCGCGATATAGGCTTCGCGAATGATCCATTCCTGCGGCGTTTTCCAGTCATAAAGCGGTGTGCCGGTTGGCACCTGATGGATCGTCAGCGGCAGATATTCCCCGATGACGGCAAGCGTTTCGCGCACCCCATCACCGGCCAGACTGCGGCACAGAGGATAAAGACGGGCGGCAAGATCATAGATCGCCTTTCCGTTCGAGGGCTGCGGAACGGCCCGTTCAGCGCCTCTAACCGCCCCGGTATCCATTACGCCATCGCCCGCAGCGGTTGCGGCTGTTCATCAATCCGTCGCAGATCGGAATCAAGCACGCCTTCCGCTATCAGCTTGCGGATATGGGCGATGCGCTGGAAGCGCGGCCCCTCGAACTCTTCAAGCGTCAGGGTCGAGCGGCTATAGGCTGCGAGCAGTTCGCGCGCACCCGCAACCGCGTCCCACTCCGGTTTGGCTTCCGGCAGCACCCGCGCCAGCTTTTCAAAACTGACACGATAGGAGCGCGTGTCCGGCCCGGCATCATCCGCATAATCGATGCGGCAATCAGGAACATTCTCGGCAACGATGCCTGCAATGTCGCGAATGCGGTAATTGTGCTCCGTCGAGCCAACATTGAAGGCCTCGTTCCAGACTTTTTCACGCGGGGCTTCCATGGCCGCCATGAAGGCGCGGGAAATATCGCGGATATGCACGATGGGACGCCAGGGCGTACCGTCGGACTTGAGATAGATCAGCCCCTTCGTCACCGCCCAGGCAACCAGATTGTTAAGCACGATATCGAAACGCAGGAACGGCGAAACGCCATAGGCCGTGGCAGGCCGTAGATAGACCGGGCAGAAGCTTGCATCCGCCAGTTCCCTAATTTCCTGTTCCGCCCGCACCTTGGAGCGGCCATAGGCCGTTACCGGTTTCAGTTCGCCGGTCTCATCGATCAGGTCGGCATCGCTGATACCGTAATTGCTGCAGGATGAGGCGAACAGAAAACGACCGACACCGGCCTGTTTCGCGGCCTTTGCCATGGCGACGCTTGCCCGGTGATTGATATCGTAGGTCAGTTCCTCATTGAGATTGCCAAGCGGATCGTTGGAAAGCGCGGCAAGATGAATGACCGCGTCGAACCCCTCCAGATCGCGCGGCGACACATCGCGCACATCCTTGCGGATGGTCGGCACATTCATTACCGCGCCGCCTTCCTGAAAAAGGCAATGTTCGTAAAGCCCAATGTCATAGCCGGACACGTCATGCCCCGCATTGATCAGGACCGGCACCATGACCGACCCGATATAGCCCTGATTGCCCGTAACCAATACCTTCATGTCCAGCTCCTCAAGCTTTGATAAATGTATGTTAGCGACGCAGCCCAGGAGCGGCGACTTGACCGAAGGCATGCCCCATTAGGACATGCGTTTATGAAAGGTATGAAAGGGCGTATCGCCTACTCCTTTTGGATGTCGCGCAGGCGCGCGGCGCTGCCGATCAGCAAAAGCCAGTCGGTTCCGCCGCCCGCATTTTCTGCCTGCCGGGGCCTATAGGTCGCGACCGTCCCCTCGATTTTCGGCTGGCCCGCCTCCTCGAACACGCCGGAAACCGGATCGAACCAGATTGCTTTCCCCCCTTGCCTCACCGCATCCTTCGGCACTGCAAAGCCATCGGCATCGCCATAGATCACCGACAGCGTGCCGTCTGAGAGGGATGAGGCATGGCTTTCAGGCTTCAATGCGATACGCTTTTCGCGATCGGGCTGCAATTGCGGCCATGGCAGCCTGTCGAACAGTTTCTTCAACACCGTCATTGATTGCGCGCCGGGGCTATCGAGCGCTTCCTGCCAGCTACGGTCAGCGTTGAAGACACCCGGCCCGGTGAAATGCCAGATTGGATTATTGCCGAAGAACTGCCCTGCGGCACCGGCCAGCAGCGCGCCATAGGCATTGCGGCGGATCATGCTGGCAGTGGTGTCCCGCTCGAACTCGTAAGCGCCCTCCAGCAGGATGACCGGCATCCTGCCCGCGTTTCGTCGGGCAGAAATCGCCGCATGAACATCGTCATAGGTATAAACCGTATCGAATCCAAGCCATGGCTGGTCGGCCCACAGTTCCGCCGTGTTGGTGTTGCGGCCGGAATGCACCGTCTGGAGCGCGTCCGGGGCTACCTGCGCCAGGCCTTCGGCCAGATCAGAGACAAGCTGACGATCCGGCGCATTAAAATCTCCGCCCAACACCCAGATAATATTGTGAAATTTTGCAAACCGCCGGGCAATCGCTTCGCCATAGGCGCGCATTTTTGCGGGTCCGGCAGCTTGAACTCTGGAAAACCAGCCCTGATTGTTGCCATTGACGCCCAGATAGGCTGGCGTCAGGAATACGGCCATTCCCAGTTGCTCCGCCCGCCCGATCACCCAGGCGGCATGGTCGAAATATCTCGGATTGAGCTCGCCGAACGCATCGCCCTCGAAGGGCTTCTCACCATAGGCATTGGCAGGCGGATGGCTGGAAAACCGGTGTTCAAGAAGATTGACAAGAATGGCATTGAAGCCGCGCTTCCTGCGATCCTGCAGATAGATCTCGGCGTCCTCCCGCTTCAGTTCGGCAATCAGCGACCATGCGGTATCGCCTTGCAGCAGGAAGGGCCTGCCCGTCGCATCCTCGAAAATGCGCCGGTCCTGATCGATCCTGATCGGGAAAAGATCAGCCGCATAAGTAACCCCTGCTGCCAAACATAGCAGGATTGTGGCGATCAAAGCCGCTGCGAGGCGCTTCATCGCATCGCGGGCGGATAGGTCGGCGCTTCGTTGAAGCGGCGATAGACCACCTGCGAAGGACGTCCGGTCAGATAGGAACCCACCCCGTCATTGAGCGCTCGAACGTAAATGCCGAGCGCACCGTCGATCGCATCCACCGTGCGCGCAATATCGCTATCGCTATGGGTGTAGCTTACCACCAGCGACGGCATCAGCACGCCGCGCCGGATCGTCTCCTGAAGGAACAGCGTGCGAAAAGCCTGCGACGGCTGGCCCTCTTCATCGAGCGTTCCATAGGCAAGACAGCACGGTCGCCCGAACAGGCGAACATGTTCCTGAAGCCCGTGACCGGCAATCGCTGCATTCACGCCCTCTGCCAGTTTGGAACCTTGCTCATAGAGCCTTTCGATTACCGGCTCGTCGCGATAGATGGTCATCGTGGCAATCGCTGCGGCCATGGCGTGGGTTTCCGCGCCATGCGTGGTCGAGAGCAGAAAAACGCGAGGATGGTCCGTCTGCGTCAAACCGCCAAGCTGCATATATTCCGCCTTGCCCGCGAGTGCGGAAATGGCAAAACCGTTGCCCAGCGCCTTGCCGAAACAGGAAAGATCGGGTTCGACATCGTAAAGCTTCTGCGCCCCGCTCAGGTGCCAGCGAAAGCCGGTAATCATCTCGTCCAGAATGAACAAGGCCCCGTTTTCATGGGCGATCTGCCTTGCTTCCTGCAGAAAATTGCCCTGCGGCTCATCAGCCTTTGCAGGCTCGAGGATAAGGGCCGCGATACGCCCCGGATAATCATCGAACAGGGCTTGCACGCTTGCAATGTCGTTATAGCGGAACGTCGCCGTCAATGCCGAGACCGATGCGGGAATGCCCGCATTCATCTTGGTCGTACCGATAAACCAGTCATCAGTCGAAAAAAATGGATGATCGGCGCAGCAGGCAACCATGTCGCGCACGGTATAGGCGCGCGCCAGCCGCACCGCGCCGGAGGTCGCGTCCGACCCGTCCTTGCAGAATTTCACCATCTCCGCATTGTCGATCAGCTCGAGAAAGCTTTCCGCACATTCGACCTCAATGGCGCTTGGGCGCGTGAAATTGCACCCGTCCTGCAAGGCATCGCGCACGGCACGCACGATGGGCGGATAGGCATGACCGAGGCCGACGGCGCGATTGCCCATGCCGTATTCGATATATTCATGCCCGTCGACGTCGAAGACATGCGAGCCGGAACCGCGCTGGATGAAACCGGGTGCCAGAACCGGGTATTGATCGTCGCCCTTGGCATAGGTGTGACAGCCGCCGGGAATAAGCGCATGCGCCTTGCTGGCGAGCAATTGGGAATTGCGGAACTGCGATGTGAAAAGGTTCATGCCCCTTCTCCTTTCTATTCACAGGTCATGCTGCCGACCATCCCGCATGCAGGCGCTCGCGCATCTGTCGCAGCCAGTTCTTGACCGGCTTCGGCAGGCGGCTGCGCAGGCTGGAATGAAGTGCATTCGGCATCGCCCATTGCGACAGCGCCAGCGGCGCGGCAATGGCCGGACGTTCCATCGCCAGATGTTCAAGAAGGTTCGCATAGGCGCGGCCCACAACATCGTTGTCGAACACGGTTTCCACCTTTTGCCGCGCGGCGGCGGCCATGCCTGCAAGCAGTTTGCGGTCGCGGGCAAGCCGTTCGATATGACGTGCCGCCTGACGGAAATCGCCGACCCGGAACAGGAAACCGTCCTCGCCATCGGTGACGATAGTATCGGTCACCCCGGCGATCCTCGATACAACAGCAGGGCAACCCTGGCTCATCGCCTCGATGAGCGTGAGGCCGAACCCCTCGAAGCGCGACGGCATGACCAGAACGTCATGCTGGCTTACCCGCCACGGAACATCGGAAGGCGCAACCCAGCCCGCAAAGCTGACCTTGTCGCCAAACGGCGCAAGACGGTGGCGCAGTTCCGCCAGATCGGGACCGTCACCGGCGACTGTCAGATGGTAGGGGCAATCGAGCTCGCGCAATATGTTCGGCAGCCAGAAAATGCCCTTGGAGTTGTCCTCGATACGCCCGAGATAAAGCAGGCGCAGCGGACCGCTTTCATCCTGTTTGGCGCCATTGCGCGCCAGATGAATGCCCCGGTTCAATCCGTGCGGGATGACCAGCGTGCGCGCCGCATCAAAACCGTGCTGGCGGACGAGATCGTCGCGGCAGCGTTTCGAAACGCCGACCGTGGCGTGGACATGATCGCGGATCGCCCTTGCCGCCGCATAGGTGCCGGGGGTGATGTTGTGCACGATCATGACGCGCAGAATATCGGCAGGCAGATAGCGGACCAGATTGGTTTCAAAACGGTTGGCGAGAACATTGACGAAAACGGCGTCGAAGCGGTTGTCGCGCAGAAAGCCGATCATGTGCCGGGCGCGGGTTTCTTCGTCGAGCAGCCCCATGCGGTCGATGGCATCGCCCTTGCGCAGCGCATCCTCAAGCCCCTGCCCGCTCGGCACGCTGACCGTATCGCCGGCGGCGCCCGCGGCCAGCCAGCGAAGCTCGATCCCCGACTGGCCCAGTGATGAGCGCAGCCGTGTAAAGACCGAATAGGTCCCGCCAATGTGGGGACGGACAAAGTAAGCACATTTCATGGCCGGAACCTTGTTGCCACGTGACATTGCAAGGGAGCCAAGACTTCGAGGGAACAACTCCCTCGAAGCCTTACTCCGGTATATCGGGGGGGCAATGGATATACCGCTGGCCAGTGTATCGAAATCGCAACGCTGCGCATTTCGGCTATGAGGGGTACATCCCCTCCTACAATAGAGGATGGTGTTCACCCTTCTGCCAGTTTTCCCGAACGCCAGTCCGGCAGTAGCTTCTAGGTATGTCTGGAGTTGCGCATATGCGGGTAGGTCTTTTCGGGCAATTTGGATCGGGCAATACCGGCAATGACGGTTCGCTGGAGGCCATGCTGCAGCTCTTGAAGCGCAACTGCCCCGACGCGCAACTTGTCTGCATCTGCTCAAGGCCCGACATTGTTGCGCGGAAATTCGATCTTCCAGCCCATCCGGTCTCCCGGCCCTATCCATCCAACTGGTTGCTGCGCGCCATCAACAAGGCAATGTTGCATGCGCCCCGCCGAACGATCGGCTTCTGCTGCGCGCTGCTACTCGCTTCTCAACTCGACTTTATTGTCGTGCCGGGCACGGGCATATTGGACGACTTTAACGAAAATCCTTTTGGCTGGCCTTTCGCAGTGTTGCGATGGTCCCTTGCTGCGCGGCTGACCGGCACGCGCATGATTTTCGTGTCGATTGGCGCCGGACCCGTCAATCACCCGTTGAGCCGGTGCTTCGTACGCTGGGCCGCGAAGCTTGCCGCTTTCCGGTCTTATCGGGATCAGGTGTCCCACGACTTCATGAAGCAACTCGGCGTAGCCCCTTCCGGGGATTTCGTCAGCGCGGATATCGCCTTCGCGCTGCCAACGGTTCCGGATGGAATTCAGGATAGTTCCCACCAATGCGTGGGCATCGGTGTGATGACCTATCGCGGATGGGAAAAGGCCGAGAAGGATGGCAACTCGATCTACAGGAACTATGTCGCCAAGATGGCGACACTTGCGAAAAGACTTCTGGACAGCGGGCGACAGGTCCGGCTGCTGATTGGCGACAAGGGTGATATGGCAGCGGCGGGCGACATATTGGAACAGCTTCCTGCGGCGGAAGCGGACAAGGTGATATTTGAGCCATCCGCATCGCTGCACGACCTCATGCAGCAGATAGCCAAAACAGATGTCGTTATTGCCAGCCGCTACCATAACATTGTCTGCGCTCTTGCGATGGGGCGTCCTGCAATCTCGCTGGCTTATGCGAGCAAGAACGATGCGCTTCTGCACGATACCGGTCTCGCGGCCTTCTGTCACCGGATCGATAGTTTCGATCCCGAAACCATCCTCTCCCAGATCGATCTTGCCTTCACGCAGCGAACGGCATTGAGCCAGCATGTCAAAGCCGGGGTGGAGCGCTATCGAAGCAGGCTGGCAGGACAGGAAGAAATCCTTCGCGTCCTTTTTCTCGATCCGACACGACAAAAGGCCGATTGCGCCACCCAGTCATGCGCCGCGTCCGTTGCGCCAGGCGGATCGTTTCAACAAGTAGTCGAACGGCGGCATGACTGCCAGTAAGGGCTCCCGCTTCAGCGCGAACGCCATCAGCGAACCCGCCACTTTCGGCTGCCGCGCCAGACTGGAGATCGCGGACCAGTAGGCGCGCTTGGTCAGGCAATCCCGGACCATCGCGAACAACCGGTCCCGGTGCGGCAGGCTCGCCCCCTCATGATCGAAAAAGGACCGGAAACCAGCCTCGAACTCCCGATTCCAGTTCAAAATGCCATTCACCGCCGCCGACTGGTTCTGGGCGTGCGAACGCGCAAAGGCCTGTATCCGCTTCGTCGATGCAACAGCCCCGCGCATTGCGATGCGCAGCCACATTTCCAGATCGTCCGTATGGGAAAGCGAAGTGCGGTAATATCCAGCCTGTTTCTGGATCGCGGTCCGCACGACTGCGGTGGGGCCGATCACCGGATTAAATGCATGGCGGCAGGCAAATTCGATAAATTCCTCCCCGGAGCGGATCCGCCATTCATCCCCCGCCTGGTCTGTAATAGAGTGATGGGGTTCACCGTCATCGGCCTTCATCCTGCCGGTTGCGCCGTGCGCCAGATGAACGTCCGCGTGTTGCGAGAGCAATCCCGCCGCCCTTTCCAGCGCGCCGCCTGCCAGCAGGTCATCCGAGCAGAGGATCAGGAAATAATCCGATGCAGCCCAGTCTATGCCTTCGTTGAACGAAGCATGCGGCCCCAGATTTTTGCTGCGAAGCAGCAACTCCACCCGGCTGTCCCCGGCGGCAAGGCCCTTTGCCACCTCGACGCTGTCATCGGTTGAGGCATTGTCGATAATGAGCAGGCGGACATTGACGCCTGCCTGACCCAGAACGCTGTTGGCGCTGAGAGAAAGATACTGGCCATAGTTGAAATTGGGGATCACGACGTCAATCGTCGGTAGTTTGTATTTGACCATCGCCAGCCGTCCTATTCCGCGAGTCTGGAAGCTGGCGGCTGCACGCTCCGCGCCCGAAACTTTCCGACAAGCCAGCCCAGTATCGGTTCGACCTCGGCGGCAAAGGGATGCCGCGCCACGAACAGCGCGCCCAGCCAGCTGAACGCCGCGATGACGCCCATTACAACGCCCGTGGAGCGATGAATTTCCAGCGAGAAGCCATTCGCCGCCACAATCGCCAGCGGTATGGCAAGGGTGATCACGGTAACGAACCCGCTTTTCAGCAAGGCACGGCCAAGCTCGGCATAGGAAAAGACCACATGCCTGCGCACGAATATGATGGCTATGACCATCTGTATCGGCAGGCTGATGAACTGGCCAAGCGCAACGGCGAGCAGCCCGTAAAATGCGGCTGTGCCGATGACGGTGACCGCAACCAGCCGCGAAATCAGGTTGGACAGAAACGCCTCGCGGTTCTGTCCCAATGCCATCAGCAGCGGATAGGTGAGGATCAATGGAAACCAGAACAGACAGGCAAGGCTGAGGATTGCAACAATGGGTGCCGCCTCGTCCCAGCCGGGGCCAAGGACGATGTGCACCGCCGGATATGCCAGCAGCGCAAGCAGTGCCTGCGCTGGCCAGTAGGCGACAGTGATATAGGATAAGGCACGAATATAGGATTGACTGATATTCGCGCCCTCACGGACCTGTGCCGAAAGCATCGGGAAAGCCACGGTAAAAACGGCAGAAAGGATGATGCGATCAGGCAGGCCGCTCAGCGTGTCGGCGCGATTGTATATCCCGACCGCCGATATGGGCATGAAGCGCCCGAGCAGGAGTTGCGGCAGCGTCATGCAGACCTTGTTCAGCCCGGCATTACCCCCAAGATAGATCCCGAACCGCCAGGCCGTGTCGAAACTGGCCAGCGACGGACGAAACAGATTTTTCAAAGGATGGATCGAGATAGCCAGCGCCGTTATCATCAACGCACTTGCCAGCAGGCCGAAGGCAAAACACATATGGCCGAAGCCACAATAGGCCATGGCAACCGTTACCAGAGCACCGAGACCCGCCCCTGCGGTGCGAATGCGCGCCAGTGCTCCAAAAGCCATCTCGCGCCTCAACAGCGCGACAATCGGCAAGGACAGGCTTTCAATCAGCGCGGCTATGATGGTGATGCTCAGAAAAAGCTTCAGTTTCGGATCGTTATAGGCTTCGGCGAAGTAACCCAGAGAAAGATAGAGAGCGACCGATAGCAGGGCTGTCACGCCCATCAGAAAAGTCAGCGAAGTCCGAATATCCTGATCGCGCACCGTGTCGATCTTTATCAGGAACTCCGGACTGGCGAATTCACGCAGTGAGAACACGATTGCCGTAAGGCTCAAGCCTATCACGCCCATTCCGGTTTCCGCCGGTCCCAGAAAGCGCGAAACCGCAGCGACCGTCACGAAGTTGAAGAGCAGCCCCGCATACTGCTCCAGCGCCGCCATGAGAAAGCCTCTGCGACTGCCATTCATGATGCGCTCCAACAAGTGATATTCCCCGGCGCGGTCGGCGGATTTTGTGTCACCTTTCGTCCCTCATTCATCGCAGTCCGGCAGCAGCGCCCGCAGGCGCAATCTTCCCGGCAGGACCAGAATAGCCTTTTGCGAAAGGCACGAAATGCCGCCCTTGGTGTTAGCCCCCAACCTGAAAGGAGTATGCGGCACGCTCTAAAGCCAAGTCGTGGACGGCGCGGCAATGGGTAAAAATTTGCGGAGTTTGATCTTTTGCACGCGGCTTGGAGGAGACATGACAAGTCTTTCATGGATCACGCTTCTGGCCTTCGTCCTTTCCGTCGCTTTCTGCCTCGGCTTTCGCGGACTGGCGCGTGAATGGTATCTCATCGACATACCCGATGCCCGCAAGACGCATGACGGAGACGTCCCGCTGTGCGGAGGCATTGCCATTTTTCTCTCGTTTTCCGTTGCCGCGCTGCTTGCGTCCGGCACTACAGGTCACGCCAATGCCGCCGCCCTGCTGCCGGGGCTGGTGCTGGTCCTCGTTGCAGGCGTGCTGGATGACCGCTTCAATCTGCCCGTCGCGCCACGCCTTGCGGTCCAGCTTCTGGCGGCACTTCTGATCATCGGCATAGCCGGTGTCCGGCATATCTATCTGGGGCTCGCTTCCAGTGGCATCGCCCCGGACATGCTGGCCCAGTTTCTCGCCGGACCGCTTTTTCTTCTCATCGCGTCCGCTTTCATCGTGGGCCTCGTCAACGCGGTCAATATGAGCGATGGCGTGGACGGGCTGGCGGGGTCGGCAAGCGCCGCCGCCTTCTTCTGGCTGGCCGTCATCGGCTTCGGCGCGGGCGAGCATCGCCTCGGCTTGCAGGCGCTCGCCATCGCCGCCGCCTGCCTCGGCTTTCTCGTCTTCAATATGCGGCATCGCTGGCGCAACAGGGCAAGCCTTTTCCTTGGCGATGGCGGCAGCACCTTTCTCGGCGCGGCCCTTGCCGGGTTTATCCTCATCCTTGCAAGCGGAACCGCCGCCGTCGCCTTTCCCATCTTGATCTGGATCGTCATCGTGCCCGTCATCGATACGCTGAGCCTGATCGTGCGCCGCACATCGGCGCGCCGAAGCCCGTTCTCGCCGGACCGCCAGCATCTGCATCACCTGCTGATGGATGCCGGGCTTTCCTGCGGGCAGACAGCCGTCGCGGTCATGATGCTCAATCTCATGGCTGGTGCCGTCGCCTACATCGCCGTCCGGTTCGAAACGCCTGTCTGGCCAATGCTTCTGGCGCTGGCGATACCGGCTGCGGCACATACGCTTTTCGTGCTGCGCATGACCAAAGGTCCGCGTCGGACGGTTGCAGTTTCAAAGGCCGAAGCCAAACCGAAGATCACCTATCCCGAGGCAACTTCATGAATGTTTCCGTACTCATCATGACGCTGAACGAAGAGGCCAACCTGCCAGCCTGTCTGGCTTCGCTGGACTGGTGCGACGATATCGTCGTCCTCGATTCCTTCAGCAGCGACCGCACGGTCGAAATTGCAAGGGCAGCAGGCGCCCGCGTTTTCCAGCGTGCCTACGACACCGAGGACCGCCAGCGCATGTATGGCCTGACGGAAATCAAATTCAGGCATGACTGGGTTTACACGCCTGACGCTGACGAGATCACCCCGCCGGACCTGCGCGACGAAATGCTGGCAATCGCCGCCGATCCCGACCGGCCGGAGGTGTTTTTCAAGGCGCGATACAAGAACATGTTCATGGGGCGCTGGATACGGCATGCGAGCCTTTATCCCACCTGGATCACGCGGCTGGTGAGGCCCGACCGGGTGCGGTTCGAACGCTCGGTGCATTCGCGCGCCAGCGGCGGGCCGGAAGGTGCCTTGCAGGCTCATTTCATCCATTACAGCTTCAACAAGGGTCTCGAAGCCTGGTACGACAAGCATAACCGCTATTCTTCCGCCGAGGCTGATCTGTCAGCCTCGCGCCTGCTCGAACGCAAGATCGACTGGGGCGGCATTTTTTCGGCAGTGCCGGAGCGGCGGCGGCGGGCATTGAAATCGCTTTCCTATCACATGCCGTTCAGGCCAAGCCTGCGCTTCCTCTACATGTACCTGCTGCGCGGCGGTTTTCTGGACGGCAAGCCCGGCTATCTCTATTGCCGCCTGCTTTCGGCTTACGAGTTCATGATCGTGGTCAAGATGGAAGAACAGCGCCAGCGGCAGTCAGCCATGCGGACAGAGATCCCTTTGGCCGGGCGACCGCTTGAAGCCGGGGCAGCGGAACGGCGTGTGGTATGATGCTTCTCGTCGTCCTGCCCTGCGCCATTCTGTTCGGCATTGCCGCGATGTTCTTATCGGAACCGGTCCTGACCTTGCAGGACGATGGCGGCAGGGCGGATGTCATCGTCGTGCCGGGCGGTGACGGCCCGCCGCGCGCGGCGCAGGCCGCCCGTCTGTGGAAGGAAGGCCGCTCGCCGGTGATCCTCGTTACCGGCGATGGCGACTGCCTCTATAACAAGCGGATCATGGTGCGCAACGGCGTGAACCCTTCGGCGATCTTCGTCGAATGCGGGTCGGGCAGCACGTGGCAGAATGCGCAGTTTTCCGCGCCTGTTTTGCGCGAAATCCGGGCAAGAAGCGCCCTCATCGTGACCAACTGGTATCATTCCCGCCGGGCCATTGCGAGCTTTCGCGCCGCCTGCCCGCAGATGCGCTTCATCTCGTCCCCCATCGGCGGCGATGACGGACGCCCCGGTTTTCCGGCGACGCCCGCCGACATGGAGCTCGTTGCAAAGGAATATGTGAAGCTCGGCTGGTATCTGGTTTCAGGCCGCATTTTCCCGCACGATCTTTCGGCAGGCGAGCCCGCACCCGACCTTTCGGACATATGCGCTGCGACGGGGGGCACGCAATGAACCTGTCGCTCACCTGGATCTTTGTCGGCTTCGTCCTCTGCCTTCTGGCTGGCGGACTCTTCTCCCGACCGGAACGCATGTACCAGTTCCCCTTCCTCGCCGGGGTGATGACCTTCGGTTTCCTGCTGCCGCAGCTTCCTGCCCTTATTTACGATCAATTCCTGCCTTCCGGCGCTTATGCCAAGACGATGATCATGGGCATCCTGTCCTTCACAATGCTTGCCATCGGGTGGCGGACAACGAAAAAGCCGATCCGGTTTCTCCGCATGAGTTTCAGCGAGCGGCGGCTGATTTGGGCGGCAGCCGGACTGTCGGCCTTCGGCGCCATATTCTATTTTCTGCTAAGCCGCCTTCCGGGTGATGTTTCCATCGGCATGCAGATGACCGGCATGCCGGTGGTTTATCTCTTCTTCGCACAGCTCATGCCCTATGGTCTTGCCATCGCTATCCTGTGCTTTGCGCGGCGTCCATCATGGGCTGCGCTGGCGATCATTCTGTTCGATCTCGTTTTCTATCTGGACCGGATTCTGGTGACCGGAAAACGCGCAGAGACAATTCAGCTTGTCCTCATGTTCCTTCTCGCCTTCTGGTTCTACCGCCGGATCGTCGTGCCGCGCACGGTCATGGCCATCGGCATCCTCGCCGGCACTATCCTGATGACCAGCATGGGCGATTATCGTCAGGTAACGCGCACGGATGCGAGCTTCGTTCTCGATGAAATTCTGGAAATCGACTATGCCGCCAATTTCCGCAGCACACTTGAGCGCGGCGGCCCCGAAATGCGCAATGCCGTGCAGCGCATCGATGAAATCGACCGGCGGCTGGAATTCGACTACGGCAAATATCACTGGAACCGGATCGTCTTCACATTCGTTCCGGCACAGCTCGTCGGCGGCGACGTCAAGGAAGCGCTCTATCTCGACGTCCCCGAACCCAGCCGCGATTACAATCCGCTGACCGGCACCACCGAGACCGGGCTGGTCGATGCATTTTCATCATTCTGGTATTTCGGCGCGCTGAAATTCCTGGTGCTGGCCTGGGCGATGCGCAGGCTCTGGGAAACCGCGATGGCGGGCGAGATGCTGGGCCAAATGGTCTACATGCTGTCCATCGTCCCGGCCATGCATTCCATTTCTCACCATACGGATTGGGTCGTGCCGGTCTGGATCCACATGGCATTGTTTCTCATTCCGGTTCTTTCGTTCTGCGTAATCCGCAATCGATCGATCCACTTGCCGCTCCCGCCATCGCATAGCGGCACGCTTCAGGAAGGATGGTCATCATGACCGTAACGACCCACCGCAAGGCAACCGCAGAAGGCATCAAGGGCAGAATGAATGCGTCGCGTCCGCTTGAAGGCGGGGCGACCTTCACGCTCGGGCATCGCGTCCAGCGCCTGTGCTGGCAGGGAAGCTGGCTGTTGCTTGCTGCATGGACGCCCTCCTTCCTGTGGCGCTGGCGCGGCGCGGTGCTGCGCGCCTTCGGCGCAAAGCTGCACAAGACGGCCATCGTGCGCGGCAGCGCCCGCATCTGGTGGCCGGGCAACCTGACCATGGGCGCGCACTCATCGCTGGGACCGGGCGCGCTGTGTTACAACGTGGCGCATGTGACGCTTGCGCCTTTCGCCATCGTTTCGCAGCGCGCGCATCTGTGCACCGCGGGCCACAATATCGATCAGGCCGATTTTCCGCTGACGGCAGCCCCCATTCATGTCGGCGCTTATGGCTGGGTTGCAGCCGAGGCCTTCGTCGGGCCGGGAGTGAATATCGGTGAAGGCGCGGTTCTCGGCGCGCGCGGGGTCAGCTTCCGCGACATGGAACCCTGGATGGTCTATGCCGGAAACCCAGCCAAGCCGGTGCGGCCACGGCGAAAGCCCTGACCCTCAGCTTGCAGTAACGGACCGGAGCGCCTTGCGACTTGCAACCGCGTCCGGCTTTTGTGACTGAAAATCCTGATAGGCCGCAATCGTCTGAACCGCGATGCGCGGCCAGGTGTAATTGTCGCGCACCAGTTTGGCACCGGCTACGCCCATGCGCGCCGCGCGATCCGGGTCTTCCAGAATCCGCTCAAGCGTCGCAGCAACCGCCATAGGATCGAGCGGGGAAACAATACCGGCGCCCGCCTCGCCCACCTCCGGAAAATGACACGCATCGGTAATCGCCACCGGCACGCCGCAGGCAAGCGCCTCGGTGATGGCGACGCTGAACCCCTCCTGACGGCTGGGCAGGCAGAAACAGGCTGACCTTTTCAGGGCAGCGATCTTGGCCGGGCCGTAAAGCCCACCGGTCATGTGCACGCGCTCTTGCAGCCCGTATTGGCGGATACGCTCGCGAAATTCTTCTTCCGCCCCGCCATCAGGGCCAGCCACCACCAGATCGACTTCGGGAAACAGGGGAGCGACACGGCGAAAGGCATCGGCGAGAATGTCGAGACCCTTCTTGTAATGAAGCCGCGACAAAAACAGCACATAGGGCCGCTTGGGCAAGCCGCCCACATCGGCCTCACCCCCTTCGACCTCGTTCAGAAAAATCCCGTTGGGGATAATCACCGGCGGAGCCTTCAGGCCAAGGGGCCGCATCAGCTCGATCTCATCCGCATTCAGCGCATGGATAAAGGCCGCGCCGTCGAGCATCCGGCGAAAGCCAAGCATCATTGCGACTTTCTTCTTCCATGCGCTTTGCTGCATGCTCCACACGTCGAGCATCCCGCAGCAGCACACGCAATAGGGCACGGAAAAGCGGCGGCAGAGCATCGATGCGCGCAGCAGATTGGTTTCCCACACGCCATGCAGATGCACGAAATCCGTGGCCCCCAACAGCGCTTCCATCGCCTTCGCTGCGGCGCTTCCAGACAGCGTCTCGCGCAGATCGGGCATTGGCAGCAACAGGGTCCGCACCTTGTCGAAACCGGGAATTGTCGCAGTAGCCGCGACAGCCCGTCTGCTCACCTCATGGTCGCTGTAGCTGACAATTGTCACCTCATGGCCGAGCGCCGCCTGTGCCGCCGCCAGCCGCACCACGACCGCCTGCGGTCCGCCCTTGGCGGGATCGTAGGAACCGATAACGTGGACAATGTTCATGCCGCCTTCTCCCCGAAAATCGCGGCAGCGAGCCTTTCGCCATAGCGTGACAGGGTATAATCGGCTGCACGCTCGCGCGCATTTTCTCCCATCCGTTCCAGTGCCGCCGGATTGCCCGCCAGTTCCCGCAGGATTTCGGCTGTCTCCCTGACGTCGCGGATCGGCACGATGTAGCCGTCGACACCGTTGCGCACCACGCTGCCGGTATTCTCGGTACAGATCACGGGCAGCCCCGCGGCCAATGCTTCATAAACGGAAATCGCGGACCCTTCGCATAAGGAGGGAAGCAGAAAGACATCGGCCCATTCAAACTGCTTGCGCATCTCGCTGCGCGGAATGGGGCCCGTCAGTTCAACCGTTGCAGCCAGCTTTGCCTGCGCCTCCGGCAAAAGTTCCAGCGGCCCCACCATCCGGAATTCTGCCTGCCCCGCCAGCAGCCTTGAAACCGCGCCGACATAGGGCGAGCCTTTGCGTAAGCCAACAGCGCCCACCGTCAGCACGCGCAATTTGCCCGGCTTCCGCGCCTTTCGTTCGATCTGGAAGCGTGTATCGACCCCGGTCGGAACCACGACGATCTTTTCCGGCGCGCAACCTTCCTCGGCAACATGACGGGCAACGAAGGGCGATGGACACACGACCAGATCGGCGAGCCGCCATTCGGTTCGCTCGCGTTCCGCGAAAGCCTCGCAATAGCCATCGTCTTCGACCGGCAATTGCCAGCCCGGATTCAACAGCTCCTCTTCCTGCCCTAGCCGGTCGACGATTGCGCGCGGCGCGATGACCTGATCGACAGCGGTCCACAGCCCCGCTTTCCGAGCAGCCGACAGCACTTCCACGGCTTCGCCGCTGAAAGCATAGACCCCGCCCGCGCCGTGGAAACCGCTTTCGGCGACCAGCCTGCCGAATGTTTCGCCAGCCCATATCGCATTGGCGGTGGATTTCGGCCCGGTCTGGTTCGACAGCCTGCGGATAGCGGAATGCAGTCCGAAAACCGGAAAGGTCGTCATCTGCTTGAGCGGGATTCCCTGCGGCTTGCGCCCGACCAGCCGTCGCACCGAGGATGGAAGCGCAGTGGGCGGCACGCTGCCGAGCAGACGCGGCCATCCCTGAAAGGCACAAATATCTGTATAGAAATGCGCCAGTCTCTGGTTGTTTGCGAAAATGCGCGGGACCGCATAATGCCGGCGCGCGCCAAGCTGGCTGACAACGACCGAGCCTTCCATCACAGTTCCCTCGGCTGGAACTGGCGGTCGAGAACTGGCATGGCCTGCGGCACCACCTTCTCCTCAAGCCGCGAGATGGCCGACTGCCAGACGGCTGCGCCATATTCCCGCGAATAGGCGGTTTCCATCAGATAACGGGCATTGTTGCCCATCGACATGCGTCCGACTGGCGAACGGCGCAAATGAAGGATCGCACCGACCAGCGCATCGACATCGCCCGGTCTCAACGCCATGCCGCACTGGAAATCGCGGACAATCGTGCCGATCTCGCCCTCCGGGTCGCCGACGAAGATCGTCGGGCGGGCGGCGGCAAGCACGCCATAAAACTTGCTGGGAACGATGCAATGCTCCAGTTCCGGCTTCAACGAAACCAGATGCACATTGGCAGCGCCAAGGCTTTCGGACAGTTTTTCAACCGGCTGGAACGGCTTCATCATCACATTGGTCAGGCCCCGCCGCCTGACCTCGCTTTCGACGAAGGCGCGCTGCTGCCCCTCGCCGATCATCAGGAAGACGATGCTTTTCATATGCCGCAGCCGCTCGGCTGCATCGAGCACCGTCTGAAACTCGTGCGCACGCCCGAAATTGCCTGAATAGCCGATAACGAACTTGCGTCCGAGGCCCCAGGCGCGGCGGAGCGGATTGTGCGCCGGTTCGATCGGCACGATCTCGTTCCGGTCAGCCCAGTGGTGAACCACGCTCAGGCTTTCCGCCGGAATGTCTCGCGTCGCAAGATAATGCGCCATGCGCTCTATCGGGCAAATGGTCAGTGCCGACTGGCGCATCGACCAGTTGCGCAGGATCAGGGCGAGCTTGCCGGAAATGGTATCGGGCCGGATAAGGCCAAGCTCCATCGCCGTTTCGGGAAAAAGGTCCATCACCCAGTTGACCAGCCTTGCGCCGCGCAGCCGGACCGACAGCGCAGCCGAAACCGACAGAAGCGGCGGATCGGTGCAGACGACGCACACATCATCCTTCTTGGCATGGGCCGCGAACCATGCGGCTGCGGACAGATGGAAGGTCGCATAATCCACCGCGCGCCCGACAAGCCTGCCGCGACCGAAGCCCGAGGTCCATATGCGGTGCACGTCGACACCGTTTATCGTCTCGCGCGCAGGGAGCACATCCTTCCGCCTGTCGTGATAGCTGCGGCTTGCCAGCACCGTCGTCTCTATGCCTTCGCGCACCAGCGTGTGGGCAAGACTCGTCACCATCCGGCTCGTCGCCGACTGGTCCGGATAGTAGTAACGATTGGCAAGCACCACACGCATGATTTCGCTTCCTGTTGTACGATCCCTTACCCAGAGGATCGCAACAGCGCGACAGATACCGCAAGAAACACAAAGGCATGGCAGGCACCGACAGCGGGCGAACTGCCTACCTCATTGGGTGAAACCGGCCATGCCGGACACGCCGCAAGCCTCATCCGAAGAGGGATGTTCCGGCCCGCGATTGCCGTTTTGGAGCCGTTCTGCCCGCGCCGGAAATCGCTAACATGCTTCTATCGAGTTTATGATCGGAGGCAGGGTCTTGCAGGAGAAAACAGCTCTCATCGTCGGCGTGACCGGACAGGACGGCGCCTATCTAAGCGAGCTTCTGCTCAAGAAAGGCTATCGCGTGCATGGTCTGAAGCGGCGGTCTTCCTCGTTCAACACGGCCCGCATCGATCATCTCTATCAGGACCCGCACGAAGAGAACATTCGCTTTCGCCTGCATTTCGGCGACCTGACGGATGCGACCAATCTGTGCCGGGTCATTCAGGAAGTGCGGCCCGACGAGATTTACAATCTCGGCGCCCAGAGCCATGTGCAGGTGAGTTTCGAGACGCCCGAATATACGGCCAATGCCGATGCGCTCGGCACGCTTCGCCTGCTTGAATCCATGCGCATTCTGGGGCTGGGTAAAACATGCCGGTTCTATCAGGCTTCCACATCGGAGCTTTTCGGCAACAGTTCGCCCAAGGCGCAGAACGAACAGACACCTTTTGCGCCGCGCAGTCCCTATGCGACGGCAAAGCTCTATGCCTATTGGACAACGGTGAATTACCGCGACGCCTATGGCTTCCATGCATCCAACGGCATCCTGTTCAATCACGAAAGCCCGCTTCGCGGCGAAACCTTCGTCACCCGCAAGATCACCCGCGCCGTAGCGGCCATCGAACGCGGTCTTCAGGACAGGCTTCGGCTCGGCAATCTCGATGCCCGCCGCGACTGGGGTCATGCCCGTGACTATGTCGAGGGTATGTGGCGCATCCTGCAGGAAGATGTTCCCGACGATTATGTGCTGGCAACCGGAGAAACGCACACCGTGCGGGAGTTCGTCGAACGCGCCTTCAAGGCGGTCGACAAGGAAATCGTGTGGCAAGGCGACGGCGTGGAAGAAATCGGCCGCGACCGTAAATCCGGCAATTGCCTGATCGAGATCGATCCGCGCTATTTCCGTCCGAACGAGGTCGATTTCCTGCTCGGCGATGCGTCCAAGGCGAAAGATCGCCTCGGCTGGCAGCATACGACCGGCTTCGACAGCCTTGTTGCCGAAATGGTCGATTGGGATTTGCGCAACATCATGCGGGAGGTCGGACGCAATGACTTCTACGGCTGATATCGCCCCACTCTATTCGCTGGAAGGCAAGAAGGTATTCGTTGCCGGGCACACGGGCATGGTCGGTTCGGCCATCCTCCGCCGCCTGCATGGCACGGATTGCGACATCATCACTGCCGCGCACAGCACGCTCGACCTGACCCGGCAGGGACCGACGGAAAATTTCATCAGCGGCCGCAAGCCGGATGTCATCATCATCGCTGCCGCCCGCGTCGGCGGCATTCTGGCCAATTCGCAATATCCGGCGGATTTTCTCTATGACAATCTCGCCATCGGCATGAACCTCATCCGCGCCGCCCATCAAACAGGCGTGGAGCGCCTCTTATGGCTCGGCTCAAGCTGCATCTATCCGCGCGACGCGGCGCAGCCTCTCACCGAAGACGCGCTTTTGACCGGCCCCCTGGAGTCGACCAACGAAGCCTATGCCGTCGCCAAGATCGCCGGACTGAAATATGCGCAAGCCTGCGCGCGGCAATATGGCAACCGCTTCATGACGGCTATGCCGACCAATCTCTACGGCCCGAACGACAATTTCGATCCCGAAAGCTCGCATGTGCTGCCCGCACTGATCCGTCGGATTCATGAGGCCAAGGTGCGGGGCGTCGACCATGTGACGCTCTGGGGCAGCGGCAAGCCCTTGCGGGAATTCCTGCATGTGGACGACCTTGCCGATGCCTGCCTGCACATGCTGCGCTTCTATGACGGCATAGAGCCGATGAATATCGGAACGGGCGACGAGATTTCGATCAGGGATCTGGCGCTGACGGTTGCCCGCGTCGTCGGCTATGAAGGCCGCTTTGAACATGATCTCGGCAAGCCCGACGGCACGCCGCGCAAACTTCTCGACACGTCGAAGATGCGGGCGCTTGGCTGGAAGCCGCGTATTCGTCTCGAAGATGGCTTGCGTCAAGTCTATCGCGATTGGTTGCAGGAATCCGCGGATCCCGTCGCGGCTTGAGAAGCTCGCTTTATGAAGGCGAGCCGCCTACCCTGCTCATATCCAGTTCGACGCGCAGGATATCGCCCGGCTTGATCTCCGTGCGCTCATTGGCAACGATATCCTGGAAGCTGCCATCAACGATACGGCTGATCGAAAAGATCAGCTTCTGGCGCAGCGTGGATGAAGCGATATTGCCGGATGACTTGGCGATTTCGGCCATGGTCTGAAGCTGCGCATTGCTGCGGTGCTCCATACGGGCAATATTGAGGTCAATGTCCTGCAACGCAGTCGCAGCCTCGCTCCTGCGGATTTCGTCCAGATTGGCGATGCGCTGCCGCATGGCAAGCTGGTTCTGCCTCGCCCGCGCGAGGAAGGAGGCAAGCTCCAGCGCGGCCCGCCGCGTAGCCGACAGATCGCGCTCCATGTCGCGAAGGTTGGATTTGGCGGCAAGGCCGCGATCCACCAGCGACTTGCTGGAATCCACATTCTCCTGCAACAGCCCGATTTCCGTGTCGTGCAACTTGATGCTCTGCTGCAAGGTCTCGATCTCGTCGCCATAGCTTGCGGCTTGCGCTTCCAGTGCCTGACGTTCGGCGACGAGATTGTTGCGGCGAACATTGAAGACGGTCTTTTCCCCGTCCAGCATCTGCTGCGTCAGCGCCGCCGTTTCCTTGTTCGCAGCAGGCTGTTCCGGCAGGGCATAATTGAATTCCGCACCGTTCAGCTCCGCCTCGAAACGCGCCCGCCGGATTGTCATGGCGGTGATCTGCATCTGCAAATCCGCATATTCCTGCTGGACGGTGATGAGCTGCATTCCGGCGGTCAGCGCTGGCGTCTCGGTCTTGCCTGCCCCGCCGCCAAGCGCCGTCAGTTCAAGCACCACCATGCCGGGCCGAAATTGATATTTTCCCGGCATCTTCACGTCGCCGACCACAAACACCGGCGCGTACTGGTTGACCGTTGCCGTGACCGTCAGGCCGGGAATATGCTGGGACAACGACCCGGCGATCTTTTCACCAACCTCGTTTATGGTCAGCCCGTTTACCGGGATGTTGCCCACGATCGGATAGCCGATATTGCCATCCACATCGACCGGGTAAAGCCCTGTGAGGGACGGCTGGCCATAAACGGTCACCTGCAACACGTCGTTGGCGCCGACCCGGTAGGCCTGCCCTTCGCCAAGCGCGGCAAAACTTCCGCCAGCCAGAATGAGCCCCGAGAGCATCGTGGCCCGCAGGTGGGTGACAATGCGGTTTCTGATGATCCTGTGTGACATGGCTTGCCCTCACGCCTGTTCCTGAACGCTGCCTGCGGCTGACTTTGGCCGTCGCGAAAAGATGGCACTCACGCCTCGCTTCGCCCACAGGCCCATCCCGCCCATGACGCCAATGACGGCCTGCCAGCCGTGATAGGACGACGAATTATGGTTCACGACCGCAAGCGCTGGCTTGCGCCCGAAGGACGCCATCGTCTGGATCAGCGCATTGGTCGCATACTGGTCCTGCCGGTCCGACGGCACCACGAGAAGCGCCGTATCCGTTGCCCGCGACAGCAGAACCGAGCGCTTGTCCTCCATGACCGCCGGGAGATCGACCAGAATAATCTTGTGATCGGTGCGCAACTGGGCAATCAGCTCGGCCAGCCAGTCGCCCTCGCGCCTCTGGCTGTTGGGCGTGACGATATCGATGCCCGAACCATGGTCGTGCACCAGTGTCGCGCCTGCCAGCGCGCGGCCGCTGGAAATGATGCCGTTATCCCCTTGCGGAAGCCCGAAAGCCTCCGCCAGCCCCGACCGCCTGCTGGTCGCATCGATAACCGCAACCGTCAGGCCGGTGGCGGCGATCTGTTGTGCGAGCGCGGTGATCAGCAAAGTCTTTCCCTCCCCGTTGGACAGGGAAACGACCGAAAGCGCCAGCGAATCCCGACCGCGGGTCAAAGCCCGCAGGCGATCATGCACGGACTTGATCGCCCGACCGAACGGGCTTGCCGGGTCGAGGCCGCGATTGACAAGAAGCGGCACGGTCATTTGCGGCGAAACCGGCAGCAGCGTCGCTGCCGGAATGCCGGGCAGCATCAGCGAAGCCGTCTGCGCGGGCCTGATTTTGTCGAACGTTTCCTTAAGCATCGTGCCCGCAAGTGCTACCAGGCCGCCAAGCCCCAGCCCCAGCAACAGCCAGTTCGGCAAGTTGGGGCTGGCCTTGGCCATTGCCGGTTCCGCCGGAGAAATCATCTGCGCTTCGGGCGCGGCCATGCCGTCCTGCTCGATCAGCTGCTTGTACCGCGTCAGATAGCTTTCATAGACCGTGCGGCTGGCATTGGCTTCCCGGTCAAGCTGCACGGCTTTCACCTGCGCCTGATTGGCTTCGGCAAGATCGGCCTCCGCTTTTCGCAACGCCTCTTCCAGTCCGCTGCGCCTTTGGCGCGCTATCTGGATTTCGTTGCCGAGGCTCTTGATGATTTCGCCAACCTGGCTGGAAATCTGCTGTTTCAGCGCTTCCTGTTCAGCCTTCAGAACCGGGATTTCGGCGCTCTTCAGCGCCCCGTTCGACTGTAACTCGCCAAGCTGCCGCTCGACGCGCGCCTGCTCGCTGCGCAAGGTCTGGATGGCAGGCGAGGCCAGAACCTCGGCCAGTGCAGGCGCTTCATCGTTACTCTTGAGTTCTTCCGCCGTGCGCAACCGCGCCTCGGCAAGCGAAACGGCGCCCGTCGCCGCGACAATCTCGCTGTTCAGCGCCGCCACGCGCTGGGCCTGAAAGCTGATCTGTCCCTGATCGCCTGCAAGCCGTGACTTCTGGCGGAATTCTTCCGCCGCACGTTCCGCACTTTCAAGGTCGCTGCGCAGGTTGCCCAGCTTGTCGCCAAGCCACTCGCTGATGCGCCGTGTCGCCGATTGCTGCACATCGATCTGATGGTCGAGATAAGCGGTGGCGAAGGCGTTGGCGACCTGCGCCGCATAAACCCGGTCGGAAGCGCGATAGGATATGAAGATCGTATAGGACCGCCCATCATTGGTGACGCGCAGCCGCGAAAGAAGCAGGTCTATCTGCTGGCGTTCACGCAAGGCAGGATCGACATCCCGGGCGCCTTTGGCGCGCGAACTCGTATCTGAAGCGGACGACAGCACCGTGCGCGAACGGAATTCCGTCGGCACGGCAATGTTCTCCGCTTGCAGGATGTCGATGACCTTGCGCGCCATCATGCGGGAATTGATGATATCGAGTTCGGAACGCAGCACCGGGCTGTCCTGTGGCAACGGCGTGATTGCAGTTTCATTGGGAAGCGCCTGCAAGCGGCGCATATCCAGCACCAGCACGGACTCCGACACATAACTGACCGGCGCGGTAAGATAGCCCGCAAAACCCACGCCGATGCCCGCGACCACCGGCACGATCAGCATCATTTTTCTGCGTCTTATTGTGTCGAGCAGGTCAGCCACCGGCTGCCGCCCGTTTCCTGCCGAAACGTCGGAGATAATCACCCAAATTCTCCTTCACGGAATAATTCAATGCGCCGGCTGGCAAACGCCCGCCAATGGCCTATTGCAGATCGGCAAACGATGTTTCCGACGGGAACAGCTCGTTGATGATACACGCCACTTCGGTACGGTTGGACGCTTTCAGCTTCTTCATGATGTTGCGGATATGAACCTTCACGGTGCTTTCCCGCAGCTTCAGTTCATAGGCGATGATCTTGTTCGCCTTGCCCCGGCGCAGCGCATTGACCACTTCGGCCTGACGCTGGGTGAACATGCCGCCAAGGGGTTGCAGCCGCTGTGAGTTCGGATCGGTGGCATGGCGCAGAGCCAGCACGCTGCTGGCCGGAACGAAGGTTCCCCCCGCCATGGCAAGCCGCAATGCCTCGACGCAGACATTCACATTGACCGATGTCGGAATATAGCCCTTCACACCATGGTCGAGCGCCTTGAGAACCTGAGAAATTTCTTCCTTGTCGGCCAGGAGAATGACAGGCGCTGGAGCGCAATCAGTGACAATGCGATTGAGGTAATTACCAACCGCCGGGTCTGAAACCTTCTGACCGCCGATGTTGAAAAGCACCGCGCCCGCCGTGCGGCCACGGCGCTGATGCTGCCACTGCTCGAACGAGCTGAATGTGGCAATCGACATTTCGATGCTGTGGTTCGTCAGCCCATGCGCAAGACATTCGCGATCCAGTGCGCGGTTGTCTATGATAACCAGCAGCGGCAGCACGCTGTCGCTCGGCAGTTCAGGCTTAAAGGAAGTGTCTTTCGTTACCCCCAAACCGTTATTCTTTAATTCAGTGGTTCTGTTGCTAAACTGTGGAGAAATGTTCATTTGCTCGCCCTCTACCCTGTTGTATAAAAAATACTCCATAATTTTTGTACAGTTTTAGCGGATACTTATCCAGCCTACTATTCCTAGTAATTATTAGATATATTTGACTCGCCAAAAAATTCTTATTTATTGTTATCAGATCACCGAGATACTGCCTCGCATTTGCTTCAGTGTCATTAACCTAGATTAAGGACTTCAGGAAAATATGGTTTAGTAGAAGCGCGGATATATACCCAATTAGTGGTAGAAATTACTACCTTGCCAAAACACGCTCCCTCGATAACACTCTTGCGAAGCCCTGCTTCCGGGCGAGAGCGGGGAAAGAACGCGGGGATACCAGACTTAAAATTTATATTTCCTTTGCTGGGCGAAACGGCAGGTAGGCTCAATGGTGGTAAATGCCGACGAAGCAAAAACGCTGCGCCATTTTCTGGAAAGCGCCCCCATTGGCGCGGTCTTTGAAGAAAGCGATCTTGGCGTGCTCGGGGCCCTGCCAATAACATCAAAGAACTACGCATCGCACACTGTCGTCAGCAGCCAGGGCGATTGGGCCAATTCGGTTCACATCATCAAGAGCGGCTGGGGCTGCATCTATCGCGATCTGCCCGATGGCGACCGGCAGATCCTCGATTTCCCCATGAAAGGCGATTTTCTGGGTTTCCGCACCGGGCTGGGCTTCAACTATTACACGCTGATTTCGGTTACGGAGCTTTCTGTCCTCGAAATCTCGCTGGACCATCTCACCGAAAGCCTGCTCAAATCGCCGCGCCTTGCCATGACATTCATGGAACTGATGGCCCGGCAGCGGGCCATTCTCATCGAGCATCTCATCAGCATCGGCCGCCGCAGCGCGCTCGTGCGCATCGCGCATCTTCTGCTGGAGCTTGGCCAACGGGCCCGCATCAACGGCACCGGCGACGAGAACAGCTTCTTTTGCCCGCTGACGCAGAGCGAACTGGCCGATGCGTTGGGGCTTACGCCGATCCATATCAACCGTATGCTGCGCGAACTGCGCGAGGATGACCTTCTGGTTTTTCGCAATAATGAAGTCGAGTTTCTGAACCGTTCCGCGCTCGTTCACATTTCAAGCTTCGACGAGCATTACCTGACCATGGAAATCTTCCCGCGCGTTCGGATCAGCCGGTAAGTTCGTTTTTTCCGGGGTTCTTCAACAGTTCGTCATTTGCGCGGGACTGGAATAGTTGCTTCCTACAGCCTAGATTCAGGGCACCTATCAAGGGAGCGCACATCATGACCTACAGAAAAGATCCCGAAGCGATTGCGAAGCTTACCCCGGAGCAATATCGCGTCACGCAGGAAAGCGGCACCGAGCGCCCCGGCACCGGCGAATATCTCTATAACAAGGAGCCGGGAATCTACGTCGATATCGTCTCCGGCGAGCCGCTGTTCACCTCGTCCGACAAATATGAATCCCATTGCGGATGGCCAAGCTTCACCAAGCCGATCGAACCCGCCAATGTCGCCGAACTGACCGATATGTCTCACGGCATGGTGCGCACCGAAGTGCGCTCGGCCCATGGCGACAGCCATCTGGGACATGTTTTCCCTGACGGCCCGATAGACCGCGGCGGTTTTCGCTATTGCATCAACTCGGCCTCGCTTCGCTTCATTCCGAAGGACCGGATGGAAGCGGAAGGATACGGTCAGTATCTCGATCAGGTCGAAGACATCGGCTGAACGGAAGTTAAATCAAAGTTGGCGCACGCAGTATTTGAAATAAAATACATGCGATATGCGAGCAATTTTGCTTCGGATTAATTGATCCACAGCCATTCCATACAGGATCGAAGAAAGACTTCTTTCTGTCGCAATGATCCTTAATCTGGTGTGGCGCACGCTTCGGCGGAATCAGGCAAATGCGCAGCCTCGGTATGATTATGCTATCACCACACATACCGAGGCTTTCTTTTGAGCTTTCTGGAGATTTCAGCCGTTTTGCGGGCGCTCCATTCCAGCTCATCTCCCATACGGAAAGATAAGCCACCCGTCACAGTGGTTGCATTGCTTGCTTTAGCTCTATTGCAAATAGCGGGCAATTATATTCAATATACTGTCCGGCTATGGCCGGGCGGCGGATATTGATACCGCAACATCAGGGGAGACAGTTTGGACAGCACGGCTGGCGCCTACCGGATCTATTCCGAGACCGAGTGTGCGGAAGCACCGGCGCTCGACTGGCCCTATGTTTGTGCCTTGTACCTGCTCAGGAAACCCGTCGAAAAGGCCATTTCGGAATTCCTCGCCGCCGTCGGCAATGCATCACGGTCAGACCGGGCATGGATGATCGAATATGGGCCTGACCTCCTGCGGTTTCGCAACACGCATGAATGGTGCAAGGGCGATACGGTAGCCTATATTTCCGAGCTTCAGCAGGCTCCAACCACGCTTATTGCATGGCTGCATCGCTACCTGACCGAAAGGCGGGCCGTCGCGGTTCATGACGTAAAGGGACTGCCGCGCAGCGCACGCGCGCTTCAGGCGGAATTTCTGCGGCAGGGCAATCAGAGTATTCTCAGTATCCCGCTTTTTCATCATGATCGGCTGCGCGGAATAATCGGTTTCGACACGACGGAAGAAACCCGGCGTTGGTCCCGCGCGGAAATCAAGGCGATGTTCCAGTGCGCAAGCCTGATCGCCCAGGCGAAATACGCGACGCCCGAAAATAGACAAGCCTCCTGCGAGGAACCCGACCCGACATCGGTGATCTATGTCAGCAAACGCGGCGTAATGCGCGGATTTTCACCGGAGGAGATCATCGGGGTCCGCTCGGCAGGCAATTACAGCGAGGTCTGGCTTGCCGACGGTTCTGCAATTCTTGATTCCCGACCGCTTGGCATATGGGCAGGCATCCTGCCGGCAAGCCTGTTTTTCCGCATTCACCGCACGGCATTCGTAAACGCCCTGCACGTCTCCGACATAGACCGAAGCACAATCGACAAATGGTTAGTCAGGATGCGCGGCATCAATCAATCATGGCCCGTGTCACGATCCTACCGGAAAGCCCTGCGGGAGCGCCTGGGCTTCTAGCCTTTATTTCGCCACAAAATAATCCGTCCTTCGCCACAAATTTCGATGCGAAAAACGCAGGTTTAGGCAAAAATCGCGGTTTTGCCTCAATTTGAAATCGCCGCTCACGACAGGTCCAGATGCGCCTTCAGCGGCATGTCGTCATGAACCGGCACAGTCTGCCTTTCGATCATGCGATGGACGAGCGGCGGCTTGTCTCCCTTGTGCAAGGCGAGCAGCCTTTCCGACACTTCCGCATCGGCGTGGGTGCGACGCTGGTTATGACGGACATACTCCACCCAGGTCGGCACGTGATAACTTTCCGTCCAGGTTTCCGGGTTCTCCAGATCGCGCAGCAGCACCCACTGCCGGGCACCGTCGCGGATGCGCATGCGCCGCCGCAACGCCATGGCGGAAAGGAATGCCGGAACATCTTCCTGCGCGATCTTGTAATCGACCATGATCATGATCGGGCCGCTGCGCGAACGAAGATCAAGCCGAAGCTGCGGCTCGCTGAAACGGTTGAGCGGATCGAGATTGAGGGCCTCAAAGTCAGGCTGTGGCAGGAGAAGCCCGATCAGCGCACCGAAAACGAGCACGACGGCGGCAGCCAGAAGCGCGCCCGGCACACTATATTCGTCCGCCACGGCACCCCAGAGCCAGCTGCCCGCCGCCATGCCACCGAAGGTCGCGGTCTGGTAAAGCGCCAGCGCGCGCCCAACCACCCAGCGCGGCGTGGAAAGCTGCACGGTGACATTGAACAGCGACAGCGCCAGAACCCACGAAACACCAGCAGGCAGCAGGAAAATGCAGCTCAGCCACATGTTCCGGCTGATCGACAGCAGGCCGCAACTGACCGCGAACGCGATGAAAGCGCCGCGCACCAGCCATTCATTGCCGAGAAGCTCGCGCAGCCGGGCGCTGAGCAACGCGCCGCCAATGGCGCCAAGCCCGAAGAAACCCAGCATGATACCGTAGATCAGCGCCGTTCCGTGAACGAGATCGCGGGCGACGAGCGGCAGAAGCGCCAGAATGACAATGGCGGACAGGCCGAAGAGGAAGCCCCGGAACATCACTTTCAGAAGGTTCGGAGACATGGCGACATAACGCAGCCCAGCGATCATGGCCGGTCCCAGCGTTTCGCGCGGCAAGGTGGACTTGACCGTTTCGGGCTTCCACTGCCACAGCGCCAGAATGAGCGCGCAATAGCTGAACGCATTGAAAATGAAGGCAAAAGCCGCACCTGCAGCCGCAACGATGATACCGCCGATAGCCGGACCAATGCTGCGCATGAGATTGAAGCTCATGCTGTTGAGCGCCACCGCCGCAGGCAGATCGGTGCGGGGCACGATGTCGCCCATCGACGCCTGCCACGAAGGATTGTGCAAGGCCCCACCGCAGCCGATGAGGAACGTAAAACTGAGCAGCATCCACGGCGTCAGGATGCCAAGATAGGCAAAAACCGCCAATGCAACCGAAATGAACAGAAGCAGGACCTGCGCGGTCAGCATGATGCGGCGGCGGTCGAAGTTATCGGCCAGGGCACCGGCTGCGACCGAAAAGATCATCACAGGCAGGGTTGTCGAAGCCTGCACCAGTGCAACCATGTCGTCCGAATGGGCGATGGTTGCCATCATCCAGCCAGCGCCGACCGTCTGCACCAGACCGCCAAGGTTGGAAACCAGTGTAGCTGACCACAGCGCCCGGAATGTCTTGTACTGGAAAGGCGCCAGGGGGGAAATTCTCTGCGGCACCGGACGACCTCCCGTTCCATCTGCCTCACATAGCGGATACGTGAATCTCTCCCACGGGACAAGGGGGATAGTGCCAAACTTGTCACGACATCCCATCAACGTTTATATGTGCTGTAAATATTGAGCCAACCCTTTATTCTTGATTATTATTTTTCCTGTTGGAGTACAGTTGCCCATGGGCTTGCGAACAGCACAAATTTCTGACGCTTCTGTTCTCGCTGCCATCTCGATTGAGGTTTGGCTGGGCACCTACATCCGCCAAGGCGTGAACGCATTTTTTGCCGATTACGTTTTAAGCGAGTTCACGGAGAAAAAATTCCGGAACCTCATCGAAGACTCCGATGAACATATTGTCGTTTCGGAGAATAAAGAGGGTCTGGATGGCTTCACTCGGATCAGTTCAAAAAGCTCCGCTCCGATAGATAATTGTTCGACCATGGAAATCTCGACCCTTTACGTCCAGCCTCGACATCAAAAAAGCGGGATTGGACGAGCACTGCTGCAGGAAGCTTTGCGCCACGCACGTGATGCGAATGTTCCTTCCGTATGGCTGACCACGAACTCGGAAAATACCTCCGCAATCAATTTCTATACGTCCCAAGGCTTTGAACGAATTGGAACAACGCATTTCCGGATTCAGAACCAGGCCTATTTGAACGACGTGTTTCGATATGCCTTTCCCTGACAATTGACAGGTCTGTTCGGCTGTCCGGCAGGATCCCATGCGGATAGAAATCAGTTCACATCAAGACGGCACGGCTACTGCGGAATTGACTCGGCCTCTCGATTAGGTAGACTGGTCTACCTAATCATCAAGGCAACGAATTATGAGCGATTCCGCAACGGCAAGTTCGAAACCAGCCCGCGAGCGGCTTCTGCAAGCGGCGGCGGAACTGTTTTACGACGAGGGCATTTCGGCCACCGGGATCGACGCGATCATCCAGCGCGCAGGCGTGGCGAAGCAGAGCCTCTACAACAACTTCGCCTCCAAGGCGGAGCTGGTGGCCACCTATCTGGAGCACCGCCACGCCGAATGGCTTGGCCTCTATGAAAAGCGGCTCGAACAGGCAGCAAACCCGATGGACGGGATACTGGCCATCTTCGACGCTTATCGCGATCACGCGGAATTTGCCTATGAACACGGGTTTCGCGGCTGCGGCCTGCTGAATGCGGCAGCAGAACTGCCCGCTGGCGACCCCGGACGGGAAGCGGTCAGAAAACACAAGGAACAGGTGGAGCACCTGCTTGTGGAGCATCTGAACGGCCTGATCCCCGATAATCCGGAACGGGTCAGCCAGTTGGCCGTGCAGCTTTCCTTCATACTGGAAGGAGCAATCATGCGCGCAGGGCTTGAGGGAAACAGCGCCCGCCTCGGGGAAGCCAGGGCGATGGTGGCTACAGTTTTGCGGCTGGGGTAAAATGCAATCATCGAGGGACTATTTTCTGGGCGTGGCAGCTATCCTCGTCGCGTCCACGATCTGGGGCACGACCGGAACGGCAGCGACCTTCGCGCCGGAAGTCAGCGCGGTCGCAATCGGCGCCGCCGCCATGGGGCTTGGCGGGCTGGCGCAGGCGGCAATCGCCTGGCGCGGCATCATCGCCTCGCGACGGGCGCTCGCCCATCAATGGCGCGGGCTGATGCTGGGAGCCATCTGCGTCGCCCTTTATCCCCTCGCCTTTTATGCGTCGATGCGGCTTGCAGGCGTGACCATCGGAACGGTCATTTCGCTCGGGTCCGCCCCGCTCCTTTCGGCGGCTGTCGAATACAGGCAAAGCGGCTTTCGCCCATCGCTACGCTGGCTGGCAGGAGCAATCATCGGCATTATCGGCATGATGATGCTCAGCCTGTCGGAGGACGGCGGCGCCCATGCCACCGGAAGCGCCACCCTGACCGGCTCGCTGCTTGGCCTTGTGGCAGGCCTTACCTATGCCGTCTATTCCTCATGCGCGCGCCAGCTCATGCAGGGCGGCATGGCCTCGACCACCGCCATGGGGGCCATATTCGGCGTTGGCGGACTGTTGCTCATGCCGGTTCTGATCGCCACCGGCGGACCGTTTCTCGCCTCGTGGAACAATGCTGCGGTGGGGCTCTATATGGCCTTCGTGACAATGTTTCTCGGCTATGTGTGTTTCGGCTATGGGTTGAGCCGGGTCGAAACGAGCGTCGCTACCACGCTGACGCTGTTCGAGCCGGTGGTGGCCGCTTTTTTCGCGGCGGTGATCGTGGGTGAAAGGCTCTCCGCCACCGGCTGGCTCGGCGTGGTTCTGGTTGTGGCCTGCCTTGTCTGCATCACCATACCGACACGCAGCCAGAAAACTCGGCTTGAAGTGCCCGAACCATCAACCTGATGCGCTCGCGCTTTTCAGCCAATCCTTCACCGCCTCCACGGATTGCGGATGGCGCGGCTTTCGCAGTGAAACCGCATAGAAGTCCGCGCCGACCCGCAATTCGGTGGCCAGCGCCTGCACGAGACTGCCCGCCGCAATATCCTTTTCCACGAAAAAGCGGCTTGCCAGCGCCAGCCCGTGCCCGGCAATTGCCGCATCGATGGCAAGCGAAGTCTGGTTGAAGCGGGTATTCTTCGGCGAAGCCGACACGCCGCCCGGAAAAGCCTTTTCCAGATATCGCGGCCAGAAATTATGCGCATCGTGCAGCAGCGGATAGCGCTCCAGATTTTCCGGCAGGCCCGGATCACCCAGCCTCTCGACCAGCACCGGGCTTGCGATGGCGACAATCACATGCTCGAAAAGCAGCTCCGCATTGAGCCCCGGACCGAATGGCGGCTCGCCATAGCGCACCGCGAGATCGACGGCATCGGTCTGGAAATTGGCGACCTTGTCGCTCGCAACAATGCGCAATTCAATATCGGGATGGGCTTGCGTAAACCCGGCCAGCCGCGGGATCAGCCATTTCGAGGCGAAGGTCGGCGTCACGCTGACAGTCAGGTGCTGCGGCTCGGGACGCAGCATTTCGGTCGCTTCCGAAAGCAGGTCAAACGCCCGCCGCACACTGGCGATATAAGAACGAGCCGGTTCAGTCATGACCAGCGTGCGCGGCTGGCGCTCAAAGAGTTTCAGCCCAAGCTCCGCCTCAAGGCCGCGTATCTGCTGGGCCACCGCCGCCTGTGTCACGCCAAGTTCCTCCGCCGCCAGACGGAAGTTCAGATGCCGCGTGACGACTTCGAACACACGCAGGCCGTTGAGCGAGGGAAGTCTTTTCATGAAACAAAACCGATAGATTTTCTATTGCCTGATGTTACGCATTTTCGTTCGTCAGGACAATGGTTCTCCGTTATAAATCGAAGGAATGATTGTTGGCGGTTGCCGTCTCGGGCAGCATTTCCCGGAAAGGAAAGCATCATGACAGTAGAAAAAGTAGCGATTGTGACGGCTGGCGGAAGCGGCATGGGCGCAGCCGCCGCACGCAGGCTGGCGCAGGACGGCTTCAAGGTCGCAATCCTTTCATCTTCCGGCAAGGGCGAAGCACTGGCGCAGGAACTGGGCGGCATCGGCGTTACCGGCTCAAACCAGTCGAATGACGATCTGAAGCGTCTGGTGGATGAGGTTCTGGGAAAATGGGGCCGTATCGACGTGCTGGTCAACAGCGCAGGCCATGGTCCGCGCGCGCCAATCCTCGACATCACCGATGAGGACTGGCACAAGGGGATGGACACCTATTTCCTCAATGCGGTGCGGCCGTCCCGTCTCGTGGTGCCGACAATGCAGAAGCAGAAATCCGGCGTCATCATCAATATCTCGACCGCATGGGCCTTCGAACCAAGCGCCATGTTCCCGACTTCGGCGGTGTTCCGCGCCGGTCTCGCCTCTTTCACCAAGATTTTCGCCGACACCTATGCTGCCGACAATATCCGCATGAACAATGTTCTTCCGGGCTGGATCGACAGCCTGCCGACGGTGGAAGAGCGCCGCGCAAGCGTTCCGATGCAGCGCTATGGCAAGAGCGAGGAAATCGCCGCGACGATCGCCTTCCTCGCATCGGATGGCGCCGCCTACATTACGGGCCAGAACCTGCGCGTGGATGGCGGCCTGACCCGGTCGGTATGATTTGATGGCGCGGCGGCAGCGCTCGAGCGGTTCCGGCAAAAGTGGAAACCGGTTTTGCGGCTGGAAATGCTCCAAGCCAGCTGCCGCTGCGTTAGAGCGCGTTTCGATCTGACTGGATCAGATCGGCGCTCTAACTTCTTCTATTTCAAGCATAATCTTATCGACCTCGTTTCACTCCGGTCGGATTATGCTCTAAAGTTCGTCAGGCAGCGTAACGCTTGGTGCCGTCCATCCAGGTTTCGCTGACCTTGATCTTGCTGATCTTCACATCCGGTGCAGTCGGATCTTCTTCCAGAATGGCGAAGTCGGCGAACTTTCCGGTTTCCAGCGAACCGATCTGGTCTTCCATATGGCACTGCCAGGCCGCATCGATGGTGACGGCGCGCAGCGCTGCATCCACCGGGATACATTCTTCCGGGAAGAACACATCGCCGCCTTCGTTCATGACGCGGGTGACCGCGTTTTCGACATAGCGCAGCGGTTCAATTGGCGTCACGTTCCAGTCGGAATGGAGCGAAATCTTGAGGCCCGCCGCCAGTGCCGAAGCGCATGGGTCATAGAAGCGGGCACGGTCCGGCCCCAGAAGACGGTCGCGGAACGCCTTGCCCCACCAGTGCACATGGCCGATCAGGAAGGATGGCGACAGCCCCATCTCCTTCATGCGGACCATCTGTTCCGGGTGAAAGACGCTGCAATGCTCGATGCGATGACGAAGATCGCTGTTCGAGGTTTTTCCGAGAACGGCCTCATAGGCATCCAGAACCATGTCGATGGCCGCGTCGCCATTGGCGTGAACGCCAACCTGCCAGCCGCCTTCATGCGCCCGGCGGATGACATCCGTCACCTGCTCAAGGCTGTAGTTCAAAGCGCCGCGCGCATCGGTGCCGAGGTAATTCTCGCGCTGGTAGCCGGTCCGCGCCTGATTGGACCCGTCGGCCCAGGCCTTGATGCCATCGACACGGAAAAGGTCGTTGCCGCGACCGGGCTTGATCCCTTCCTTTTCCCATTCGTCCATGATCGTCGACACGAGCATGCCGCGATAGCGCACCGGAGCCTTGCCGTCGCCCAGAGCCGCATCGAGGATTTTCAGGTCCTGTGCGCCTGCCATGATGCCGATGCCGCAATCGTGCAGCATGGTGCAGCCGACGGAACTTGCATGATCCACAAAACGACGAACACGTCCAACCATGTCCGCGGCCGTCGGCGAAGGCATCGCGCCGAGGAACACCTGCTGCGCCGCCATTTCTTCAAGGCGCCCGGACAGGTTGCCGCTGGCGTCCTTCACAAAGCGCGCGCCCGATGGATCGGGCGTATCCCGCGTGATGCCGGCAGCCTTGAAAGCAGCGCTGTTGGCATAGGCGATATGACCGTTGCTTTCCTGCATGAAGAACGGATTGTTGGGAGCAAGAGCGTCCAATTCGGCCAGCGTAGGAATTTTGGCGTCGCGGGTGATGCTGGCGTCGAACTGCTGCGCGCGCACCCATTCGCCCGGCTTGGCGTCGGCAACACCCTTCTGGAGCTTCGACCAGACAGTCGCGTAATCCGGCGTCGTGATCGGGCTGACGTCGATCCAGTCCTCGAAGGCCGTGAACACGAAATGCATATGCGGATCGATCAGGCCCGGCATCAACGTGCGGCCCTGAAGGTCCACCACCTGTGCCCCGGAGCCGATGGCGGACTGCACGTCATCCAGCTTGCCGACGGCCAGTATCTTGTTGCCGCGGATGGCGATCGCTTCCGCACGCGGCGCCTGATCGTTCATCGTGATGATCGTTCCGCCCTTGAAGATGATATCGCCTGCGGGTGTCGCGGCCTGCTGCGCAAACGCCATGCCCGGCGAAGAACAGGCGAAGGCCGACGTCGCGGCGGCGGCACCGAGATATTTGAGAAAATCGCGCCTTGACGCCGTGGACCGCAGATAAGCCACCATGCCGGGATTACAGGCAATACACATCCGAATATTCCTCTCTTACCCACTCATCCAAATATCATAGACCGGATGACAAATATTCTTTGAACCTATACGATAGGAAAAAAGAATTTCAAATCAATAAATGAAACCATTATTATTTATATTAGTTAATTCTAATAAAATAGAAATAAAAATGCGGAAAAATACTGGGCTACATTGCATAAAAACCTGAAAGAAATCGGCATATTTTGCAAATTTCTCACAGGTTTTGATAAATCCGGTCAGCCGCGTCCGGACTTTTTCCGCGCCTTTTTGGCCTGATTATGCGCTATGGCAGCGCGAACGAGCGCAATGAAGGCGTCGTCGTCGATCGTTTCGCCCTCGCCTATATCGACCGCCCGGCGCATATTGCCTTCAAGGCTGGCATTGAAGATATGGGCCGGATCGTCAAGCGCCGCGCCATTGGCGAAAGTCAGCTTCACGACCTTCTTGTAGGTCTCGCCGGTGCAGATGATGCCGTCATGCGACCAGACCGGGACGCCGCGCCATTTCCATTCCTCGATGACGTCCGGATCAGCCCGCTTTATCAGCGCACGCATTCTGGCGAGCGTTTCGCCGCGCCAGTCGCCAAGTTCCGCAATGCGCCCGTCAATAAGCTTCGAAGCATCCTCGTCGCCTGCCATAAGTTTCCTCCCTCCAGACAGATTCAGCATTTTCTCCACCTGCCCCTAGGCTCCTGCAAGCGAGGGCCGGTTGAGGAAGAACGCGTGAAGTTAAAGCTTTATCGTAAAGCCTGGTCAAGCCGCGCACCGGAGCGGCCAAGCGCATCCAGGGCCATGCCCATCGGCAGGGCAGGCGCAAACAGGAACCCCTGCCCGCTGCCGCAGCCGAGGCTGCGCAGCATATTGCGGTCGTCCTCCGTCTCGATCCCTTCAGCCGTGACCTTGACGCCGAGGGCGTCGGCCAGCGCAACCATCGCCCGCACGATGTGCTGGTCGCCCTCCGATCCTGCGATACCGCGCACGAACACCTGATCAATCTTGATCTTGGTGACAAGGCCCTTCTTCAAGGAAGCAAAGGTGGCAAATCCAGTGCCGAAATCATCGAGCGCAATGGAAACACCGGCATTCGCCAGCGCGCTCAGGCTGTCATTCATTCCGCGCTGGTCGAAGGGGGCCTCCTCCGTGATCTCGATTTCCAGCATGGAGACCAGCAGTTTGCGCTTTTCCATCTGGGACAGGATTTCATGCGGAATGCGCCCGCCGGACAGTTCGCGCGGCGACAGGTTCATGGCGACCGTCAGATCGCAGCGGCCGCTTTCCATGAGCTTGTCGATCATCTCGCAGCAATTGAAGAACACATTATGCGTGAGCTGCCGCACCACGCCCACCTCACAGGCAACATCGATAATTTCCGGCGGGGCGATTGTGCCGTGCTGCGGATGATCCCAGCGCAGCAAGGCCTCGAAGCCCACCATGTTCCCGCTGGATAGCTCCACCACCGGCTGGAAATAGGTTTGTATCTGCCCGGTCTCGATGGCGATGCGCAGATCACGCTCGATGCTCTGCTTGCGTTCCCATTCATGTTGCAGGCGTTTTTCGAAAAAGTAATATTCGTTGCGGCCTCGTTTCTTGGCCGCATAAAGCGCGAAATCGGCACGCAGCAGCATTTCCACCGGGTCGAGCTGCTCCAGCCGGCAGATGCCGACGCAGGCGCCGATCTCGACCGACAGGATGCCCTCATAATGGGCGCTCAGGCTGCCAATGATGCGCGCCGCGACCAGCCCCGCCTCGATGGTCGCCGACGGCTCGGGATATGCGAGCACGAATTCGTCGCCGCCAATGCGCGCCAGCATGGACCGTTCGGGCGAAATCTGGCGGATGCGTTGCGCGATGGAAACGAGGAGATCGTCGCCCGCCTTGTGACCATAAGTATCGTTGACGGACTTGAAGCCGTCGAGATCGATCAGCATGACAATGAAGGGACCGTCCCTTGGCGGAAACAGCCGGATGGAGGTTTCCAGCCCGCGCCGGTTGAAAAGGCCCGTCAACGGGTCTTCCTGCGACTTGAGCGCCATTTCGTCAGCGAGCTGCTCGGCCTCGTGCTTCAGCCTGCTTGTCTGGATGAAACGGTTCTGCCCCAGAAGCGCGCCGCGTGTAAGCCCGCACCAGAACAGGACGACGGAAACCACGATCACGCCGCTATGCAGGTCTGCATGCACGGCCAGACACACCGCCGTCACGACAAGCGGCGGCGTTATGAAATTGATGGCAACGGACGCATAGGACGAGCCGTAGGTAACAGCGCCTGCGCAGATGCCGGCAAGGATGACGAGGTAGACCGGCGATTGCGGGTCCGTGAACCCGTTGGAGAGCAGAGCGACGCCGGACCACAGAAAGCCGGACAGGGCGGCAAGAAGCTGGAAATGCCCGATCTGGCGCTGCAAATCCGCGATGTTCCCGATCGGTGCCGTGCGGCGGGTATGGGCAATTGCCTCGAAGAAACGCAGCGCGTTGACGATATTCACCAGCGCGAACCAGACAATCGATTCCCAGAAATGCCCGGCGGCGCTCTGGACCAGCACGATAAGCCCCGAAAGAATCGTGCTGATGGGCATCGAGAAGCGCGCGCCCTCGCAAATCTCCTCGAGCTGGTCCGCAAGGATCTTGTCGGCTATCGGACTGTCGTGGCTGCCATAGGCCGACCTGACCAGTTGAAGCCAATATGCAGTTTTCGACCCCATTGATACGCAACCACCGGCCAGAGCACGTTCAGCTTTTCCCGATCGGGACGCCCCCGAGTTTCCGACCAGAAAGGAATGCAGAAAACCTGCCCCCAGCTGCCAAATATAACATGCACTTTATCTAAAATGCCAATGGTCCAGCGGTTCAATCGATAGAATTACTTCGGTGGATGGGGCATACCACCCGGCATGCCCATCCTGCCTGTTCTCAAAAACCGGCATTGATAGCCAGGCCTACTCGGTCGCGGGTTCTTCCGCCGTCAGCAGCAGCTTGTCGATGCGGCGTCCGTCAAGGTCGACAATCTCGAACACCCAACCGTTCTTGACGAAGGTTTCGCCCACATCCGGCAGATGCTTGAGTTCCTCAAGCGCCAGCCCGGCAACGGTGTTGTATTCCGCCTCATCATCGATCTGGAAACGCAGAAATTCCGAGAACTCGTCAATCGGCATCCAGCCCGAGACGAGATAGGAACCATCCGCCCGGCGCACGATCGCCTTTTCCTCGATATGATCCTCTTCCTGCATGGCGCCGATAATGGCCTCGATCACGTCGCCCGCAGTAATCACGCCTTCAAAATGGCCGTATTCGTCATAGACGAGCACCATATGTGTCGGCGTGCCGCGAATGGCTTCCACCACGTCCAGCGCATCGGAAAAATCCGACACGACGGGGACGTCCCGGACGATCTCGCGCAGATCGACGCTGCCCCTTGAGGACAGCTGGTTGAAGAAATCCCGCACATGCAGGACACCGATCACCTCATCGGAATCTTCGCCGCGCACCGGAAGCCGTGAGCGGCTGGTAGTGTGCAACTGCTCGCGGATTTCATCGAAACTGTCTTCTATATCGACCATTTCGACGTCCATGCGCGGCGTCATCAACCCGCGCGCGGTGCGGTCTGCGAGGCGCATAACGCCCGCGATCATGCGGGATTCCTCGGTCTCGATCACACCGGCGCTGTGCGCTTCGGCAAGAACGGACTTGATCTCCTCATCGGTCACGCCATCGCTCGTCTTGCCCGACTGGCCGAGCAGTTTCAGGACCAGACGGCCCGATGTATCGAGAAGCCAGACGAGCGGCGCCGCCATTTTCGACAACAGCGTCATGGTCGGGGCGACGCGGCTTGCCACCGCCTCCGGTGCGCGCAGCGCAATCTGCTTCGGCACGAGTTCGCCGACGATCAGCGACAGATAGGTAATGACCACTACGACCGAGCCGACGCCAAGCGCATCGGCAAGGGCTGGCGAAAGGCCCTGCCCCAGAAGCCAGCCCGACAGGCGGGCGCCCAGCGTCGCGCCGGAAAATGCGCCAGACAGAATGCCGACCAGCGTAATGCCGATTTGCACGGTGGACAGGAAACGGCCTGGATTATCGGCAAGCTCGATAGCCATGCGGGCGCCGCGGCTGCCCTTGTCAGCCATTACCCTCAGTCGTGCCGGGCGGGAGGAAACTACTGCCAGTTCCGACATGGCGAGAACGCCATTGAGGATCGTCAACAGCACGACCGTAATTATTTCAAAATACAAAACTGCCCCTCAGGATCAGATAATCGGAATATAGAGCGGTTCCAGTTAAAACGGATTCGTAGAACCGCTCTATCCTTTTTGTTACGCATTATCCTACGCAAAACCGCTTCGCACTTTTGCTGGAAATGCTCTAATAATAGAAAGGAAAGCACCCTCTTTCCAGAGGCGCCCCGCATAAAATACTGCGATACTGCCTGAATTGCAGTCATGACGCGCTTTCTTCCGGCCCGTTTCCGTGCGGAAAGCCTGTCCTTTGACCGTCCTGCCGATAAATGTTCTGGAATGCAGGTAAAACGGAGAAATAGAAGTTTGGTCAGGCCAATCAGGGCTGATAGCGGCAATTCAGGGCCGAGCCTCTCCATCCAAACGAGTTTTTTGCTGCCTGCACAAAATTGGCTTGACCAGAAACCGCGTGCCTTCTACTTCTTCTGTCGATAGTTGACGAAACTTTGCGCGAGGAGGAAGCGCGATGGGAGGATTACCGTCAGCGTCAGCGCGCGCGGATGCTGCGCCTGTATTGCTGAAGCTGGATTCCGTTTCCAAGGAATTTCCGGGCGTCAAAGCCCTGTCGAACGTCAGCTTTGAATTGCGGGCGGGCGAGGTTCATGCCGTCTGCGGTGAAAATGGTGCGGGCAAATCGACCCTGATGAAGATCGTCAGCGGCGTCTATCAGCCCGATGGCGGGACGATCCATTATCGCGGCCAGCCGGTTCGCTTTGGCTCCACACTGGAATCGGAAGCGGCGGGCATCGCCATCATCCATCAGGAACTGAACCTCATTCCGCACTTGAGCGTTGCCGAAAACATCTATCTTGCGCGCGAGCCGAAACGCGGTTTCTTCGTGGACCGCCGCAAGCTGAAGGAAGACGCGCAGCGCTGCCTCGACCGGCTTGGCGTCAAGATCGACCCGTCGACACAGGTGCTGAACCTTTCGGTCGCCCAGTGCCAGATGGTCGAGATCGCCAAGGCGCTGTCGCTCAACGCCTCCGTCCTCATCATGGACGAGCCGACCTCCTCCCTGACCGAACAGGAAGCGCAGCTCCTGTTCAGGGTCATCCGGGAACTGAAGGCGCAGGGCACCGGCATTGTCTATATCTCGCATCGCCTCGACGAAATGGCGGAGATTGTCGACCGCGTCACCATCCTGCGCGACGGGCGCTACGTCTGGACCAAGGATTTCCACGATGTCACCGTGGATGAGATCGTGGCCGGAATGGTCGGGCGCTCGCTGGACGAGAAATTTCCCGAACCGACGCGAAAGCCGACAGAGGAAGTGATGTTCTCCGTCGCCGGGCTGACGCGGGGCGGCGTGTTCGAGAATATCGGCTTCGAGCTCAAGCGCGGCGAAATCCTTGGCTTTGCCGGGCTGATGGGCGCGGGACGGACGGAAGTGGCGCGCGCGATCTTCGGTGCCGATCCGCATGACGCCGGAACAATCGTGCTTGAAGGCGAAACACTTTCGATCGCCAGCCCGCGCGACGCCATCGAGGCAGGCATTGCCTACCTATCGGAAGACCGCAAGGCGCAGGGACTGGCCGTCAAGATGCCGGTCGACGCCAATCTGACGCTTGCCAATATGGAAGCTGTCAGCAGCGCCTATGGCGTTATCGATTTCGAGCGCCACCGGCAGGCAAGCCAGCGCTATGTCGATCTTCTCAACATCAAGACGCCGGGGCTGGCCCAGCCCGTCCGCCTGCTTTCGGGCGGCAACCAGCAGAAGATCATCATCGGCAAGTGGCTGTTCCGCGAGCCGCGCATCATGTTCTTCGACGAGCCGACGCGCGGCATCGATGTGGGCGCGAAATTCGCGATCTACCAGATCATGGACGAGCTGGCCGCAAGAGGCATCGGCATTGTGCTGATCAGCTCGGAACTGCCGGAAATTCTTGGGCTTTCGGACCGCGTGGCGGTCTTTCACGAGGGGCGCATCACCGCGGTCCTCGACACGGCTGCGACAACGCAGGAAGAAATTATGACCTATGCCTCCGGTCGGGGCCGGCAGGACAAATGAGGACGCAGTAATGGCCGAAATCACCACCGACAAGCCCCAGCAGACGGCAAAATCCAAAGGGCTCAGCGACCGCCAGAAGGACATCATCCAGAAATTTGCGGCTGTCGGCAGCCTGATTATTCTGGCGGCGATCTTTTCCGTCACCAGCAGCGCCTTCATGACCGTCAATAATGCGATGACCATCGCCTTGCAGGTGACATCCATCGCGCTGCTCGGCATCGGCGCGACCTATGTCATCATCACCGGCGGCATCGATCTTTCGGTCGGCTCCGTGCTGGCGCTTGCGGGCGTGGTGGCAGCTCTCGCGGTCAAGGAGCTGTCGCTGCCGATCCCGCTCGCCATGCTGCTCGGCATATTGACGGGATCGCTCTGCGGTCTCATCAACGGCTTCGTCATCACCAGGCTCAAGCTGCCGCCCTTTATCGCCACGCTTGGCATGATGCTGATCGCGCGCGGCGTCGCGCTCCAGATCACCGGCGCGCGCGCCGTTTCCGGCCTCGGCGAATCCTTCGGCGTGCTCGGCAACGGCTCGCTGTTCCGCATCGAAAGCATCGACGAACAGGGCTTTCCGGTCGTCACCTTCCCCGGCATCCCCTATCCGGTGGTGCTGATGATCGTGATCGCGATCGCGGCCGCACTCGTCTTGAACCGCACCGTGCTTGGCCGCCACATCTATGCCATCGGCTCGAATGCCGAGGCAGCACGGCTTTCCGGCGTCAATGTCGCCCGCGTGACGGCCTTCACCTATATCGTTTCGGGAACGCTTGCCGGGCTTACGGGCTGCGTTCTCATGTCCCGCCTCGTCACCGCACAGCCCAATGAAGGCGTTGCCTATGAGCTTGACGCCATTGCGAGCGCGGTCATCGGCGGCACATCGCTCATCGGCGGCGTCGGCACGATCTCGGGCACGTTCATCGGCTCGTTCGTCATCGGCATCCTGCGGAACGGCCTCAACATGAACGGCATTTCCGCTTTCACGCAGCAGATCATCATCGGCCTCGTCATTCTGGTCACCGTATGGATCGACCAGATGCGCAACCGCCGATGACAGGGGAGACGGAATGCGGGGCATTCCGGCAAGGGTAGAGCCAAGAGCTCGATAACAGGAGGAAAACATGCGTAAACTGGTGTCTGCATTGATGGCTTCGGCCTTTGTGCTAGCAGGAGCGGCAGGCGCTTCGGCGGGCGAAATCGCCGTGATCGTGAAGACCGTGAACTCGACCTTCTGGCAGAATGTCCAGAAGGGCGCCGAAGCTGCGATCAAGGATTCCAAGGATCACACTATGACCTTTCAGGGTCCGGCGGCTGAATCGGCCATCGCCGATCAGGTGAACATGGTGGAAAATGCCGTGAACCGCAAAGTGGATGCGATCCTGCTCGCACCTTCCGACCCGGACGCGCTGACGCCTGCCGTGAAGAAGGCATGGGAAGCCCGCATTCCGGTGGTCATCATCGACTCGCAGCTCGCCGATGGCGGCGACAAATATTACCAGTCCTTCCTCGCCACCGATAACCGCAAGGCTGGTGAAGCCGCAGCCAAGGCCCTGATCGACAAGGCAGGCACCACCGGCAAGATCGCCGTCATGTCCTATGTCGCGGGTGCAGGTTCGGAAATCGGCCGCGTCGGCGGCTTCGTGGATTATATCAAGGCCAATTCCAAGCTGGAAATCGTCGGCCCCTATTACTCGCAGTCGCAGATGGCGACCGCGCTCAACCAGACCACCGACGCTCTGGCGGCCAATGGCGATCTCGTCGGCATCTTCGGCGCCAACGAACCGACCGCCATCGGCATGGGTCGCGCGATCAAGCAGGCAGGCAAGTCCGGCAAGCTGACTGCCATCGGCTTCGACGGCAATCAGGACCTGCAGGAATTCGTCAAGGACGGCACGCTCAACGCCATCGTCGTTCAGGGTTCCTACCAGATGGGCGAAAAGGGCATCGAAACCCTGCTGAAAGTGCTGAACAAGGAAAAGGTCGAGAAGTTCGTTGATACGGGCGCTGTTGTCGTGACCAAGGACAATATCGACAAGCCTGAAGCCAAGAACGTTCTCTACTAAACATGGCGACAAAGGGGGGCGCAGCGCCTCCCTTTGTTCTTCTAGCGCTCTATGAAGAGCTCACCATGATGCGATCATGGACAATCATTCCCACCACCATCATCGCGACGAAAAGCCAGACCTGCGGCAGGCCCATCGATAGCGCGGAGATGACCGGGCCGGGACAAAAGCCTGCCAGCCCCCAGCCCGCGCCGAAGATGGCGGAACCGATAATCAGCCGCCGGTCGATTTCCGTCTTTTCCGGCAGATGGAAGGACTGGTCCAGCACGGGCCGCGCCATGCGCCGCTGGATCATCACGCCGAGGATGGCCACCAGAAGAGCGCCGCCCAGCACGAAGGCAAGGCTCGGGTCCCAATCACCGCTGGTGACGTACAGGAAACCCGTCACGCGCGACGGGTCGATCATGCCGGACAGCGACAGGCCGAAACCGAAGATCGCGCCCGCAAGCAGCGTCACGACGAGACGTGCATAAGCCGACTGTTTCATAGCAATGCCCCTGAAATGCTGGCGACCACGATGCCGGTTATGAGAAAAGTGAGCGTCGCGGCTATCGAACGCTTGGAAAACCGCGCCATGCCGAGAATGCCATGACCGGAGGTGCAGCCTGATCCCATGCGAGTGCCGATGCCGACCAGAAGCCCTGCCACGACAATGACAGGCCAGGACATGGCAATCGTCACCGGCGGAAAGGAACCATAGATCGCCGCATAGATAATGGGTCCGAGAATGAGGCCGACCACAAAGACCGCATTGGCCGGTATCTGTTTGCCGCCAAGAAGACGCCCGACGATGCCGCTGATGCCGGCAATGCGTCCGTTGAAGACGAGAAGCAGAATGGCAGACAGGCCGAGCAACATGCCGCCCGCCAGCGATTGCAGATAGGTTGCGATCATGATCGGATCTCCGGTGTGCAGAAAATGCCGTAAAGAGCCTCGATAAGCTGCGCGGCCCGCGCTTCTGTCAGGCGGTAGAAAATCTGCTTGGCGTCGCGGCGGGTTTCGACGATGCCAGCTTCGCGCAGCACGCCGAGCTGCTGCGACAGCGTCGGCTGGTGAATGCCAAGCGCCTCCTCCAGCTCCCCGACCGAATATTCTCCTTCCGCGAGCGTACAGGCCAGCATCAGCCGCGCCGGATGCGACAGCGTTTTCAGGAGTTCGGCAACCTCGGTTGCCCGCCCCTCCATTTCCGCGCGCGTCATTCTGTTTTCATGGGCTGGCGCACCGCCCGACATCGCTTCCATCACGGCACCTCATTATCATTATACAATTAAGTATATTATATAATGATATTTACAAGAGGGGCCGACGCAAAAAACCGCCGCTCAATTCTGAACGGCGGTTTTTTCTTCTAACGCATTTCCGAACGCAAAACCGGTGTCCACTTTTGCTGGAATTGCTTTAATTCCCAAGCAGCGCCTGCACGGCGCTCAGTTCCGTCTGGCGCAATTCATGCCCGCCGGAATGCCAGACAAGCTCGACATCGGCCTTCTGGCGCTCGAAATATTGCGCGAGCGCTTCCGTCTGATCCGGCGGGCAGATGGGGTCCATACGACCAGCGGTCATCAGAATTTTCGCGCCCTCAAGCGCCGAATTGTCCTTCGGCCTGAACGGCACCAGCGGATGCAGAAGCGCCGCCTTGTCAAAGATCCGGCCTTTCTCGATCAGAAGGTTCGCCATGATGTTGGCCCCATTGGAATAACCAAGCCCGATCACTTCCGTCGGCTTGTGTTCCGCCACAAGTCCGGCGATGAACCCGGCCATCTTGTCGGTGGCGCGGGCAAGGTCTTCCATGTCGTAGACGCCCTCGCCCGTGCGGCGGAAGAAGCGCGCGGCACCATATTCCGACACGTCACCGCGCGGCGACACGATGGTCGCTTCCGGCAGAAGCTGTTCCGCCAAGCCGAAAAACTGGTTCTCGTCGCCGCCGGTGCCATGAAACACGATGAAAAGCGGCGCGCCGTTCGCACCGGCCTTCAGCCGGTGCTCATAGGTTTGAATGGTCATGTCCGATCTCCTGTCCCGACGTTTTCAAAGCTTGTCGAGATGTTCTTCGAGATAGTCGCGCAGATGCTGGTGCTGCGTTGGCAGCTTCAATGCCTCGCCGAGATGGGTCGTATCCTCGTCACGGTCGAAACCGGGTTCACTGGTCGCCACCTCGAACAGCACGCCGCCCGGCGTGCGGAAATAAACGGCCCAGAAGTAATCGCGGTCGATGACCGGCGTCACATGATAGCCCGTATCCATCAGCGCCTTGCGCACTTCCAGCTGCTTCTCGCGATTATCGACGGCAAAGGCCACGTGATGCACGGAACCGGCACCCTGCTGGTTGCGACCGACTGATGGCAGCGTTTCCAGATCGATAACGCCCGCGCCATTGCCTTCCGGCATGATGAGACGGGTGATGCCATCTTTCGCATCAAGCTTCTGATATCCCATATAGTTCAGCAATTCGGCTGTAGCGCCTTCGTCGCGAAGCCGCATCGAAACCGAATGAAAGCCGCGAATGGCGTGATCGGCATCGATCCCGTCATGCAGCCAGGGCGCACGCGGATCGTCCTTCACTTCCACCAAGGCAAAGCTGTCGCCATCCGGCCCACGGAAATGGATGCGCTTCTCGCCAAAGGCTTCATCTTCGGACTCGACCTTGATAGCGGACTGCGCAAAGCGGTCCTTCCAGAAACCAAGCGAACCCTGCGGCACGGCAAAAACAGTCGTCCCCACCTCGCCGGTGCCTTCGCGGCCCCGCGGAATTCCGGGAAACGGGAAATAGGTCATAATGGTGCCGGGCGTGCCCACTTCATCGCCATAATAAAGGTGATAGACGCTCGGATCGTCGAAATTGACGGTCTTCTTGACGCGGCGCAGCCCCAGAACATCGGTGAAAAACCGGTTGTTGGAACGCGCATCAGCGGCAAGCGAGGTGACGTGATGGAGCCCCTTGATCTGATTAAGCATAGCGATCTCTCCTGTTGTGTTACCGGCAATATAACCATCAGAATGCATATTGAAATATTGACAATCATACACAGATTGTATCGATTTTAGAGACAATAACTCTCGATGATTTTTCATCTGGACGTAGCGCCCCGACAAAGTTTAGCTACTTGCAACAGCAATATAGAAAGGTTCCCCATGGCGTCCGGCTTGTTCGCGCTTCTCGATGATGTTGCAGCCATTGCGAAAATGGCGGCAGCCTCCCTTGATGACGTTGCAGGACAGACGGCAAAGGCCAGCGCCAAGGCGGCAGGCATCGTCATCGACGACACCGCCGTCACGCCGAAATATGTCGTGGGGCTGAAGCCGGAACGCGAATTGCCGGTCATCTGGAAAATCACCAAGGGATCGCTGCGCAACAAGCTCATCTTCCTGCTGCCGCTGGCGCTCATCCTCGGCTATTTTGCGCCATCCTTCATCATGCCGCTTTTGATGATCGGCGGCGTCTATCTGGCCTTTGAAGGAACGGAAAAACTGGTGGAGTTCTTCATTCCGCACAAGGAAGAGGAACATGAGGAGACCAAGGGCGCGACGCCCAAGGAGATCGAGGAAACGACCGTCAACGGTGCGATCCGCACGGATTTCATCCTCTCGGCGGAAATCATGGCGCTGACGCTGGCCGGGCTGGGGCCTTCAAGCATTTATACACAGGCGGCCATTCTCGCCAGCGTGGGCATTCTGATCACCTTCGCCGTTTACGGCGTGGTTGGCTTCATCGTGAAGCTCGACGATATGGGCGTTTCGCTGGTGCGCAACAGCCACACGGCCTTCGGCAAACAGTTCGGCAAGGGGCTGGTCGCGGGCATGCCCATCGTGCTGAAGGTTTTAAGCACGGTCGGCACCGTCGCCATGCTGTGGGTCGGCGGCAGCATCATCGTTCACGGGCTGGATTCCATCGGCGTGCACGGCGTTGAAGCCTTCATCCATTCCATCGTGTCCCACCTGCCGACCGAAAACACCCGGTTTTCGGGCGCTTTCGAATGGATCGCAACGTCGTTGCTGCAAGCAGTGCTCGCCATTCTGATCGGCATTGTGGTGGTGATCGCCTTCAACATCTTCAAGTCGCTGAAGGCGAAAGCCTGATTATCAGGCAGAATTGTCCGTCCCGCACCCTGAAAGGCGCGGGACGGATACAGTCAGCGATAGACGATACCGCCGTCGGTCAGGATGGCCTGACCGGTGATGTAATCGGAATCCGGGCTTGAGAGGAACGACACCAGAGCCGCCACATCGTCCGGCGTCTGGGCGCGGCCAAGCGCGATGCCGTCCACATATTTCTTGTAGGTCTCGCCTTTCGGCGCGCCGGTGATTTCCGAGAAGCGCTCATCGATCTCGACCCACATATCGGTGCCGACAATGCCGGGGCAATAGGCGTTGACCGTGATCCCGGCGCTTGCATATTCCTTGGCGGCGGCTTGTGTCAGCGCGCGCACCGCGAATTTTGTCGCCGAATAGACGCCAAGCATCGCAAACCCGTCATGGCCGGCAATGGAAGAGGCATTGATGATCTTGCCCTTCTGCTTGCGCGCCTTGAACTTGGCAGCCGCCGCCTGAATGCCCCACAGGACGCCATCGACATTGATGCGGAAAATCCGTTCCACCTCTTCCGGCTTCACGTCGGCAATCGGCTGAACCTGTGCTATACCGGCATTGTTAACGATGACATCGAAGCCGCCAAGCGTCTTTTCCGCATGGTCAATCGCGGCATAGACATCATCGCGCTTGCTGACATCGGCGGAAAAAGTGGACGCCTTGCGGCCCAGCGCCTCGACTTCCTTCCGCACCGCATCAAGCTTGTCGGCCTTCAGGTCGACCAGCGCGATATCGAAACCGTCCTTGGCCAGTCGCAATGCGATGCCGCGCCCAATGCCCTGTGCTGCGCCCGTGACAAGCGCGACCTTACCGTTTGCCGACATGATTCATCCTTTCCTGCGTGGTTGGTGAATGGCAATGCAACGCATCCCACAAGCGATATGGAACACGCGCCTGCCCCATCAACCCAATTCGGAGCCGGATGTCATTGATTGGGATCAACTTTGCCTAATTTAGCGCATGTTTGGCAAAGCGGCTCCAATCAGCGCTCGGAGAATTCCAGAAGCGTGCCGCTGGCATTCTGCGGCGCCACGGCGATGCCTGCTGTTGTCGCCACGTAAGAAACGCCATTGGCTTCAAGAACGCCCCGCGCCTTGTCCAGCGAAGCGACACGGACCCGAAGGACCGCGAAGGCCTGACCCGGCGTTTTGCTGAAATCGACACCGGGATAGATTTCCGCCGTCCGGTCGTTGGTCACAACCCATATGTCAGCCGAGCGCGGGCCGGTTGACACCTTCCAGCCGCCATCCTGTGCCTCAGCTTTCCCATCCGCGAACAGCCGGGCGAACCCCTTGGCGGCTGTTTGCGGGTCGGACGAAATGGCAATAATGGCGGAAAGGCCGTTCGCGCCGTTTGGATGCTCGATCAGTTCCGGCAGCCAGACGGTCTCGCGGGTCTTGTGCTGGCACATGAATACCATGCCTTGCGGCACTTCGCTGTCGGCAAAGGAAACGGTTTCAAAAGCCGCGACACCCTCGCCGCCGCCCGGCAGTTCCACGGGGCGCTGGAAAGCGCCAACTTCGCCCGTCGTGATGCCAAGAGCACCCAGTTCGGCCTTGGCGTCTCGCGCATTGTCGATCCGGCAGGCGATGGCATGAAGCCCCTCGCCCTGCGCCGACAGTTTCTCGCGCTGGTGCAGATTGCCCGGCGTCTCGGTGACAATGCCGAGCAGCTCGAAATAATCTTCCGGAAACATGATGGTGTAATTGCCGGTGCCCTTTTCCTTGCTGTGCAGCCCGCGCGGGCTCAGCGTAAAACCGAAACGGCGATAGTGCGCGGCACTTTTCTCCAGATCATCGACCAGCAGGAAAATATGATCGACGCCCTTGACCGGATGAGACATGCAAAATTCCCTTTTCAATTTCATCGCCGCCGCCGGTTTGCCCGCTATTTTGCGGGAAACCGGCCTACCGCCGATCTTCATCAGAAAAATACACATTTATTGGCGCGGAACCGCTGATATATTTTTCTAAATTTATGCTTCATATTAGTTTATCTTGACAATATCGTCACGCATTCTAGCATGCCAGTGCTTGTGTAGAATAAAGACCTTCTGAAGCAGCTTTTCGAGCAATTTCAGGGGCTTGAACAATATTGGGACCTGCGGGAAAAGAGGCTTGAAAGCCCTCCCTCAACGTCCTTCAGGGGAACAGAGAATGCATATCAGAAAGACTGGCCTTGGCCTGTTTGTTGCGGCGTTTTCGCTTGCGACGGCGCCTTCGCACGCCGAAGAAGTGAAGCGCGGCGGCACTGTCATCGTCCATATGAATACCGAGCAGGGTGTGCTTAACCCTGCGCTGCGCGCCTCGACCGGCGTCTATCAGATCACTGGCCGCATCATGGAGCCGCTGATCGACCGCACCTATGAAGGATATGTGCCGGTTCTGGCGACAAGCTGGTCTTCCTCGGAAGACGGCAAGGCCATCACCTTCAAGCTGCGCGAAAATGTGCGCTGGCATGACGGCAAGCCTTTCAGCTGCGATGACGTCTCCTATACCGCGATGAACTTCTGGAAGACGCAGCTCAACTATTCGACGACGCTTCAGGCCAATCTGGAAGCCGTGGACTGCACCGATCCGCACACCGCCGTGTTCCGCTATTCCAAGCCGATGCCGCTCGAACTGCTCGTCGCGGCCATGCCCGATCTCGGCCATCCGGTGCCGAAGCATCTTTATGAAGGCACGGATATTCTGAAGAACAAGTATAACGCCGCGCCAATCGGCACGGGACCGTTCAAGTTCGTCGAATATGAGCGCGGCCAGCACATTATTGCCGAACGCAATGACGATTACTGGCGCGGAAAGGAATATCCTTATCTCGACCGCATCATCTGGCGTTTCATGCCGGACAAGGCCGCTGCCGCCGCAGCGCTTGAAGCAGGCGAAATGATGGAAACGGCCTTCAACGGCATTTCCATGTCGGACACCGAACGTCTCCAGAAGGATGGCCGCTTCGATACCGGCACCAAGGGTTTTGAGAACAACGTCGCCCACTCGACAATCGAGTTCAACCTGCGCAATCCGATCCTCGCCAATCTGAAGGTTCGCCAGGCGATCTATCACGCGCTCGACATCGACTTCGCGATCAAGACGATCATGCGCGGCTATGCCAAGCCGGGTCGCGGCCCGATCCCCAGCACCGGCGGCGCCAACTATACGGATCAGGTTCAGACTTACCCGTATGATGTTGAAAAGGCGAAGAAACTTCTCGATGAAGCCGGTTATCCCGCTGGCCCCGATGGCATCCGCTTCAAGCTCCGCCACCGTCCGGCACCTTGGGGCGAATATACGCAGCTCTGGGCTGAATATTACGCTCAGGCGATGAAGGAAGTCGGCATCGACGTCCAGATTCTCACCAACGACGCGCCGGGTTTCCTCAACGGCGTCTATCGCGATCACGACTTCGATACGGCCAATGGCTGGCACCAGTTCCGCTCCGACCCGGCGGTTTCCACCACGGTTTGGCTGCGCTCCGGCGCTCCGGTCGGCACGGCATGGTCCAACCAGTTCGGCTACAAGTCCGACGAGATGGACAGCCTGATCGATCAGGCCGCTTCCGAGCTCGATCCGGCCAAGCGCGCCGATCTCTACCACCAGATCCAGCAGCTTGAGATGAAGGACCTGCCGGTCATCTTCGCCATCGAGCATCCGTTCGTCGGCGTGACCAACAAGGTGTTGAAGAACCACCACAACACGCCGCGCTGGGATTCCTCCAGCTGGTATGATCTGTGGATCGACCAATAAGCAAGGCCCAGCCGCTGCCGGTCAACCGGCGGCGGCTCCCCTGTTTTATGAATGCCGAAATGAATATCTTGCAGGATAATCCGCAATGCCCCTGCCCCCGATCCTGACTTTTGCGCTGCGGCGCATCTTGCAGGCAATCCCCGTCATTCTCCTGATCATGATCGGGTCATTCCTGCTGATCAAGCTTGCCCCCGGCGATACGGTGGACGCGCTTGTCGGCGACATGGGCGGCGCAGACCCGCAATTCGTCGCCAATCTGCGCACTGAATATGGCCTCGACCAGCCGGTCTGGACGCAGCTGTGGATTTACATGACCAAGCTGGCACAGTTCGATTTCGGCTGGTCCTATGTCTATGAACAGCCGGTGCTGGACGTGCTGAAAGCCCGCCTCATACCGACGCTCCTGCTGATGGTTTCCTCGCTTTCGGTGGCCTTCATTTTCGGCATCGCGCTCGGTGCCTTTGCGGCGCGGCGCGCCTACTCGCTGACCGACAATGCGATTTCCACGCTCGGCCTTGTCTTCTACGCCATGCCGAGCTTCTTCCTCAGCCTCATCCTGATGTTCATCTTTTCGGTCAAGCTCGGCTGGCTGCCGGTCGGCGGCTACAAGACGCTTGGCGGGTTTTATACCGGCTGGAAGAATGTCTGGGATATTGCCGTGCACCTCGTCATGCCAACGACGGCGCTTTCGCTTATCTATCTCGCTTTCTATATGCGCCTGATGCGCACCAGCGTTTTGGAAGTGGCTGACCTCGATTATGTGCGCACCGCGCGCGCCAAGGGCGCCAGCGGCGCAAGGCTGATGTTTCATCACATCATGCGCAACGCCTTCCTGCCTGTCGTCACGCTGCTCGGCCTGCAGTTCTCGACCGTTCTTGGCGGCTCGGTCGTGATCGAAACGATCTTCTCACTGCCCGGCCTCGGCCAGCTTGCCTATACATCCGTGATCAAGCGCGACCTCAACACGCTGATGGGCATCATCTTCCTGTGCTCGGTGCTGGTGGTGATCGTGAATTTCATCACCGATCTCATCTATGCGCGGCTTGATTCCAGGATCGAACTGTCATGACTTCACAGGACCTTTCCCTAACCCGCCCGCAGGTCTCCCGCACGAAAATTCTGTGGCAGCGCTTCAGCCGCAACCGCGCTGCCGTGCTCGGCCTCATCCTCTTCATCGTCGTTGTGCTGATCGCGCTTTTGGCTGATGTCATTGCGCCCGGCGACCCGCTGCGGCGCGCTGGCGATCCGCTGGTCTGGCCGTTCATCAATGCCGCAACGCCGCTCGGCACCGACCAGCTTGGGCGCGATATCATGGCAGGCATCTTCCATGGCGCGCGCATCTCGCTCATGATCGGCGTGGTGGCCACCCTGATTTCGATCTTCATCGGCATCATAATCGGCGCGCTTGCTGGCTATTATGGCGGCTGGGTGGATGACGTTTTGATGCGCATCACCGAAGCCTTCCAGACCGTGCCAAGCTTCGTGCTGCTTCTGACATTGGTGGCGATCTTCGGCTCTTCCATCGAGAACATCATCATCTGCATCGGCATTGTTTCTTGGACTGCGCCCGCCCGCATGGTGCGCGCCGAGTTTCTGGCGCTGCGCAAGCGCGAATTCATCGACGCAGCGCGCAATCTGGGTGTCGGCAATGTCTCGATCATCTTCCGCGAAATCCTGCCGAATGCCCTGCCGCCGGTGATCGTCTTCGCATCCGTGGTGATGGCCACGTCCATCCTGATGGAAAGCGCGCTCGCCTTCCTCGGCCTTGGCGATCCGAACTATGCGAGCTGGGGCAACATGATCGGCCAGGGCCGCGCCGTGCTGCGCACCGACTGGTTCTGCTCGGTCATTCCCGGCATCGCCATTCTGCTCACCGTCCTGTCCTTCAGCCTGCTTGGCGAGGGCCTGAACGACGCGCTTAATCCGAGGCAGAAGAAATAATGACCGCCGCACCTGTGCTTGAAATCAAAAACCTGCAAATCGCGCTACCGAAAGGCGCCGACCGGCCTTATGCCTTGCAAGACCTTTCACTCACCATCAATCCCGGCGAGATCGTCTGCCTCGTCGGAGAAAGCGGCTCCGGCAAGTCGCTTTCGGCAGGCGCGATCATGCGCCTTCTGCCCGAACCGCATGTGCGCGTGACGAATGGCACGATCAGGCTTGAAGGCACCGATCTTTATTCGCTCAGCGAAGCCGATATGAAGAAGCTGCGCGGCAACCGCATCGGCATGATTTTTCAGGAGCCGATGACCGCGCTCAACCCGCAGAAGACGGTTGGCTGGCAGATCGATGAAGTGCTGCGCCTGCACACGAAACTCGGTCGCAAGGAACGTCGCGCCGCCGTACTCGACATGCTGGCAGAGGTGAAAATTCCTGACCCGGAATCCGCCTATAACGCCTATCCGCACCAGATTTCCGGCGGCCAGCGCCAGCGTGTCATGATCGCCATGGCGCTGATCCTGAAACCGCGCCTCATCATCGCCGACGAACCGACCACGGCGCTCGACGTGACCACGCAGGCGCAAATCCTCAAACTGATCCGCGACCTGCAACGCGAGCATAATACCGGCATCCTGTTCATCACGCATGATTTTGGCGTGGTCGCGGAGATCGCCGACCGCGTCGCCGTACTGCGGCTCGGCGAACTGGTCGAGGAAGGCCCGGCAAATGAAGTGCTGAACCACCCGCAGCACGCCTATACAAAGGCGCTGATTGCCTCGGTTCCAGCCCTCACGCCGCCCGAACCGAAGCCAGCGGGCGACGCGCAGCCGATCATTCTCAAGGCGAGCGCCTTGCGCAAAACCTTCAGGGCGCGCGGCGGCTTGCTGACCGGCAAGCGCAGCGCCGTCTCCGCCGTGAAAGACCTTTCCTTCGAACTGCGTCAGGGAGAAACGCTTGGCGTCGTCGGCGAAAGCGGCTCCGGCAAGACGACCGTTTCGCGGATCGTGACGCGACTGCTGGAAGCCGATAGCGGCAAGGTCGATGTGAATGGCCGTGATTTTCTGAGCGCCAGCCCGCGCGAAGTGCGCGCCATGCGCAAGGATATCCAGATGGTCTTTCAGGACCCGATGGCCTCGCTCAATCCGCGCCGTCGCGTCGTGGACCTGATCGCGCAGGGTCCGATCGTCCATGGCGTGCCGAAAGAACAGGCCCACGCGAAGGCACGTGAATTGCTGGAACTGGTCGAACTTTCCCCCGCTGCCGCCGACCGTTTCCCGCATGAATTCTCGGGCGGGCAGCGCCAGCGTATCGGCATCGCCCGCGCACTGGCGCTTGAGCCGCGCATCATCGTGGCCGACGAACCGGTCTCGGCGCTCGATGTTTCGGTGCAGGCGCAAGTGCTGCGGCTTCTGGCCGATTTGCGCGAAAGGCTGAACCTGTCGCTCCTTTTCGTAACGCACGATCTGCGCGTCGCAGCCCAGCTTTGCGACCGCGTCATCGTCATGTCGAAGGGCGAGATCGCCGAAACCGGGCCAACGGCGCAAGTCTTCGCCAACCCGCAACATGAATATACACAGCGCCTGCTCGCCTCCATCCCCGGCAAGAGCTGGACGCCACCCCGTTTTGAAAATGCGTGAAGCCATGCAAAAAGTAGAATTTCCACCCTCCATCTGGGCCGCAACCGCACCCGAACGCATACCCGCCCCTGCGCTCACAAAAGACGCGGAAGCCGATATTGTCATTGTCGGCGGCGGCTTTACGGGGCTTTCGGCGGCACTCCATCTGGCAAAGCGCGGCAAGCGCGTCATCCTGCTGGAAGGCAAAGCGGTCGGCTGGGGCGCATCTGGGCGCAATAATGGCCAGGTGATCCCGACCATGACCGCCGCCGAGCCGGATGCCATTGCCAAGCGTTATGGTGCTTCGGGTGAGCGTTTTGCCCGATTGATCGGCAACAGCGCCGACATATTGTTTTCCATCGTGCGTGATGAAAACATCGAGGCCGAGGCTGAGCAGAACGGCTGGTTCCAGCCTGCCCATTCGCCGGGCCGGGTAAAACTTTCGCAAAGTCGCGTGGAAGCGTGGAAGCGCTTCGGCTTCCCGGCAGAGTTTCTCGACCGCACGGCAACATCGCAGCTATTGGGCAGCGATTTCTGGTATGGCGGCATGTTCAACCCGACCGGCGGGCATATCAATCCGCTGGCTTTCGCGCGCGGCCTTGCCGCGGCTGCCGAACGCCACGGCGCAATCATCCACGAGCAAAGCCCGGTCGTCGCCTATGCTCAAACGGGCGATCATTGGGAGGTGAAGACCGCCAGCGCCACAGTGCGCGCCAAGGGCTTTCTGCTTGCTACCAACGCCTATACCGGCGAACTGCGCGAAGGGCTTGCCCCGCGCCTTGCCCGCACCATCGTGCCGGTGCTCTCATGGCAGATGGCGACAGCGCCGGTCAGCGACAATCTGCGCGCAACGATCTTGCCCGGCAGGCAGGCCGTTTCCGACACGCGCGGCGACCTGCGCTTCTTCCGCTACGATGCCCGCAACCGGCTGATTACCGGCGGCGTTGTGATGGGCGATTTCAACGTGGCTGAGCGCGTCAGGCGCAAGACGGCGCGCAACATGGCGGAAGCCTTTCCGGCCCTTGGCGAACCGGAAATCACCCATGTCTGGAGCGGCTATATCGGCATGACGTGGGATCGTTTTCCGCGTGTCCATCAACTCGGCCCCAATGGCTGGGCATGGATCGGCTGTAACGGTCGCGGCGTTGCGCTTGGCACATCGCTTGGCCGGGAATTCGCGCGCGCACTGGATGGCGAGCCTGTGCAGGAACTTGCGCTTCCCGTTTCGGAACCGGCGCCGCTGCCTTTTCATAAAGTCGCCCGAAAAATCGCACCGTTCTATCTCGCATGGCTTCGGCGCAAGGATCTCACCGAGCCAAATCTCTAACGCACCTCATTGAATGTTCATGTGAAAGGTCAGGTCCATGAATCAAATGTCAATTCTCGAACGCCGCCGCATCGAGGCGCTGGTTCTCAAGAATGTCTACGAAGTTATTCGCGAGCGCTCCGGCGAGGACGAAGCGCAAGCCGCAATCGGCGAAGCCGTCAGCCGTTCGGCCATCGAACAGGGCAAAAGCTTTGCCGACGAGCTTGGCCGCACGCCGACAATACAGGATTTTGCCGATATCCAGCCGCTGTGGACGAAGGAAAACGCGCTGGAAATCGACGTGATTTCGCAGGGCGAAGATCATTTCGATTTCAACGTGACGCGCTGCCGCTATTCGGAAATGTACCGCGAGATGGGCCTTGGCCATATCGGGCACCTGCTCTCCTGCAATCGCGATGGCGATTTCTGCATCGGCTACAACCCCGACATGAAGCTGGAGCGCACGCAGACCATCATGAAGGGCGCAAGCCACTGCGATTTCCGCTACCGCCTCGAATCCAAAGACAAGGAAGCCTGATATGCCGGTTGAAAACTGGACTTCGAACCAGATTGAAGAACTGGTCGCCTTCCGCCGCGACCTGCACCAGAACCCGGAACTGCTCTATGACGTCAACCGCACCGCCGAAAAGGTGGCCGAGGCGCTGCGTGCTGCGGGTGTCGATGAGGTGGTGACCGGCATCGGGCGCACCGGCGTCGTCGGCGTCATTCGCGGCCAGTCCAACCGTTCGGGCCGGGTCATCGGCCTGCGCGCCGACATGGACGCCCTGCCGATCCTTGAGGAAACCGGCGCGGAATGGTCGTCGAAAGTGCCGGGCAAGATGCATGCCTGCGGCCATGACGGCCATACGACCATGCTTCTGGGCGCTGCCCGCGAACTGGCGCAAAGCCGCGCCTTCGACGGCACGGTCATCGTGATCTTCCAGCCTGCCGAAGAAGGCGGCGCAGGCGCCAAGGCGATGATTGACGACGGTTTGTTCAAGCGCTGGCCGGTCAACGAAGTCTACGGCATGCACAACCGCCCGAACCTTGCGGTCGGGCATTTCACCATCAATTCCGGCCCGATCATGGGATCGGTCGATGTGCTGGATATCACCATTGAAGGCGTTGGCGGACATGCGGCCTCTCCGCACCAGACCATCGACCCCATTCCGGTGACGGCGGCGCTTATTCAGGCGATCCAGACGCTGACGGCACGCACCATCGATCCGCTGGATTCCGCTGTGATTTCGATCACCACCATTCAGGGCGGCGATGCGTTCAATGTCATTCCGCAGAAAATCCGCCTGACCGGCACGGTGCGCACGCTGCGCGAGGAAGTGCGCAACCATATCGAGGAGAAGCTCACCCGCGCCGTGCAAGGCATTGCCGATGCTTTCGGAGCAAAGGCCACGCTCGACTACCAGCGCAATTATCCGGTGACGGTCAATCACGAGCGGGAGACCGAGCTTGCGGCGATTGCCGCCGAAGCCGTCTCTGGCGCTGAACGCGTCACGCGCGACATGCCGGCAACGCTTGGCGGCGAGGATTTTGCCTTCATGCTGAACGAGGTGCCGGGCGCGATGATCAACATCGGCAATGGCCCGAGCGCCAATCTGCACCACCCGAAATACGACTTTAACGATGATGTGATCGCCTGGGGCTGCTCCTACTGGACAACCCTCGTGCGGCATCGCCTGCCAATCAGCAACTGAGCGAACCCGGCCTCTACCGGCGAAATTTGGGTTATGAATGGGCGGTCCGCTGGGCCGCCCATTTTTCGTCTTTGCGCACAAAGCTGAGACAGCAAGTCATAAAACCCCTAGTTTATGCAAGACAACCATAATATAAGGCGGCCCAATAACCATCGCGGCTTTTCCCGATGGGACGGACAACGCATCCCGAACATTGTGAGACGGCCCCCAACCTGGACACGTGTTTCGGCAAAAAGTTGGAACGGAAATCCATGAATATCGAGTCTGCCCTGAGCGACAGCGCCAATATTTTTGACCTCGCGCCAATCTCCCTGTGGCTTGAGGACTATAGCGGCCTGCGCAGGCAGTTCGAAGAATGGCGTGCGCTGGGCGTTACCGATCTGCGGGCGTTCCTGCACGAAGATACGGGCCGGCTGCGCATCTGCACCAGCCATATCCGGGTGCTGAAGGTCAATCGCAAGACGCTTTCGCTTTTCGAGGCCGATAGCGTCGACCATCTGGTCGCGAATCTGGAACGCGTGTTCCGCGACGACATGCTGGACCCGCATATCGACGAGATGGTGCAGCTGTGGAATGGTGGCAATGCCTTTTCCAGCGACACCATCAACTATACGCTCGGCGGCAAGCGGCTCGACATTCAGTTGAAGGGTGTTGTTCTGCCCGGCTACGAACATTCATGGGAGCGCGTCCTGCTTTCCATCGAGGACGTGACCGCGCGCGAAAATGCCCGCCGCGAACAGGACCGCCACAAGCAGCATGCGCAGGGGCTTTTCGAGCATTCGCCGGTTTCCCTCTGGGTCGAGGATTTCAGCCGCATCAAGCAGTTGATGGACGATGTGCGCCAGCGCGGTATTGTCGATTTTCGCGTATTCACCGACGTGCATCCGGAATTCGTGCGCCAGTGCATGAGCGAAATCCGCGTGCTCGAAGTCAATTCCGAAACGCTTGCCCTCTTCCTCGCGCCCGACAAGAAAACCCTGCTGCAAAACCTGCCGCACATCTTCAAGGACGAGATGGAGGCATCGTTCCGCGAGCAGCTGATCGACTTGTGGAACGGCTTGCTGTTCCAGCGCCGCGAAGTGGTCAATTACGCACTCGACGGCACCGAGCGGCATGTGCTGCTGCAATTCTCGGTCCTGCCGGGACATGAGCAGGACTGGTCGCTGGTGCAAGTCGCCCTCACCGACATTACTGCCCGCAAAAAGGCGGAAGCCTATCTGGAATATCTCGGCAAGCACGATGTGCTGACGAAGCTGCACAACCGCGCCTTTTATGTCGATGAGCTCAACCGGCTTGAGCGCAAAGGCCATGCGCCCATCTCGATCATCATCATCGATCTCAACGGCCTCAAGGCCGCAAACGATCAATGGGGCCATGCCACGGGTGACGGGTTGCTGCGGCGCCTTGGCGAAGTGCTGAATGAGGCTGTGAAGCAGCCGGGCCATGCGGCCCGCATCGGCGGTGACGAATTCGCAGTCGTGCTGCCTTATGTGGACGAACGCGGCGCCGAAGCGATGGTCGAGGACATCCAGCGGCTGGTGGATATCAACAACCAGTATTATTCGCAGCTCAAGCTCAATCTTTCCATTGGCACGGCCACAAGCCTGCCCGGCGAAAAGCTCGAAACCGTCGCCAAGCGCGCCGACCTGCTGATGTATGAAAACAAACGCCAGCAATATACGGGCGGCATGATCTAGTCGTCGAACTTGATAACTGTCTTGCCGCGCGTCAGATCGGTCACGAGCCGCGCGACATCATCCTGCGCGGCAATGGGCATGGCACCCGTTATCTCGACGCCGGTGCCGGTGAAGTTTTCCTGCGCAATGGCGAGATTTTCGACCGCAGTGAGACGTGCCTTCAAAAGCGCATGGTCGGAAAAATCACAGGCGAGCGAGAAGCCGATCAGCGGAATGACCTCGGTCTTTTCGGCCTGTCGCAGACAGGTCGCGGCAGTACCGCCATAGGCGCGCATCAAGCCGCCGCTGCCCAGCAGAATGCCGCCGAACCAGCGCGTAACCACCACCACGATGTTATCGAGCTGCTGGCCATCGATGGCTTGCAGGATCGGCTTGCCCGCCGTGCCGCTCGGCTCGCCATCGTCGCTGAACCGATAGCTCTGCCCCATGCGCCACGCCCAGCAATTGTGGGTGGCGGAAAGGTCCGAATGTTCGCTCAAGAAATCCTTCGCTGCCTGTTCGTTCGCAACAGGCGCGGCAATGGCCAGAAACCGGCTCTTCTTGATCTCCTGGCTGAAGGTTTCGACGCGGCTGATCGTGAACATGGCAATCCCGAAAACAATAACGTTTGCGCCCTAACATTTTCCATTGAGGATGACGACCCCTTCCAGACTTTATATCCGGGCGCTAAGATGCTGACGCATCGCGCCCGGAAATGCTCAATCGCCGCACGGGCTTGACCAAAACTCGATGAGCCAAACTCATTGAGTTTTGGTATTTCCCGCCATTGCGCCCACCGGTTATAGAGTATAAGGCAATTGAAAAATGAGCCCTTCTTTTGGGCTCGGTTCTTGCATACCCAGATGAAAGGTCCCGCCGATGTTCGATTTGATCGTGAGAAACGCCAATCTCCCCGACGGTCGCGAGAAGCAGGACATTCTGGTCAAGGACGGCAAGATTGCCGACATTATCCCATCCACGGGCGAGCATCAGGCGGCTCAGGAAATCGATGCAACCGACCGGCTCGTAACCCCGCCTTTCGTCGATCCGCATTTCCATATGGACGCGACCCTGTCGCTCGGCCTGCCGCGCCTCAACCGCTCCGGCACGCTTCTGGAAGGCATCGCGCTCTGGGGTGAACTGAAGCCGATGCTGACCGTCGAAGCCATGGTCGAGCGCGCATTGCGCTATTGCGATCTGGCCGTCAGCCAAGGCCTGCTGGCGATCCGCAGCCATGTCGATGTTAGCGACCCGCGCCTTCTCACCGCAGAAGCGATGATCGAGGTGCGCGAGAAGGTGAAGCCTTATATCGACCTGCAACTGGTCGCCTTCCCGCAGGACGGCTATTACCGTTCGCCGGGCGCGGTCGATCTCGTCAACCGCTCGCTCGACATGGGCCTCGATGTCGTCGGCGGCATTCCGCATTTCGAACGCACCATGGCCGATGGCGCAGCCTCGCTGGAAGCGCTCTGCCGCATCGCCGCCGAGCGCGGCCTGCCGGTCGATATTCATTGCGACGAGAGCGACGACCCGATGTCGCGCCATGTCGAAACGCTGGCCGCCGAGACCATGCGCTTCGGACTGCAGGGCCGGGTTTCTGGCTCGCATCTCACCTCCATGCACTCCATGGACAATTATTACGTCTCGAAACTCATTCCGCTGATCGCGGAAGCGAAGATGAACGCCATTCCAAACCCGCTTATCAACATCACGCTGCAGGGCCGCGCCGATAGCTATCCGAAGCGCCGCGGCATGACCCGCGTGCCGGAACTGATGGCGGCGGGCATCAATGTCGCCTTCGGCCACGACTGCGTGATGGACCCGTGGTATTCGATGGGTTCCGGCGACATGCTGGAAGTGGGACACATGGCAATCCATGTCGCGCAGATGACTTCCATCGAAGGCAAGCGGCAGGTTTTCGACGCGCTGACCGTCAACTCGGCCAAGGCGCTCGGCCTCGAAAGCTACGGTCTGGCCAAGGGCTGCAATGCGGATTTCGTGGTGTTGCAAGCACGCGACCCCATCGAAGCGCTGCGGCTCAAGGCAAACCGCCTCAAGGTCGTGAAGCGCGGCAAGGTGATCGCCGAAACCCCGCAGCGTGTAAGCGCACTCAACCTCGAAGGCCGCCCGTCTTCGGTTGATGGAGCTGACTACGCACCAGTCGGCCAGCTTTAGAATTTTCTTGAATTAAAGGCGGTTTGGGCAATGATGGAAATCGTTGCTCATGACATACGCACGTCGAAACGAAGCAACCGGCTGCGCGCACCCGCGCGCCGAAAACACACATGAGGGGTCCCTGACCAAATGACCAAAATCATCAAGACATCGAACTTCACGCGCCGCGATTTTCTTGCAATGTCGGCAGCGCTTGGTGCAACGGCAATGACCACCCGCGCCTTCGCCGCCGATGAAAAGCTGAAAGTCGCAGGCATCCACGCCTCGCCGGTTGAAAATGCCTGGAACTCGCGCCTTCATGCCGCCCTGCAACAGGCCAATGATGCTGGCCTGATCGACTATGTTTTTTCGGAAGGCGTTTCGGCGAGCGACTATCCCCGCGCCATGCGCGAATATGCCGAACAGGGCATCAAGCTGATCGTGGGCGAATCCTACGCCGTCGAACGTGAAGCGCGTCAGGTTGCGGGCGACTATCCGCAGACGGCTTTCGTCATGGGTTCCTCCGGCAAGCCGCAGGGCGACAATTTCGGCGTGTTCGGCACCTGGAATTTCGAAGCGGGCTATCTCACCGGAATGCTGGCGGGCGCGATGAGCAAGTCCGGCATCTTCGGCTCGGTCGGCGCAGTGCCGATCCCGGAAATCAACATGCTGATCAACGCCTTTCAGGACGGCGTGCGCGAAACGCGGCCCGACGCGAAATTCGTTGCCTCCTTCATGGGCACCTTCTTCGATCCGCCAAAGGCGCGCGAGGCCGGGCTTGCGGCAATCGATTCCGGCGCGGACATTCTGTTTGGCGAGCGCATCGGCACGGCGGATGCCGCCAAGGAGCGCGGCATCAAGGCCATCGGTTCGCTGACCGACTATACGCCGCGTTATCCCGATACGGTTTTTGCCAATGCAATCTGGAACTTCGGGCCAATCCTTAACGCAGCAATCGCGGACGTGAAGGCTGGACAGCCTGCGGGCAAGGACTACACGCCTTTCAGCATGATGAAAGAAGGCGGCAACGACATCATCTATGTCAAGGGCATCGCACCGGCGGAAGCGGAAGCGAAGATGGAAGCCCGCCGCAACGAGATCAAATCCGGCACCTTTACGCTCAAGCTGAACGCCGAAGAGCCGAAATAATCATGCCTCCGCGCCGGTGCTTCAACGCTCGTTCCAGCACCGGCGCGCCCTCCTGTACGGGCCTCTCCCATGACCTCCACCGTCCTTGAACTGCAAAATATCACCAAGCGCTTTGGCCCGTTGACCGCCAATGACGATATTTCGCTCAAACTCGAACGCGGCGAAATTCTTGCATTTCTTGGCGAAAACGGTGCAGGCAAGACCACGCTGATGAATATCCTGTTCGGCCATTATGTGCCGGATGAAGGCCGCGTCTTCGTCAAGGGCGCGGAAATCCCGCAGGGCAAGCCCCGCGCGGCAATCGATGCGGGCGTGGGCATGGTGCACCAGCATTTCACGCTGGCGCCCAATCTTACCGTGCTAGAAAACATCATCACCGGCACCGAAAGCCTGTGGAAGCTCAAATCCGCGCACGGGCCTGCGCGCACCAAAATCGCCCAGATTGCAAAGCGCTTCGGCTTGCAGGTCGATCCCGACGCGCGGCTGGGCGATCTGTCGGTGGGCGAGCAGCAGCGCGTCGAAATTCTGAAAGCGCTCTATAACAACGCCGACATACTGATCCTCGATGAGCCAACCGCCGTTCTGACCACGCAGGAGGCGGAAAGCCTGTTCGCGACGCTCAAGGAGATGGCGCGTCAGGGCCTGTCGCTGATCTTCATTTCGCACAAGCTGCATGAAGTCATGTCGGCAGCCGACCGCGTGGTCGTCCTGCGCGGCGGCAAGCTTGTCGCCGAACGCAAGGCTTCCGAAACCTCGAAAGAAGAACTCGCCGAACTGATGGTTGGCCGTCGCGTTTCGCGCCCTGCACGCGCTGCGGCCACACCCGGCGAGACCTTGCTGGAAGCAAAGAATGTAACGGTCGTTGAAGATGGAGCGCCCCGCCTTTCCGACCTCCATTTCCACGTTCGCGCCGGTGAAACGCTTGGCATCATCGGCGTGTCGGGCAACGGTCAGGCAGCGCTTGGACGTCTCGTTTCCGGCCTCAGCCAACCGGCAAGCGGCGAGCTTGCAATGTTCGGGCAGATGGTCACGAAATTCGACCCTCGCCAGTTTGTGGCGGCGGGTGTTGGCCGCATCCCGGAAGACCGCAATGCCGAAGGCGCAATCGGCGATCTGACGCTATGGGAAAATGCGGTGCTGGAGCGCGTGCGCGATCCGCAGTTTTCCAATGGACTTCTGGTCAACCGCACGGCAGCGCGGGAATTTACCAACCGCATCATCAAGGATTTCGATGTGCGCGGCGGCACGCCCGACAGCCGCATTCGCCTGCTTTCCGGCGGCAACATGCAAAAGCTAATTCTGGGCCGTAATCTGGAAACCGCTCCGCGCATCCTGATCGCCGCGCAGCCGACGCGCGGCCTCGATGAAGGCGCCGTCGCGGCCATCCACGCCCGCATTCTGGAAGCCCGTGCCAAGGGCGCTGCCGTATTGCTGATTTCGGAAGATCTCGATGAAATCATTGGCTTGGCGGATCGGGTTCAAGCGATTGTTAAAGGCCGTCTTTCCCCGCCCATCGACGCGGAAGAAGCCAATGCGCAGCGATTGGGCCTGATGATGGCTGGCGAATGGCAGAATAATAGCAACAAGGGGCTGAACTGATGCGTATTGAACGACGCGAAACACGGCCCATGGCTCTGGTGGCAACGGCACCGATCATCGCCGTCCTGACCGCCTTCGTGCTTGCCGGATTGCTGATCGCCGCCGCCGGTGCGCCGGTTCTGGAAGCCTTCCGGCAGATCGCCATTGGCGCTTTCGGTAACAAGCTTTCGATCACCGAAACGCTCACCCGCGCAACGCCCCTGATGCTGACAGGCCTTGCCGCCGCCGTCGCCTTCCGCTCGAAGCTCTGGAATATCGGTGCAGAAGGCCAGTTCTATATGGGCGCGCTGGCGGTGGTCGCCTGCGGCACGCAGTTGCAGCTTCCAGCCGCCATCCTCATACCGCTTCTGCTGATCGTCGGAGCGATAGCGGGCATGATTTTTCTTCTGATCCCGCTCGGGCTTCGCCTGCGCTTTGGCGTCGATGAAGTGGTGACGACGCTGCTTTTGAATTTCGTCGCCGTGCTCATCGTTTCGATGATGATCGAAGGGCCGATGAAAGATCCGCTTGCCTTCGGCTGGCCGCAATCCGAACCCGTTCCCGATGCCGCCGTGCTGCCCAAGATCATGTCCGGCATGCGACTCCATATCGGCATCGCGATTGCCATCGCTCTGGCGCTCATCATCGCCTATGTGCAGAAGCGAACCGTATTCGGGCTCGAAACCAAGGCTGCGGGGCTCAACCCTGCCGCTGCCCGCTTCGCCGGTGTGCCCCTGGCCAGAACGCTGATAAAGGTCGCCTGCATTTCCGGCGGGCTGGCCGGGCTTGCAGGCGCGATACAGGTCATGGGCGTGAAGGGCTATGTCACGACCGATCTTTCGCCCGGCTTCGGCTATTCGGGCATCATTGTCGCGATGCTCGCCAATCTGAACCCCATCGGCGCGATCTTCTCCGCGCTTTTTGCTGCCGCCATGTTCGTCGGCGCCGACGGCATGAGCCGCGCCATCGGCATCCCGAGCTTTATCGCCGATGTTACCGTCGCGCTGTCGCTCCTGACCATGCTGGTTGCGCTGTTCTTCACACAATACAGGATCGCCCGATGAACGAGTTGATGGATATTCTTCTCTCCGCCGGTCTGTGGGTTTCGGTCCTGCGCATTGCAACGCCGTTGATTTTCGGCACGCTCGGCGCGCTTTATTGCGAACGCGCCGGTGTGCTCAATCTCGGCATCGAAGGCATCATGACCTTCGGCGCAATGATCGGCTGGCTGACCGTGTTCAACGGCGCGGACCTATGGACCGGCGTAGCGGTTGCGGCAGCTTCCGGCGCGCTGTTCGGCCTGCTTCATGCGGCGCTCACCGTACCGCTCGGCCTGTCGCAGCACGTTGTGGGCCTGGGCATCACGCTGTTTGCTTCAAGCCTTTCCTATTTCCTGTTTCGGCTTCTGGTGCCGCTGTCCTCAACACCGCCGTCCATCACGCCTTTCCAGCCGCTCAATCCGGCCTGGCTTGCGGAAGTCCCGTTCATCGGACAGGTGCTTGGCACACAGACGGCATTGACATGGATTGCCGTTCCGCTGGCGCTTCTGCTCGGTTACGTCCTGTTCCGCACGCCTCTCGGCCTTGCCATCCGCATGACCGGCGAAAACCCGCATGCGGCGGAAGCGCAGGGCATCAACCCGATCCGCGTGCGCATTTTCACGATCATGTTCGGCAGCGCGCTGATGGCCGTGGGCGGCGCGTTCCTGACGCTTTCGGCGTTCAATTCGTTCTTCCCCACCATGATGCAGGGACGCGGCTGGGTCTGTATCGCGCTTGTCGTCTTCGCCTCATGGAAACCGGCTCGCGCCCTTCTGGGTGCCCTGCTCTTTGCGCTGTTCGATGCGTTCCAGCTTCGATTGCAGACGGTTTACGGCAAGGCCGTGCCCTACCAGCTTTTCCTGATGATCCCTTACATCATGTCGATTGTGGCGTTGATCGTCATGGCGCGCCGCGCCCGCGTTCCGCAGGCGCTGATGCAGCCTTATCGGCGCGGCGAGCGGTAAGCGCTTCACGCAACACCAGCCCCTCATCCTGAGGAGCCGCCGCAGGCGGCGTCTCGAAGGGCAAGGGGCGGCGAGCGGTAAAACTCTCCAAACAAAAACGGCGGCCTTTCGGACCGCCGTTTTCTTTTACGCTGTCGGGCTTATGCAGCGCTCGACTTGCTCTTTTCAAAGCGCTTGCGCTCATTCGGATCCAGATAGAGCTTGCGAAGGCGGATAGACTTCGGCGTTACTTCCACCAGCTCGTCGTCCTGAATCCACGACAGGGCGCGTTCCAGCGTCATCTTGATCGGCGGGGTCAGCTTCACGGCTTCATCCTTGCCAGCGGCGCGGATGTTGGTGAGCTTCTTGCCCTTCAGGACGTTGACTTCCAGATCGTTGTCGCGGCTGTGAATGCCGATCAGCATGCCCTGATAGACCTTGACGCCTGCGTCGATGATCATCGGGCCGCGATCTTCAAGGTTGAACAGTGCGTAGGCCACTGCTTCACCCTGATCGTTGGAGATCAGAACGCCATTGCTGCGGCCTGCGATTTCGCCCTTATATGGCTGATAATCGTGGAACAGGCGGTTCATGATCGCCGTGCCGCGCGTATCGGTCAGAAGTTCCGACTGATAGCCGATCAGGCCACGGGTCGGCGCATAGAACACCAGACGCACGCGATTGCCGCCCGAAGGACGCAGCTCAACCATTTCGGCCTTGCGTTCAGACATCTTCTGCACGACCGTGCCGGAATATTCTTCATCGACGTCGATGACGACTTCCTCAATCGGCTCCAGCTTTTCGCCGTTCTCGCCGTCCTTCATGACGACGCGCGGACGCGAAACGCCAAGCTCAAAACCTTCACGGCGCATGTTTTCGATCAGAACCGCAAGCTGCAATTCACCGCGACCGGACACGAAGAACGAATCCTTTTCGTTCGATTCCTCGATCTTCAGCGCGACATTGCCTTCGGCTTCCTTCAGCAGACGGTCGCGAATGACGCGGCTCGTCACCTTGTCGCCTTCGGTGCCCGCATAAGGGCTGTCGTTGACGATGAAGGACATAGTGACCGTCGGCGGATCAATCGGCTGGGCTTCCAGCGGCGTATTGACCGATGGATCGCAGAACGTGTCGGCAACAGTGCCCTTGGAAAGACCGGCAATAGCGACGATGTCGCCTGCCTGCGCTTCTTCAATCGGCTGACGCTCGATGCCGCGGAAAGCGAGAATTTTCGAGATACGGCCATTTTCCAGCAGCGAACCATCCTGACCGAGAACCTTGACGGCCTGGTTCGGCTTGATCGAACCCGAATGGATACGGCCTGTAATGATACGGCCCAGGAACGGATCGGCTTCAAGGATGGTGCCGATCATGCGGAACGGACCTTCGGCGACCTTCGGTGCTGGAACGTGCTTCAGCACGAGGTCGAACAGCGGGGCCAGACCTTCGTCCTTCGGACCGTCCGGGTTCAGCGCCATCCAGCCATTGCGGCCCGAACCGTAGAGAATCGGGAAGTCGAGCTGTTCGTCGGTCGCATCGAGATTGGCGAAGAGGTCGAACACTTCGTTGACGACTTCTTCATGGCGGCCATCCGGACGGTCGATCTTGTTGATCGCAACGATGGGCTTCAGGCCAACTTTCAGCGCCTTGCCGACGACGAATTTCGTCTGCGGCATCGGGCCTTCAGCAGAGTCGACCAGCACGATCGCGCCGTCCACCATCGACAGGATACGCTCCACCTCGCCGCCGAAATCGGCGTGGCCGGGCGTGTCGACAATGTTGATGCGGGTGTTCTTCCAGACAACCGAAGTCGCCTTGGCCAGAATGGTGATGCCGCGCTCACGCTCGATGTCGCCGGAGTCCATCATGCGTTCACCAACACGCTGGTTCTCGCGGAACGAGCCAGCCTGTTTCAAAAGTTCGTCAACCAGAGTGGTTTTGCCATGATCGACGTGTGCGATAATAGCGATATTACGCAATTCCATATGGAGATCACTTCTATATGAGTTGGGAGCCGCGCCAACAGACCCGCGCGGAAAAACAATGCGGCGCTCTTACAGGTTTTTTTGCCTTTTAGAAAGGGGCAGCACGAAACTGCCCCCCAATTAACCCGAAAAACCCGGATTTCATTACGTTTTTACACGGCTAATCTGTCAGTTTTTTGTCACCGAAAGCATTCGGGCCGTTATAAAAGCGTGCCCGACAAAATCACCAGCGCGACGCTGAAATAGATCACAAGACCGGTCACATCGACCAGCGTGGCAACGAAAGGCGCCGATGCGCTGGCCGGATCGAAGCCGAGCCTTTGCAATATGAACGGCAACATGGACCCGGTCAGCGAGCCGAATGTCACGATGCAGACCAGCGCCATGCCGACGGTTGCGGCCACAAGAATCCAGTGTTCGCCGTAGTCATAGATGCCGAGCGTCTGCCAGATGGCGATGCGTATGATGCCGATGACGCCGAGGAAGCTTCCGAGCGCCAGACCCGTTGGCAATTCGCGAAGCGCGACGCGCCACCAGTCCTTGAGCCTGATTTCCTGCAAGGCAAGCGCACGAATAATCAGGGACGTTGCCTGCGAACCGGAATTGCCGCCCGAAGACATGATGAGCGGGATGAACAATGTCAGCACCAGCGCCTTTTCAAGCTCCAGCTCGAAATGCTGCATCGCGCTCGCGGTCAGCATTTCGCCAAGGAAAAGGATGCCGAGCCAGCCAGCGCGTTTTTTCAGCATCTCGCCGAAACCGATGCGCATATAGGGCTTGTCCAGCGCTTCCATACCGCCGAAACGGTAAGCGTCCTCGCTGGCCTCTTCGGTCATGGCGTCCAGCACGTCATCGACGGTCACGATGCCGATGATGTGACGGCTTTCGTCAACCACAGGCACGGCCAGAAGGTCATGCTTGCGGAAAAGCCGGGCCACTTCCTCACGGCTTGCCAGCGGCGAAATCGTGATCGGTTCGTCATCGCGGGCAATCGACAGGATCGGCTCGTCCGGCTCGCGGATGATAAGGCGGCGCAGGCTGACCACGCCAAGCAGAACGCGGCTGACCGGATCGATCACATAAATCGCATAAACCGTTTCGCGGGTGCGCTCGACCTTGCGGATATGTTCCAGCGTCTGGCCGACATTCCAGTTGGAAGGCACGGCGATGAATTCGATAGTCATGAGCGAACCCGCCGTATTCGGCGGATAGCCCATCAGCTTTTTCAGCGCGACCTTGGTCTCAGGCGCGAGAATGGGAAACAGGCGTGCGCGGTCATCGTCTTCCAGTTCCTGAAAAACGTCGGTTGCACGGTCCGCAGACATGCCATCGAGCAAAAGACTTGCGAGGCCGGGCGGGAGCGTGGCGATGATTTCGGTAGCACGGTGCAGTTCCGGCTGATCGAGCAGACGGATAGCATCTTCGTGCGAAAGCTGGGCGATGACGGCGACTGCATCATCGGCATCGAGTTCGTTAACGAGTTCCACTGCGTCGCCGGTACGCATATCCGCAATGCGGCTTGCGATGGCAGCAGCAGGAAGGTCGGCAACATTGAGTACTTCCGGGGAGAAGTTGTTGTCGGTCTTAAGGCCGGTCATGGGGCTTGCCTTTCTGTCGATCCGCCGTCAAAGGCAGACCGTGCAAGCCGACCGCAAGCGATCAGATCACGAACTGCCTTGACGGCTGAAACAATCGACTGTGACTGTCGCTTGGCATAAGAGAATAAAACTCCGGTTGAAAATGCTGCCGCTGAATTCCGGCTGCGAGCGTGATTTGCGCTTGGCCGCCCATAAAGTCAAGCCCTGCCGGACGATGTGGAACGGTTTTCCCGCAAGTTAGCTCCCACGGTTTCCCTCTTGCTTGGTAGCAAGGCGGCGCATAGGGTCACGACTTATTAATTTGCTGCATATCGATGCCATCTCAACCGGAGCTTCATCATGTCCGACAAAACCGCCCACAATCACGCGCTGACAGACTGGAGCGGACCACTGGGCCTGCCGGATTTCACCGCGTTCAGGGACGAGGATTTCGCACCCGCCTTCGATGTGGCGCTGGCGGAAGACCTTGCCGAAGTGGAAGTCATCGCCGGGGCGAGCGACGCGCCAACCATCGACAATACGCTGAAGGCGCTGCAATTGACGGGCAAGGCGCTCGACCGCGTTTCCTCCATTTTCTGGCTGCGTGCGGGTGCGCATACCAACAACACGATTCAGGCGCTGGAGCGCGAAATTGCGCCGAGAATGTCGCGTCATTATTCGCGTATCATGATGGACCCCGCACTCTTCGCCCGCATTGACGCGCTTTATGAAAACCGCGACATGCTGGACCTCGACACTGAGACCAAGCGCGTTCTTGAAAAGACGTGGAAGGGTTTCGTCCGCTCGGGTGCGAAGCTCGATGAAGCGGGCAAGACGGAACTCGCAGGCATCAATGAAAAGCTTGCCGGACTTGGCGCCCGCTTCGGCCAGAACGTGCTGAAGGATGAATCGAGCTGGGCGTTGTTCATCACCGATGAGGCTGACCTCGCCGGTCTGCCGGACTTCCTGAAAAACGCCATGCAGAGCGCTGCCGCCGAACGCGGCAAGCCGGATGCATGGGCCGTTACGCTGTCGCGCTCGATTGTCGAGCCGTTCCTGTCATTCTCGCAGAACCGAAGCTTGCGCGAACAGGCGTTCAACGCCTGGGCGAAGCGCGGTGAAAATGGCGGTGAAAGCGACAATCGTGAAATCGTGCGCGAAATGGTGGAACTGCGCGAGCGCAAGGCGCAGCTGCTCGGTTACGCCAACTTTGCCGCCTACAAGCTCGATGACACCATGGCCAAGACGCCCAAGGCGGTCATGGATCTTCTCGAACCCGTCTGGGACAAGGCACGCGCCAAAGCCCGCCAGGAAGAGGTAGAGCTGGAGCGTCTGATCGCGGCCGATGGCGGCAATCACAAGGTCGCGCCATGGGACTGGCGCTTCTATACGGAAAAGCTGCGTGCCGAACGTTTCGCCTTCGATGAAGCGGAACTGAAGCCTTATCTTCAGCTTGAAAAGATCATCGAAGCCGCTTTCGATGTGGCAGGCCGACTGTTCGGCGTCCGCTTCGAGGAGAAGACAGGCATTGCCGCATGGCACCCCGATGTGCGCGTGTTTCAGGTGCTCAACGCCGATGGCAGCGAACGCGGCCTGTTCCTTGGCGATTATTTCGCGCGGACATCGAAGCGTTCGGGCGCGTGGATGAGTTCCCTGCAATCAAGTCACAAGCTTGATGGCGGGCAGAAGCCGATCATCTACAATGTGATGAATTTTGCCAAGCCAAAGGCCGGTGAACCAGCCCTGCTCTCGCTCGATGATGCACGCACGCTATTCCACGAATTCGGCCATGCGCTGCATGGGCTTCTGTCGGACGTGACGTGGCCTGCCGTTGCCGGCACCGCCGTTTCCCGCGATTTCGTGGAACTGCCGTCGCAGCTTTATGAACACTGGCTCACAGTCCCTGCGGTTCTCGAAAAATACGCCGTGCATTATCGCACTGGAGAAGCCATGCCGAAGGCGCTGTTGGACAAGGTATTGGCCGCCCGCACCTTCAATTCGGGGTTCAACACGGTCGAGTTCACCTCTTCGGCGCTCGTGGACATGGCATTCCACACCGGCACGGAAAAGATCGCTGATCCGCTCGCTTTCGAGGTAAAGACGCTGGAAAAGCTCTCCATGCCCGATGCAATCATCATGCGTCATCGCACGCCGCACTTCACCCACGTATTCTCGGGCGACGGTTATTCCGCAGGGTACTATTCCTATATGTGGTCGGAGGTGCTGGACGCAGACGCGTTTTCCGCATTCGAGGAAACCGGCGATGCCTTCAACCCGGAACTGGCAGCGAAACTGAAGCAGCATATCTATGCCGCCGGCGGCAGTCGCGACCCGGAAGAGCTTTACAAGGCATTCCGCGGCAAGATGCCGACACCGGACGCGATGATCGAAAAGCGCGGACTGAACTGAACAAGGAAAAAGGCCGGGAAACCGGCCTTTTTCAACTCTTGTGGGTCAGGATATTCACGAGCCGCCCATAAGGGTCACGCGTGAAGAAACGGCGTACGCCCCATTCCTCTTCCGCCGGACCGTATTCGACGGGGAAACCCAGCGCGATGGTGCGTTCCAGCATGGCGTCGACGTCATCGACCTCTATTGAAAGATCGGGCACCGGCGTGCCCGCCCCACCTTCGCTCATGATGCTCACCTGTACCCGCGCCTCAGCATCGGTGGCATAGGTGACGATCCAGCCGAAATCCATCGCCACATCGAGGCCCAGCAAGTCGCCATAGAAGCGCTTTGCCGCCGCCGGATCACCGGCGGCGATATTGGTGACGATGCGGCGCACGGCCATCAGTATTCGCCGAGCTTGATGTCTGGCGTGTAGTCAACGCCGTCGACTTCCTTCACCACCGGCTGGCCGCAATGCATGACGCCGGTGGCGGCGTTGAAGGCATAGGTCGGCGAGCCATAGAGCTGCCAGCCCTTGTTGAGGGCCGCCGTGACGCGATGGCAGAATGCGGAATCGTCCGGGCCTGTAATGAAACGATATAACTTCATGCTGGTACTTCCTCTGTTATAACTTTGCGCCCGCCTTGGCGAGCAAACGCTCGGCCATTTCGAGATGCAGTCTTTCGACCATTTGCCCATCAAGCGAAACGACGCCCTTGTCGGCATTTTCGGGCTGGGCGAAAATATCAACAACGGCGCGGGCATAGGCCAATTCGCTTTCCGTTGGCGAGAATGCGCGATTGGCCGCTTCGATCTGGCCGGGATGAATCAACGTCTTGCCGTCGAACCCCATGGCGGCACCTTGCGCGCATTCCGCCTCGAAGCCAACGCTGTCGCGAAAATCATTATAAACACCATCGAGAACGGTGATCCCTCCGGCGCGCGCCGCAAGAATGATCTGCATCAGCCAGGGGATCAGATAGGGTCGCCCCGGTTGCGGACGCACGCCCGTTTCCCGCGCAATATCGTTTGGCCCGACGACAAAGCAGGCAAGCCGCACCGCCGAACGGTGGCCGAGAACCGCAATTTCGTCGGCATTGAGAATGCCTCTTGCCGTCTCGATCATCGCCCAGACGCCAACTGCGGGATCGGCATCGTGACGATCAAGCCGGTTGGCCGCGTCGATGATATCCTGCGGACGTTCGACCTTGGGCAGAAGGATCGCATCCGCGCCCATCTTCGCCGCAGCCGCAACATCGTCCCTGCCCCATGGCGTTTCCGCCGTATTCACCCGCACGATGCGTTCGAAACCTGCCTTCGGATGGCTTGCAAAATGCGCCGACAGCGCGTCACGCGCCAAAACCTTTGCCTCCGGCGCAACGGAATCTTCCAGATCATAGATCACGCAATCGGCGGCAAGCGTCAGCGACTTTTCCAATGCCCGTGCATTGACGGCAGGAACGAACAGGACGGAACGGCGAGGACGAGCAATGGTTTTCATGTCCCGATTTGTGCACTGAACCGCCGGGCAGCGCAAGCACAGACAGCGCCTGCGGACAGGGCCTTGAAATCCTGCGTCGACACGCCTATTTTCCGGCCTTCGGTTGAATGCACCTGCCGCCCGCAGCTTCCAAGCCATGGTAAAGCATTCTGACTTCTCGTTCCTGTTCCGGTGACGGCAGAAACGGCAATGCGGGCACCCGTTCATGAAAACGCCGCTCACAACCAGGAGCGAAAACAATGACCACAGCTATCATTGCTGGGACCAATAACGTTGACTTCAAGCATCAGGCCCGCCGTCTGCGGCAGGCACTGAGCGAGGAAGGCATCACCATCAGCCACGGCAAGGCGCTTGACCTTGTGGCACGCCAGTCCGGCACACGCGACTGGAACACGCTTGCCGCCAATGGCAGCAAGGCGGAACCCGCTTTCGTTTCGGACGAAACCGCGCCCTACCGCGTCGGACAGCGCATCACCGGCATGTTTCACACCACGCCGTTCGATGCCCGCATCATCGCAGTCGAGGAAACGATCAAGCCTGAATTGTGGCGTATCACCTTGCGGTTCGATCCTGCCATCGATGTGGCTATGTCGCCAAACCTCTCAATGCGGCGGGGGCGTTATACGATCGTCGTCGGCACCGACGGCAAATCCCGCCGCCTGACCGGCAGCGAGAGCGGCGGCGTCGCGCTGAATGTTGCATAATTACTCAAAATGCCTCGCATACGCATGATCCGTAAAACTTGACGCCGTTTACAGACAGGATTATGCGCATAACCCGACAGTCGAACGATCCGGCGCGTTTGCAAGCGCGCCGGATAATTCGCAAGGCGGGTCGGGAGTTGCGACCTATTGGGCAGTTTCGGCCTCAAACGTTGACTCTCGGTCAAGCTGATGTAAACCAGTTTGCAAATTGCAAATTCCCAACCGACAGGTTCAGGACATGGATAAGTTCACCAAGCTCACAGGCGTCGCTGCCCCCCTGCCGATCGTCAATATCGACACGGATATGATCATTCCGAAGGATTACCTGAAGACGATCAAGCGCACGGGTCTGAGCAAGGGTCTTTTCGCCGAAATGCGCTTCAACGAAGACGGCACGGAGAACCCGGATTTCGTCCTGAACAAGCCGGGCTACCGCAACGCGCAGATCCTCGTTGCAGGCGACAATTTCGGCTGCGGCTCCTCGCGCGAGCATGCGCCTTGGGCCTTGCTCGATTTCGGCATCCGCTGCGTGATCTCGACCTCGTTCGCCGATATCTTCTACAATAACTGCTTCAAGAACGGCATTCTGCCGATCAAGGTCGCCCAGGAAGACCTCGACAAGCTGATGGACGACGCTTCGCGCGGCGCCAATGCAACCCTCACCATCGATCTGGAAGCCAAGGAAATTCACGGCCCCGATGGTGGCACCATTTCCTTCGACCTTGATGATTTCAAGCGCCATTGCCTGCTCAACGGTCTCGACGATATCGGCCTGACCATGGAAAAGGCTGGCAGCATTGACGCATTCGAGGCTAAACGCGCCGAACAGCGCCCCTGGGCATGATGACTGAAAGCATTATATATGGCCTGCAAGAGCCCGGTGGCCTGAGACATTGAATAGGACACGATTGGCTGGAATGGCCCGAGAAGATCAAAGCGGTGACTGGGCGGGACGACTCTCGCCCTCGCTCGACGAAATTGAATCCATCGCGATTGAAGCTCTTGCGCATCTGCCGCAGGAGTTTCGTGCGCTGTGCGGCGACATCATCATCCAGATCGCCGACTTTCCCGATGATCAGATCATTGAGGATATGGGGCTGGAAACGCCTTTCGACCTGCTCGGCCTCTTCGAAGGTCGCGGCATCGGCGAACGCTTCAGCCTTCAGACCGGCGATGGCCCGAACCGCATTACGCTCTATCGTCGCGCGATCCTCGACTACTGGTCTGAACATGAAGAAGTGCTGGGCGATATCATCACCCATGTACTGATTCACGAGATCGGTCATCATTTCGGCCTGTCAGACGACGACATGGAGAATATCGAAGCTCAGGCGGAGTAGTCGTCTGCCGTTTACGGGAGCGATTTAAAGCGCTCCATCGTCCCTCAAGAATTTGATCGCCATGAGCGCGGCGCACCGGCTGAGCAAGACGTCTCGCTCTTCTGAGAGGTCTGCGGCAAAGCGATCTGCAAGCCTGTGGTATGAGGCATTTATTACTGGATTTGCAAGGTAGCGCGCTTCCATTCTTTCACACGTGGAGCGAAGTTCGCGAATATCCGGGTTCATCGAAATGGCTTCCTGCTAAAATTTGGAAAATATCATAAAAGGCGCCCTCATCAGGCGCCTTTCCATGTCTGTCAGGCCACACTCAGGCGAACATCGATATTGCCGCGTGTTGCGTGCGAATATGGGCAGACAATGTGTGCTGCCTGAACCAGCTCTTCTGCTTTTGCCTTGTCTACGCCCGGCAAGGCCACTTGCAGCGCGACATCGAGGCCGAATCCCGTACCATCTTCTCGCGGACCGATACCGACCGTCGCGGTGACCGTGCTGTCGGCTGAAATGGCAACTTTTTCCTTTGCGGCAACGAACTTCAACGCGCCGAGGAAGCAGGCCGCATAGCCGGAAGCGAAAAGCTGCTCGGGATTGGTGCCCTCGCCGCCCGAGCCGCCGAGTTCCTTCGGCGTGTCGAGAACGACGCTGAGCCGTCCGTCGGCGGTTTTGGCGCTGCCGGTACGGCCGCCGGTTGCTGTGGACTGGGTGGTATACAGAATTGGCATTGGGTTTCTCCTTTGGCTTGTCTTCGCAACCAAGCTTGCAGATTATTAAATTGTGCGCAATCTAATTTTGTAAAATATAATATCACGATTATATGATGCACAATTGGATTGCACTTGATGTATATATTTCCCAAGGAGTTATCCCGATGAAGCGCGACGAACAGGAATCCAGTCTCGACCTATCCAACATGGTCTGCTTTGCGATCTATTCGACCGCGAATGCGCTGTCGCGCGCCTATCAGCCCATCCTCAACAAACTTGACCTCACCTATCCGCAGTTTCTGGTGATGATCGTGCTGTGGGAACAAGATGATCGGACCGTCTCGGAAATCGGCGCAAAACTCAATCTGGATTCAGGAACCCTGACCCCGTTGCTGAAACGGCTTGAAGCTGCCGGACGCATTGCACGGCGGCGCGATCCCCGCGACGAGCGGCAAGTGCGCATTACACTGACCGACGAGGGCCGGGAATTGCGCAAGGAGGCTGAGAACATTCCCGAGCAGGTGTTCTGCGCGCTTGGTCAGCCTGTCGATGAGTTGCAGGATTTGCGCACGCGCTTGCTCAACATACGCGGCAATCTCGCCGACAGTCTCAACCGCTAACAAAAAAGCGCCGGAAAACCGGCGCTCGGACTTCTGATAAGGCTATGCCAGATCAGCGATAATGGTCGTTATAATGCTTGTCGTACCAAAGCCAGCCAAAAGCAGCGGCCGCTACGATCAACGGGAAAACATACCAGAAGAACACTTCAGACGTCATGGCTTTAGTCTCCCTAGAACACGCCTTGCCGCTAAATGTAAGCCAATCGCCGGCAAAATCCAAGCCGCAACGCTGAGAAACGACACAAACAATCCGCTCCCCGGCGTGAAATTGAAGGTGTTGCCCAAAACCCCGACAGCGAGAAACCCCGTGGAAAGGCGATCAAGATTGTTCGCCAGCAACTTGGTTCGTTCGTTGTGTATCAAACTCATATTGCCCTCCCCATCCCGATCACTTCTTATCCCAAAGCCTACTAGACCGCCACTTGCATCAAACAAAAAGCGCCGGAAAACCGGCGCTTTTCAATCTCAGTACTGAGAAAACAGATCAGGCGGCAAGCGCTTTCGGCTTGATGAGGCCGCGTGCGACCAGCAGTTCGGCAATCTGGATCGTGTTGAGAGCAGCACCCTTACGCAGATTGTCGGAAACAACCCACATGGCAAGACCGTTTTCGACCGTGATATCCTCGCGGATGCGGCTGATATAGGTCGCGTCTTCTCCGGCGGATTCATAAGGCGTGATGTAGCCGCCGTTCTCGTGCTTGTCGACAACTTGGCAGCCTGGGGCTTCGCGCAGGATTTCGCGTGCTTCTTCGGGCGTAATCGGATTTTCGAACTCGATATTGACCGCTTCGGAATGGCCGATGAAGACAGGAACGCGAACAGCCGTTGCCGTCAGCTTGATCTTCGGATCAAGCATCTTCTTGGTTTCGGCCACCATTTTCCATTCTTCCTTGGTGTAGCCGTCTTCCATGAACACATCGATATGCGGGATCACGTTGAACGCAATGCGCTTGGTGAACTTCTTCGCAGTGACCGGATCGGCCACGAAAACAGCGCGTGACTGTTCGAACAGCTCATCCATGCCTTCCTTGCCAGCGCCCGAGACCGACTGGTAGGTCGACACGACGACGCGCTTGATCTTGGCGACATCGTGCAGCGGCTTCAAAGCCACGACGAGCTGGGCGGTCGAGCAATTCGGATTGGCAATGATGTTCTTCTTGCGGAAGCCTTCAATTGCGTCCGGGTTCACTTCCGGCACAATCAGCGGCACTTCCGAGTCATAACGCCAGGCCGAGGAATTATCGATGACGACGCAGCCCTGCTTGCCGATCTTCGGCGACCATTCCTTGGAAATCTCGCCACCGGCAGACATCAGGCAGATGTCGGTATCGGAGAAATCATACGTGTCGAGCGCCTTGACCTTCAGCGTCCGGTCGCCATAGGACACTTCCGTGCCCTGGCTGCGGCGCGATGCGAGCGCAACAACTTCGTCAGCCGGGAAGCCGCGTTCTTCGAGGATATTGAGCATTTCGCGCCCGACATTTCCGGTAGCGCCGACAACTGCAACCTTGAAACCCATTTTTCGTCTCCTGTCCCTCTCCGCTTCCAGATTCGGAACCCCGCAGGCCACGCGGGACTTCCGCCCCCGGGCCAGACCCGGGGAGAGGGCGAGCAGGCCAAGGGAATCAGACCGTTTTCGTGGTCGTTTTGGTAATGGCCGTGAGTGTTTTGGAAATCGAAGGCATGCGCGCTGCCCCGGCAAGAATGCCGGCAGTTCCAAGCGAAACTGACGCTACGTTGACGCGATCCACGCGGGTTCTCCTTCGTTCGCCACTGCTTTTACGCGGTTTATAGATGGAGTCAATTCTCCAACGCTTCAAGGAGCGTATTTTTCGACGCTTTGTTGTTTCTTCCAGTATTTCAAGCCGTCAATTCTGTCTCATACTAAAGACTACTGCACGAATCCCCTTTTTCGGTTCATCATGCAAGTGTGAGGAGAGCGCCCGGACAGTTGAGAGGAACTGTTCCCGGCGCATCAGGCGAACTTCATTTACCCGGTGAAGAAGGATCGTCTTACATTTGCCCGTCACGGGCTCTGTTTGGGAGGACAGATTAATGGCAGTCTCGTCAAGTGCCGATGTGGGCACGCAGAAAATGACGAGCGAAGAACGCAAGGTGATCTTTGCGTCATCGCTTGGTACCGTCTTCGAATGGTACGACTTTTATCTCTACGGAACGCTCGCTGCCTTCATCGGCGCGGCTTTCTTCAACGAATATCCGGAAGCAACCCGAAACATCTTCGTTCTGCTCGCCTTCGCGGCAGGCTTTCTCGTCCGTCCGTTCGGCGCGCTCGTTTTCGGACGCATCGGCGATCTCGTCGGCCGTAAATACACATTCCTTGTTACCATCGTCATCATGGGCGCATCCACTTTCCTCGTGGGTGTCCTGCCCGGCTCCGCCACGCTTGGCATTTTCGCCCCGATCATCCTGATCGCGCTGCGCATGTTGCAGGGCCTCGCACTCGGCGGTGAATATGGCGGTGCCGCAACCTATGTCGCGGAACATGCGCCAAACAATCGCCGTGGTTTCTTCACCTCATGGATCCAGACCACTGCGACGCTCGGTCTGTTCCTGTCGCTGCTGATCATCCTCGGCATCCAGTCAGCCATGAGCAAGGAAGCCTTCGCGGCCTGGGGCTGGCGCATTCCGTTCCTCGTCTCGATCATCCTGCTTGGCATTTCCGTCTGGATTCGCATGCAGATGAGCGAGTCGCCCGCTTTCAAGCGCATGAAAGAAGAAGGCAAAACCTCCAAGGCTCCGCTTTCTGAAGCATTCGGCCAGTGGAAGAATGCCAAGATCGCGCTCATCGCCCTTTTCGGCCTCACCGCCGGTCAGGCCGTCGTGTGGTATTGCGGCCAGTTCTATGCGCTGTTCTTCCTGCAGAACGTCTTGAAGGTGGAAAACCAGTCGGCCAATATCATGGTGGCCATCGCGCTCCTGATCGGCACCAGCGGCTTCGTCTTCTTTGGCTGGCTGTCGGACAAGATCGGGCGCAAGCCCATCATCATGGCAGGCCTGCTTCTTGCGGCTGTGACCTACTTCCCGCTGTTCAAGGCGTTGACCAATGCCGCCAACCCGGCACTGGCACAGGCTGAGCAGACCATCAAGGCAACTGTGACGGCTGCGCCTGGCGATTGCAACTTCCAGTTCAACGCCACCGGCACGTCCAAATTCACCACGTCTTGCGATGTCGCAACAAGCTTCCTCGCAAAGACCTCGGTGCCGTACGAAATCGTCCAGACGGCGGCGGCCGGCACTGCTGCAACCGTCACGATCGGTGACAGCACGATCACGTCCTACGACGCTGTTCAAGCCGGAGCAGATGCTGCGACCAAGCAGTCGGCATTGGCTCATGACGTAAACCTTGCTTTGCAAAAAGCCGGTTTCCCGCTCGTTCGCGACCCTGCGAAGGTGCCGGACAGCAAGCTCGAAGCATTCGTCGCTGCCAATCCGGAGCTTCAGCTGAATGCCGAAGCCATTCGCGCCGGCGACAAATCCATGGTTCCGGCTGCCGATCTGGTGAAGCAGAAGCTTCTGACCCAGACCGAAGCTGACGGCCTTGGCGTCAGCACCGAGCAGGCCGTCTACACCATCCCGAATGCTGGCGCATTCAAGATGGTTGCCGACCCTGCACAGGTGAACTGGGTCCTGACAATCGCCATCCTGACCATCCTCGTCATCTATGTGACGATGGTGTACGGCCCGATTGCCGCGATCCTCGTCGAGATGTTCCCGACCCGCATTCGCTACACCGGCATGTCGCTGCCATATCACATCGGCAATGGCTGGTTCGGCGGCCTGCTTCCGGCTGGCGTGTTCGCACTCAGCGCCGCCAAGGGCGACATCTATTACGGTCTCTGGTACCCGATCATCATCGCCTCCGTCACCTTTGTGATCGGCATGATCTTCGTCAAGGAAACCAAGGGCGTGGATCTGCACAAGGTCGACTGATCCCGCAAAAAACGATGCGAAACGCCGCCTCCCGGGGCGGCGTTTTCATATTCATATGGTGCACTATCGGCGATATTGCGCCTCGATCTCGATCAGCTTCTGCTTGCGCCAGAGACCGCCGCCGTAGCCCGTCAGCGACCCGTCCGCGCCAATCACACGATGGCAGGGAATGATGATCGCGATCTGGTTCGCGCCATTGGCCCGCGCAACCGCACGCACGGCAAGCGGCTTGTCGATAGCTTGCGCAAGCTCGCTATAGCTGCGCGTGTCCCCTGCCCGGATGTTCTGAAGCGCACGCCAGACATCTTGCGTAAAAGCACTGCCGTGCAGCACCAACGGCAGGTCGAACGTCGGGGAATTGCCCTCGAAAAAGGCATTCAGCTGACCTTCCACCAGATCATGCGTTTCAAAACGACCGATCCCCAGATTTCCGCGACAGGTGGCATGGAGCTTCTTCAGTTCAGCGGGCAGCGCCTTGCGATCCACGAATTCGAGAAGATGCAGGTTTCGGGCATCACAGATGGCGATCATCGTGCCCAGCGGCGTCCTGATCCAGTCGGCACGCAGCAAACCATCGCCCCGCAATTTGCCAGGCGGAAGCCCAAGAATGCGCGCAAAGGCATTGCGGAAAGCTTCGGGAGATTCAAATCCCGCGTCAATCTGCGCATCAATCACACGTCCGCCATCGGCAAGCGCCTGAAATCCGTGCCGCAGACGCTCCTGCCGCGCCATTTCCAGAAACGTCATTCCAAAATGGCGGCGGAAACTGCGGCGAACAGTCGATAGATCAAGCCCCATTCGGGCCACATCCTCTTCGCTCCAGCGCCGCGCAGGATCGGATTCAAGCGCATCGAGAAGCATTTTCACCGCAGGTTCGGATTCCGCTGCCGGTTGCAGGGGATGGCATCTCTTGCAGGGCCGGAAGCCATCGGCCATGCATTCGGCAACCGACGCAAAGAAGCGGCAGTTTTCCTGTTTGGGCTTGCGCGCCGGACAGGTCAGGCGGCAGAAAATTCCGGTTGAGATTACGCCGACATAGGCCCTGCCCTCATAAGCGGCATCGCGGGCGACAAGCGCATCGTAAAGTTTGTCTTGGTCAGGGAGCGTGAACAACATGCCGCTATTCTTATGCAGCACGCCATGAATTTACAGCCTCAAATCGGGCACTTATTCAAAAAAGAAAAGCCCGCCATGCGAGTAGCATACGGGCTTTCGTTCTTGTGATTTTGTCGTGCTTATTCAGCCGAGAGCTTCGAAAACTTGTCGAGGATGGCATCGCCCATTTCGACAGTGCCTACCTTGGTTGTACCTTCCGACCAGATGTCGGCGGTGCGCAGACCGTCATCCAGCACTTGAGCAATCGCTGCTTCCAGACGGTCGGCTTCTTCAACGAGATTGAATGAATAACGCAGGCACATGGCAAGCGAGGCAATCATCGCAATCGGATTGGCGACGCCCTTGCCGGCGATATCCGGTGCGGAACCGTGAACCGGCTCATACAGCGCCTTGCGCTTGCCGGTCTTGGAATCGACCGCACCGAGCGAAGCCGATGGCAACATGCCGAGCGAGCCGGTCAGCATCGCGGCAACGTCCGACAGCATGTCGCCGAACAGATTGTCGGTCACGATGACGTCGAACTGCTTCGGCCAGCGCACGAGCTGCATGCCGCCAGCGTCGGCCAGCATATGCTCCAGTTCCACGTCCGCGTGCTTTTCCTTGTGACGCGCGGTCACGACCTGGTTCCACAGGACGCCCGACTTCATCACATTGCGCTTTTCCATCGACGTGACCTTGTTGCGGCGCGTGCGCGCCAGCTCGAAGGCAACATCGGCGATACGTTCGATTTCGTAGGTGTCATAGACCTGCGTGTCGATGCCACGCTTCTGGCCGTTGCCAAGATCGATGATTTCCTTCGGCTCGCCAAAATAGACGCCGCCGGTCAGCTCGCGCAGAATGAGGATGTCGAGGCCCTCGATCACTTCCGGCTTCAGCGAGGAAGAATGAGCCAGCGCCGGATAGCAGATGGCCGGGCGCAGGTTTGCATAAAGCTGCATGTCCTTGCGCAGACGCAGAAGACCGGCTTCCGGGCGCACTTCATAAGGCACGCTATCCCACTTCGGACCGCCAACGGCACCGAAAAGCACGGCATCGGCAGCCAGCGCCTTCTCCATATCCGCATCGGAAATCGCCTGGCCATGCGCGTCGTAGGCAGAACCGCCAACCAGACCTTCTTCGGTTTCGAAACCAAGATTGAGTCCCGAATTGAGGAAAGCGATGATCTTGCGGACTTCCGCCATCGCCTCTGGACCGATGCCGTCGCCGGGCAGGAGAAGGAGTTTTCTGGATGCCATAATGCCAAGCCTCTGTTTTATTTCGAATATTCCGCGAAACGGAGAGCCGTTTCGCCAGGAAATCTGCGTTCGAATTCACGGCATCAACGACCGGCGCGATGCCTTCCGTTACTGCCTTTTTCAAGTTCCGCGAGGGTTATAGAGCCCTGTTGTCCGACAAGCAATAATGCGCAGGGCTGAAACTTATGAAAAAGATGAGGGCTTGTGCAGAAATTATATAACCATCAATCCGGCACGCGCTGCTCAGCGTCTCGCGCATTCACAACCGATGAGCCCGCTTGCGGTCAGTCCGTCAGGCTGCGCGCTTCGGAAGGCAGCATGATCGGGATGCCACCGCGAACCGGATAGGCAAGCTTTGCCTTGCGCGAGATCAGCTCGCCATGTTCCGCATCATATTCCAGCGGCCCCTTGGTGAGTGGGCAAACGAGCAGTTCCAGCAGGCGCACGTCGATATTGCCGGTATCCGTCTTGTCTTCCATTGTCCTGTTTCCGAAATCTATTGCAAACGCGAACCGAAATCGTCGTCCTTCACCTTGGCCAATACCATTTCCGTGATGGCGATCAAGGTCGCTGCACGCGTCTTCAGATCGGGGGCTTCCAGAAGCGCCTGTTTTTCAGCCGGGCCGAATGGCGACATGATGGAAAGCGCGTTGACGAGAGTTTCGTTGTTCGCCCGCGCGATACTGTCCCAGTCCGCTTCCAGATTGTGCGCTTCCAGATAATCGCGGAATGCACCCAGCAAGGCATCCCGGTCGATTTCCGATGAATCCCGCGCTTCTTCCAGATCGGCCAGAAACGGCATGATCCGGCATTGCCGGTACGGCTGGCGGCAGTTGACTTCCTCGCGCACGCGAAAACGGCAGATGCCCTGAAGGGTAATCAGCAAGCGGCCATCGCCGGTCTCGGCAAAGGTCGTGATGCGGCCGAGACAACCGACATTGCTCAACTGGGGACGAAAGCTCTCATCCAGTTCGTCGATCGTCTCGTCGTCGTCGCCATCGATTTTCGGCTGGATCAGGCCAATGATGCGTTTGCCTGCCAGGGCATTCTCCACCATCGCCAGATAGCGCGGCTCGAAAATGTTAAGCGGAAGCTGGCCACCGGGCAGAAGCAGCGCCCCCTTCAACGGAAAAACCGGCACGGTTTCCGGTATGTCAGCGCCCGTTCTATAACGGGCATTGCCCACCTGCATTGCAACCTCCTTTTAGAGCCCACCGCAGGGGTGGTTCTAACAGTTGGATTCTGTGTGACGGGAAAACGCAATTTACCCGTCACATCCCGACCGCATGCGATCAGGAAAAGAGAAGAGACGACAGCTTGCGCCGAGCACCGAGCGTCGCCGGATCGGCATTGCCCCACGCCTCAAAGAACTGGAGCAACTGCTTGCGCGCACCGTCATCGTTCCACTCGCGGCTGGCCTTCATGATGAAAAGCAGCTCATTGGCTGCATCTTCACGCCGCCCCTGCGCGTTGCGCACCTGCGCAAGGTCGAACCGGGCCTGATAATCCTTCGGATCGGCCTGAATTCGCTTTTCAAGCTCAATCGGATCGCCAATGAGCTTGACCTGATCGGCGAGCGCGAGACGCGCTTCCAGTGCGCGAACGGCAGGCGCATTCTGCTTGTCGGCAGGAACCTGAGCCAGAATTTCGCGCGCCTTTTCCGCATCGCCGGATTCCAGAACGCAAGTTGCAAGTCCGACGACTGCATCGACATTATCCGGCACGGCCTGAAGAATGGAGGAGAAAATCTCCGCTGCCTGAACGAAATCTCCGGCTTCCATCAGCTCGTTCGCCGCTGTGACCGCCTCGGCAATCGCAGTTTCCGCGTCGCTCGGACCGCCGATCTTGGCGATGAATTCCTTCACCTTCGATTCCGGCACCGCGCCCATGAAACCATCGACCGGCTGGCCATTGACGAAAGCGATGACCGCCGGAATGGACTGAATGCCAAGCTGGCCAGCGATGGACGGATGATCGTCGATATTCATCTTGACCAGCTTGACGGCGCCGCCAGCCTCGCGAACCGCTTTTTCGATGATCGGGGTCAGCTGCTTGCAAGGTCCGCACCATGGCGCCCAGAAGTCCACAAGCACCGGCTGCCTGCGGGATTCCGCGATCACATCCGCCTGAAAGCCTGCCGTCGTCGTGTCCTTGACAAGGTCCGTGCTCCCTGAGGCTGCTGGCGCCGAACCGAAAGAGACATTCGCCGTCATCTGGCCGCCTGCGCCGGCATAAGGATTGTTCTGGCTGGTCATGAGAAATTCCTTCGTATTTTCCGCCCCATGCAAAGTCCGCATGCAAGCCGGTGTCGATCTTTCAGTTCGTATCTTCAACGGCGAAATTCAAGACGGTTGATCAGGCAATTTGCGCTGTAATCTAGCGCTCCCGCGCCTCACTTCAATCGCTGTTCGCCATGTGTGAAAAGGCAACCGGTTTCGAAAATCAGTTTATACCGAAGCATCCACCTTCGCACCCTCGGAAACGGCCAGAATACGCGGTTCGTGTCCCGTGGACTTCAGAAAAGCGACAAGATCGTCGCGCTTGATAGAGGTCGTGGCTTCGTTGGTCAGCGGATGCCCGTTGATGACATCATGTTTCATCAAATCGGCGTCGAGAACGACCTGCACATTATGCGCGGTATCGTTGACCGCACCGAATACGGTGACCGAACCGGGGATCACGCCCAGATATTCCATCAGCTTCTCCGGCTTGCCGAACGATACGCGGCTTGCCGCGCCGATCAATTGATGGATCGACTTCAGATCGACAACCGCATCTTCCTCCACCGTTACCAGAAAGAAATTGTCTTTCTTGTCCTTCAAAAAGAGGTTCTTCGTATGACCGCCGGGAATTTCACCGCGCAGGTTTTGGGAATCGGCGACCGTGAACAAGGGAGGATGTTCGACCGTTTTCACTTCGATACCAAGTTTCTGAAGATAATCGTGAAGCTCGCTCGGCGACAAAGGCATGATTTCCACCCCATTCTGTTCGGCACTGATATGTTGGACATGTCACCACGCTCCTCACGTTTCGGCGACACGCAACAGCGCTTATAGACCATGGCTGCATGCTTAGAAACCATGCAACGCAAATTGGATTGATCGTTCGAAACGCTACGAACTGACTCGCGCCGCAAGCGCCTGATTCCGCCATCCGCAGAGGTGCATTTTTCCTGTTTCGCGGAGAAACCACAGCCGAAAACCTGACAAACACCTCTGGAAAAGATAATATTTACAGATAGTTATGATTTAACCGACTGCTAAATTCACTGAAACTGTATTTTCCTGCAATTTCCCTGTTGCAATCTCCGGGGCGTTGGTTCATATAGCGCCTGCCTGACGGAAACTACTGGCGCGAGCGGGTGTAGCTCAGGGGTAGAGCACAACCTTGCCAAGGTTGGGGTCGAGGGTTCGAATCCCTTCGCCCGCTCCAGTTTTCCGTTAAGTACAGGCAACAAAATCCCGGCTTTGTCCGGGATTTTTGCTTTTCAGGCTTTTTCTTCGTCGTCAAAGTGCGCCGGTGCGATTGCAGCAGCCGCGCAAGCTCAGCCGGCATGAAATCAATCATCAGCCGGAGCATTTTCGAGCCAAAAGTGTGAAACGTCTACGCGGGGAAATCAGTTCACTGGACTGATTTCTTATCCCGCTTCGATGCGTTGAAAATGCGACAAACAAATCGTTAGAGCGGTTCCGGTGATTCCGTACAAATAGGAACCGCTCCAAGCCCTTTGCTTGCAAAAATTCGAGAGCGCTCAGGTCACCACGTTTTCTTCGTATGTCTTTTTAACCCCCGGCACACAGAGGCAGGCCGGTACGATCAACGCGGCGATAAGCATCATCGCAACAAACGTTGCGTGCAGCGCCTGTTGAAGCGCCAGCCGAAGCTCCTGCCGATCAATCAACATCTCCGCGCCGTTCAGAAGATCCCGGAGTTGGTCCGAGGTAATCGCTTCACCGTGGTTGGCATTTGCGAGGCCGTAGGCCAGAATCGCTCCCAGAATGGCCGCTCCAAGGGTGCTGCCCAAATTGCGCGAGAATACGTTCGATGCCGTGGCGCTGCCGCGCTCCGACCAGTTCACGCTGTCCTGCGTCAAGATCAGCGCCCCGATATTAAGCAGCCCCATGCCGAACCCCATGACAAGAGAACCGGCTCCGGCCAAAATGGCCGAGCTTGATGGGGTGAGCATGACGAGCAGAGATGTTCCAATGGGAATGCAAATGCTCCCGGCAATCATGATGGGGCGCAGTCCGAAACGCGTAAACTGCCGCGAAGCAATCGTTGCTCCGCATGGCCAGCCCAACAGCAGCATGGTCAAGGCAAAGCCCGCTACCACCGGAGACCGATCAAGAACCGTCTGCACATACATCGGAAGGAATGTCGTCAGCCCCATGATCGACATACTGGCCAGAAAGACCGCCAGATTGGAGAATGCGATCGGACGCTTCAGCCACAGGCCGGGCGCAACCATCGGCTCCTTTGCACGGCGCTCCTGCCAGATGAAGGCAACCAGCGACAAGCCAAAGAGAATGAACGACAGAACCGCTTCGAGCGAGACCGCACTTTCGATAAGAGTGAGCGCAATCATCAGGGAAGAGATGGACACGGCGAAAAGCGCCGCACCCAGCACATCGACCGAAACCGGCTTTGTCCGCTTCTCTTCATGCAGGAAAAGAAGAAAACCCGATGCCGCCAGGATGCCGACCGGCACGTTGATCCAGAACACCCAGGCCCAGCTCACATTATGAATGATCAGGCTGCCAAGCAGCGGGCCGACAACCGCTGACAGTGCCCAGACGCTTGCAAGATATCCCTGCACCTTGCTGCGCTGCGCGCCCGGAAAAAGATCCGCGACCACGGTCATGGATGCTGGCTGGATGGCCCCCGCCCCGATGCCCTGCAATAACCGGAAAACAATCATCGAAGGCATCGACCAGGAGAAACCGGCCAATACCGACGCAGAAAGAAACAGCGCAATGCCGAAAACAAGCACCGGCTTGCGTCCGTATATGTCGGCCAGCTTGCCAAACACCACCGTCGTTGCAGTTTGGCTCAACAGGAACGACGAGAAAACCCAGGAATACAGATTGAGCTGCCCCAGCTGCGCTGCGATCTGCGGCATTGCAGTTGACACAATCGTTGCCTCGACGGCGATCATGGCCATGCTTGCCATGATCGCAGCGACAACGAGCCCGCGATGAGAATGTTTTTCTGTCATGGATAGCTTTCAGACCAGAACGGTCGTCGTTGAGTGGAAGCCTCCTCGCTTCCGACCCTGTTTCTTAGACCTGTCCGCTTCCCATCGCAACAGGTTGCCCGCATGGCGGATACACAATGTTGCTACCTCGTTCGAGCCATTCAGCTGTTGCCATTGGAAACGTTTGGCGTTCGGTTTGAGCGGGAACGATGTTCATGCGGCTTGTTTTAACGCGCGATTTATTCGACAAGCGCTTCGCAAATTCAGATGAGCCTGCTTGGAGAATGACCATGACAAACAACGCAATGCCCTATTTTCTTGAGGATACGGACGAAAGCGAGATTTCTTCCGATGTCGCAGGCATCGGCAATCTTCTTGTAACGACCCATGTTCCCATCCGGGCAGATGGCTCAATGGAAACCGGCGACATAACCGCCCAAAGCGAATGCACGCTGAACAGCCTCAAAACATCACTTGAAAAGGCTGGCAGCAGCCTGGCGAACGTCATTCATCTGACGATCTATCTGACCGATATCAACGAACGCCCCGCCTTCAACGAAGTTTATCTGCGCTATTTCAAGAAACCTTTTCCGGTTCGTTGCGCGGTCGGCGTTGCGGGGCTGGCAACGCCGGAGATGCGGGTTGAAGTCACGGCAATGGCCGTCCGCAATCAGTAGCCGCCGACACACGGCACAGTTCGCCTTCGGGGCCGTGGGATATGAACGGCCCCGAACTTGTCCGGCCCTGACCTGACTCCTGCGCGATTAGCATATAATCATACGCTAATTTCATAATTCGTTTCCGCGAGCAGCCTAGCCGATGCTTGCGTGTTTATGCCATGCTCGTGCGTCAGACCAGTGGAGGGGTCGATAAGATGAGAAAAATCATAACAATAATGGGTATCGCAGGCGCCATTCTGGCAACGGGATTCGCGGCTCATGCGGGAGAGACGCTGGATCGCGTCATGGAAAAGAAAGCCATGGTTGTCGCAACCAATGCAGGCTGGCCTCCTCAAAGCTTTCTCGATGATTCCAACCAGCTCGTAGGCTTTGACGTCGACGTGGCCAACGAGATCGGCAAGCGTCTCGGCGTTGCGGTATCCTTCGAGACACCGGACTGGGCAACCTTGACCGGCGGACGCTGGCAAGGGCGCTATGACGTAGGCGTCGGATCGGTCACGCCGACCAAGGCGCGCGCCAATGTCATTGATTTTGCTGGCATTTATTATTACAGCCCATATGTCTATGTCGTGCACAAGGACAGCGAGGCGAAATCGGTCGCAGACCTCAAAGGCAAGGTTATCGGCGTCGAGACCGCCACCACTTCGGAAGATTATGCGCGTCACCAGCTGGAGATCGACGCGCCCGGCCTTCCCCCGATCGAATATAAGCTCGAACCGGGCGACATTCGCACTTTCGCGGATTCCATGCTGCCGTTCGACGATCTGAGACTGGGTGATGGCGTTCGTATCGATGCGATTGTCGCACCGGAGCAGACGGCCCAGAACGCGATCAAGAACGGCTACCCTGTAAAAATCCTTGAAGGCGACTATGCTTTCCGCGAGCCGCTCGTTGTTATCGCCGAGAAGAACGATCCTGACTGGACCGCCAAAATTGGCGAAATCATCAAGCAGATGAAGTCCGACGGCACTCTCGGGACGCTCACCGCAAAGTGGTACGGCAAGGACTACAGCGCCGACTGACCTGTCCCCTGCTTCTATATTGAAATGAGCCATCCATGCGGTGGCTCATCCGATACCCTTATTTTGGTGTTACGATGACATATCCCGTCACTTACTACAGCCGTACCAAGGCGGACGACTTCGCACGTCCGACGCTGGAGCGTGAAATAACAGCAGACGTCGCGGTGATCGGCGGCGGGCTTGCCGGTTTGTCGGCTGCTTTGCAAATGTCGCGCGCGGGCAAGAAAGTTGTTGTTCTTGAAGCCGAAAGCATCGGTTTCGGCGCGTCCGGGCGCAATGGCGGATTTGTCAGCCCCGGTTTTGCGACCGGCGGTGATGCTATTGCCGCCCGCACCAACGATGCCGTCGCCAGAACGCTACATGAAATGTCGATCGAGGGCGTCGAGTTCGTTCGCCAGAACATTGCCTCGCTGAACATCGAGGAAGCCCAGCTATCTCCCGGCATTATGAGCGTTCGCCGGTATGACGATGGCGACAGCCTGAAACACTACGCCGACGAACTCTACCGCGACTACGGCTACAAGCTCGAATTTCATACAACAGCCGAAACCCGCAATATTTTGAATTCCAAGCGTTATTTCCAGTCTGTCACAGACCCCAATGCGTTTCATATCCACCCGCTGAATTATCTGCGGGCGCTCGGTCGCGAGATCGAACGGCTTGACGGGCGGATATTCGAACATAGCCGCGTGGTCCAGCTGCTCGACGATAGAGATGGCAAGCTCATAAAAACGGCACAGGGGCAAGTTAAGGCAGGTGCAGTTCTGATCACCACCGGAGGCTATACCGATGGACTGGTTGGTCAGATCAAGCGGGCCTATCTGCCCATCGCGACTTATGTGATGGTCAGCGAAGAAGCGCCCGAACTCATCGCATCAGCAATCCGCACAACCGCAGCGATTGGGGATAATCGCCGGGCGGGCGACTATTACCGCGTGATTGATGGCGGCCGCAGACTATTGTGGGGCGGACGCATCACGACAAGAGCAGCCGATACGCCCGGTGTCGTGCGGGAACTGCGCAACGAAATGGTGGGGACCTACCCTCAGCTCGCTTCGCTGAAGACGGAACTCGCATGGTCGGGCCTGATGTCTTACGCAAGACATCTCATGCCCCAGATCGGCCAGCTCGATCGGGCCACCTGGTACTGCACGGCATTTGGCGGACATGGGCTCAACACGACCGCAATCGGCGGCAAGGTCGTCGCCGAAGCCATTTGCGGACAAAGTGACCGCTACAAGCTCTTCGAGAAATTCGGGCTGGTCTGGGCGGGAGGTGCCGCAGGTCTCGCAGCCGCCCAGTTGACCTATTGGAAATTGCAGATGCAGGATTGGCTTGCCGAGCGAAAAGCAGGCTGACAGGGGAGAGAACATGCTCGGGAGGTTTTTTCTGACACGGCCTGAGGCCGCTAAACGAACTGTTCAGGTAGCGTTTTTTGTTATCCTGACAGCGCTCTTCTGTTTCATGAATGTCCGATTCTCGGGCATAACAAACTGGCTGGGGATCGACCCCAAAGTCGCGAAGGCGGGTTTCACCAAGGCGACGTTGCTTTCCTCCGTTCTGCTTAGCCTCCTGATCTTCGCCAATTGGAGCTTTTTGAGACTATTTCCACGTTGGGTGCAGATTATAGCCATATGGCTGGAACTGTTCCTGCTGCTGATGGTCTTCTTCTATTCATTCAATCTCTCGTTTGAATTCATCGCCAAAAAAATCGGATTTCTCATCAGTCAGGGCGTCGTCACGACGCTTTACATTTCCACCGCTTCCATCTTCTTCGCAACCGTTCTGGCGCTGATCGGCGCTGTGGCCAAACTCTCCAAGAACGGTCTGGTCTATGGTCTGGCGACGTTCTACACCTCGCTCTTCCGCGGCCTGCCCTTGCTGATGCAGATTTACATTATTTACCTCGGCTTGCCGCAGGTGGGATATGTCATTGGGCCGATCCCCGCCGGTATTCTGGCGCTTTCGCTGTGTTACGGCGCTTATATGACGGAAATCTTTCGTGCGGGCATCGAAAGCATCCCGCGCGGACAGCAGGAAGGTGCCGCCGCTCTGGGTCTGGGACCGTCGCAAACGATGTGGCTGGTCATTCTTCCGCAGGCGATGCGCATCATCATTCCGCCAACGGGCAACCAGTTCATCGCGATGCTCAAAGACTCGTCGCTGGTCTCTGTCATCGGCGTATGGGAGCTTATGTATCTTGCCCGCACACAGGGCCAAACCGAGTTCCGGCATATCGAGATGCTCATCACGGCATCAATGATCTACTGGGCACTGTCCGTCGTGCTGGAATATGGCCAGGCGAAGCTCGAAGCTCGCTTCAAACGTTCCCTCGTGCGTTGAGCGCGTCACCATTAAGGCGTCGGGCCTGAGCAACATCAAACGAAAATCGGCGCGGAATTACCGCGCCGATCCATTGTAAAATCTGTTTCTAATTATCGCCGCCACCTGAGCGACATGCATGACAAGCCTGCATCGATCCGTCCAATTTCACCTGTCTTGAGGGCAACAACCTTATATCCCTCTTTATCAAGCTTATCGATCGTGCGGGGATAGTCCGCGCCGACGAAAACGACATCGTTGACCCGAAGCGCATTGGCGGCTGCCTCTTCACCCTCCGGCGTCACAATTTCACGCATGCCTCGAAAGAAGCCCGAGCCCGCCAGCCTGTGCGTCGCAAGCACCGTCTCCTCGTCCAACAGCGAACAGTCGGTCTTGAAGTGCAGTACACCCTTCGGCGTCTCGACAATCTCAGCGGCACGTCCGAGCGCCGTCAGTGCAGCCCGAAGCCCTTCGGCGCCACTCTTGTCGGTACGCGCCGACAGGCCGATCATCACCGCCTTGGGCGTCACCAGCACATCACCGCCATCGGCGAAACCGGGTGAAGGGAGCGACACGACATTCTCAAAGAGCGAACGCAGAACCGGTTCGATTTCAGCCGTCTCACCCATGCGCGATGGTGCGCCGGGACGCAGCAGAACTGCGCCTTCGTGGAACACCAGCGCCGGATCTTCTACAAATATCGAATCCGGAAAATCCTCCATCGGCGGCAGAACCGTCACCTCGACACCAGCGTTTCGCAACGCCTGCACATAGGCTTCGTGTTCTTCCCTGACACCTTCGTAGGTCGGATTGCCCTTGTCATCGGCGCGCAAACCATTGACGACGGATCGTCCCGGCGTACGGACGATAGCTGCATTGAATTGATAAACGGCAGTCATGGAAATCACTCGGGTTTGAGATAGGCTTCAGCAAGCTCGGTCCAGAAGGCCGCGCCGATGGGAATCAGATCATCGTTGAAATCGTAAGACGGATGGTGGAGCTGGAAATCGTTTTCTCCCTTGCCGCCCCCCACAAAGAAGTAGGTTCCGGGCCGCTCACGGAGCATATAGGCAAAATCCTCGCTGCCCATGAAAGGTCGTTCCAGATCGATCACGTTCGTTGCGCCAAACGAGTTCACCGCCAGTGAGCGCGCGAAATCAGTTTCCGCGGTATGGTTGATCGTCGCATCATAACTGCACAGATACTCCACTTCAGCAGTTAGCCCGAAGCTCTCTGCCTGATGCGCTGCAACACGTTTGATGCGTTGCTCGATCTGATCGCGAATGGTGGGCGAAAAAGTGCGAATGCCGACCACGATTTCTGCCGTCGATGGAATGATATTGCTGGCCGAACCACCATGGAATGCGGCAACCGTCACAACCGCCGGGTCGAGCGCTGGCACGTTACGGGACTTGATGGTCTGCAGGGCCATCACAATCGAAGCGCCCGCGGTTATCGGATCAGCGGTTTTTTCCGGTTCCGAGCCGTGACCGCCGTAGCCGTTCACCCTGATAAATGCTTCATCGACCGCCGCCATGATCGGCCCATCGCGGAAGGCAAACTTGCCGAGGGGAATGCCGGGATCGTTGTGAAGGGCAAAAACAGCATCACAAGGAAAACGGTCGAACAATCCTTCGTCTATCATGATCTTGGCACCGCCGAAATTCTCTTCCGCCGGCTGGAAAATCAGATGAATGGTTCCGTCGAAATTGCGCCGTTCAGCCAGAGCCTTGGCAGCACCGAGCAACATCGTCGTATGGCCATCATGTCCACAGGCATGCATCAGACCCGGGGATTTGCTGGAATAGGGCAGATTTGTCTGCTCATGAATGGGAAGCGCGTCGATATCGGCACGAATGCCGACCGACTTCCGGCCCGATCCATTCGTCAAAGTCCCAATGACCCCGGTTTTTGCAAGTCCTCGCGTGACCTTGTATCCCAGGGCCTCGAGCTGCCGCGCAATGATCTCGGAGGTCCGTTTCTCCTCGAGCCCCAGTTCAGGGTGAGCATGAAGGTCATGCCGCAACGCTGTCAGCTCTGGAAGGTTGTTGCGAATAGCAGTCGAAAAATCGCGCATTCAAGCACCTCTTGTCGGAATTCGGTTCTCAAGACGCCGGAAGACCAGGACCAGGCCTGCGGTCAATATCATGTAGATCAAGGCCAACAGCAGAAGCGGTTCATAAGTGAGATAGGTTTCCTGGCGCACCCGCGAAACGACGCCGTAGACATCGACAACGGTTATGGTTGCCACCAGCGGCGTCGATTTCAATTGAAGGACCGTTTCGCCGTTCAGTGTCGGCAGGGCGCGATGGATCGCGCGCGGCAGCCAGATACGGCGAAACACTTTCCAGGGTGACATGCCGAAGGCACGACCGGCCTGCAGCTCGCCGGATGGCACGCCAGCAAACGCACCGCGCATGACCTCCCCCTCATAGGCCGCGAAGGAGATCGTCAGCGCGGCAAGTCCATATGGCCATGCCTCGCGCAGATAAGGCCAGATAAACGAGCCGCGAATGCCGGGAATGGAGGGAAACAGCGACCCAAGGCCGTAATAGAGCAGCCACAGCTGCAACAGCAACGGCGTCCCCCGGATGACGGTGCAGAACGCCTTCGCTGGCCAGCTCAACCACCATGGGCCGGTCACCTGAAGCAATCCGAGGGGAAGAGCCAGCATAAACCCCAGAATTGCAGACCCGAAAAGCATGAACAGAGTTACTACGATGCCGGAACCCAGACGAGGCAGGTATTGCGGCAGCCAGTCCCAGCGGCCAAGCACCACCGCCGAGGCAAACAGCGCTATCGCGATGACAATCAGCGCAAGGCGGTGCGGTTCGAGCCAGTTTCTGACGGATATCCGGTTTTCCAATACTGCTGAAGATGTGCTCATCTCAGTCAATCCGTGCGAAACCACGGCGCGCGCGCCGCTCGACAATGCCGATGAAGACGTTCGAAATCAGGGTAAGCCCGAGATACAGCACGCCAGCGGCCATGAAGAACAGCAGATAATGCTTGGTCGTGCCCGCTGCCTGTCTCGTCACCAGGGTCAGTTCGCTGAAGCCGACAACCGCCAGAAGGGCTGTATCCTTGGTTGAGATAAGCCACAGATTGGCAAGGCCAGGGGTGGCGAAGGGCAACATGGCCGGTATCGTGATGCGTCTGAGCATCTTGGACGGGGGCATGCCGAATGCGCGCGCCGCCTCGATCTGGCCGGGCGCGATCGCTTTGATCGCACCGCGCAGGACTTCCGTCGAATATGCGCCCTGCACGACACCGATGACGAAAATACCTGCCGCAAGTCCGCTGATATCGACCTTGCCTTGCCCAAGCAGAGCAAGCAACTGGTTCAACAGGTCGGTGCCTGCGTAGTACAGGATAAGGATCAGCACCAGTTCCGGCACGGCGCGGACCACTGTCGTATACACTTCCAGAAGGTCGCGAATGATCGGACCGCCATAGAGCTTGCCCAGCGCACCGAACATTCCGATCAACAGACCGAGCGAATAACCGCCAACGGCAATTTGCAGCGTGTGCCAGAAACCCTGCAGAAGCACCCCTCCCCATCCCGGCGGATTGAGAGCAAGCAGGCTCCAGTTGATCAGTGGTGCATCCATGGGCAGTTCCGTTCATGCTGAAATCGGGGAGGCCAGCCGAAGAGAAACCGGCTGGCCAGGAAACTCACTGGCCGTAAATGTCGAAATCGAAATATTTTTTGGTGAAGGCATCGTAGGTTCCATTCGCGCGGATGGCCTTGATCGCGGCGTTCAGCTTGTCCTTGAGTTCCGTATCGCCCTTGCGCAATCCGATGCCCACGCCCGGCCCCAGAACCTCGACATCCTGAGCGACGGTTCCTTTTTCCTCGCAGCATGCCTTGCCGTTATCCGTCGCAAGGAACGTCCGCAGAGCCAGAGAGTCCGCCTGCACGGCATCGATGCGCCCGGCGGTGAGGTCGTTGTTGGCTTCGTCCTGCGTCTGATATTCCTTGATCGTGGCACCGGCGGGCGCGAAATGCTTCACCGCATAGGCCTGATGGATGGTAGAAACCTGCACGCCAATCGTCTTGTCCTTCAGCCCCTCCGGCGTCGCGTCGAATTTGAGATCCTTGGTGCCGATGACGATCGTCGGTGTATTATAATATTTGTCAGAGAAATCGATGGTCTTGAGACGTTCAGGCGTCATCGACATTGAGCCGACGATCATGTCGATCTTGCCGGTGGTGAGTGCGGGGATGATGCCATCCCAGGCGACCGGCGTTATCACGCAATCAAGCTTGGCTTCTTTGCAGACTGCATCCGCAAAATCGATTTCCCAGCCGTGCCATTTTCCCGTGGCGTCAGGTTCCGTGAAAGGGGGATAAGGTTCTGCTGCGATACCGAGTTTCACCTGTTCGGCGCTTGCCGCCCCCACTCCCGCAACGGCAAATGTTACACCCACGCACAGACTAGCCAAAAGACACTTCATTGGTACTCCTCCCATTCCCATTTCAGTGTGTTGAACTGATAAACTTCTTCAATCGCTCGGATTTGGGCGCCCCGAAGACCTCTTCGGGAGGCCCCTCTTCCTCAATCCTGCCATTGTGCAGAAAAACGATATGATTGGCGACCTTGCGCGCAAACTTCATCTCGTGCGTAACCAGGATCATCGTGCGTTTTTCCTTGGCCAGATCACCGATAACAGTGAGTACCTCGCCGACCAGTTCAGGGTCCAGCGCAGATGTCGGCTCGTCGAAAAGCATCACTAATGGCTCTATCGCCAGCGCCCGCGCAATCGCGGCACGCTGCTGCTGGCCACCGGACATGAAAGCGGGATAGACGTCTCGCTTCTCGTAAAGGCCGACGCGCCTTAGAAGCGCTTCGGCCCGCTCTGTCGCTTCGGCCTTGGGCACGCCCAGCACATGCACAGGCGCTTCGATCACATTCTCCAGAACGGTCATGTGCTGCCAGAGATTGAAGCTCTGGAAGACCATTCCAAGCCGCGTGCGAATACGCTCGATCTGCCTTCGGTCCGCGGGTATCTGGCCGCCATTGCCGGCGTTTCGCATGGCAATGGTTTCACCGTGGATGGTGACCGCCCCCGATGTTGGCAGTTCCAGCATGTTGATGCAGCGAAGAAATGTCGATTTACCGGAGCCTGATCCGCCAATAATGGCGATGACATCGCCCTCGCGCGCCCTGAGTGAAACGCCTTTAAGCACCTCGAGATCACCGAAACGCTTGTGAAGGTCGACGACGGAGATCGCCTCTTCGCCTTGGCTCATGCGGCACAAACCTCCCTTGGCCCGACACCCTTGCGGTTTGTCGCAAGCCACCTGGATATTGCTTTATTATCAGCCACTTCGGAGTTCTTTCGACTTCTCGACAAGCGGCCAACCGTTCCCTTGACGTCGACTATACACTTGAATAAGTATTGCGCAAGTGCATAGTCAGACATCGAGGGAGGAGAGGATGACCGCATCGTTTCGACGTGCGCCGGACTTCGATCGTCGCACGGACATGATAGAGGCTACGCTCGACTGCATTGCCGATCTCGGAATACAGGCGACAACGGTTCGTGCCGTTGCGGCGCGTGCAGGCGTCAGCAATGGCCTGATCCGCCATCATTTCGCATCGAAGGCCAATCTCATCGCCGCCGCCTACCAGCGCATGATCGAAATGATGACCCTGCCCGCGCTTAGCGTTCTGGAATCGGATGGCGGCACGCCCCACGACCGGCTGACGCGGTTCATCGCAGCCAGCCTCGGCGGAGCTGTGGCCGATCCGCGGATGCTCTCGCTCTGGGCGACTTTCGTCAGCCAGGTTCATCTTGATCCGGATCTGGAGCACGAACATCGCGAAGGCTATCTCGCTTTCCGGCGGGCGACCGAGACCTTGATTGCCGAGGTGTTGTCGGCAGAAGGCCGGGAACCGGCCCCGCAATCGTGCCGAAACCTTGCCATCGCAGTCAACGCCCTGATTGACGGCCTTTGGATCGAAGGCTGTCTCAGCGCGGCTGAAATCGACGAAACCACCCAAATTGGCATCGGACTAAGCTCAATCGGCGCTCTTCTCGGCATTGAGCTTCCCGCTGCGCCACCACTTCCGAGAGATTGACATGCATTACGCCTCCATCACCGATAGACTCTCAGGATTGGGTTCGGACAAATGGCGGGTCCATGCACGAGGCAGGGAACTGCGCGCGCTTGGCCATCCCGTCATAGAATTTACGATCGGCGAACCCGACGTTGCCCCGGATTCCTCGCTGCTCGAAGCGTGCAATAACGCCATGCGCGCCGGACGCACCCGCTATTCCAACGGTCGCGGCGAACCGGCGGTGCTGGCGGCGCTGGCGGCAAAATATTCAAAGCGCACCGGCCGCGCCATCACGACCAACAATGTCCTCTATTTTCCTGGAACCCAAACAGCGCTTTATGCCGTTTTGACAGGATTGGTCGAGAGTGGCGACAAGGTTCTCGTCCCCGATCCTTATTATGCAACCTATGAAGGCGTGGTGCGAGCGCCGGGAGCCGATATCGTCCCGGTGCCACTGCGGGCCGAAGATGGCTTTCATCTTCGAGCGGAAATACTGGAAGCGGCAATCACGCCCGGCTGCCGGGTATTGCTTCTCAACAACCCGCACAATCCGACCGGAGCGGTTCTCACAAAACCCGAAATTGCTGCGATCAGCGAAGTCTGCCGCAAGAACGATCTCTGGATCGTGTGCGATGAAGTTTATGAAGAGCTTACTTTCGGCGCCGCATTTGCGTCGCCGCTCGATCTTCCGGAGATGGCGGACCGCACCATCGTGGTCTCCTCCATATCGAAGTCACACGCAGCCCCCGGCTTTCGTGCAGGCTGGGCTGTGGGTTCGGAGGAGTTTTGCCAGAGATTGCTGCCTTTCTCCGAATCCATGCTCTTCGGTGGACAGCCTTTCATTGCCGACATGGCAGCCTATGCGCTGACACATGATCTGCCGACAGCCTCAATCATGCGCGCGCAGTACAAGGCGCGGTCCGAGCTGATTGTAGAGCGTTTGCAAGGCGTTGCGGGTATCAAGCCCCTGATGCCGGAAGCGGGCATGTTCGTGCTGCTGGATATTGGCGGCACTGGCCTCAATGGTGAGGAATTCGCCAGCCGGCTGCTTGAAGAACACTACGTCTCGACGATGCCCGGCACGTCTTTCGGCCAGGTCGCGAAGAATCTGGTCCGCATGAGCGTCACCGTTCCTGAAGACAGCATAATCGAGGCTTGTGACCGCATTGCCCGGTTTGCCCGCAGCCTGAACTACAGAGCGGAAAGTCTGGTTTCATGAGCAGCAAAATAACGGTCGGGCAAGCGCTGATCCGCCTTCTGGAAGCATACGATGTCGATACAGTATTTGGCATTCCGGGCGTGCACACAGCCGAACTTTATCGTGGCCTTGCCGGATCGAGCATCCGGCATGTTACCCCGCGCGACGAACAGGATGCGGGCTTCATGGCAGATGGCTATGCGCGGGTTTCGGGCAAGCCGGGTATCTGCCTGCTGATTACGGGGCCGGGGCTTACCAATGCGATAACCCCGATGGCCCAGGCGCGAGCCGATTCCATACCGATGCTCGTCATCTCAGGCGTCAACGCGCGCCACACGCTTGGACAATATAAGGGGCACCTGCACGAGCTTCCCGACCAGTCCGCGACCATGCGAACAATCGCCCTGTCGTCAGAACGACTGGAACAGCCCGGCGATCTTGCAGAACTAGTTGGCCGTGCCTTCGCCCGGATGAAATCCGGACGTCCGGGCCCTGTCCATATTGAAATCCCGACGGACCTTATGGAAGCCCCGTTTGAAGGAAACTTGCGCAAGTGCCCGGCAGTTCCGAGCGCTACGGCTGTGGGTTCCAATGTCGAGAAAATCAAAGCCGCTGCAACACTTTGCGCCGAAGCTCGCCGTCCTTTGATCCTCGCAGGTGGAGGCGCCAACCGGGCGGGTGATGCCGTTTTCGTCCTTTCGCAGATGCTTGACGCCCCGGTCGTGACCACAACGAACGCCCGTGGTTTGCTTGGCCGTCATCCGCTCGCGGTGCAGGCAAGCCCCAGCCTGCCGCCTATCCGCCAGCTGATCGCCGATGCCGATCTCGTCATTGCGATAGGAACCCAGTTCGGTCCGACCGATTACGACATGTATGTAGACGGAGGTTTCGAACCTCCTGCCCGCATGATCCGCATCGACATCGACCCGGATGCGGAGGCAACCAGCGCCCCGGCGGGCCTGATGATCGTGGGCGATGCCGCCCCAATAACGGCAGAGCTCATTTCTGTTCTGCAGCTTCTTCCTCAGGCACCACGTGAGGACGGAAAGGAGCGCGCAACGGCGGCTAAAGCTGCGGCATACGACTTCCTTTCACCCAAGATGCAGGCTTTGACCGAAGTTCTGGACACCATTCGGAATGCCCTGCCCGGCAGTATCATAGTCGGAGATTCCACGCAGCTCGCCTATGCTGGCAACCTTTTCTTCGAAGCCGATGGCGCACGAAGCTGGTTCAATGCTTCGACGGGGTACGGCGCGCTCGGATTTGGTCCTCCGGCCGCAGTGGGCGCCAGTCTTGCGCAGGCCGACACACCGGTGGTCTGCCTGGTGGGAGACGGCGGTTTCCAGTTCTGTCTCGGCACTCTCGGCACTGCCACAGACGAGAAAGCGCCGGTGATTTTCGTCGTCTGGAACAATCATGGTTATCAGGAAATCGAAGATTACATGCTTTCTCGGGATATCGAGCCCGTGGGCGTTCGCCCGACACCTCCCGATTTTCTCAAGCTCGCGCAGGCCTATGGCATACCGGGGGAACATATCCGCCTGACTAATCAAGACAATCAGGATGCGCTTCATCCAGGTGCACTCGACCTTGCGCAACTCGCCGGGGCGCTTCACCGCGCCCAGGCTGTCGAGGGGCCCGCACTTATAGAAATAACGACGCCATAGGCCGGGACGGTCTGGCAAAGCGACTGGGAGGAACGCTATGCATTTCGGACTGACTGAAGAACAGGAAATGATCGTCTCGACAGTTCGAAGCTTTGTCGAGAACGAGATTTATCCGCATGAAACGACCGTCGAGCGGCTTGGTTACGTGCCGGTGGAAATCGGCGACGAAATCAAGCGGAAGACCATCGAACTTGGTTTCTATGCCAGCAATTTCCCGGAAACGGCGGGTGGCCCCGGACTTTCCCATCTTGAGTTCGCGCTGGTGGAACGCGAGCTGGGGCGCGGGTCGATGGCGCTCACTCATTTTTTCGGACGCCCGCAAAATATCCTGATGGCCTGCAAGGGTGAGCAGATCGAGCGCTACCTCCTGCCAGCGGTGCGCGGCGAAAGGATGGATGCACTTGCCATGACCGAGCCCGACGCCGGCTCCGACATTCGCGGTATGAAAGCCAGTGCGCGTCGCGACGGTGGCGATTGGGTGCTGAACGGCACCAAGCACTTCATTTCCGGCGCCGAGCACGCCGACTTCGTCATTGTCTTCATGGCGACAGGCGAGGAACAGTCCTCCGCCGGAACGAAGAAGAAAATCACGACCTTTCTGGTGGATCGTGGAACACCGGGCTTCACCATCCGCGAGGGTTACAAATCCGTCAGCCATCGCGGCTACAAGAACATGATCCTTGAATTCGACGACTGCCGTCTTCCCGATGCGCAGGTTCTCGGAGAGGTCGATGGCGGCTTTGCGGTCATGAATGAGTGGCTTTACGCGACCCGCATAACAGTTGCGACGATGGCGGTGGGGCGCGCGCGCCGCGTGTTCGACTTGATGGTCGACTACGCCGCCCAGCGCAAGCAATTTGGCCAGCCTATCGGCCGCTTTCAGGGCGTCGGCTTCCAGCTTGCCGACTCCGTCACCGAAATCGACGCAGCCGACTGGCTGACGCTGGCAGCGGCCTGGCGTCTCGATCAGGGATTGCCGGCAAACCGCGAGATCGCCTCGGCGAAAGTCTACGCCTCCGAAATGCTGGCTCGCGTCACTGATCGGGCTATCCAGGTGCATGGAGGCATGGGCCTGATGGACGACCTCCCGCTGGAACGCTTCTGGCGTGATGCCCGTGTCGAGCGGATATGGGACGGCACAAGCGAGATCCAGCGCCATATCATCGCCCGCGACCTCCTTCGCCCACTCGGAGCCTGATCGTGAGCAAACAGAACCTGTCTCGTGTCTTGCGTCCCCGTTCCATCGCCATCTTTGGCGGAGGATGGTCTACGGCTGTCCTCAGGCAATGCCGTAAAATGGGCTTTGAGGGAGAACTCTGGCCTGTCCACCCCACCCGCGATACTATCGACGATATTCCCTGCTATCGATCTGTCGCCGACCTTCCCGGCGCACCGGATGTAAGTTTCATCGGCGTCAACCGCGACGGAACAATCGATATTGTTCGCCAGCTCTCAGCGCGGGGAAGTGGCGGCGCAGTGTGCTTTGCCTCTGGCTTCAGCGAAGTATCCGACGGCGCCGAACGCAATCAGGCCCTGCTGGCCTCAGCAGGCGAAATGCCGATCCTCGGCCCCAACTGCTACGGCTTCATCAACTACCTTGATGGAGCGCTGCTCTGGCCTGACCAGCATGGCGGCAAGAGGGTGGAAAGCGGCGCCGCCATCGTCGTTCAATCGTCAAACATAGCTATCAATCTTACGATGCAGCGCCGAGGTCTTCCCATTGCCTATGTGCTGACAGCCGGAAATCAGGCACAGACCGGTCTTTCCGAATTGGCGGAAGCCGCGCTCGAAGACCCGCGGGTTACTGTTCTCGGTTTGCATATAGAAGGCTTCGACAATATTTCACGGTTGGAACGTGTCTTCGCCAGAGCGCGTGAGATGAAAAAGCCCGTTGTTGCCATCAAGGTCGGAACTTCCGTCGCTGCACAGGCGATGACCCTTTCACACACGGCATCGCTAGCTGGAGCCGACACGCTTGCCGACGCTTTCTTTGCGCGGTGTGGCGTCGTCCGTGTTGGAACGCTCGACGAATTTATCGAAACGCTGAAGCTTCTGCATGTGCTTGGCCCCTCACCGGACAACAGTCTCGGCTCTATGAGCTGTTCCGGCGGCGAAGCCTCACTCGTCGGCGATCTCGCAAACGCCGCGGGTCTCGATCTCAGACCGCTGGCGCCGCACGAGGCAAACAGGCTTCGCGCCACCCTGCCCGAGATGGTTACCATCTCGAACCCCCTCGACTATCACACCTTTACATGGGGAAACGGGCCGTCGCTGACTGAGACCTATCGCGCCATGCTCGATGGCAATTTCGGTCTGACCATACTGGTGCTCGACTTCCCCCGTGGGGACCGCTGTGTTGATAATGGTTGCGAAACATCGCTCGAAGCCGCGATAGCGGCGCACAAAGCTGGAGGCGGTCGCTTTGCGCTGGTTGCCAGTTTGCCGGAGAACATGACGGAAGCCCATGCCGAACGTCTGATAGCAGCAGGAATAGCCCCGATGATGGGGCTTGCAACTGCGCTTGCGGCAGCAGCCAATGCTGCCTGGATTGGCGAAATCTGGTCGAAACCGCAATCTCCAATGCTGGCTGACCAAGCGCCAGCGTCGCCATCTGCAGCCACCGCAATGGACGAGTGGTCATCGAAATCCGCCTTGCGCGAAATCGGCCTGATAACCCCAACAGGCGGCGTAGTATCGACTATCGACGATGCTGTCGCCCTTGCCGAAAAGCTGGGTTACCCCGTCGTTCTCAAGGGTGTTGGTGAGAACTTGCTCCACAAAACGGAAATGGCGGCGGTGTGCCTCAATTTGGCGAATGCCGAAGCAGTACGCGCTGCCGCTCTTTCGCTTACTGCTTTGAAATGCGATTTTCTGGTCGAGAAAATGGTTCAGGGCGGTGTAGCTGAACTGATTATCGGCATCGCGCGCGACCCGCAATTCGGGCTTTATCTGACCATTGGCGCGGGCGGCGTGATGGTTGAGCTTTGGAACGATACACGTTCGCTGCTCTTACCTGCGAGCCGCGATGAAATCCGCGAGGCGCTTCTTTCCCTGCGCTCCGCCCCCCTCCTGACCGGCTTTCGCGGCAGGCCAAAAGCCAATATCGAAGCCGCTGTCGAGGCCACATGGCAGATTGGCAACTATGCGCTCGAACAGGCAGGGAAACTTGAGGAGCTCGACATCAACCCACTCATCGTCACAGCGGATGATGCAATCGCCGTCGATGCCCTGATACGCAACAGGAGAGCTTGATGACTGACGAGGTGAAGGCCGTTCGCAACGGTCAGATATTGGAGATCACGCTCGACCGGCCAAAGGCCAATGCCATCGACCAGCCAACCAGCCGAAAGCTCGGCGATGTCTTCGCCATGTTTCGAGACGACCCGGATCTGCGCGTTGCTATTTTTACCGGTGGGGGCGAGAAGTTTTTTTCCGCCGGCTGGGATCTGAACGAAGCGGCTTCGACCGGCGGAGATGGGTATATCGCCGACTATGGTCAGGGTGGAATCTATGGCTTTTCCGAATTGCCCGGATTGGAGAAGCCTGTCATCTGCGCGATCAACGGTTATGCCATCGGCGCGGGTTTCGAAATTCTCCTGACTGCCGATTTCGTCATTGCCGCCGACCACGCGCAATTCTGGCTGCCGGAAACTTCGCTCGGGGTTTTGCCGGATATCGGCTCATTCGTTCTACCCAAACTCCTGCCCAAGGTTATAGCGAACGAAGTTCTTTATGGAGGGCGGCGTTTCAGCGCGCAGGATTGCCTCCGCTGGGGTCTGGTCAATGACGTGGTGCCGCAGGCGGAGCTGATGAGCGCTGCCCGTGCGCTCGCTGCCCGTATCCTGCGCTCCGCACCGCTTTCTGTTGCCGCAGCCAAACAGACAGCGCGTATGGCCGAACATATGAGCCTGACCGAAAGCTACGCCGCCATGCGGGCTGGTAATTTCCCACTGTTCAAATCGCTGATCGAAAGCGAAGACGCGCTGGAAGGACCGCGCGCAGCGGTCGAAAAGCGCGATCCCGTATGGAAAGGCAGATGAAATGAGCACATTTGCCGAAGGCGCCATAACAACCCGCCGGGACGGTGCTATTCTGGAAGTTACTCTGGATCGGCCCAAGGCCAACGCCATCGATCTGCCGACATCGCGCGTGATGGGTCAAATTTTTGCAGCCTTCCGCGATGACCCGGAATTACGTGTCGCTATCCTCAAGACCGCTGGCGACCGTTTCTTTTCTGCCGGTTGGGATTTGAAAGCGGCGGCAGAAGGCGCGCCTATCGATGGCGACTACGGAATTGGCGGTTTCGGCGGCATCCAGGAACTGCGAGACCTGAACAAACCTGTCATCGCATGTGTCAGCGGCATGGCCGCAGGCGGCGGCTTCGAACTGGCGCTGTCCTGTGACCTGATCTATGCCTCGGACCATTCGACCTTTTCGCTTCCCGAAATTCGCTCCGGAACCATTGCAGACGCAGCAAGTATCCGGCTTCCGAAACGCATTCCATACCACATAGCCATGGAACTTTTGCTGACCGGCCGCTGGGTCGACGCTCAAGAAGCTCATCGCTGGGGTTTCGTCAATGAAGTCCTGCCTCAGGAGAGGCTCGAGGAACGCGTTTGGGAGATCGCCCGTCTGCTCGCCTCCGGTCCTCCACTCGTTTACGCCGCGATCAAGGAGACTGTTCGGCGCGCAGAAAGCGAGGACTTCCAAACCATGATGAACCTCATCATGCGGCGCAAGCTGGCGACGGTCGACATTCTTTATGGATCGGAGGATAATTTGGAAGGCGCCAGAGCTTTCGCCGAAAAGCGCGATCCTGTCTGGAAGGGAAAATAGCGGCCGTCGTATCAAGGAGCAGACACGCTGCCGGTGGCAGATACCATCCGCCAAACCGGCTTTATATCCTTGGCTGCCGATCAGAAAGTCCGGCAGCTTTTTCTACGTTTAATATGCCCCGCAATTATTGATTGCGGAGTTTCTCCAGCTTCTCCGAAACCAGGTCCTCAGGGACCAGTTTGGTGAATTCATCGCCATCCTGCGGTTCGGAATGCTTGAACACGTACCAGCCGCCGGTCGGTTCTTTCCTCTGGTAGATGGTCTGGCCATCGATCATGTGCTCGAAACACGTCCTGTCGCTGGATGTGCCGTTTGGAGCATGCCAGTCGGCCTCAAGGCACATCCTTCCGGTGTCGGCCACGGTCCAATGTCCCAAGGCCCAGGAAGCACGGGCACCCGACCCTGCCCATCCCTTGAATATCCGATCCTTGTCCTGCATGTAAGCGGCGCCATCGCACCATTTCCAGCTCTTGTCGCGGTAGAGTTCATGAAGTTCCAGTGCCGTCATTGGCCGTGCATTCTCCGGCAAACGCAGGCTGACTCGCGCTTCGCCATTTTCTGGAGCGCTACAGGTTAATTCGTCAGCCACGGCTGAGGACCACGCCATCATCACGCCCACCGACGCGGCCATGATTGTCATGCAGGTCTTTCCGATACGTGATTTAAAATGCGGGAATTCGTTGGTCTTTAACATCGTTTTTCGCCCTCTACGTGAAACTTTTCATCTGTTAAATTAACGACAGGCCAGAGTTCCCGAGCAACGCTCGAGAAGCCCCCGCACTATCGTTCTTTATCGGCCATTAGCCTTCAGCCGCGCCACTTCTGCGCCTACCCGATCACCTTTGACCAGTTTGCGTATTTCATCGTCTTTCCGAACTGGATTGTGCGCAAAGACATACCATTTTCCGCCAAGAGCGGGTTTCTGGTAGATCACGCCATTTTTCTCGCGGTGCAGGAAGCAGGTGACTGCGCCGCTGCTGTCGCCCCGGCTGCTCCAGAGCGCGCGCAAGCAGAGCTTTCCGCCATCGGTCACATACCAATAGCCTGTGGCATGGGTAGTGGCCGCGCCTTCGCCGGACCAAGCGGAGAATTGTTTCTGTTCCCCAGAAAGAAACCAGCCACGGGCTTTCTCACTGGAAAAGAATCCGCCGCCGGTTTTCCATTTCCAGGTGCGGCCGGCATAGAGCTTTTCAAGCGCATGGCCTTTCATCGGTGAGGCTGCGGCCGCCAGTTGGGTGACGGTATTATCCGTCGCCGGCTTTGGCGCTGCACTGGCGTTGCCTGCCAGCGAGAGCGCTAACATCGCAGCGCTCGCAATGATGAAATGCTTCGATAGCATTTTCTTCTTCCTGTTGATCGAGCAGTTCCAGCAAGCTGGCTTGGCGGAACTGCAAGAATGCAAAGAAAAGAGCGGCGGCGTTTTCACAAATAACAAGCCGCTCCGGTTGAATTACCCGGGTCAATCGAGCGGATGGTTTGCGACGCGCCAGTCCGGGCGTCCGACACCACGCGGCCATGGGTAGACTTCACGGTCGTTAAAGTAGATGACGGCCGTCAGGGCCGGAAACTCGGCGTGGGGCTTGTTGGCTTCCGCCGCCCAGTCCCGAACGTAGCTATCACTGCCTTCATAACCGAGCTCGGCAATGGCAACTGGTTTGCCAAAACCTGCCACACGATCATATCCTGGCTTGGTGCGCTCGACGAATGTCGTGTCTCGCCCGACAACCAGCTTGTCATAGGGTTGGTAGCCGAACACCGACAGACCGACGATGTCGAGATATTCGTCACCCGGATAATAGGCTTCTAACTGGGCATCTCCTCGCGGTGACCACATATATTGCGCGTTTGGAAGATGCTTGCGGCAAATGTCGATGACATGCCGGTAGGCCTTCACATAACCTTCCGGTTTCCAGTAGGCCCAGGTGAACTGTCCCTCCTTGTCGTCCATTTCCTGTGCCCAGCGGATGGTGACCGGGCTCTTCAACTTTGCTGCTTCAGAACAGACCGCAGCCATATTGGAATCGTAGCGCCCCGCCAGAATTCCACTCAGGAGGTCCTCCGGGCTGACACGCCAGTCGCGGGCCCATGACCAGGGTTCAATAGTAATCAGCAAGGAGCGCCCGCGTTGACGTGCATATTCGTCTGCCGTCTTAAGTGTCGCAAGATCCACGTCCTCCCAGGGAAGGAACAGGTGCTCGATCTTCGAATTCGGATCATTGGTATAGTCCCCGTGCGGATCATAGGCACCGGGCGTGATTGATCGCTCCGTTATTACAGGGCGCTTGTCATGAAACGGGCGCCCGTCGACGCTGGCACCCGACACGCCGCTGGCAGCAAAGACTGCACCGCAAACAACCGCACTCCCGAGCAATCCCGCGATGACTTTCAAGAGACCTTTCATAGCCCCCTCCCTTCTATTGTTCGGATGTTTGTGTCGAAGAAAGCACAGCCTTCATACCTTCCAGCCGTTCGGACACCAGATCGGACGTCATGAGCTTGCTGGCCTCGTCACCTTCCTGGGGCTTGGAATGCCGGAAGACATACCACCCACCATCGGGTTCTCGTTTTTGATAGACAGTTCCATCATGGACCCTATGCGAGAAACAAACGCTGCCCGGAGCCGCGCCATTTGCCGAATGCCATGTCGCCTTGAGGCACATCTGGCCGGTATGGGTGATAACCCATCGGCCTTCAGCCCACGATTTGCCCTCGTCACTGTCGATCCATGCGCTGAAGTGGCGCCCTGCAACCTTCATCCGGCCTGCACCATTCTCCCACTGCCAGCTCTTGTTTCTATAGAGTTTGAATATCTCGATCGCCGTCATGGCGCGGGCTCCAGCGGGCAACACAACATTCTGCGGCACCTCTGCATAAGCCGGCCCCGCAAGCGTAAATACCGCTGTAACAATAGCCATCATCATTCGAATACCGCTGCGGTTCCGCGAGCGTTCCGATTTAAGGATTGTCAATGGAACCTCCCGCCAGTTCGATGTGAGTACCGTTTGCTCGTTCTGAATGGGTCCGCCTGACCTTTTGCGGTAATGCGATCTTCGCATCGCTAAGATGCCGGACCGGTGTTGGGCGTCCGATTGCCGAAACATGAAAGCCGAGCTCTTCAGCTGCACCGGGTTCGAAAGCATTTCTAAGGTCCACCAGAACCGGCCGGCGCACGAGCTTCTTCAAACGCGACAGATCAAGCCTGCGGATGCTATCCCACTCCGTGATGACGACGATTGCATCGGCATCGCGGGCGCATTCGTAGGCGTCATCACAAAACTCCACATCGGTGAGAATTTTGCTTGCGTTTTCCATCCCCACGGGATCGTACGCTCGAATGCTTGCGCCGAAACGCTGCAATGTTTCAATTAACGGGACCGACGGCGCGTCACGCATATCGTCGGTATCCGGCTTGAAGGTGAGCCCCAGAACAGCAATCGTCCGCCCCTCGATGTCGCCGTCGAGCGCATCCATGACCTTCAAAGCCATGCGGCGCTTGCGCGCTTCATTTGCTGTAACCGTTTCCTGTACGATCCGCACGGCGACACCATAATCCTGAGCCGTGCGCAAAAGCGCCATTGTGTCCTTGGGAAAACAGGAGCCACCATAGCCAGGTCCGGCATTGAGGAAACTCGTTCCGATCCGTTTGTCGAGGCCCATTCCGAGCGCCAGTTCACGAACATTGCTGCCAACCTGTTCACAGAGATCAGCCAGCTCATTGATGAAGGTGATCTTGGTCGCCAGAAACGCGTTGGCGGCGTATTTGATCAATTCCGAAGTGCGGCGCTGCGTTACAACGATGGGAGTATTTTGCGCTTCAAGCGGTGCGCTGTAGAGTTCCATGAGGACCTTGCGGGCGCGCTCGTCCTCGACGCCGATAACGACGCGGTCCGGCTCCAGGAAATCACGGATGGCAACGCCCTCGCGCAGAAATTCGGGATTTGACGCCACCGAGAAAGTGCTTGCGTTGCGGACCGAGCCGATGATTTTCTGCACCTCGTCGCCGGTGCCGACAGGAACGGTGGATTTCGTCACCACAACCGTGTGATTGTCGATCAACGGCGCCAGTTCGCGTGCCGCCATGTAAACGAAGGAAAGATCGGCATCGCCCGAACCGGCCCGCGGCGGCGTACCAACGGCGATAAAGACGACAGTTGCACCCTTTACTGCCTCTGCCAGATTACCAGTGAAGCTCAAACGCCCTTCGGCCACGTTGAATTCAACGAGTTCATCCAGGCCTGGCTCATAGATCGGCAAGATTCCGCTTTTAAGACTATTAATCTTTTGTTGGTTCTTGTCGACGCACACGACTTCGTGGCCCCAGCTTGCAAAACAAGTCCCGCTGACCAATCCGACATAACCGGTTCCAATAACAGCAATCTTCATATGTAATTGTCTCTTACTTGCGATTTGAATTGTCGCCGGCATCGGTGCGCCAGCGTGGGTTGAAAATGCTTTGACGAATGCTGCGCCCCCCGACCCCTGCACCGGCCACAGCAAAGCGATCATCGAAGAGAGAAAAGCTCCGAGTTCCCCATGCAAGCGCCTCAATGCCCTCGCGCCCGCGCTCGACAGATGCAAGGGCCGGCAGCGCGACGAGAGCAACAAGACTTGCTGCGAGAGCTGGGCGATAGATGCGTGTTTTGTAGCGAACCGTGTTCTCGCCTGCATGCTGTACGACGATGACGAATAGGAGCACCGTGTAGATCAGCGCATTAATGATCGCGAAGATGTAGAACCCCCGAGATTCATCGCTGGCGTCGGGTATGAGCAATACCGGCATGATCGAGGTGATCGCGAGGAAGCCATACGGGGCTAGCACACGCAATGGAAGTGGATCCACGTCGGCTGCGCCCTTCGGTGTCACGCGGAAATCTACGAAGGAACCCGTTGCCCAGTCACGCACGGCAGCAAGCGTGCCAGCCAGCGCCCATGGCCAGCGTGCGAACAAAAAAAACGTCATTTCAAGGCTGAGAACCCTCGCATTGTAAGGACGGAAAGTTCCCGAATTGCGCCAGCGGTATGCCAAAAGGATCAATATGATCGCCTGTGGCAGGAAGTGGCTCAAGAAATCGGGATAGGTCACGCCGACGAAATTCTCGCCCATCACCAAGGCCGCTATAGGCAAGATGAACATCAATGCCATGAAGAACGAAAATAGCGGATACCAGAACTGAGAGAACAGGAACTGGAACTTCAGTCGCGGGGGCAAAGTGCGGACGAACCTCGGAGAATATTGCAGCAAGAGCATCATCAGGCTGCGAGACCATTGGAACTCCTGGGTCACAAGATCAGCAAAGGTGCGCGGCCCGTCACCGTGAGCGATGGCGTCGAGAGCATGCGCTCCACGCCACCCATAAGAATTCATCATGAGCGTGGTGGAATGATCTTCCGCCAGTTCCGGCCCAAGACCGCCAATCTCACGCAAGGCAATGGTGCGGACGGCATAATGCGATCCTATGCAAAGCGGTGCGAGACCGTTGTTGTAACCCGCCTGTAACGAACCATGCATGCTGGCTTCTGCATAAAGGCGCCCTCGCGCCGACCAGCTCTCCGCAGCATTGCGATCGCAGATGCTGGGGGCCGAAACATATCCAATTGCGGGATCCGCAAATGGGCGCAGCATCTGGAACAGATAACCCGGTTCAGGAACGTGATCGGCGTCGAGCTGCACCACGAAATCATAAAGTTCATAACCGTAATGATCGTAGAAGAAGGCCAGATTGCCTTCCTTGCAGCGCGTACGACGCGGCCAGGTTTGTCGATGATAATCGGTGCGTCCCTTGCGGGTAGAAATGAAAACCCCGTTCGCCCTGCACCAGGCAATCGTTTCGGGAGACGGATCCTCATCGGCCAACCATGTGTCGTGCGGCACGTCTTGCGCCAGCATGGCATGCAAGGTCTCTGCTACCACAGGAAATGGCTCTGACGGAGCTTTCGTTACGACCATTGCGATCCGGCTGCCTTTCGGCAGGCTCAGCGGCCCGTTCGGACGGGTCGCGCGGAAGAAGAGCACGATGAAATAGATTGGCAACAGCGTCACCCACATCAGGATCGCCGTAACCACAACGGTGCCGCCAAGCTGAATATGGTTGGCAGGTTCCAACCACCAACTCCAGAAGTACAGCAGCGCCGCCATCCAAAGTCCCGCGCCGAACAGGTATTCAGCCCGCTGCCAGCCGGTAAAAATCGGCACCATCAACGGCACTGTGTGGACAGCGCCGTCGTCTTTCCTGAAAGTTCTCAAGAGAGTACCTCCAGACCGAAGAAGGGAGCAGCTGTGCGAATGATCGTGTCGAGATCGGAGTGAATCGTCTTGAAACCAAGCTTCTCCGCAGCAAGCGACGGATCAGCATAGAGGACGGGCGGATCGCCCGCACGCCGCGCGCGCATTGCAACCGGCACTTCGCGGCCGGTCACCCTGCTGATGGCATCAAGGATTTCCTTGATGGAGGTGCCCCGCCCGCTGCCGAGATTGACTGCAAGGCTGCCACGATTGTTGATCAGATGTTCAACAGCGAGCACATGCGCACGTGCCAGATCGGTGACATGAATATAGTCGCGAATGCAGGTGCCATCCGCTGTATCGTAATCGTCGCCATAGACTTCCAGAACATCAATACATCCGACCGCCGCCATCATGGCACGCGGAATCAGATGTGTTTCCGGATCGTGCGCCTCGCCCAGTTCGCCTTCTACGTCTGCGCCGGAGGCGTTGAAATAGCGCAAGGCAACATAATGCATTCCGTAAGCGGCCGCATAATCGGCCAGCATTTCCTCAGCGATCAGCTTTGTCCGCCCATAAGGATTGATGGGACGCTGCACTTCGCCTTCGCATATCGGTAATTGATCTGGAATCCCGTAGGTCGCACAGCTGGAAGAGAAAATCACATTGCGTCCGCCGGTTCTGCGACATGCCTCCAGCAAAGACTGCGTCCCGCTGACATTGTTTTGATAATATTTAGCGGGGTTTTCGACAGACTCACCGACATAGGCGGACGCGGCGAAGTGAATGACGGCAGCGGGATCGTGTTCTTCGATCGTGTCGATCAGCAAACGTGTGTCGAGGATGTCGCCCTCGACAAAGTCTCCCCAGCGGATGGATGCCAGATGTCCCGTCGAGAGATTATCATAAACAACAGGCTCGTAACCCTGCCTGGCAAGAAGCTTGACCGTATGGCTGCCGATAAAGCCTGCCCCACCGGCAACCAACACCGTTTTCTTAGTCATCGCTGTCTTTTCCTGGAACGCATAGAAGTATCTGCGCACGCTAATGCGCAGTGTTCATCAGTTTCACATTTGCGGGTCTGGTGGTTGGATGGCGTTGTCAGTCGCAACGCCATGCCCGTTCGGAGGGGACTTACGCTGCCTCCGCGAACTTCCCGATAGGATTGGTCAGTTGCCGCTCAAAATAAGCGATCGTTGACCTCAGACCGTCGGCAAGCGCCACGGCGGGTTCCCATCCGAGTTCACGTTGCGCCACTTCAATATCGGGGCGGCGCTGGCGCGGGTCGTCTATCGGCAGCGGGCGATAGACGATTTTCGAGCGTGAACCGGTCATATCGATGATCTGCCTTGCCAGTTCGCCGACGGTGAACTCACCGGGATTGCCGATATTGACCGGCGCATGGATCGCCCGGGGGCTATACATCAGTCGATGGAAGCCCTCGATGAGATCATCCACATAGCAAAAGGAACGGGTCTGCGAACCGTCGCCATAGACGGTGATATCCTGGGACTTCAGTGCCTGTACGATAAAGTTTGACACGACGCGACCGTCGTCCGGGCGCATGCGCGGTCCATACGTATTGAAGATGCGCACAATACGGGTATCGACTCCGTATTGTTGATGAAAATCATAGAACAGGGTCTCAGCGGATCGCTTGCCCTCATCATAACAGGCGCGAGGACCGAAGGAATTGACATTGCCCCAATAGTTCTCGGGCTGCGGATGCACATGGGGATCACCATAGACTTCCGACGTTGAGGCCTGGAAAATCCGCGCCTGATAGCGAACAGCCAATTCCAGAAGATTGAGCGAGCCAATCACATTCGTCTTCATCGTATGAACAGGGTCTACCTGATAGTGCGGCGGCGAAGCCGGACACGCAAGGTTATAGATTTCGTCAACGGGGAGATCGAGAGGCTCCACAATGTCGTGGCGCACGAAGCTGAACGTGTCAAAGCTCAGAAGGTGTTGCAAGTTCTCCATCCTGCCGGTGGAGAAATTATCCACGCAGACAACTGAATGCCCCTCGTTCAGAAGCCTTTCGCAAAGATGTGAGCCAAGAAAACCAGCACCACCGGCCACAAGAATGCGTCTCACCGATTTCTGATGAGAATTACCGCTTGCTGAATTAGTTACTTTACCCACGAAAGCCTCCGATGGCAGGAAGGATTGTTGGTCGCCATTGACAGATGGACGAAGATACTTTCTTCGAATCAAAACGTATTTTCTTGTTCAGACATTTTTCTTGAAATCAACTTTGACGGCCATCTAGATATCCGTTACAACCCAGCATGGCGATATCAACTTGTCCGGAAAAGTTTTCAAAACGTCCATTTTTGCGGGCAATAGAAAATGTCAGCGAGGAGACGGACAAGCGAGTGACTTCGTAAATCACAGATGTGTTCTGGACAATCGCACCCCATGCATTGGGCTTTGGAGGGCTGAACAGCGGCGACACAAACCATTCATGAGCCATTCAGCTTGGGTAAGTAATGACTGACTGACCACACCATCCATTGGATGTCGCAGAATGCATGTCGTTCCAGAAATGGAAGCACTCATTGGAACTATGAAGTTGGAGGTAGGATTATGAGTGGTAAGGAGGATCTGTTACAACCGGGATTTGTTGAACGCCGCCGTCATCCACGCGTGTCCAATGCTCCGCTTGGAATCGATAAGGAGAGGAAGGGCATTCTGATTCCATTACGATTTGGAACAGCAGAGCTTCCAAAATCCCAGCAGTTTCCTGCCTGGCAGGAGCATATGGCCCCCGTACTGGATTGCCGGTTGCCGGACGGCGCAGATATTCAGAACGGGTTTATTGTCCAGCAGACGGTGTGGAATCTGGGAGGCATGTTAGTCGTTCAAGAGACCGTTCCGGCCTATGGATACGAACGCTCGCCCCAAAAGATTCGATTCAGTCCGATTGATCACTGGCGCATCGCATTCCTCCGCTCAGGTCGCACTTGGACCGAAGTGGACGGCCATGTTGCACAAAATGAGCCGGGCATGATGGAAGTTCGTTCGCTCGGCCGACCGTTTCGTGGGCGAAGCCTGGCTGTGACAACGATAAGCCTGGTTATCCCCGTTGACCTGTTTTTTGATCAGGGTGGTTTACCGCCAGCCAGCAACAATGCCGTTATAGGAGGGCATCGGGTTAGTCTGCTTCTGGACTATCTTTCAAGCGTTGAAGCCAACCTCGAACTTTTCACGCATGACGATTTGGCAGTTGTGAAAGTCCGCCTGCAAGAAATGGTGTTTGATGCTGTTACTGCCTTGGTAGATCGGACTGAGAGCAAAGATCAGCTTTCTCAAGTCGGATTAATGACCCGGGCCAGACGCTTCATCCAAAACAATATTTCTTCACCGGATCTGAACATCGACAGGCTCTGCAAGGAACTGGCGATTTCCAGGACGCGGCTTTATGAGTTATTTGAAGTTACCGGCGGTGTCGCCAACTATATCCGCCGACGTCGCCTTCTCACTGCTCATGCCATGCTGGCAGATCCTACGGATAGCCAGAAAATTGCAGACATCGGACTGGCGATTGGCATCGAATCCTCGGCCAATTTCAGCCGCACCTTTACACAGTATTTCGGTTATAGCCCGAGTAGCGTATACAGGAAAAATTCTATTGTAGATCAAATTCCTCCTGCGGAGCGGGGAATTATAAAAGATTATCATCAACATACATTTGAAGGCTTGTTGAGGACCCTCGGTCTATTCTGATGGTGAACATTGCATAGTCTTGTATCATATAACCTTACGCAGATTGGATGTGCGGCAGACTGGAACACCTAGCCATTCGACCAGTTCGGTCAACGCAAGTGATCAGACGAGACTACGACGGCTTAACCAGTGCCGGAAGCCACTTAGAATCCGCACAAAGCTGTTCAAACAAACCGAGCCATCTCTGTGCCGCCTTTTGCAAGTTTATCCGAGTGGATTTTACGCCTGGCTGAAGACTCCGCTGAGCAAACGAGCCAGCGAGGACAAACGACAGACTGATCTTCTCGGCCTCATCGCTGCCCTTCGCGTTCGAGGCAGCAAACTTCTTCTTCCATTCATAGAGCGAATGCTGGCTAACGCCCAGCCGTTGAGAAACCTCCGCAACCGGATAGCCCCGTTCAGTGATCTGATGCACAGCGTCGCGTTTAAAATCTTCGCTGAAATTCGATTTGATCATGATGCTCTTCCTGCCTCAAAATTAGGAAAGAAGGCGTCTACAAATCTCAGGGCTATTCAGTTTGTCGGATGAGCTTACAGATAACGACGTGGATTTGCGGCCAGATAGAAAGTGCTGATCAGCGTGTTGATGTCGAACACCGGCAAACCGGATTCAGCCGCAACATGGGATGAAAAAGGGCACATATTCGTGCATTCAAACAGAATAGCGCCCGGATTTTCGCAGCCTTTCATGAACTCGCGCGTCATTTCCAGCATTTCTTCTTTAAGCACTTCTGTATCGAGATAATCGCGGCCCTCGATGTACGTCTGCGGAAACTCCGCATTTGCCTTCATCCCCTGCACCTGCACCGGGATCACATCGGATGACCAGCCAACGCCTTTAAAATGCGCCTCATTCATGTGATGCGCTCGCTCGGTAAAAATACCGATGATTTTGTCTGGAGCCAGCATGGCATGGATAATCGGCGCTTGCATTAATGCGGACGTGAAGACTGGAATATTTACCGCCGCCGCTATGTCTTGCTGGAACGGCCCCAGAAAACCGCAACTCGTGGTGATGGCACGCACGCCTTCCGCTTCCAGTTCACGAGCGGCTTCGATAAATGGTTCGATTAGTTTTGGATCAGGATTGCTGCCCATGATCCGCGCAGCATGCGCTCCTTTCACCGTCTTGTAGCGAACCGGAAAATCATAGGAGAGCGCATTGCCAATATCGCCGATCGGACGTGGGAAAATCGTGTCCAGCATAAGCACGCCGATCTGCTGGCCATAATTTGTGAAGCCACCTTTGAGCATCATTGCTTCTTCCTTTGAAATTTAGTGGCCGAAACGCGCCGGGGAAAAATCGCGAGCGCGTTCGGAGGCAACATTGTTGATTTCCTCGAAAACCATATCGGCTGTTTTGGGGGCCGCCGCGATCCCGATATGACCGTGACCGAAGGCGGCAATAATCCCGGGATGGCGTGAAAGTTTGCCGATCACCGGAACGCCATCTGCGGGTGACGGGCGATGCCCCATCCAGAGTTTGAGATGCTGGAGATCCTGTTTTGCCAGGTTGGGATAACTCGCCAATGCGTGCTTAAGCAGTACCTCCGAACGTCGCCAGTCGGGAGCTTTCTCCACCGTTGCAAGTTCGACCTGACCGGATAAACGTAAACCCATGTTGGTCGGCGTATTACCCATACGGCCAGTACTCGGCATGATCGGTATGTCGAAGGGAAGTTCATTCATCGGCAACGTCACGTGATAGCCGCGCTCGCTTTGCATCGGCACATAGAAGCCAAGATCCCGCATGATGCGACCGGAATGAATGCCCGCCGCGAGCACGATATAGTCCGCGGCAATACTTTCATTATTGTCGAAGACGACACGAGGAGAGACACCGGTAAGTACCCTGATGACATTCTTGCGGATGCGATGAACGCCCACTTTTTCCGCCTGCGCGGCGATACCGGCAACATAGCTCCCGGTATCGAGACAATGCGCACCTTCCCGCACATGAATGGCAAAGCGAAAATTGTTTCCAAGCGCCGGGATACGTTCACGCAGTTCCACCTCTTCCCACTCGTCGAACAGAATGCCGTTATCGCGACGCAACTGCCAGCTCAGCGCTTCAGCCTCAAAAGCAGCACGATCAGGGTAAGCGTAAAGCAGGCCCCTCTGCACGATGAGATGTGCCTGCCCGGTCTTGCTAGCCAGATCAAGATGCCGTTTCGGAGCGTCATTGAGCAACCAGTTCAACGTCGCAGCAGTTTTTGTAACTCGTGATCTGGTGGCACCAGCAAGCAGGAAGCGCAAAAGCCACGGCGTCAGCCGAGGAACCGATTTCCAGTCAAGGGTCAGCGGCCCGTTGCGATCCAGAAGGAACCCAGGAATCTGCCTCCACAGTCCCGGCATACTCATCGGAATGATCGAAGCAGGGCTAATCCAGCCCCCATTGCCGTAGCTGGCACTTTGTTCGCCACCGGGTTCCGAACCATCACACAGCGTTACCTTCATGCCTGCCTCAGCGAGCCGCAAGGCGGTGGTGGAGCCGATAATGCCAGCTCCGACGACAATGACATTGCCTGTCATGACATTTATCCGTTCTGTACGTGCATTTATGCGAGGCCGCCATGGAAATGGCTCAGGAACTCTCGCGTTGCGGCTTCGCGCGGCTCATTTATCACCTGGCGAGCATCACCGGTTTCAACGACATAGCCATCCTGCATGAAAATGACCTTGTCAGCGACATCACGAGCGAAGGCCATTTCATGGGTAACGAGGATCATTGTCATGCCCTGTTCGGCCAATTGCCGGATAACCGCGAGGACTTCGCCGACGAGGGCCGGGTCGAGAGCCGATGTCGCCTCATCAAACAGCATCACATCCGGACGCATTGCGAGAGCTCTTGCAATCGCAACGCGCTGTTTCTGACCTCCTGACAACTGCTCCGGTCTAGAATCCGCGCGGGTTGCGAGTCCGACCTTATCCAGCAATTCCATGGCCAGTTCGCTGGCAATCTTTTTGTCTTGTTTGAGAACGGTCACAGGCCCGATCATGACATTATCGAGAACGTTCATATGCGGAAACAGATTGAAGTTCTGGAACACCATCCCGGTATTGGCGCGGAATGCCGCCAGATATCTGTCCTTTAGAGATACGCGCCCGGACGAGAAATCTATCTTCTGCTCCCCAATTGAGATGTAACCCGCGTCTGGCAATGAAAGCAGATTAAGACTGCGCAACAGTGTCGATTTGCCCGAGCCGCTTGGCCCGATAAGCGCAACCACCTGTCCGCGCTCAACCGTGAGGCTGATATTGCGAAGCACTACGATTTCGCCGAAAGACTTTTTCAGCCCGCGTACTTCGATCATCGGTTCAGCAGCCATAGCTTCTCTCCCCAAGGATTGCTTGCCTCGTGCAGTCCGTCATTTCAACCTCCCCTCCAGCCCATGGGCGAGCCGTGTCAGAGGGAAAAGAACTGCGAGATAAAGCACTGCAATCAAGGTGTAGGTTTCGAGCGGCCGATAGGTGGTCGAGGTGACAAGCTGGCCTTGGTAAAGAAGGTCCGGCACGGCGAGAACCGACAAAAGCGATGTGTTCTTAAGCTGAAGCACGGACTGGTTGACCAATGGCGGCACCATCCGGCGGAGGGCCTGCGGTAGTATGATTTTCCCCATGAGTTGGCCGCGGCGCATTCCGATTGCGCGTCCTGCATCCCACTGGCCTGCCTCGATGGAAACGATGCCGCCACGAATGATTTCCGCATAAAATGCAGCGCCGTAAAAAGTAAGTGTGATAAAAGCCGCCATGGCCGGCGAAATTTCAAAACCAATCAACATTGGAAGTGCGTAATAGCACCAGACCAGTTGCACTAGCACCGGCGTACAGCGGAATATCTCAACAACCGCCATAATGGGCACGGTGATGATTTTGTTGCCGGAAAGCCTGCCCAAAGCGAAGACTGTCCCGACGAAAATTCCCGAAAATACGGTTATGATCGTGAAACCGACAGTATAGGCCAGACCCTGAAGGAATAATCCCCGATATTGCCAAAGGCCGGAAAAGTCCCATTGATAGTCCATTACTTCACTCTTTCTGACTTCCCGGCGAAGGCTCCGCAATAGGTCGAATTGAACAGCCAATGTCCTAGCGACAGGATGTCGAACACCGGCACGCCGCATGCTGTTGTGACCGCTTGCGCGAATGGCGGCATGTTCGTGCACTCAAGGACGATGGCGCCAAGATCAGGCCTCCGTGTCTTCAGTTCCCGTGCCGCGTGTACGACTTCGGTTTCGAGCCCCGGGCGGTCGTAAATTCCACCGCCTTCGATCAACTCACGAAAGGCGCCGCCGACTGGCATGCCAATTCTGGGTGTGCTGATGTCGGCACCACAAGCAGTAAAGATCGCATCGTCAAGGCTTGTTTCATCGTAGGTGATGACTCCCACCTTCCGCTGCGGGCCAATCAAGGTGCTGACCATTGGCAACTGAAGCAGGCTGGAGGTCGCAATGGGTACCGACAGCTTCCTGCTCAGCGTGCTTTGGTGACGCGCCATGAAGCCGCAAGACGTAACGAGCGCGCTGCATCCTTCGCCGATCAAAGTCTCGCCCGCGATGACGAAGTCTTCGATCAACCCGGCACCACCCTGACGAATGACCCTCTCGGGCGAAGCTTCGCTTACCTTTTTGAACTTTACCGGCATATCCCATGACGCCGGATTGCCGACATCTCCGGGCGGACGCGGAAAGTCAGTGTCAAGCATGATGATACCGAGTGATCCTGGCTGACGCTGCATGACGGTCGACGGGTCAAAACTTCAAAGTCGGTGGCAGGTCAGACGGTTGGACACCCACCAGCGACAGGCTGCCGACGATCCATTCATTGACCTTCCCCTCTTCACGACGCCTTTTAAGCCAGACATCAACGTAGTCGCGGAATTCACCATTTGCGTCTTTACGGACGCCGATCGTTGTAGGTTGACTATCCTGCGGCTCAGGAATGAAGACCTTGTATTTGCCACCAAGTTTATGCGTCGTGACAACCGACATGAGCGCAACCTGCAAGATTGCGTCGGCGCGGCCAGACTGCAGCGCAATGATCGTTTCGTCAGCTCCTTTGAGCGCAACGAGTGTGCAGTTCGGCAAGGTTCTGCGGGCGAAAAGGTCTTGGGTCGAACCAAGATCGACCGTAACGCGGATTTCGGGCTTGTTCAGATCTTCCCAGTTTTGAACCTCGCGATCCTTGCTGGTAATGATGGTGAAGACGTTATCCATCATCGCTTGAGTGAAATCGACAGCCTTTGCGCGCTCAGGATTGTTACTCAATGCAAACATGATGTCGATCTTGTCACCCTGAAGATCCATGACCGAGTTGCCCCAGGTGGTTTCGACCATTTTCAGCTGCACACCAATATATTCTGCAAGGTCCTTGCCCATGGATACGCAAAAGCCGGCCCATTCTCCGGTCGCAAGATTTTTCTGATAGTATGGGGCTGTGCCGTTGAACACGCCGATGCGCAAAACACCGCGCTCTTTGATGGCTTTCAGCGTCGCGCCCCCGTCAACAGCCCAGGATAATCCAGGTGCGAACATGACCGCCGCGCTACCGAAAAGTGTTGTCTGGATAAACTCACGTCTATTCATTGTTGTTTCCCTCTTTTTGAAGCAAGCTTTACTGTACGCTGGAATGCGCCAGGCTGCTTTCTCTATTGAACTTATTGGAAAGTACTACCGAGTAACTGACGTTTTCGACCCCCTCGATCTGCGCCAACTCTTCAATCAAAGCCTCCAGGTCCTCAAGAAAACCCACATGAATCCGGCACAATATATTGGCCGGGCCGCTGATGGCATCAGCAGTCACGATTTCCGGATAGGCACGCAATGTTGTGAACAAGCGTTACACAAGGCGCTGCGAGGCGGTGATGAACAGATAGGCGAAAATGCTGTTATCGTCCGTTGCCCGGCGCACGATGGCACGGTAACCCAATATAACGCCGCGCCGCTCAAGCCGACCTATCCGTTCCTGAACGCTCGACCGGGCAAGACCTACCCGCCGCGCCAATTCACTCGCAGGCATCCGCGCGTTTTCTTCCAGGATACTGACCAGATTGCGGTCGATACTATCACCGTAGTCCATCGTGTTCCCTTATGTTTATTTTTAATGAGCATGCGGCGCTTTCTCATCAAATAAAAGCATTAAAAATTGGATTATGCATGACTTAAACTCATGATGAAACGTAAGGGGAGCCCGATGCGCCGCTTTCTTCCATCGCTTTCTGCACTCCATGCGTTTGATGCTTCAGTGCGTTACCTGAGCTTCACGCGGGCATCAGAAAATCTCGGCATGACGCAAAGTGGCGTAAGCCGTCAGATTCAGAATCTCGAATCCTTTCTCGGTCTTAAGCTGTTTGAGCGTGCGGGACCGCGCCTGGTTCTGACAGAAGAAGGACAGAGCTATTACGAGGAAGTCTCGCGTATTCTCGCAAAACTTGAAGAAGTGTCGATGGATGCCGTGCGTGGCTATAAAACCCAAAGCCTGCTCAAGATCGGGCTACCGCCAACATTGATGCGAAAATGGGCGCCGGGCATCATCAGTATTTTTGCCAGGTCATATCCACAAATATGGTTCGAAGTGTTTCCCTGCTCTCATGATCTTGATTGGAGCAAGTCCGACCTTGATCTAGCCGTGTTGCGCGGAATCGGCAATTGGGCCCATGTTCGAAGCCATCTGCTCTTCCCGGAAGAGCTTGTCGTCATCGGCTCACCGGACATCGTGCCTGAAAATGGGTTGGCCGGAGATGTCGAATTGCTCGACTTTCCGCTAATTCAGAATTCAAACAGACCAAGTCTTTGGCTGCATTGGTTGCGCGGCGCCGGCATCCATTACAATAAACGTATTTTTGGTCCGCGCCTGCCAACGCATGACGTTATTATTGAATGCGCCATCGCTGGCATGGGGCTAGCCATTGCCCCCAGAATTTTCGTTCAAGACGAGTTGCGGTCGGGAAAACTCAAGCTTGCGCTGGATCGCGTGCAAACATCGGGAGAAAGCTATTTTCTCTGCACTGCGCAAGCCCGTCAGGGATCAAAGAATGTACGCCTGTTTCGTGACGGGTTCATTGCAGAAGCAAAACGCCACAGGCATCATCTGTCTGCGGCGTCTGTCAATCAGATATAGGAATGTTCGACTGGCTTGAGATTAAGCGGGTCTTCACCGCGCTTTAAAAGCCACGAATAGACCGGCGGTACGCGATCAGCAATCGATTCGACATGGACATCAATCAAGCATGGTCCATCTTTCCATGCAAAGGCCTCTGTCATCGCAGCATCTAATTGGTCTGCAGTCTTAGCCGTCCATGCTTTCAAACCATAGGCTTCAGCAATTGCTTGTCCCTTTGGGGCCAGGAAATCGACACCAAAACATTGGTTATGTCCTTTGAGACGATGCAGACCCTTGATCCAGCCGAAAGTCCCGTTGTTAAACAAGATCAGAATGGCCGGCACTTGCAATCTCACCAATGTCTCCAGCTCACCCACCGTCATGCCGAATGAGCCATCGCCAAACAGTCCAATTGGTCGCTTATCGGGACCAGCACGCCAGGCACCAACCGTTGCTGGCAAAGCCGAACCCAGACCGCCGAAAGCACGCGGGATCGCAAAATGCGTTTCACTATCGTTGATCTTCAGAAAACGGGTCATATAGGGCGTTGGCGTGCCCGCATCTGAATAAATGAATGCAGGCTGCTCCGACTGGCTGAGAGCATTGTTGAAGGAACGCACAACACGTTCAGGGCGTAACGGTACACGTTCATCGCTCAAAGCTTCTTCGGCATGTTCCCAGAACTCTCGACGATGCGTATTCAGCCGCTCAATCCAATCGTTGTTCTTTCTTGGTTCAGACGTTTGCTCGATCTGCAACAACTCATCCAGGACCAGCGACGCGTCGCCCTGAATAGAAAGAAGATTCTCGTAATTATTGGCCATTATCTCAGGCGAGATGTCGATCTGCGCGAGACGTCGATTGAGTGTAATCTTCGGAAACGTCCAGCCAATCGTAACAACCGAACCAATCCGCGATCCGACGAACAATGTGAAGTCAGAATGCTCCAGCGCCCAGTTGGCATGGGGATGATATCCGTTGTCTCCGATCACGCCGATAGCAAGACGATGATCGTCATCAATCGCACCTTGCCCGGTCATTGTCGTGCACATTGGAATATCAAAGCGCTCGGCGAGCTTGGTAATCAATCCTCCGGCACGAGCGCGATTGACGCCACCACCTGCAACGATCAAAGGCCGCTCGGCCTTCGCAATCAGCTCCAGCAATTCGTTGAGTTTCTGTTTGGGCGGAAGGGTCGGGAAAGCCGGAAAGGTTTTGCACTCTTCTTCAACATGGAGCGAAATACGCGTTGGATCGATCTCCGCGAGCAGGATATCCTCAGGAATTTGGAGATGCACCGCACCGGGTTTGCCCGAACAAGCGATACGGAAAGCACGGCGGATAATTTCAGGAAGCTTCTCCGCCGACTTCACCTGCACCGAAAGCTTTGTTACCGGCTCAAACAGTTTGGCGCAGTCAAGCTCGGTAAGCACACCACGTCCTTCGCCGGGCAATGGAATGTCGATGGTCAAAAGAATGACCGGGACAGATGAACCGTGAGATTCAGCAACTGGCGGCAGGGAATACATAGCGCCCGCGCCTGATGGGCACTCGAAGACGCCCGGTTTATTGGAAAAGCGGCCATAGGCATCGGCCATGTAACCAGCAGAGCGTTCATCACGCGCCATGATATGGCGAATTTCGCCTTCCCGTTGCTGGAGCGCTTCATAGAAAGGTACGTTCGTATCACCGGGCACCCCGAAGATTGTCTCCACACCGTAGCCAATCAGCATTTGCACCAAAATATCCGCGCCGCGCATTCCACTGCTCCATGTGAATTCGAAGAAACGAGAATAGTTACAGTCGATTTCGAGCTGTACCGGCGGATCGGTGGTCAGATCATATCCAGGCCGACGAAATGCAGGTGGGGGTCGGCATAAACTGACTGCTCGCAGCAGCAGAAAATCGTCAGTCACGCAGGCACAAATAATATTTGATGCGAGTATCTTTACGTCATCCACATTATGAACGCGCTATCATCGGGTCTCTGGTTTCGGAGCCACCATCTACGCAAAGACGGAACTCAAATCATGCGAATATTCATTAACTTCGCGAAGATCGAGCTGAGTTTCCACATGGTCGAGGTGATGCGCCATGAGACGGACCGCGTTCGTCACATTTTTCTGCAATATCGCATCCACGATCTCGGCATGTTCGTCCGGTCCGCAATTGAAGTAATCTGCCTTGCGATAGACTGCGGTAATAAGCGATGTTCGAGACACGAGATCACGCATCATCGTGAACAGAAAATCCGAAGATGCCAGTTCAGCCAGAAGAAGATGAAAACCACCAGACAATTTGATGATGTCAGTCGTGATATTCTTCGCGTTGGCAACCCGCTCCTTGGCAACGTGATCACTGAGCCGCTTAAGATCGGCGCGCGTTGCTGACCGGCAAAGGCGCTCCACGACGCAACTCTCAACCGTGCGCCGAACAAAGAACACATCCCGAGCCTCATCGACTGTAGGCTTGCAGACGAATGCACCGCGATTGGGAAAGATATCGACAAGCCCCTCCCGTTTGAGTGCGGCAAGCGCTTGCCGGATGCGCGCGCGGCTGACATTGAAAATCTCCGCCATCTGCTCTTCCTTGAGCTGCACGCCCGGACGCAAACGCCGTTCTGCAATAGACAGCCAGACTTTCTCAACAATCTGCTGTGCCGATGCACCCCTCTGCTCTGCCATGAGCCATACTCCCCTTCCTTGTCACCAAGCTTGATGCGACAATAAAAGTCAACCATCATCACCGGTAAAAGAGGACAATATTGTCAACAATGATTGAAGGTTATGCCTCCTGAGTAAACACCTTGCAACCGGGCGCGCTTTTGACCCGAGGATAGTCATAGCTGTTCACCTTGGAGGTTGCATATCCGGCGCCAACCAGCGCTTCCGCCATTTTGACCGCAGCCGTTACGCCATCGATCACCGGCACACCAGTCGCCTCCTTCAGACGATCACACAAGAATGACATTCCTGCGCAACCCAGCACAATGGCTTCTGCTCCGTCCTCGGCCTTCGCGCGTTCGATTTCTCTCAGCAACAATTGTTCCGCTTTATACGAATCTTCCTCAAGGGCCAGCACCGGAAGGTCGATCGCACGCACCTTGCGGCAGTGCCGATCGGCACCGTAATCGCTCACAAGATCCTCGATGATAGCCACCGAGCGAGGAAGCGTCGTTATCACTGAAAAGCGGCGGCTGATCGTCATGGCCACCTGTATCGCGGCCTGACAAATGCCGATCACGGGCCCTTTCGCCACTTCGCGCGCGGCATGCAGGCCGGGATCGTCAAAGCAGGCGATGACATAGGCATCCACCCCCAGAACCTCACCCTTTCGGATTTCTGCCAGCATTCCCGGCACGGCCATCGCCTCGTCCGCGCCACCTTCGATACTGACAGGCGTGTCACTCGGGTTTGCGGCGGAGATATGCGTATGATCATGCTTGACCAGCAAGGCGCTTTCCAGCGCCTGCGCCGTCATGGAAGCGGTGGAATTGGGATTGATGAGATGAATATGCATAATGGTATTCTCTGTTACCTGGCTCTAAACCTACTGTTTCGGCTTCTTGAAATCGCCAATCGGCGGAGCTTTCAAAACGAACTGGCGGTCTGATGTCACATAATTGTCGGCATGAAGCCGGGCTATGGGCTGATAGGCTTCCGGATCCACGTAATGGCCCTCGGCATCAAGGCAATTGCGGCGCACGTGCATCTGCACCACCTCGCCCAGAACCAGGGTCCGGCGCGGGTATTCGATGAGACGTTCGACCCTGCACTCGAAAACGCATGGCGCTTCCTGAGGATAAGCGACATTGATCTTGCGGCACGGAACGGGGCTCAATCCTGCAACTTCCAGCTCGTCCACCTCGCTGTCGAAACCGAGTCCGCAAATCAACATCTGTTGAGACAAAGCCATATCGACCATGCTGATGGCGAACTCACCGGACCGACGTATGTTGACCATCGTGTCCTTCTGCTCTCCTGTCAGACGCGGCTGAATACCCAATACGACGATGGCAGGATCATGGGAAAACACATTGAAAAAGCTCATCGGCGCAGCATTGTTATGCCCCGCTTCCGATCGTGTCGTCACAAGAGCAATCGGACGCGGACCAATGAAATTCGTCAGCAGTCTATAACGGCTCTGCGGTTCAATCGCTTCGAAATCGAATTCCATGGGCGGTCCAGATATTGGCACTATTATCTACAATAATGTTTCATATTGTCGACAATACTGCAAGCAATTAAATCCGCGAGTTGACTTTTTCACGCATATGGCGATTGTCTGCGTCAACAAGGAGAAACCACATATGAACGCACCAGCCGCAATGTCGGTCGAGCAGATAGTTGAAAGGGTTTGGCTTTCGATCGCTGAACGGCGATTGCGTCCTGGCGTACAACTCAAAGAAGAACAGCTGGCCTCGATCTTTCACGTCAGTCGCGCCCGTGTCCGTCAGGCGTTGACGGTCCTTGAACGCGATGGCCTTGTGACCATCATTCCCAATCGCGGCGCTTTCGTCAGCAAGCCGTCCGTGGAAGAGGCGCGAGATGTTTTCTTTGTTCGACAGGCCGTGGAGCGGTGCATCGTTGAAAGGCTCTGCGGCTCGACGTTGAAAGACAGCGTGAAAAGGCTTCGCGATCACGTCAATCAGGAGCGGGTTGCAAACGCCGAAGACAGCACCACCGACATCATCAAATTGTCCGGTGGCTTCCATCTTTTGCTGGCAGAACTGACCGGTTCCGATTTCCTGTTCACAACGATGCGAGACCTTATTGCCCGCAGCTCGCTTATCACCGCCGTTTATCGAAACACTGCCCGCTTCAATTGCGGCCCCGACGAACATGCCGAGATCGTGGAAGCGATTTCGGCAAAAGAGGTGCAGAAGGCCGTGCATCTTATGGCGCATCATCTGGAACATGTGGAATCCGAACTGGATCTGAGCGAGATACGCGATCTTTCCCACGATCTGCGAGCAGCATTGGCGTGAAGCGAAGAAGCCGGATACCGGCTTCTTCGCTGGCTTTCTTCTTCAAGCCTCCGTTTCGACCAGATGACAAGCGACCCGGGTGCCGTTCGGCAGCATCTGCATTGCGGGCACTTCCTTTGAGCAGCGCTCCGTGGCGAATGGGCAGCGCGGATGGAAGGTACAACCGGATGGCGGCTTGAGCGGGCTTGGCACTTCGCCGCTGGCCGGTTCGCGGTTGCGGTTCGGGGCCTCAATATTCGGAATGGTCTGCAACAGGAGCTGCGTATAGGGATGGCGCGGCGCGGCAAACAGCTCTTCCGTGTCGCCCTCCTCCACGATACGGCCCAGATACATTACCGCGATGCGGTCCGACATATGGCGGACGACGCTCATGTCGTGACTGATGAAGAGATAGGTCAGGCCCAGCTCATCCTGCAACCGGCGCATCAGGTTCAAAACCTGCGCCTGCACCGACACGTCAAGCGCCGAAGTCGGTTCGTCGCAGACGAGGAATTCAGGCTCGCTCGCCAATGCGCGGGCAATCGAGATGCGCTGGCGCTGTCCGCCGGAAAACTCGTGCGGGAATTTTTCGCCATCGGAGGGCGAAAGCCCGACCGTGCGCAAAAGTTCCTCCACACGCTCGGTCACTTCGGCGGCAGTGTCGCGCAGCTTCAGTTCACGCAGCGGCTCGGCGATGATGTTCTTCACCCGCCAGCGCGGATTGAGCGAGGCATAGGGATCCTGAAAAATCATCTGCGCTGAAAGCGGCTTGCCGCTCTTGCCCGGCGCAAAGCGCATTTCACCGCTCGTCGCACGATGCAGGCCAGTGACGAGACGGGCAACAGTGGATTTTCCGCAGCCGCTTTCACCGACGATGCTCAGGCAGCCGCCCGCAGGCACCGTGAAGCTGATATCGTTGACGGCTTGCAGATATTGCCGGGGCTTGCGTTCGACCACCCGGTTGAGCCATGGCGCAGACACGTCGAAGGTTTTGACCAGTCGATTAACGGTAAGGGCCGGAGCTTTTTGCAACGGTTTCGTCATGCGGTGCCTCCCGCGTTCAGCCAGCAGGCGCTGGCGGTCTGGTCGGAGAATACGAGTTCCGGGCGCTCGCGCAGGCAGCGCGGCCCCGCCATTTTGCAGCGCGGATTGAAGGCGCAGCCCTGGGGGATCGCATCGAGACGCGGCATGGAACCGTCAATCTGGTTAAGCTTCTCGACCCGTGCGCCAAGCGACGGGATCGAGGCCATCAACCCTTGCGTATAGGGATGACGCGGCTGGTGCAGCACCTGCGCCACCGGCCCGATCTCGATCAGCCGCCCGGCATACATGACCGCGATGCGGTCAGCCGCCTCGGCGATCACACCCATGTCGTGAGTGACGAGCATGACGGCGGTGTGCTTTTCCTTGCACAACTTGCGCAGGAGCGAGATGATCTGCGCCTGGATCGACACGTCGAGCGCCGTGGTCGGCTCGTCGGCGATGACAAGCTTTGGCGAAGCCGCGAGCGCAAGCGCAATCACTACACGCTGGCGCATGCCGCCGGAGAACTGGTGCGGATATTGGTTGACCCGCTCTTCCGGTGAGGGAATGCCAACATCGCGCAGCAATTGCACGGCGCGGGCGCGGGCTTCCGCCTTGCCGAGCCCCAGATGCCGCCGGATTGTTTCAACAAGCTGCGCACCCACCGTAAACAACGGATTGAGCGAGGTGAGCGGGTCCTGGAAAATGGCTCCGATTTCGCGCCCGCGGATTTTTTCCATGGCGCGATCATCAAGCGTGTCGATGCGCGTTTTGCCAAGCCAGACCTCGCCGCCGGCAATATGGCCGGGCGCTTCGAGCAGGCCCTGAATGGCGAGGCCTGTCATGGACTTGCCTGCACCGGATTCACCGACCACGCCGAGGATTTCACCCGGGCGGATCGACAGGCTGACATCCGACAGCGCGGTTACCGTGCCACGACGGCCCGGGAAATCCACGCGCAGATTGCGCACCTCAACGACTGGTTCTTGCATGTCACCCATTTTCATTTTCCTCTATAGGATAGCTGGGTGGGAAGATTTCGCTGACCGGAGGGTTGTTCCAGCTCCGTTCAGGATATTTGGCGATCAGCCCATCATATTGCACCTGCGCCTGATCACGGGCCTTCTGCATGTCGAAACCAGCCAATTGGCGGTTCATCATGGAGACACGACCGTCAACAAAAACGGCCTCCGTGATCTTGCCCGAACCGCCGGTGACGATTGTGGTTATCGGATCGATGGATGGCGCCATGAAGACGTCATCGAGACGGAAAACCGCAATATCGGCCCGTGCACCCGGCGACAGATGGCCGAGATCAGAACGCCCCAGCGCCTTTGCACCGCCGAGTGTCGCGGCATCGAACAGGTCTTTGGCGCGCAGACGATCCGTTGCGCCATCGGCCACACGACCGGTGATGAGACCGGCCAGCAGGTTCATCAGCATGTCAGGCGGCGTCGTATCCGTGCCCATGGCAATGTTGATCCCGCGCTCGCGGCAGTCGGAGAACGACTTGAGGATCGAACCGCCACGGCCTGAAACCAGCGGGCAATGGACGATGGAAACGCCATGTTCCGCATAAAGGCCCAGATCTTCGTCGGTGGCGTTGGTGGCATGCGGCGCAATGAGACGGTCGCTTAGCAGGCCGTTTTTGGCAAGCCAGACCGGCGCGGTCGAACCATGCAGCGCCCGCACCGTATCGACTTCCATCGCGCCCTGCGCCATGTGTAGGCGGAACTTGCAGCCCAGATCGCGCGCGGCGGCATCGGTACGCTGGATCAGTCCGAGCGTTGAAGTCTCAACACGATCCGGCGCCAGCATGCCCCGAACCAGATCGCCATGACGGCCATTCTGGCGTTCAATATAGGCAATCGCGTCCTTCAGTCCCTGAAAACCGCGTTCCTCGTCGAAGACCGGCACCATCTTGCCCGGTGCTTCCAGCACCATGCCGCCCGAACGGTAGGCGGGGCTGAGATAGACGCGCAGGCCGAGATCGCCTGCGGCTTCCGCAGCAGCATCGAATTCGGCAACTGTTTCGCCCCATTCTCGGTAAAACAGTGAGGCAATCGGCGCGGCAGTGGTGATGCCGTTCAGCAAAAGCTGGCCGAAAGCAAACCGCTTCTGGAAGGCAAGCTCTTCCTCGCTATACATTTCATAGGGGCCAGCCTCGACGTAAGAGCGCGGCCAGACGCGGCCCTTGGCCCAACCGGGATGATGGTCGATGCCAAGGATAGTGGTGTCGAGATCAGACAATGCGTCGAGGTCGATCAGGCCGGGGCTGATCAGCGCATTGCCGAAATCGATGCGGCGAGCCACCTCGCCGGAAAAACCATGTCCGACGAACAGGATTTCGCTATTCTCGAAGACGACCTCGCCATTGCGGAGAAGCCGGTGGCTACCGTCCTTGTGCCCGACCACCCAGCTTGCGGTGATCAGGGTGCGGCCTTCCGGCCTCGATCCAAGCGGAAGGGTTTCCAATGCCTTGTTCATCATGGCATCTCCACCACGGCAACGCCCTGACGGGCCGTAACGCGACCGCCTTTGACCACCAGCGGACGCGGGGCGACATCCACCACCGCGTGGGCCAGCGTCTCGCCGGTCAGAAGGGTGAAATCGGCATTGCAGCCGACGTTCAGCCCGTAATTTTCAAGTCGCATGACGTCCGCGCCGCCCTGCGAGACAATGTACAGCAGATGCTCCAGATCGTGATCGGAACGCACGCCGTTCTTCATGCCGATAATCTTGGCGCGGTCGAGCATGTCCGGCTGGCCCCACGGACCCCATGTATCGCGAATACCGTCGCAACCGCCGCCGATGCGCACGCCTGCTTCCTTGAGCCGCTTGATCGACGGCACCGTGGCCGAAGGCGCGCCGGTGGTGAGGATGGCAACATCGAGAAGAGCAAGCTGTTCGATCAATTGGCCGACGCGCAGATAGTCGTTCATGCCAAGCGCAAAGGCGTGGCTGATCGCCACCTTGCCTTCCATGCCATTGGCGCGGATGCGCTCGAAAATGAGCTCCATCGTGAAGGCGCCGAGATCACCCGTTTCATGCAGGTGAATATCGATCGGAACGCCATGCTTGGTGGCAAGGGCGAACAGGATATCGAGCTGGCCCTTCGGATCACGGTCGATGCCGCACGGATCGATGCCGCCCAGCACTTCGCAGCCCTGCCGCAGCGCCTCGTCCAGCAGCTCCTTCGTGCCCGGCATGACCATCAGGCCCGACTGTGGGAAGGCCACGATTTCAATATCGATGATGCCCTTCAGCTTTTCCCGCGTTTCCCACAAGCCTTCAACCAGCGACAGGCCGTGGGTCGGATCGATATCCACGTGACTGCGGATATGCGTGCTGCCATGCGCGACCAGACCGATGGCGTGGCGCATTGACTGGCGATGCGGATCAATGCCGATTTCCAGCCGATGCTCGCGTTCGAAATCAATGCGCTCGCGCAGGATCGCAGCACGATTGTTTACATGCCAGGGCATGCCCCAGGTGGTCTTGTCGAGATGGGTATGCGCGTCGATCAGACCGGGTGCGACGATGGCGTTGCCGCCATCTTCCACAGCCATTCCCGGCTCTGCTTCAAACTGTCCGAAACCGGCAATCTTTCCGTCCCTGATGAGGATATCGCAGATTTCACCTGCCATCGGGCGGACGTTGCGGAGCAAAAGATTGTTCATAAGACTTACCTCAGTTTCGGATTGAGAGCATCGCGCAGCCAGTCGCCAAGCATGTTGACGGCCACGACCAGCAGGCAGAGCTGAATGACAGGGAAAAGCACGATCCACCATGAACCCGAGAACAGGAACTGGTTGCCGATGCGGATCAGTGTTCCAAGCGATGGCTGGCTCGGCGGCATACCGATACCGAGAAACGAGAGCGTCGCTTCGGTGAGGATGGCCATGCCGAAATTGAGCGTCGCCGCCACCATGATCGGCGTCAGCGTGTTGGGCAGGATGTGCTTGGCCATGATGCGCCGCGCCGGCACGCCGATCAGTCGCGCTGCCGACACATAATCCTTGCCGCTTTCGACGATGGCCTGCGCGCGCACCGTGCGGGCATATTGCACCCATGCTGAAAGCGCGATCGCCAGAATAAGAACCGCAGAAGCACCAATTTCGCGCAGACTGACGGGCAGCATCTGCCGCACGACGGTTGAGACCAGAATGGCAACCAGAATGGTCGGGATCGACAGGGTAATGTCGCCGAAGCGCATCAGAAGATTGTCGATGAAACCGCCGAAATAGCCGGATACAAGCCCCGCGCTCATGCCGATCACAAGCGAGAGAACCACCGAGGCGATGCCGATGACGATGGAAATGCGCGTGCCATAGAGAATGGCCGACAGCATGTCGCGACCCTGCGTATCGGTGCCGAGAAGATACGGCCATTCACCGCCCTCCTCCCATACCGGTGGCAGCTCGGCTTTCCACATATCGAGCGCAGCGCCGTCATAAGGGTTTTGCGGCGCGATCAGCGGCGCGAAAAGGGCCGTGAGGATAAGGAGGGCCAGAAGTGCTGCACTGAACATGGCCGTCTTGCTATGCGTGAAAGACCACCAGAGATCGCTTTTACGAATGCGCTGGAAAAGCGACTGCCGCACGACGGGTGTGGCCTGTGAGATTTGGGTGCTCATCGATATGGACTCCCCGTTGGATCAGCGAGCAGTGCGCAAGCGGGGATCGATTACCGCATAGGCAATGTCCACCAGCGTGTTGAGCACGACGAAGATGAAGGAAATGATGCAGAGATAGGCCGCCATCACCGGAATATCGAGGAAGGTGACAGCCTGAATGAACAGCATGCCCATGCCCGGCCACTGGAACACCGTCTCGGTGATGAGCGCGAAGGCGATCAGCGAACCGACATTCATGGCGGTCATCGTTACGACCGGCATAAGGCAGTTGCGCAGTGCATGGCGGAAATAGATGCGCCAGCGCGGAATGCCGCGAGCGCGGGCGAATTTGACATAATCGGACCGCAGCACTTCCAGCATTTCGGCACGCACGAGACGCATGACCAGCGTGACCTGATAAAGCGAAAGCGCAATGGAAGGCAGCAGGATCGCGGCGCGTCCCGAAGGCGTCAGCAGGCCCGTTGACCACCAGCCAAGCTGCACCACATCACCGCGCCCGAAGGCCGGGAACCAGCCGAGCGAGACTGAAAAGACAAGGATCAGCAGAATGCCGACCACGAAACTCGGCAGCGAGACACCGACAATGGAGAGGAATTGCAATCCCTCCGTATACCATTTGCCGCGCTTGATTGCTGTCAGCACGCCCAATGGCAGACCAACCAGCAGCGAGATCAGCGTGGCGACAAGCACCAGTTCCAGCGTCGCGGGAAAGCGTTCGCCGATCAGGCCCAGCACATCCTGGCCGTTTCGGTAGGATATGCCGAAATTGCCTTGCGCCGCATTGACCACAAAACGGGTATATTGCGTCATCAGGCCATCGTTAAGACCAAGACGCTCGCGCAGATTATCGCGGTCGGCCTGCGTCATCTGCTCGTTGGCCATCATTTCGACAGGGTCGCCCGCCAGCCGGAAAATCAGAAAGGCAAGCAAAGCGACGGCCAACATCACCATAACGGCGTTTGCCAGGCGCTTAATGATAAAAACCAGCATTGGGTTTCCCTCGGTAACAGCAGGGCGCTCCGGGGGATTGGATTCTCCCGGAGCATCATGATTGAATTATTCGGCGAACTGCGTCAGCCAGTGACGCGGCTTGTTGTCCGGCAGTTGCACGATCTGGTCGATCTTCTTCGACATGACCCACGCCATCGGCTGCTGGTGCAGCGGCAGCATCACGATTTCGTCTTTCACCACTTTCAGCGCCTCGGTCTGCAACGCCAAACGCTTGGTGCGATCCATCTCGGTCGAAGCCTGCTCGGTCAGCTTGTCGATCTCCGGATAGCTCCAGCCACCCCAGTTGAACACGCCTGCCTTCTCGGTTCTGGTTTCCATCATCTGCAACAGGATCGAATAGCTGTCGAGCATCGGCTCCGTTGCCCAGCCGATCAGATAGACGTCAGCCTTGCCTTCCGTACGCTTCGGGGTCTGTGCGGCCACTGGCGCGATATCAAGCTGCGGCTTGAAACCGGCGCGGCTCATCATGTTGGCGAGACCCTGGCAGAGTTCTTCCTCGTTCACATAGGCGTCGGTCGTGCAGACCAGCGTGAAGGGGAAGTCGGTAGCTCCGGCTTCGGCCAGAAGCTTCTTTGACAGTTCCGGATCGTATTTCAACGTCGTGTCGAGTTCAGGCGTGTAGCCCGGAATTTCCGGTGCAACCACCGCGCCTGCCGTGCGCGACTTCCCGCGCATGATGCGCTTCTGGATCAGGTCACGGTCGAGAGCATGAGCAAAAGCCTGACGAACGCGCAGATCGTTGAACTTGTTTTCCGAACCGTTGACAAGCTTCGGCTTGCGATTGAAACCGATCATGACGGTGCGCAGATCAGTACGCTCCATCACATTCAGCTCCGGCTGAGCCTGGAGGCGCGGCAAATCCTGCGACGGCGCATTTTCCGTGAAATTAATCTCGCCCGACAGAAGCGCTGCCACACGCGTCGCCGCCGAAACGATTGGTGTGAACTCGATGCGATCGATATTCGACTTCGACTTGTCCCACCAGTCCGCGTTTTTCACCAGAACCGTCTTGGAATCCGGCGTGCGGCTTTCCAGCTTGAACGGTCCCGTGCCGTTGGTGTGATAAGTGGCGTAACCTTCGATTTTGGCGCCGACGTCGGTCGGTTTTTCCGAATTGTTGGCCTTGAGCCATCCGGCATCGAAAATATGAATGTTGGTCAGATCGTTGAGCAGCAGCGGATAGGGGCCGCTCAGCTCGATATCGACAGTGTAATCGTCCACTTTCTGGGACGACTTGTAGGCGGGCAGATTGCCGCGCAGCGGTGAAACCGGATCGCTGACACGCTTCAGCGAAGCAAGCACGTCATCGGCCGTGAATTCCGCGCCGTCGTGGAATTTTACGCCCTTGCGAAGGTGGAAACGCCAGACCGTCTCGGAAACATTTTCCCAGGATTCGGCCAATGCCGGTTCGATCTTCAGGTTGGCGTCGTAACGCACCAAACCTTCATAGACGTGATTGAGGAAAGCCAGCGTGTAGCTGTCGCCGTATGAATAGGGATCGAGCGAGTAAATATCGTGTGCCGCCCCCCATTTCAGCGTTGCAGCCTGTACCGGTGAGGCCAAGCCCGTCAGGCCAGCCAACAGCGTGGCCGCAAGGCCCAGTTTTTTAAACATTGATTTGCTCCGCTTCTGGAAATTTGCGCCCCTTTTTCGGGGTCTGTTTTCATTTATCGCCGCAACCATTGCTCGCGCGATGATTTCGGTGGTTCGCGCCCTTTTCGGCGCGCTTCAAAATTGAGTGTGATTTCCTCCCTCCAATATGGCCCCGCCTTTCCGGCTTCTTCCTCGGCCACGGGAACAGTATGTCTATTGGTCAAAAGTTGTCAACTCAATTGTTGACAATATTATTATATTTGCGCGTCCGGCATGTCGACAAACGGAGCCGTGGAGAACGTCGGTTTATTCCGACTTCCATACCGGATAGCTTGGCGAAAATATCTCTTCGACCGGCGGGTGTTGCCAGCTCCTGTCGGCATATTTGGCGATCAGTCCTTCATATTGCCGCTGCGCCCGCTCCCGCGCAGCCGCCATGTCGATTCCGGCAACCTTGCCATCCAGCATGGACAAGCGCCCATCGACAAAAACCGCCTTTGTGACCTTGCCGGAACCGCCAACCACCAGCGTCGTGATGGGATCGACACTCGGCGTCATGTAAAGATCATTGAGGCGGAAGACGGCAATATCCGCCTTTGCGCCCGCGGAAAGCCTTCCGATGTCCTGACGTCCGAGCGCTTTGGCGCCGCCCAGCGTGGCCGCATCGAACAGGTCTTTCGAGAAAACCGCGTCTGACGCTTTTTCGCCGATACGACAGGCGATCAATCCCACGAGCATATTCATCAACATATCGGGCGGCGCCGTGTCGGTGGCCATACCGATATTGATGCCGAGTTTGCGACAGGAAGCAAAGGATTGCAGGATGCTGCCCATCCTCGCCGAAACCAGCGGTGAATGCGCAATGGAAACACCATGCTGCGCATAAAGCTGCAAGTCCTGCGCCGAGGCATAGGTTCCGTGCGGCGCATAGAGCCTTTCGCTCATCAGCCCGTTATCCGCCAGCCATTGCGGCCCGGAAACACCATGCAGCTTGTGCATCGTATCCAGCTCCAGCTTGCCCTGCGCCATATGAATCCGAACCCGGCAGTCGAGATCGCGCGCGGCCGCCATGGTGCGTTGCAACAAGGGCAATGTGCAGGTTTCGATACGGTCGGGCGCGAGCAGCCCGTTGACCAATCCGCCATGACGACCGTGATTGCGCCCGATAAAATCGATGGCGTCAGCGAGACCCTGAAGTCCGCGCTCTTCATCGAACATCGGCTCGATGCGCCCCGGTTCCTCCAATATCATGCCGCCGGAGCGATAGGCTGGGCTAAGAAAAACACGCAGGCCAAGGTCGCCTGCCGCGTCTGCTGCCGCCTCGAACTCCGCCACCGTTTCCGCCCATTCTCGATAATAGAGCGATGCGATGGGAGCGGCTGACGTAATGCCGTTCAACAACAGGAGACCGAAGCCGAAGCGCTTCTGGAATGCCAGTTCCTCTTTCGAATACATTTCATAAGGCCCCCGCTCCACATAGGAACGCGGCCAGATGCGCCCTTTCGCCCAGCCCGGCTGATTGTCATGAACCAGCAGATACGTGTCGAGATCCGACAATGCATCGAGGTCGATCAAACCGGGGCTGACCAGTGCCGTGCCAAAATCGATGCGTCGCGCCACCTCGCCTTCGAAATGCGGCCCGGCATAAAGCACCTGATTGCCTTCGATGACGATCTCGCCGTTGGGAATGAGCCAATGCCCTTCGTCGCGCCACGCAAGAACCCATTCCGCTGTCAACAGGGTCCGCCCCTGTGGCCGCTCACCCAAAACGAGTTCATGTGCCAGTTCAGGCTTCATCGCATATCTCCGCGTTGCATATCAAAAGAGCGTTTCACCGGAATGAAACGCCCCATTTGTTAACCTACTGAAAATATGAGATTATTCCGCCATCATCGTATGCCAGTGGCGCGGCTTGTTGTCGGCGCGGAAGTCCACGCTTTGGACCTTATCAAGCATGCCCCATGCAATAGGCTGCTGGTGGAGCGGAATCAGGATCGCGTTGTCCTTGGCGATCTTCAATGCCTGTTCTTCCAGCGCAAGACGCTTGGTGGTATCGGCTTCCTGCGCAGCCTTCTTCACCAGCTCATCGAGTTCTGGATAGGACCACCCGCCATAGTTGGAAACCCCGGTCGAGCCGCTGCGCGTGGAGAGAACCTGCGAAAGTAGCGAATAGGCATCGAGCGTCGGTTCGTTGGCCCAGCTCAGGTTGAACATATCGGCTTTGCCATTGGTCCGCTTCGGCTGCTGCACTGCACGCGGGCCCATATCGATGGTCGGCGCGAAACCGGCACGCTTCAGCATGTTCGCAATGCCCGAGCAGATATCTTCCTCGTTGATGCTCTCGTCATTCATGCACAGATAGTTGAAGGCCAGCCCCTTTTGTCCGGCTTCTTCAAGCAGCTTCTGGGCTTGCTTGGGATCGGCTGGCTGATAGGTGTCGAGCGACTTGGCATAACCAGCGATTTCCGGTGCTATGAGAGAACCGGAAGGCCGGGCCAGACCGCGCATGATCTTCTTGTTGATGAGATCGCGGTCGAGGCTCGCTTCCACAGCCTGACGAACGCGAACATCCAGGAAAGGGTTCGGGCGCCCATCCTCAAGCTTTTCCTTGCCGTTGAAACCAATGAAGACCGTGCGCAATTCGGTACGCTTGCTCACCTTGATGCCCGGTGAGGATTCCAGCCTTGGAAGATCCTGAATAGGAGCGGAATCGACCAGATCTATTTCGTTTGAAAGCAATGCGGCAACGCGGGTTGCAGCAGAGGAGATTGGAACATACTCGATACGGTCGAGATTATGTTTCTTCTCATCCCACCACTGGTCGTTGACCAGCAGAACCGTCTTTGAATCCGGGACGCGGCTATCGAGCTTGAACGGGCCGGTGCCGTTGGTGTTGTGGGTGGCATAGTTTTCGGTTTTGGAGGCAATATCGGTCGGCTTTTCGGCATTGTTATCCTTGAGCCATTTTGCATTGAACATGAAGATATTGGTCATATCGTTCAGGAACAATGCGGTTGGCGCCGAAACCTCGATATCGACTGTGAAGTCATCGACTTTCTTGACACCGACATAGAGCGGAATGTTGCCGCGCAGGGGCGAGGTCGGGTCCGACACACGGTTCATCGAGGCGACCACATCGTCAGCGGTGAAGTCCGCTCCGTTGTGGAACTTCACGCCTTTGCGCAAGGTGAAGCGCCAGTACTTGTTGTCGATGAGCTTCCATTCGGTGGCTAGCGCCGGCTCAATCTCGAAATTGGGGCCGTAGCGGATCAATCCCTCGTAAATATGGTTCAGAAAAGCGAGATTGGACGTCGAAGGAACCGAATCCGGATCAAGGGAGTAGATGTCCGCGCGGCTGCCCCACCGCAATGTCGCAGCACCTGCCGATGAGACCGCGAGTGGAGCGGCAATAGCCGCTGCGGTCAATGCCGATATGAGAAATCTGTTAAGACGCGTCATGCTTTTTTCCCCTCGCGGATGATGAGCCCTACCGGCCTTTTTGGGTCCGATTTTTGGTTAGTATCGTAATCGCTTATGTTATTGTCAACGATATTGTTGGCAATTATGATTCAAAACATCGACAGTTCAATGTTGAACATGCGCGAACCGCGCAATTCAAAACAATAAGGGAATGGAAATGGGTGGACTTCTTTTACTGCACGGCACAATCGTCACCGTCGATGAAGGCCGACGGATTATCGAGGATGGCGGTCTGGCGATAGAAAACGACAGGATCGTTGATATCGGTACCGCAGAAGAACTCCACGCCCGACATGCCGGAAAAAAAGTAATCGACTGCACCGGAAAACTGATCATCCCCGGGCTGATTGACGCCCACGGGCATGCGGGTCATGCCTTGATCCGCAGCATTGGTGCCGACACCAATTCGCTGTGGATGCGGATCGTCACGCCAACCTACTATCACTATGTCACGCGAGACTACTGGTACGCGGATGGTCTCGTTTCCGGCCTCGAAAGGCTCTGCGCTGGCGTAACGACGTCTGCCAGCATCATCACCTCCATGCCGCGCAGCGACGATCCGGCCTTCGCAATCAATCATGCCCGCGCCTATTCGGAACTCGGCTTGCGGGAGATCATCTGCGTGGGCCCTGCCGGCCTGCCATGGCCGCAATCGGTTACACGCTGGGAAAGCGGCAAGCCGGAGCGGCACAGCGTTTCCTTCGAGGAGATGATTGAGGGTGCAGAGGCCGTTATCGAAAGCCTGAACGGAACTGCCAACGGACGCATCAAGGTGTTTCTGACTCCATTCACCATCGTCCCCTCGGTTGAGCCGTCGAATGCCTCGACGCCGGACTTCGCCGTAAACCTGACCAAGGACGACCGGATGCAGGCGCGGCGCATCCGCGAAACAGCCCGCAAATGGGGCGTGCGCATTCATTCCGATGCCTTCGCCGGACAGATCCGCATGGCCGCGCAGGACAAGGAAAATGCCCTGCTCGGGCCTGACGTTCATCTCCAGCATTGCTGGGGCATTTCGCATGAGGAAATAGATATCCTCGCTGAAACAGGCACGCATGTCACTCATGCCCCTCCCGGTCGGTCTACGCCGATCATGCAGATGATGGCGCGCGGCGTACCGGTCGCCATTACTTCGGACGGCGCCGCTCCCAGCCGCCATTTCGACATGCTGCAGATCGCACGCATTGCCCAGTCGACGCAGCATATCCTGCACAATCACGACCGCTATCTCCTGCCACCGGGCAAGGTCTTCGAAATGATCACCATCGACGCGGCGCGCGCGATTGGCATGGATCACGAGATTGGCTCTCTCGAAAAGGGCAAGAAAGCCGATATCGCCATCATCGATATGCGCAAGCCCCATCTGACACCCAACTGGATGCCGGTTCACCGTCTGATCCATCAGGCACTGGGGAGCGATGTGGATACCGTTATCGTGGACGGGAAAATTCTCATGGAGGACGGCAAGGTGCTGACCGCCCATATGCATGAAGCGCTGGCTTTCGGCGAAGCAGAGGCGCGTGCACTGGTGGCGAGAGCGGGCTTGCAAAACCATATGCATGATCCCGCTTGGGGCCAACTGCAACGAACCTTTCGCGAGCCTGTAAACCTGCCCTCATCGCCTGAGGTCGGGTAATAGCTGACATACTTCAGCGCGCCGCTGGCGCATTTCCAGCAAAAGTGTGAAACGGTTTTGCGTTGGAAAATGCGACAAAACAAATAGTTGGAGCGGCGCCACTTCTTTCCGAGAAAGGGTTCTGTCGCTTACTTATCTGCGTAATTATGCTACGAGTTCGGCAAAGGCCTGGAAAGACGAGCGGTTGTCACTGGCGAACTGGTTCTTGCGGACCATGGGAGCTGATTCGATCATCCGGATAGGGAAACTCCAGGCCAACTATCTTTCCCGCAGCGCTTCCCGCGCCCTGTTGAACGGCTTGATAAGGTAATCCATAACGGTCTTGCTACCCGTATGTATATCGACAGTGGCGACCATGCCGGGCACGATTGGAAAGCGCTCGCCGCTTTTATTGAAAAGCGCGTCCGTTTCGGTTTTTATGAAAACACGATAATAGAACTCTTCCGGTTTAACTTCGTCCTGAATTGTGTCCGGTGAAATACTGACAACTTTCCCTTTCAAGCTACCATATATAGCATAATCATAGGCCGTTACCTTGACCGTTGCTGGCTGGTCAGGATGAATATAGGCAATGTCGCGCGGTGAGATGCGAGCCTCGATAAGAAGCTGTTCATCGAGCGGGACAATGATCATCAACTTGCCGTTGGGAGGAACGACGCCGCCTATTGTCGAGACTTCGATGTTCTTCACGATGCCACGGACAGGAGACCGCAGTGTCAGTCGCGCGAGCGCGTCTGCACGGCCCCGGATCACAGAAGAGAGCGATTCAACATCCGCGTTGGCTTTTGCAAGTTCCTCGCGCGCCTTGACGATATAGTCGGATTGGATCTCCGTTTCCTTGAGTTGAAGCTCGACAAGCTGCCGCTTCAGCCGGATGACTTCCACATTGCTGGCAGCCCCCATCTTGGTCAGCGACTGGCTGATCGCGAGTTCGTCCTGCGCAAGCTTTTTAGACTCCGCAAGCCAATCGAGCGACTCCTTGAGGCTGCGTTTGCGCGCTTCATATAACCGGGTCTCGGATGCCTTGAGCGAGGGAAATGCATCCAGTTCGTCAGGAAACTCCAGTTCGCTCCCATTGACTTCCGCCGTCAGACGAGCCGAACTGGCCAGCGCGGCGCGGTATTTGGCGGAACTTTCCTGAACCGTCGCTTCAGTGACTGTCGGATCGAGCTGAGCCAGTATCTTGCCCGGTTCGACGACATCGTCCTGGCGAACATAAAGCTTTGCAAGAACACCGCCTTCCAGCGATTGGATCACTTGCTCTTGCGATGTCGGAACTACCTTGCCGGTGCCGGTAGACACCTCATCAAGCATCGCCAGATAAGCCCAGACCAGCAGAACCGAGAAGAACAAGAATACAAGCCGGACAAAACGCTTCGAACGTTTCAGCCGTGCCCCGTCGGCACTTCCATTCACCCAGTCGCCGAAATCTTCGCCAAGGGCCGCCATGTTCCTTTCCTCCGGCTAGCGCATCCCCCAGAAGTTTCCGGAACAAGATGCACGTGAAAACAAAAGACAGAGCTTCGATAATCTATGCTTTTTTGGGGGCCTCGACCTTGCTTACGCCAAGCAGGGTTTGCAGCCCGCGTTCTTTCGCATCATCGAGTGCGATCTGTCCGTTCTCGACGACGATAAGCCGTTCGACCAGTTCAAGCACCCGCGTGCGATGTGTCGCGATGACCACCGTGCGCCCCGCGCTCCACTGTGCGAATTGCTGGATGAAATGGCGCTCGGTTGCCTCATCCATTGTGGATGTCGGCTCATCAAGCAGCACAACCGAAGGGTCGCGGATCAGCAGACGCGCCAGCAATATCGCCTGCTTCTGACCGCCCGAAAGACCGCTTCCGCCTTCCTGAACAAGATGTTCCAGCCCTTGCGGCAGTTTGCGGATGAAGCCGTCAGCTCCGACCATGGCAAGAACACGCTGAATCTCATCGTCGGAAGCGTCTGGCGCGCCCATCGTGATATTGTCGCGCAGCGTACCGAAGAACAGGCGCGAATTCTGTGTCAGAAGACCGACATCGCGTCGTACGTCCGCCGGGTCAATTTGCGGCAAGGAAAGCTCGTCCAGCAGAACCTCCCCGTCACTTGCATCCAGAAGCCCCGACAAGGCGAGCAGGAGTGTGGACTTGCCTGCCCCATTTCGCCCGAGAAGCGCGATCCGTTCCCCGTGTTCGACCTTGAGATCGCGCACCAGCAGCGCGGGAGGCGAGCTTTCATCGCCATAGCGGAAGAGCGCATTCTTCAGAAGATACGAGCCCTTGATATGCGGGCAGTGAATCCGGGTTTCGCTGTCGGGATGGTCGACCGGCATCTGCATAAGTCGGTCGAGGCCCTGTTTCGCGATCCTCGCGTGCTGCAAACGCCCGGCAATTTGGGTAAACTGCGCCATCGGCGCCAGCATGCGCGAGCCAAGGATGGACGCGCCCACAAGCGCGCCGGTGGTTATGTCGCCGCTGATGACCATTGGCGCACCGATAAAAACCGTGAGCGCATAAACGCCGGTTTGCACATTCTGGGTCCAAACGCTCAATCCGTTTGTGACCGAGCGAAGCCTGATCTGCGCCTCGCCCGTAACTGCATTAAAATGGTTCCACTGCTGCTGGAAGCGATCCTCCGCCTGCAGGCTTTTAATGTCCTCTATGCCCTGCACGGTTTCCACCAGCATGGCGTTTCGCAAGGATGACTCGCGCATGGCCTCATTGGCGTGCTGGCGCAGGCGCCGTTGCAGAAAGACACCGGGCAAGATCAGGGCTGCGATCGCGGCCAGCGGGATAAAGACCAACGGCCCCGCCAGCCACCAGAACAGCACCAGAAACAGAAGGAAAAACGGCAGATCGGCAATCGCAGCAACGGTCGTTGAGGTCAACAATTCACGCACCTGTTCAATATCGCGCAACTGCGCGATGAAAGAACCCGTGGAGGTTGGGCGGGCACGGTTTCGCACCCGCAGCGCGTGACCGAAAACGACATCTGACATTTGCAGGTCGGTGCGCTTCCCAAGCATATCGATGATGCCCATCCGCGCGCGACGCATCATGAAATCGAAGCAGATCGCCAGCACGACACCGCTGAACAGCACATATAGCGTATTGAACGACTGCGCCGGGATCACCCGGTCATAGACCTGCATCGAGAAAATGATGCCCGTCAGCCCAAGTACATTGGCGATCAGCGAAGCGACCAGCACATGGCTGTAGGACCCAAGATCATGAAAGATGATCCGCCTTAGCCAATTTTCCTCGAAAGGCTTGATATAAGCATCGACGCGCGCATCAGGAACGGTCCGCGCCGGACGAGCCAGCAACACATGACGGGTTTGCGCCGCAAGCTCATCGAGGGGAAATGCATGTTCCAGCCCCTGTTCGTCGCTCAGCCAGACACCAGCCTCCCGGTCCTTTGAAATCTTGTGAACGACGGCCAATTGCCCGTCCGTCAATTCAAGAATGAAAGGCACATGCCAGTTTGAAAGACTGATGCTTTGTGGATCGACCAGCTTGATGCCAAGCCCCATGCGCCGGGCCATCGCGTGAAGCTTCATCTGGTCGGTGGCTTTGGGGTCTACGGAAGCGGCGGCGAGTTTTACCCCATGAACAGAAAGCGGAAGTCGGTAATATTGTGCAACGAGCCGCAAGGCTTCCAGCCAGCGTTCCTGACGAAACTCTGGCTTCTGCGCGTGTTCTGCTGGTTCAAAGGTCAAGACTGCCCCCATTTCGGGAGGGATTTCGCCATGTTTCATAGGTTGACCACGCCTCCTCGCACCATCGCCGGATTGATGCCGAACTCGCGACGTATCTTACCGGAATTATAAAGGCAGCTTACGTTGAGCCGTCGCAGGTCATGGACCGTATTGGCTATTTGGAATCGCGATTCATGCAATTCCTGCTCCGCATTGAGCAGATCCAGAAGTGTTCGGGTTCCCAGTTCCAGATATTGTTCGCGATAGAGATCGCGCGTTTTGACCATCATGTCGGCGCGCGATTCCAGTGTTCCCATCAATCGGCCCAATGTACCAATCTGGCTTCTAGCCTCCATGAGATTGCGCTCAATATCGTAGCGAGCGGTACTGATGGCCGCTTCTGCCGACTGGAGCGCATAGGCGGCGGCTCTCTTGCGCGCAGCCGTCTGGCCGCCGTTGTAAAGGTTCGACGAAACATTCAAACCTACGGAATATTCCGGCTGACGGTCATTGCTTCTTGTATCGTCCCGCGATGCGTTGAGATCGTATCCGGTCATCGCCTCAAGGGATACGGTCGGGAGAGCCTCAGCGCGGCTGGCTGCCAGTTGCGCCTCAGCCTCCTCCTTCTCTGCCTTGGCCTGCAGCATTGCAGGCACTTCTTCCCAGTCCGGGGTTGCCGCTTCACAGGCTTTGCCAAGCCATCCGGGTTCACCGGAAACGGGGTTCGGAGAACCGCCACCAATCAAAGCGCCGAGAGCTACCTGCCAGCGGCTCAGTTCGGATTGATATTGCAACTGCGTAGCCAGCGCGGACTCGACGCGCGCATCGGCTTGCACCTTGTCGGACATGGTGCTCGCCCCCTTGTCCGTACGTTGATTGACAAGACCGGCAATGACTTTAACTCCTGCCACCTGTTCCTGCGCCAGCGCCGAAAGCCTTTTGTAGCGCTGCACCTCGACAACAGCGTTCGCAGTATCACGCGATAGATCATCGATAGCGAGAAGGAGGCGAGCATTGCTAATACCCTTAACGGCCCGTTCAATCTCGACCGAACTGGAAACCTTGCCGAAATCGTAAAGCATCTGTGATGCCGAAACATTGAAATTCGGCCGCCAGCCCTCCCGATTGCTACTCTGATAACCGGAAGCAACACCCGCATTGAGCTTGGGATAATAACCTGCCTGTGCAGCCCGAATGCGTTCTTCGGCCTGATAAATCCGGCCTGTCGCCTCGTCCACTGCGGGATGCCATCCGATGGCACGCCGAACGGCGGTTTCCATCGTCAGGGACCCGTTGGAGGCTTGCATCCGGGACGCATCATTTCGAGCCGGACTGCCCCCGCCAACAGCAGGACCTGGGGGAACGGAACGCGCTGTTGACAGGGGCTGGGGAGCCTCGATTTTCTTCATTGGCCGTGCAGAAAGCTTGTTTTCCGGGGCTGGGTCAATTGCAGTGGTCTGACATGCAGCCAGAAGGCATGAACTGAGCAATATGATCGGTGAATGATTTAAGACCCGGTTTTTGCGCATCTAATATCCGTTATGACCGGCCGAAGCCTGAAAATTATCGGATGAACCCCTGCCGCCGACCAGCCGGCGGCAGGGTGGATCGATCAAACCATATGTGCGGAGTGGAGCGGGTCCTCCTGCGTCAGCGGATCGGGCGTCAGATAAGCCAACGGATCGGTGACCGCGCTGCTATCGTCGACCGTTATCAAATCGGCACCGGTGCTGCTGACCGCCGTATCGGCAGAGCTGCCCCCGCCCGCTTCGCTATCGCTGGAAGGCAGAACGATTTCGCCGCCACCGTCATCGAGGAGAAGAGCTTCCGACAGATTTTGCTGCGCCGGTTCGGGCGAGCTATCGGAAGCATCCGATCCGGCGAGGCCGTCAAGCGCCACGACATCGCCAGATGTATCCGCCGAGAAACTCTCTGCCGATACTGGCTCAGCCGACGCGGTTGTGAAGGCTACGGCCGCACCGTCATGAAGCTGGACAACCAGTTCCGCCGTGGTTTCATAACCGCCGGGGAGTACGATTTTGTATGTGAAGGTGTCCGTCGCTTCTCGGTCGGCATAAGCCAGCGTGTCCAGCGGCTCATACTTGTATGTGCCGTTGCTATAGACAGTCAGGTCGCCGTGCAGTCCATGAATGACCGTTCCCGTGGTGGTCGCGTCGACAAAAGTGCCGCCGCTTGAAACCTCGAGCCTCGATCCTTCCGGCACGACACCATCATTGGCGACCAAGCTGCCGCTGATCGACGGATCGCCGGAGATCACGTGCTGATCCAGATGGGTAACGTTCACGTCTGTGGTAATCGACACGATGGATGCCGCGCCGCTAAGCGTTGTATGAACCCGATAAGTCCCGGCATCGAGACCCAAGCTTCCGAGATCAATGGTCGCGACAGTTCCCAAAACACCGGCCAGAATAGGGAACGCAACCTGGCTGTTTGGAACGTCCTGCCATACGCCACCAACGAATTCCTGAAGTGTAACCGTCCCGTTCGAGAGCACCGCCAAAGTGGCCGCGACGGTCACAGTACCGCTTACCGCCATGTTGGCATCGATGACGAATTGGTTACTGTTGGCCTGCGTGCTGCCAAGCACGAGTGGGCCAGTCAAAGACTGCGACTGGTCGAAGTACGCGGTATCCGTCGGGTTGACCCACGTAATGTCGATTTCCGCCGCATCATTGGTAGCAGCAACGCTATAGGTCGCATCCGCAGCGGGATCGGTCTCGCTCCACACCAAGCCCTGCCCCTCGCTGTCGATACGAACATAAAGGTTCGCCTGAGTATCCGTGTTCGCTACCGGATCATGGAGCGTATAGACGAAATGATCCACCTTGCCGATTGCGGTACCGTCCGCATTCGGCGTGTAGGTGTAGCTGCCATCCTGATGGATGACGAGTTGTCCGTACTGCCCGGTGATCGTGGTGCCAGCGGGTCCTGCTGCCACCGGATAATCAGTGCCATTGAAATTCACGCTAGTCACGATATGTCCGGCAGCGGCAGCGCCGCCATCATTATCGAGCACATTGCCGCTGGCTTCGCCGGTTACGATGCTCGTATTGATATAGTCGTGATCCAGGCCGCTTACGGTCATGGTGGTCAGAACCGACAGTCCCACACCATTGTAGACCATGAAGGCGCGATATTGGCCCGCATCCATGTCGGGGATCACAACGCCATTCGCGCCCCCATCGAGAAGACCGATATTGAGGATAGACCCGCCTGTGGCGGAGCCATCGATATTGGTCCACTTTCCCGTCAAGGCATCCCATTTCTGGACAACAACCTGATAGTCGCCCAGCACCCCGACATCGGCCAGACCGCCGAAAGCGAAGGTCAGGTCCTGGGTATGTCCGTCCGCGATCGTGAACCCGACGGAGGGAACACCGAGGACCGTCGCCTGGAGATCGATAAGGCCCAGACCGATACCAATGCCCAACAGATAGGTCGTAGATCCATTACCGACTGCCGTTTCTGTCGGCACGACGTCCACACTTGCAGTGGCTAGATCATCAGCCGCCCCCGGCGTTGTGGTGTTCGGCGTCCAGCCGCCCGAACCGCTTCCCGGATTGCCTGCCGGATCGGTCACGGCAACCGACACAGTGCCAGCCGGTTGAGCCAAGACAGCCGTCGCCGTCCAGTTGCCGGTCGTGCCGTCAGCCACGATCTCAGACGTGGTGCCGTCCGGCCAGGTCACCACAACCGTCGAACCCGGTTCCGTCGTGCCCGAAGCCGTCGGGATATTGTCGCCTTCCGGATCGGTGATGGCGACCGTAGTCGTCGGTGGGGTTGTGTCGACATTTACAGGTCCGAGTGAAGTCGCAGGACCAACATTCCCTGCAGAGTCTATCTGGCGAACCAGAATATCCCCAGCACCATAGGCGCCAGACTGAAGTTCAAAGCTGGCGCCGTTCCCGTCATGCCAGGTCTTGCCCCCATCTATGCTATACTGCCAAGTTGCGCCTTCCTCGAGATTACTTACAACGACCGTCCCATCGCCAGTAATACCGTCATTTGGAACGCCGGTATCATTTTGCAGGGCTGCGGCGGGCGCTGCCGGGGGATCCCTATCAACACCTGCGCCATTGTCATTGTCGTCGTCGCTATCAGAACCCGAGGCCGCAGCAATAATCCCACCAACCGCGCCAAGGCCAAGCAGTCCGAGGAGAACAGGACTTACACCGCCCGTTGCGCCACCCATCAATTGGTCAACCGACTGAATTTCCGTAAAGTTGAAATCTGCTAATCCGTCACCGTGTTGACCAACCCACAGTTTCCCGTCCTCGTCTTGCAGGACCAAGTCATTATCATCGCCATTCGGATAATGAGCGTAAAAATGAACAATTCGGATTGTCTCGCCGTTGTGAAGTCGAATGACGAGATCGTCGCCGACCTTCTGGTAATCAGCAATTGCGCGGGGGCTTAATGACAGCCTAACAACACTTGGAGACGAAAGAACAATGCTATTACCCGCGACTGTACTCGACGAACCGGTCGCTTTGTTCGTGACAACAACCATAATGAGCCCCTCCTCGGCAATACGACCGGCAAAGAGAGAAAAATCGCAGTCACAAAGAGAGAGAATCATTTTAACTGATGAGTCTAACGATATGATGAGACTATTTTTACTTTGAGTAAAAAACTCATCAATTTTTCAGTTGGCGCTTATGTCACCCTCTCTTCTAGATTTGACTGCAAATCCATTTATTCATTGCCAGACCTGTCTGACAAAGAAGTATAGATGTCTAAATTAATTTCTATGCAGATATCGACACGTTTGCACAAAATTGACATTGCTCACGAACTATGACGTTGACCCGGCAATCGATTTCGCGCCTTCCTTCTGAAAGAAGCCGGGCTGGTCCCAATAATGCGGCTAAAAAATCGGGAGAGGTGCACCTGATCGGAAAAACCGCATTCCTGGGCGATCTCCACAATGGGTAGATCGGTTTCCTCGAGCAAAGCCCGCGCGCGTTCTATCCTGCGCATTATAATATATTGATGCAGCGTCACATTCGTTGATCGCTTGAACAATCGAGCAAACTGTGCCGGGCCTAGTCCCGCCATTGCCGACAACTGATTTACAGTGATACGATGGCCGATATTTTTATCTATAAAATCAATCACATCACGCAGGATGTTTGCTGGCAGACTGCCCTCTCCACCATATTCTTCCTCGCGGCTATTTGAATATTTGGCGATCAATCGTGCGGTTAGCACTCTGGTCAAATATTCAAGTTCTATTCGCGCGAACGTCCCTCCCCTTTCTACTATCTCCTTAATCGATAGAATCGTCTGGGTCAGAAACTGGTCTGAAATAGAGAATCTGGAGCCTAGATTAAAAAGACCTTCACTCGCCGCCAAAAACTCTTGTTCTATGTTTTTAAAAAGACGGTCGGAAACATATATTTGAATAATTTCCGCATTGGATTCAATCTCGGCATCAAAAGTTGTGTTGGGCGGTATTACAAAAATTGACCCTGGCGCCAAGGAAATTTGAGAAAGAGTGTTTCTAATTGAAAATCTACCTCTGACGTATCCTCTGGTAGCCATTCCCACCAGTAGAGACGGCACCGCCGAAAATCTTGCCTTGAAGGGCCAAATTCTGGAAGTATAAACATATGTATTAGGCGAGCCCAACGCCGCACTGGTTTTAATCACCTCAATTCCATCTAGATCCTCCACCTTGTGTGTAGCCACCATACTGAAATTTAAGCTACTCATTTCCCCTCCAGCCTCGAGAACAGGTAAGTTAGACTGAATGTCATCTGAAATGATGTTATTTTGTGTATTTTACTATGATAGCAAAACCTCTCCCTCTCGAAATAGAGCGCGGTAAGCCGGAGACCAGAACATCTCCCTAAAAAATGGAAGTCTACAATACGAACCGAGCATGGAAAAGACATGTCAAAATGGCCTGCTCCCGGTTTTTCGGTCACCGGGTTGGGCTAAGTGTTTGGCCCCAGCATGTGATGGTTGGGCTTTTATTTGAATAACCAGGATGCTCTTTGGCTGAGATGCTGGATTATCTCAAAAGAAGCGTATTGCTTTGAGTTGCATGGTATAGTTGTAAGCCAGAAATTAAATGACAATCAAATGAATAGAAATGGTAAGGATATATAGTGATGCATGAGGAAGATCATTATTGCTAACTTTTTGTTTTCATTACCATCAACGGTGATCAGGCTTACCAATATTCGAGCCGCAGAAATCTATATTGCTCCCTTGACTACCGGGCGAATCTGAAGGCGAACGGCATCGCGATTTCCATGTCTGAAAAGGGAAATTGCTACGATAACGCAAGGGTTGAAACATTCTTCAAGAGGTTGAAATCAGAGCTGATCTGGAGGACGGTATTCCAGACAAGGCACGATGCAGAAATAGCTATTGCCCTATATATCGACGGCTTCTACAATCCATCCGCCATCATTCTTCACTCGATTATCTGAGCCCGGCTCAGTTCGAGCGAATGACCGACTCAATGCAAATGTCTCTCCGCTTTTCCGAAGCGAATCCACATTCGTGTTCCTGGCCATCTCTGAACGCTCCATTGCCCACGTCATCAGGGGTTGCTGCTAGGCCGAACGGCCAGGGCTGGCTCGATCAACCCGGCGACTTCGCGTACGAAGATGCCGGGATCGCTATGCTCGGAGGCGAGATTGGTCAGCACAACGACCGTCAACCCGTCATCCACATAGCGCGAGAAGGAGGTTGTAAAGCCCTGCCACGCGCCGTCGTGCTCAATCACGCGATGCCCATTGACAAAATGGATTTCCCAGCCGAAGCCATATCCTCCTCTCGGACATTGTCCCTGATGGGGGTAAGGCGTCCACATCTTCTCCAGCGATTCCGCTGTCAGCAGGGTTTCGCCGTAAAGCGCCCGGTCCCAATGTTCGATGTCGCGGATAGTAAAATACATCGTGCCGTCTGCGGTCGCGTTGAAGGTTGGCGAGACCCATTGCTGGTTCTGGAGTTTGCCGTCAACGATTTCATAGCCGGACGACCGGTTGAAAACGATGTCGGTGTCCGAAACGATGCGTGTCGATTTCATGCCCAACGGCGCGAAAATATTCTGGTTGAGAAATTCGCCGTAGGGCATCCCGGTAACGCGGTGAATAAGGACACCGAGCAGGACGAAATTCGTATTTTCGTATGCCCAGCCATCGCCCGCCTGAAAATCGATGGGCAGCCGCGTGATCGCCGCCACCAGCTCATTTTCGGAATAATCGCGACGGATATCGAACGGACCGCCCGGTTTCTGCAATTCGGGCGTGTCATAGGATGAAAGCCCCGAAGTGTGCGACAGCAGATTGGCAATCTTGATTGGTTTCCAGTTCTCCGGCGCTTCCGGAAAATACTGCGCGATGCTGTCATCCAGCCCGATTTTTCCTTGCTCCACCAGCATCATGATAGCAGTAGCAGTAAAGGACTTGCCAACAGAACCCGATTGCAGAACGCTGTCCGCCGTCATCGGCACATTCAGCTCGACATTTGCCAGACCATAACCCTTTGCCAGAACGATGGAGCCGTTCCTGTAAATCCCGAGCGCCAACCCCGGAATGCGCTGGCGCTTCATCTCTGCGGCTACATATCGATCGATGGTCTGGACTTTTTCAGCATCAAGGTGCGACAGGTCACTGGTGGAAATGGATGCCATGATTACTCCTGAAACGAATGTCAACAACATTGGAACCCTCGCCTCGAATGGTCGGCGCCTATGAAAACCGGGATATAGCATAGGGGGCCGGATCGGTGAACGGCGCTTCCCCCGTCATCAATTCGGCCAGCAGCCGACCCGTGACAGGCCCCAAGGTCAGGCCGTGATGATTATGGCCGAAGCCGAACCACAAGCCCTTGTGCTTCCGATGACAGGGCGCATATCGGCAAGGCAGGGCCGCGCACCCATCCATGGCACGGGTTCGATGCGCTTATTGAGCGGAAAGGCGCGCCGTGCAAGCGGCTCCACGAGGTCCAACTGACTATAATTTGGACGGCTGTCGCGAGGCGCGAATTCGATTCCCGTTAAAAGCCGGACGCCCTGACGCATGGGAGACAACACAAAGCCGCCATCGGCATCGACAATGGGACGATTTAGGATAGCTTCGCCTTGCGCTGAAAAATGCACGTGATAACCACGCTTGACCGCGAACGGCATGCTGTATCCCAATTTCGCAGCCAGATCGATCGACCAAGGACCGAGCGTGATCACCGCCTCCCCGGCATGGAATTCTTCTCTCTCGTTTTTCAGACGCCACACCTCGCCATCCCGCTCCAGTTTCGATACATCCGCCTGACAAAAGCGGCCGCCCTGTTGCAGAAACGAGGCCGCATAGCTTTTCACGAGTGCTCCGGGATCGCGCACGGTGGCAGGGTCCAACCAATGAATACCACCGACCAGTTCTGAAGAAAGGTGTGGTTCCCGTTTCCGCAACGCGGCGCCATCAAGCAATTCATAGCGCAGCCCATAGGGAACCAGCACCTCGGTAGATGTTCTGGCCTTTTCAAATGCGGCTTCGTTGCGAAATGCCTCGATCCAGCCCGTCTTGCGCAATTCCAGCGATACGCCCGCTTCCTGCGCCAGCAGTTCATGCTCTGAGACCGAACGGCGAATGAGTGGCCACATGTCGGTCGTGGCCCTCGCCAATTGCTTGGGCGAGGATTCCCGCCAGAAGCGCCAGAGCCACGGCGCAATACGCGGCAGATATGACCAATCGAAACGCACGTCTGCCGAGCGGTTCAATCCGTAACGCAGGAAGGTCCCGAACTCGCGCGGCACCCCATAGGGCACCACGCTCGATCTTTCGATCAGCCCTGCATTGCCGTAGCTGGTCTCTTCTCCTGGTTCCCTGCGATCGACAAGCACGACGGACCTTCCGCGCTTTTGAAGATGAAGCGCGACGCAAACGCCGACTATACCCGCCCCAAGCACCAGAACATCCGCCCGTGTCGCCGCAGCAGCGCCTGTCATGATTATATTCTCCACTTTCAAAGACTGCGGAAATCCCCGGCTGAATCAGTGCCTACATCTGATCAAGGGGATAAATGGGCCGGGGCACGTTCCGGTATGGAAGCTTCGCGTAATTCATCGTGCACAGTGCACCGCTATCGCAAACGATTACCTCTCCGGCAATCGGCTCGAAATCAGCGCGGAAATGCTGCATGGATTTGACCACGATCACGCGATGTGCGGTCGGCTCGATCCCGAACGCCCTGAACTGCTGCTGATCCAGAAGTTGCGAGCGCTCACTCACGACCAATACGTTCACTCCACCGATTGCCACGACGGCGGTCGGCCCGAAGCTGAACTCAAGACCGCCCATCTGTGGGCCCGTCCCCACCAGCCTGCCGTCGCTCAGATGCATCAGCTTCGCGTTCACATCCAGCGGGGCGCCGCCAAAGCGAGGGTCCATCTTGCCGCCCAGCGAAAGGAATACCGTATCTCCAATTTCCGCCCGGGACAGACTATCTACCGCTTCCGGGTCGATCATGGGACCGAAACAGGCATCCTTGACGCCCGCTTCCAGCAAAGCAGCCAGAAGCGCCGTTGAATCACCGTAACCGCCTGCGCCCGGATTATCCGCATAGTCAGCGATGACGAGCGGGCGTGTTCCTGAATAATGCGTGGCGAGCCGGGCGGCATTTTCCGGCGTATGAAACCTGTTCAGGATGTTGGCGCGATTGCCCCACATACTGTCAGCGATCCGCTCGGCGAAAACCCTGTGCGGTGTTGCATCACCATCATAGGTCACCAGAACCGTCGGTCCCATTTCGGGAATGTCTGCACTGGCGAAAGCGCCATTGATGCTGACCGCGAGCGCTCCGGGTGTCTTTTCATGCGCCCTTGCCTCGGCGATCCATTCGACCATCGGGCCTATATCGGTGCGACCGGAATTGGCTTCCTCAAGCATGGGGCGGCGAACGAGAAGGGTTCGGGGTTTGACGGCGCCTGCCATGGCGCGCTGTAGAAGTTCGCCGGCATGATGCGCCGTCTCGCGTATGTCGACATGGGGATAAGTCTTGAACGAGATGAGAATATCCGCGTACTCGCACATTTTGGCGGTGACATTCGCGTGGGGATCCAGTGTTACGGCGACGGGAATGCGACGCCCCATTGCGTGACGCAACCGTTCCAGTAATTCGCCCTCCCCGTCCGGCGAAAATTCCGTCACCATCGCTCCATGAAGGCCAAGCAAAATGCCATCGAGACGGTATCCCAGTTCACGCACCCTGTCGATGATCCTGCCCGCAATCCGGTCGAACGCATCGCGCGTCACCGGCCCCGCCGGCTCCGCCTCGGCGCTTACCGTATGCACGACATCCCAGCCATATAAGCGCCCCTTGTCGAGAAATCCGGCAAGCTCGGTATTCGCATCGCCACGAGCTGCAATCGCCGCCCGACCTTCAAGAATACCGACCGAAGCGAATGCTTCATAACCGGTTTTCACTCTGTTGAAGGTGTTCGTTTCATGGGCGAATTCAGCTGTCAGGACACAATAGCTCATTGCGCTTCCTCTCTTTGGGCGTGATGGCAGGCAACCTGATGGCCGACGGCGTACTGCTCCGGCGCCGGATCGGCCTGATGACATATTCCGTTTGCCTGAGCGCAGCGTGCCGCGAAGGCGCAACCTGCGGGCAAGGCGTAGCCGCTGGGCGCTTCGCCAGCCAGTTTGGTAATCTCGCGCCGATTTTCCGGGTCCGGTTCGAAAACGCTGCTCATCAGCATTTGCGTATAGGGGTGCACCGGCACTCCCTGCTTCGGGAGCACCTCGACAATCCGGCCCGCATACATGACGATTGTCCTGTCGCAGAAATAGCGGACGAGGCTCAGATCATGGGAAATGAAAATATAGGTGAGGCCGAGTTCGCTGCGCAGCCGATCGAGCAGGCTTATAATCTGCGCCTGCACGGAGACATCCAGCGACGCAGTCGGCTCATCGAGCACGATCAGTGACGGGTTCAGCGCAAGTGCACGCGCGATACCGACGCGCTGCTTCTGCCCTCCGGATAGCTGGTGGGGATAACGGCGCGCAAGAGAGGCATCAAGCCCCACCATGGTCAAAAGCTCCGCAATGCGCTTTTCCGTTCCGACCGCCTGCATCCCCTGGACCCTGAAGGGCTCCAGCAATGCCTCGCGCGCGGTGAAACGGGGGTCTATGGAGGAGTAAGGGTCCTGAAAGACCATCTGCATCTTCTGGCGCGAGCGCTGCATTTCCCTTTTGGAAAGCGAAGCAAGGTCACGACCTTCGAAGGCGACGCCACCCTCGCTCGGTTCCAGCAGCCGCAGGATCAATCGTGCCAAGGTCGACTTGCCGCAACCGGATTCTCCCACTACGCCGACGACTTCCCCACGGGCGACATCGAAACTCACGTCCCGCACGGCAGAGAAGATTTCCGGCTTGCGCCACAGGCGTTTCGTCACGAAGCGACGGCTCAGATTGCTGACAGTGAGAATTCCGGTCATATCGATTCCACTAGATGGCACGCGACGCCAGCATGATTTCCGCATTGCCGGAACTCCGGAACACTTTCACCACAAACGGGCTGCGCCCTTGCGCAGCGTGGATGAAAATTGCACCCTGGCGGCAGCGCCGCCATGCTGGGCACCATGCCGGGAATTCCCACGAGACTGCCTCTCTGCATGTCGCTGCGCGGAATGCAGCGAATAAGCGCCTCCGTATAGGGATGGCGGGCTGCTGCGAAAATGGATCGGACCGGCGCGCGCTCCACGATACGACCGCAATACATGACCGCGACATGGTCGCAGGTTTGCGCGACCACGCCCATGTCATGGGTGATAAGGATCATCGCCAAGCCGCGCTGCCGGACCAATTCCACGAGAATGCGGATGATCTGCGCCTGAACCGTCGCATCGAGCGCCGTCGTTGGCTCGTCGGCGATCAGCAGGTCGGGCTCACCCGCCAGAGCCATGGCGATAACGATCCGCTGCTTCATCCCTCCGGACAGTTGGTGAGGATAAAGCCGATGCACCCTTTGGGGATCGGGAATGCGCACATCCTTCATAAGCTCCAGTGCCTTTGCGAAAGCCGCCTTGCCATCCAGCCCGAGATGAAGGCGGGTAGCCTGCTCTATCTGCCTGCCGACAGGAACCATAGGGTCGAGCGATGTCATCGGATTTTGCGTGATCAGACTTATGCGGCCGCCACGCAGCCGACGCATCCCCTCTTCCGGCAAGCCGGTTATATCGCTTCCATCGAAGATAATCCGGCCCCCTGCAAAGCGGCCCCCGACATAGCCGAGCAGGCCCATGATTGCAGTGGCGGTAAGTGACTTGCCCGATCCCGATTCCCCGACCAGGCCTAGGATTTCGCCACGGTCAACGCTGATTGTAACGTCGCGCACGGGTATGAAGGCCCCGAATGCTATCTGCAGTTTCTCAATGGAAAGCAGCATATTCACCCTTCCCTCGCCCTGGTGCGGAAATCCAGCGCTCCAATGATCGCGTCGCCGACGACGTTGAGCGCGATGACCGTCAAGGCTACAGCGCAGCCGGGTATGATAATCACCCATGGAGCCACAAAGAGCTGCGCAGTTCCCGAACTCATCATTGCTCCCCAGCTCGGTGTCGGCGGCTGGGCGCCAAGGCCGAAAAAGCCAAGCGTCGCCTCGAGAATGATGGCGTCACCCGTGGCGAGCATGGCCGCGACGAGGACTGGCGCCAGCACATTCGGCAAGAGATGCCGGAACAGGATATGGAAGCTTCCCGCCCCCAGATTGACCGCCGCATCCACATAAGCCTCTTTCTTGATCTGCATGACCTGTGTGCGGGTCAGCCGCGCAAACTGTGCAAGATAGGCGATGGCAACCGCAATGATCACGCCATGCAGCCCCGCGCCGACCACGGCGACAAGCATGAGAGCGATGAGTATTTCCGGAAAGGACCAGGTGAGATCGATAACCGTCATCAGCGAGCGGTCGATGAAACCGCCGAAATAACCGCAGACGGCACCCAGCACCAGGCCGAGCAGAACCGAGAAACCAACCGCCGTGACGCTTACGGACAAGGAAGTCTGCGCCCCGACAATCATGCGGGACAGGACGTCTCGACCGAACTCGTCCGTGCCGAATGGATGGGCGAGTGAGGGAGCCTCATTCATTATCGCGATGTTCTGCGCATCATAGGCATAGGGAGCAACGAACGGAGCGAAAATCGCCGCAAACACCAGGAGGACGATGAAGCTTGCGGCCAGAGCCACGGGCATCGAAATGGAAAGCCGCCACCGCGACGGCAAGGTGACCGTATCGGTCATTTTGAAACCTCACGCTGCCTTGGGTCCATGGCCGCCTGGGCGATGTCTCCCATAAGAGTACCGAGGATGACCGCCATGGCGAGCATCAGCAGGCATCCCTGAACAAGCGGATAATCGCGCTGATTCAATGCCCGGATCAGCAATGATCCCAGACCCGGGCGGGCGAAAACCACTTCCACGGTGATTGCTCCGCCCAGAATCCAGCCGATCCGCAGGCCAAGAATGGAAATGACAGGCACAAGGGCATGACGCAGCACATGGCGCAGGCGGATCGCATGCTCCGAAACGCCTTTTGCGCGCAGCAGCATGACGAAATCCTGTCGGGCAATCTCGATCATCGCAACCTTGGTCACGCGCGCCACCAGCGCCACGCCGCCAAGGCCCGTGGCAATGACGGGCAGGATCAGCGAGTTCCACCCGCGGGCACCCGAAACCGGAACCCAGCCCAGCCATACTGCGAATACCAGAATCAACAAAAGTCCCAGCCAGAAGCCCGGAATGGTCGAGCCGAGCAGAATGCCGGTGGTGATGCCGCTATCGATACGCGTTCCGTAATATCTTGCCGCCACCACACCGGCGCCGATGCCAGCGATGGTTGAAAAAAGAAACGCCGCGCCGCCAAGAAGCAGACTATCCGGCAGGTTCTGCGCGATGAGTGCCGCGACAGGCCGCGACTGGATGATCGAGGTACCGAAATCCAGCTTCAGGACATTCCCCATCCAGATGACATACTGCTCGAACAGGCTCTTATCGAGACCGTATCGGGCTGTCATCTGCTCACGCAGCGCCGGGGATGACCCGGCGCGCAGGAGGTTGTCGACCGGATTTCCCGGGACCAGATGGATCAGCAGAAAAACTATGACGGAGACGACGAAAAAGACCGGCAGAACGCCGAGAAGCCGCCGCAATATGAATGCTGTCATGGCCTACTGCCACTTCGCGTCGAGAAGCGTCATGCTCCCGATAGCGACCTCACGAATGTTCGGCGGCAGAACCAGCCTGCGATTGATGGCGTTTATTTTCTCGAATTCGTGCAGGGGAACAAATACGAAATTCTGCAACAGGTTTTCGTGATATTTCGTATATTTGGCGACCCGCTCATTCCAGTTAAGGGCGCCGCTTTCAGCATCTTTGCGCAGTTTTTCGGACTGGGGATCATCCCAGCGCGTGCTGTTGGGATGCGGAATGTTCTGCGCACTGAAGAACCAGCCAAGGATGTCGGCATTGTCCCAATCGTAATGGCTGACGACCAGTTGATGCTCGCCTCGCCGCAAGGCGTCCCGCAGGCTTGCGCTGTCGTATAGAGTGATGTCCACCACAAACCCCACAGCGCGCAGCTGGGCCTGAATGATTTCGGCCATGCGCTTGTAGGCCGTTTCGGAAGACGACCATAGTTGTATCTTCAGCGGCGCTCCGTCCTTGCTGCGAACACCATCCGCCCCCGGCTTCCATCCCGCCTGATCCAGCAGCTGCGTTGCTTTCGCAACATCCTTTTGGATCAGAAGCGCCGGTTTCACCTTCGATTCCTCCAGCGAAGAAGCGAGAAACTGATGCGCCGCCGCGCCCGAACCGCCGAATATCGCCTTGAGAATGGGCTCCTGATCGACCGCAAGCGCCACCGCCTGCCGGATGGCCGGATCGGAGAACGGCGCTGTACTCGTATTGAACTGCAAATAGGAAACGCCGGTCGCTGGCATATTACGCAATTCGATATCGCCATTCGCTTTCAACTGGGGAACAAATTCCGTTGGAACGCCGAGCAATATATCTGCGCCGCCCGTATTCAGTTCCAGAAATGCCGTCGAGGAATCCTGTATTTCACGCAGCACCAATTTCTGGATCGCAGGCGCTCCCTTATTCTGCGAAAGCTCGCTTCCCCAGGCATAATCCTCATTGGCGACAAGGACCGTCTCCTGTCCGACAACGAAGCTCTCCAGCCTGTAGGCCCCGGTGCCAACCGCTGTCATGACGCCGAAATTCTCTCCCGCTGCGTCATAGGCCTTGGGAGATGGAATACCCATGAAATAGGAGGCCAGGTTATAGAGCAAATTCGGATCGGGCCGCTTCATCTCGAAACGAACGCTATGCTCATCCAACACGACTACCCGTTCGATTGCACCAGCCACATGCTCGTTCGCAGTGCCTTTGAACCGGGGTATCCACCAGGCGACTACATCGGCATTGAAAGGTTCGCCGTCATGGAAGCGAACGTTCTTCTTCAGCTGGAATGTCCAGTTGAGACCGTCATCGCTCTCCTGCCAGGACTGTGCCAGATGCGGATGAAATGTGTGCTCATTGGACATGGCGACAAGCCGGTCATAGATCAGATCAGCGGCGACGCTCAAAAGCGTGGCGCGAATCGGATCGAGATGCGGCGCACCGGTTTCATCGCTCGAGAGGATGATCGTGGCTTCCGAGGGCGCTGCCTGCACGGGCAGAAGTGCGGAAAACGAGACCGCCGTTGCCAGCACAAGGGCTGACGATGACAGCAGAAATACGCGACGGTTCATAACTCCTCCACTGACCGTTCATATGTTCCGGATTGCGCGTCTTGTTTGGCGATGCCTTGACGCGTCATATTAGGGCTGATGGTATTTTGGTATATTTCTATCGTCAATACATTTATGACAGAAAAATACCATGACTGCAAAAAGGAGAGTCAATGTCCGAATCTATCCGTGAGCGTCTCAAGGCCAGCCTGGAAGCGGGCACCGCCGCCGACAGCTTGATAGCGAACTACATGCTTATCAATCTGAACACGCTCCCCTTCGAGAACGCGGCGACGCTTGCGGAAAAAATCGGGGTCGGCGAAGTCACGATCGGACGGTTTTGCCGCAAGCTCGGATACCGGCATTTCAAGGACTTGAAGAAGGATTTGGGTGAATCCATCGGAGACCAGCCATGGCTGGTGGGCGACCGTCTCAAGGAGTTCACCGAACAGAGCAATCAGGGCGATGCTTCCGCAAAGATACTTGAAAAGGAAATCGCTGCCCTGGTTCATATTCACGAATTTACCCGCAAGCCCGAATGGACCCGCGCGGCCAGTCGCCTCGCGAGCGCCAACAGGATATTCGTCGTCGGTTTTCAGACCGAGCGCGGTCTGGCGCAATATTTCGCAAACCAATTGCAATACCTACGGGACGGCGTTTTCCTCGTCGACACATCCAGTGGTAATTTTCAGGAAATATTTCTGGCGGACCACGCCGATTCCGCGCTCGTCATGTTCGAGGCGAGAAAATATTCCAACCTTGCCATGCTGCTTGCCCGGAAGGCAAAGGAACTGAATATTCCGATCACGCTTTTTACCGATCCTTACTGCCACTGGTGCAGAGGCGTTGCTAGCGAAACGTTCAATGTACCGACTGAACTGGGGACCTTCTGGGACTCGACCGCAATGATGGGTGTTCTGGGCAATCTGCTGTTGAACGAGGTGGTCAACCAGATCGGCCCTTCGGTCGAGGAACGGATGAACAGTATATCGGCTCTCTACAATCACTTTACCGGCCACGTGAAATGAACGGCCTCCTTCCAAGCCCTTGGTCTGCGCCCATGAGGTGATCCGTTTGGAATGTTGGTGCAAACGCCGTGATGTCGGCGGTCAACGCCGCTTCATCGTCCGGGGTCTTGGCGATCTTGCGCTGTGGAACAATGCTGACCGAGACCGGACATGCCCGTCTCTCGGACACACCCGGTTCCTCGATGACACGATCCACGCAAGCACGGCGACGAACGGAGCTCGGAAGTTTCCCTTGGGGCCCTCAGCTATCTTGCTCAGGGAAGGTCTGAAACGGCGCGCCGCTGCCAACGCCTTCGTGGAGAATTGACTGTATCCCTATGCGAGGAATTCCGTCAGGCAGAACCGAACTTGCCGGGCACATTCCACTAGGGCCATATGGGTTTGGCCTTTCAGAACCCGCAGTTGGGCATTTTGAATGCCGCTTCTGGCGGATTCCATCGTACCGTCCCCGAAAAACTGATCCCGCTCGCCACCGATTATCAGCGTTCTTGCTGTGATCGAGGCCAAATCGGCTGGCCGCGCCTCTGTTATCATTTGAAGGTATCGGACAATGACTTGGCCTGAATTCATTTTCTCAGCAAGTTTTTTGCGGTCGATCCAAAGCTTCATCTTCAGGAGAAGATTCAGCAACGGATTGCGGAAGATCGTGGTAAAGTCGTCCACCAGCTGGCGGTATTCTTCTTGTGCGGCGAACTGTTCCTGCCGGCGGATGCGCCTCTCGCCTTCTTTGCTGAATTTGTGAGCGCTCGCCACCAGAACAAGGCTCTTGATCCATCCTGTCGGTCTGGCGGCAAGCCGTGTCGCCAGCAACCCGCCATAGGATATTCCCATAAGGGTAGAGGCCTCGGGGTTTAATGAACGGATTGCCAGTTCAATATCCGCGACGATCGTCTCGATGGTTGCATCCGGATGAGGTTGCTGATCGTAACCGATCAGAATGAAGCCCCGCTTCACCGGAAGCATGCGCGCAACTCGTGTTGCGTCCCGCTGCATTCTTTCAAAGCTGTGCTTGCGCACAAATCCCTGTCCGCCATTGATGACGATCACAGGGTCAGTTTGATCTTCCGTGCGAATATAGGGAATTTTGCCAAGCAGAAAGCCGGTTTGAAAATTGGTCATGATGTTTCCTCAGCAGCGATAGCTGCTTTCGTCAGGCGATGGATGTCGGCTTATTTTAAAGCGACGAGGCGCACGGCAGCCTGCGCTTCGGCAGGCATCGGCTGCTCGATGCGACGATAGACACGACCGTCGCGGGTCCGCGAAACCAATCCCGTATCGCATAGTTCGCGCCGCAGCAAAGCATGATCGCCAAAGCTGTGCCATGATTTCAACTGCGCGTTTACTTCACCCTCTGTCAGATCGGTTCGGGCGGGTAATCGTGACCACAAGATCCATAGTACCAGTATCTGATCCGACCGCTTGCTGGGGAAACGTGTGAGAACCTTCTGCTTGTCAAAGCAGCGAGCTACGCGCTCGACATGCGTCTGATTAATGACAGGCTGCTGATCTTCCGCGATCTTTTCCGATTTTTCGACGCCGGCCCGCAAATGCTGGAAATTTTTATAACCGGCACCTTTGGCGAGGATGTTCAGAACCTCGACATGAGAGAGCGGTTTATCCCGCTCGGCCAACGTACTGCGTAAACTGCGAGCCAAACTGGAAATGTCGTTGACATGAAATGGTATCAATTCCCTAGGCATGATCCCTGATCCTCAAGGCGTGCCGTTCAATAGAAAATCGGTGATCGCCATTCCGACGCGGCACGAGGAAGGTGTATGCGTCAAGGAAACAAAAAATGCAGGTTTAGCTTGCCCGAGGGCGGCGATGCCTAGGTGAACTGCTGACCGGTCATCCGTATAGCAGCAATGCGAACCGCGAGCAAGAGCGGATACAGTCCGTCCGGCCATCACCTCATGAATGGCTTGCATCAGGTGCGTCGGCCACCTGCAGGGCATTCACCCCAGAGAACGATTGGGAACGTATGGACAGGAAGCTCTGCCGCAAGGCAAGCGCCTCTTGACCTTCGTCAGAATTTTGTTTCAACTACAATCTGGGTACAATAGCCCACGTCGTTGGCGGACGATTTCGAAACCGCGCTGACTTATTGTCGGCTTTCTCTCAAAATTTAGGGAAGTGTTATGAGTGAGATAGTCGTCTCGCGGGATGCCGAGATTTCGTTTCGGCGTATCTCCGCTTTGACCGTCACCGATGTTTGCGCTCTCAGCGAAACTTTGTCGGACGCCCAACGAAATGTGGTCGCAGACAATGGTACGTCCATCGCTGAAGCGCATTTTTCAGAGAACGCGTGGTTCCGGGCCATCTATGCCGACGAGACTCTGATCGGCTTCATCATGTTGCACATTGGAGCTGATCATGACGACGGCATCGACTGCCCCGGCGTCTTTCTATGGCGGTTTATGATCGCCGGCCCTTATCAGAGGATGGGGTTCGGAAAGAAGGCAATCAGCTTGCTGGTCCGAGACCTGAAAGTAGGAGGGTTCAAGGAACTCTATACGAGCTACGGCTTGGGAGAAGGCAGTCCGGAAGAGTTCTATAAGCGTCTTGGTTTCACTCCGACTGGAGACACCTACGATGACGAGCTTGAAGCGGTTCTGAATTTCAGCAACTGAGACTCAATCCACTGACGAACCTTGAAGGCCGGGCTCCCGGCCGTATCGTTCTGTCTCCCATCTACGTCTTTTACGACAAGGAAGACAGTTCTCCCGAAGTGCAATTTGACGGCGCTTGGCGCGAGCGTTTCTGAATTGCACCATCCAAAGGCACCCAAGAGAAAGGCGCAAGTAGTCCAAATTGACCGAACGGTCGCCTTTTCTTGCTTTGCGCCATTCTCCAAATAATTAAACCAGCACCAGCTTCATCCTAACAAGAAGCCGCCTGTCCACCCCCTGAAATCGACAGTCACAGGACACCCAAAAGCAGTGCCGTGTCTAGCTGTTTGGTCCCAGGATGTATTGATGGATTATCGCGCGCGGCGCACGGTTTCGGATGGAAGATGGCCAAAGCGCTGGCGATAATCGGCCGAGAACAGGCCCATATGGTTGAAAGCCCAGGCCATGGCGATACGCGTAATATCACCGGGCCCGGCATATCCACGGGTAAGTTCCGCATGCACCTTGTCCAGCCGCATGTTCTTGAAAACGCCGAGCGGCGTGTTGCCACGGATACTGCGGAAGGTGCGATGCAAGGTGCGGGCGCTGGTGCCTGTTGCGTCGACCAGCTCCTGCAAGGTCAGTTGCTTGTCGAGATTGTCGAGCATGAATTTTTCGGCACGCTGGATATAGCTTGGAACCACGCTCGCCAGCGGTCTTGCGTAGAGCTGCGTATCGAGCGCCGCCGCAAGTGACGCCATCAGACTGTCTTCCAGCCGCTCCGACAAACCACCATGGAAAAATGCTTCCTTGTCCTTCTCGATCTCGTTCATGACGAAATGCGCCAGATGATAGAAGGCATGGCCGACCGGCGTGTCGAAGGATACGACCCGCTTTTTATGGGTAAACTGCTCGATGAACTCCTTGCCGCCCAGAATGTCGATCTGGGCATCGCTAAGGCTGAAGATCAGCATGCGCGTGGACGGGTGAAACTCAAGGTCGATGGCCGAATGCGCATCGACCAGCTGGGCATTCATGCCCGACTGATACAAAAGCTCGTCGCCGCGCCGGTCACGTGAGACGAAGATGCCCTGCAACGGAACCTGCAACAAGGTCATATCGTTATGCGCGTCCACCTCGATGCGTGCATGACCGCCGATGCGGATCGCCGTCAGGCCAAAGGGACGCATGCGCCCGTGTGCGACTTCCGTGCGGTAGGTCCGGCTGGATTTCTTCGAGATGCGGCAAGGCCGGAGCAGCCCGGACATAGTATCCTGGAACGAATCAATGGACGGCGAAAGCCGGTGCATATAGCTCGTAGTCAGCATCACGATATTCCCCGTATCTCATTTAGAGAGCATTTTATTTTAAGATTAAAGTATCACGCTGCGCCCAGAGCGCAAGCATCGCGAATATTTTGCCAGAAAGCGTGTTTCTGGCGGTTTCCTGTAAGGCATGGCGTTTTGGTGATAGACAGCGTCGTTCCCGCTTTTATCGTTGGGCCTAGGCGCCAGAGAGCAGCCAGAAAAAAGGGAACCGCGAATGAAAGCGATTATCGTTGGAGGAGGCATTGGCGGCCTCACCATGGCACTGATGCTGCATGCACGGGGCATTGACTGCCAGATTTTCGAAGCAGCGCCGGAAGTCCGCGAATTGGGCGTTGGCATCAATGTTCTTCCGCACGCCATCCGCGAACTGGCCGAAATCGGCCTGCTTCCCGCGCTCGACGCCACCGGCATCCGCACTCGTGAGTTGATCTACGCCACACGGCAGGGCCAGGAAATCTGGCGCGAACCGCGCGGCATGGATGCGGGCTATGACGTCCCGCAATTTTCTATCCATCGCGGACATTTGCAGAAACTGCTTTATGACGCGGTGATCCAGCGGCTTGGACCAGACGCCATCGTCACCGACCAGCGCTGCGTCGGCTATGCACAGAACGAAGGTTCGGCGACCATTCACTTTGCCGAAGGGTCGAAAATTGCATCTGCAACTGCAGATGTCATCATCGGCGCGGATGGCATCCATTCCGTTATCCGGCAGCAGATGTTCCCGAACGAAGCCGGTCTCAAATGGAATGGCGTCATGATGTGGCGCGGCGCTGTTGAAAGCGACCCGTTCCTTGACGGTCGCACCATGATCGTCGCTGGCGGCTTTACCTACAAGCTGGTGCTTTATCCGATAGCCAGGGCCACCACGCCCGGCAAAATTCTCAACAACTGGGTCGTGACCTATCGTCCCGGCACCGACGGATCACCTGCCCCGAAGCGCGAGGACTGGAGCCGTCGCGGCACGCATGAAGAGCTTATGCCACATGTCGAAAAATTCGGCATCAATGTCGTGGACCTCGCCGCTCTGGTGCGGGCAACCGATACATTCTTCGAATATCCGATGTGCGACCGCGATCCCGCCCGTTGGTGGACGGATGGCCGCGTGGCGCTAATCGGCGACGCCGCCCATCCGATGTATCCGGTGGGGTCGAATGGCGCGAGCCAGGCGATCATCGACGCGCGCACGCTGGCTGATCATCTTGCCACCGCTGAGCATGGCCGCGCAGCACTTGCCGCCTATCAGTCCATCCGCCTGCCCGCGACGGCGGAAATCGTCAGGCTTAACCGGCTGGGTGGCCCGGAAGGCGTCATTGATGAGGTCGAACGTCGCGCACCGTCCGGCGTTGCCGATCTGGACGGCATCATCAGCTTTGCCGAGCGCGAAGCAATCGTGCGCGGCTATGCCGCGAAGGCTGGCTTTTCAACACTGCAGGTCAACCGGAAAGTGACCCCGCTTCTGCCTGAAAATTTGCATCTTTAATATTGTGAAGGGAACTTAGAGTGACTGATCTTCCAGCTGGCGTGACCAAATCCGGCTCCTCCGTGGACGGTGTTGTCTGGCATATCCTGGGCCAGACCTATGTGCCCAAGCACGTCTGCGAAAGCTCCATGTCGTGGCACGCAACCTTTCCTCCCGGCACCTTCGTACCGCCGCATATCCACACCACGCAGGAAGAATTCATCTATGTGCTGGAAGGACGCTTCGACCTGCTTCTCGACGGCAAGGAAGCCGTTGCGGAGGCTGGCGACCTCGTCTGCCTGCCACGCAACGTGTCACATGGCATTTTCAACAAGACCGAACAGCCGGTGAAGTGCGTTTTCTGGGTTTCGCCCACCGCAAAACTCTGGGACCTGTTCGTTCGCATCAACAATGTCGGCGATCCCGCTGAAATAGTTCGCGTTGCGCCGACACATGAGGTTGAATTTTTGCCCGCGCCAGAAGAATAATGCATCCGCCCGGCAGGCGTATGGGAGTACATCTGCAGGGTAATAAGCATTTCCAGCGTCGGACAATGCGAAAGAATAAGAAAACAAAGCAAAAATCTGCAATCGAGGTGGAACTATGACAATTTCGACGAAAGCGGCTTTCGCGTTGCTCGCCGCAACCATGCTAACCGGAACCGCGCAGGCCGAGGACGGCAAGATCAAGATCGGTTTGATCTACACGCTCAGCGGACCGTCCGCCCTTTTGGGCGAACAATCCCGCGACGGCTTCCTGCTTGCCATGGAGAAGCTGGGCAACAAGCTCGGCGGCCTCGATGCGGAAATCATCATTCAGGACGATGAACAGAAGCCGGATATCGGCGTCAACAAGGTCCAGCAGATGATCCAGCGCGACAAGGTGGATTTTGTGGTCGGGCCGATTTTCTCCAACGTCCTCAATGCTATCGTCAAGCCTGCGACCGATTCCGGCGCGTTTCTCATCTCGACCAATGCAGGCACGTCCAATCTGGCCGGCAAGGATTGCAACGCCAATCTGTTCGTCACCTCCTATCAGAACGACCAGATGCATGAGGTTTCCGGCAAATATGCCGAAAAACAGAACTATAAGCGCGTTTTCCTGATCGCCCCGAACTATCAGGCCGGCAAGGACGCGCTTGCCGGTTTCAAGCATTCCTACAAGAACGAAGTCGCGCAGGAAATCTATGTGCCGCTCGGCCAGCTGGATTATTCGGCGGAACTGGCGCAGATCGCCGCAGAACAGCCGGACGCAGTCTATGCTTTCCTGCCCGGCGGCATGGGCGTGAATTTCGTCAAGCAATATCGTCAGGCTGGTCTTGAAGGCACGCCGTTCCTCTCCGCATTCACCGTGGATGAAACGACCCTGCCCGCGCAGCAGGATGCAGCCGTCGGCTTCTTCGCCGGTTCGAACTGGGCGCCTGATCTCGATTCACCTGCCGCCAAGGAATTCGCGACCGCCTATGAGGCGAAGTTCAAGCGCGTACCGGCAACATATGCCGTGCAGGCCTATGACGCCGCCATGCTGATCGATGCGGCCGTCAAGCAGGTCAAAGGCAATATCGCCGACAAGGACGCGTTGCGCGCTGCCATGAAAGACGCGAAATTCACCTCGCCGCGTGGTGAATTCAGCATCGGCGACAATCACTTCCCGGTTCAGAATTTCTATCTGACCAAAGTCGTCAAGCGTGACGACGGCCAGTTCGCCACGTCCTATGTTGAAACGATTTTCAACGACTACAAGGACAATTACGCAGCTGAATGCAAGATGTAACCCGGTGGAAGAAGGGTGCTCCGATGAGCCCAGTCTTCTCAATTTCCAAGTCTGAAACAGGTCACGCCAGCCGCTCTGGCGTGACGCCGGCTTCAGTACAACGAGTTCCGGACGTCCCCCATGCTCAATCTTTTTCTGCTGCAATCCCTTAACGGGATTCAGTTCGGCATTTTGCTCTTTCTCGTCGCCGCCGGGCTGACGCTGATCTTCGGCGTCATGGACCTGATCAATCTGGCGCATGGTGTGCTTTATATGGTCGGCGCTTATCTGACCGCGAGTTTCACTGCCATGACCGGCAGCTTTTTCTATGGCATCATGATCGCGCTTCCCGTCACGCTGGTCATCGGCATCGTGCTGGAAGTGCTGGTCTTTCGACGATTATATGAACGAAGCCATCTCGATCAGGTTCTGGCAACCTTCGGGCTGATCCTGATCGTGAATGAATTGGTGAAGATCATCTGGGGTGCCGCACCGCTCAGCGTGCCGATGCCGGAATCGCTTTCCGGTTCCATCCAGCTTTTCGGAAACCTGCGCTATCCCGTCTATCGCCTGCTGATCATCGCAGCTGGCCTTATCACGGCGGCAGGTCTCTATGTCCTCGTCAATCACACGCGCATCGGCATGCTGCTGCGCGCCGGTGCCACCAACGGCGACATGGTGTCGGCCCTTGGCATCAATATCCGCCGCCTGTTCATGGTGGTGTTCGGTTTGGGCGCAATGCTGGCAGGCTTTGCCGGCGGCATGGTCTCCCCCATCCTCTCGGTCGATCCCGGCATGGGCGATTCCATCCTGATCCTTACCTTCGTCGTCATCGTGATCGGCGGCGTCGGTTCCGTTCGTGGCGCTTTTGTTGCGGCCATTGCCGTTGGCCTCGTCGATACGCTGGGCCGCACCTTCGGGCCGATTCTGCTGCGCAATCTGCTCGACCCCGCCGCAGCCTCGCAAATGGGCCGCACGCTGGTGCCGATGCTCACCTATATTCTGATGGCAGCCGTGCTCTATTTTCGCCCGACAGGCCTCTTCCCGGTACAGGGAGGAACGCGATGAGCGAGATTACCCATAATAACACGCGCGATACCGCCATGCCGGAAAAGGCAAAGGGCCGAGCCTCGCCTTTGCTGGATGTAGGCCCCTGGCTGGTCTTCTCCGCCTTTGCAATCGTGCCGCTTCTCGCCTCCGTTCTCGGCGACAGCTTTCTTCTGGTGATCGTGACCCGCATCATGATCTTTGCGCTGGCCGCGCTTTCGCTCAACTTCATCATGGGTTACGGCGCGCTCGTTTCCTTTGGTCATGCCGCCTATATCGGGATCGGCGCTTATGCAGTCGGCATCCTGTCCAGCTATGGCATTGACGATCTGATCTTGCAGCTGGTCGCGGCCATCATTGCTGCAGCGCTCTTCGCGCTTGTCACGGGCTATATTTCGCTTCGAACCAGCGGCGTTTATTTTATTATGATCACGCTGGCCTTTGGTCAGATGGCTTTCTTCTTCATGGTCTCCCTGTCGGCCTTTGGCGGCGACGACGGCATGACGCTGTCGTCGCGCTCCACGCTGTTTGGCAATACGCTGCTTTCCAGCAATCTGGTGCTGTTCTATTTCGTGCAGGCGCTGCTGGTCGGTGCGTTTCTCACCTTCCGCATGCTGGTGCATTCACGGTTCGGTCGTGTGTTGCGCGGAACGCGGGACAATCCGGTGCGCATGCGCGCCATCGGCTTCTCGCCCTTCTCGTTTCAGCTCACCGCCTATGTGATTGCCGGTGTGGCGGCGGCGATTGCCGGTGTGCTGCTCGCCAACCAGATCCAGTTCGTTTCGCCTGCTTTCATGAGCTGGCAGCGTTCCGGCGAACTGATCGTCATGGTCGTTCTGGGCGGCATGGGCACGCTGATCGGGCCGGTCCTCGGCGCAACCGCCTTCATCGTGCTGGAAGAAGTGCTGGCGCATTTCTCCGAGCATTGGAAACTCGGTCTCGGCCTTTTCCTCGTCCTCGTCGTGCTTTTCAGCCGCGACGGCATTGGCGGGCTGATCCGCAAGCTGCGTGGAGGTTCCGATGTCGGATGAACTTCTTCAGGTCCATGACCTGCACAAGAGCTTCGGCGCGCTCAAGGTGACGGACGGCGTCAATCTCACCGTCAAACGCAGCGAAATTCACGCGCTGATCGGCCCGAATGGCGCTGGCAAGACGACGCTGATCCATCAGCTTTCGGGCAACCTGAAAAGTGACCGTGGCTCGGTCGAGTTTGATGGTCGTGACATTTCCGGTCTAGCCATGCCCGCGCGTGTTCACTTGGGCCTCGCGCGCTCGTTCCAGATCACCTCGGTTCTGGAAGGTTTCAGCGTGCTGGACAATGTTGCGCTGGCCGTTCAGGCGCGATCCGGCTCAAGCTTCCGCTTCTTTCAGGCCGCAAGCAAGGAGGCCGAAATCAACGAGCAAGCCATGGCGGCACTTGCCCGAGTGCGGCTGGACGACCGCGCTCATCGCCGGGCCGGAGCGCTGTCGCATGGCGAAAAGCGCCAGCTTGAGATTGCCATCGCGCTCGCCACGCAGGCGCAGATGCTGTTGCTGGACGAACCTCTGGCGGGCACCAGCCACGAGGAATCCGTGGTGCTGGTCGATTTGATGCGCTCACTGCGCCAGACCCACACGCTGGTTCTGATCGAGCACGACATGGACGCCGTTTTCTCGCTGGCCGATCAGGTGAGCGTGCTTGTCTACGGACGCGTCATTGCATCCGGAACGCCCGCCGCCGTGCGCTCCGACCCGGACGTGCGCGCCGCCTATCTCGGTGAAGAGGAGGCCGCATGATGCTGAAAGTCGAAGGACTCCAGAACGCCTATGGCCAGTCCCGCATTCTCTTTGGCATCGATTTTGAAGTCGGTGCGGGAGAGGTCGTTACCATTCTCGGCAGAAACGGCATGGGCAAGACGACAACTATCAAATCGATCTTTGGCTTGCTACCGCCCAAGGGCGGCAAGGTTTTCGTCAATGGTCATGACGTGACCGGCAAGCCGCCCCATGCGATTGCCCGCGAGGGACTGGGGCTGGTCCCAGAGGGACGGCAGATATTCCCGACGCTCAGTGTCGAGGAAAATCTTTTGGCCACGCGACGCTCAGATGCGCGCTCGTCCAAATGGACACTGGAGAGCATCTACCGGATGTTCCCGCGCCTGAAAGAACGGCGGCGCAATATGGGCAATCAACTTTCCGGCGGCGAGCAGCAGATGTTGGCAGTTGGTCGCGCCCTGATGACCAATCCGAAAATGGTCGTGCTGGACGAGGCGACGGAAGGATTGTCGCCGCTCATGCGCGAGGAAATCTGGTCCTGCCTGCGCAACATCAAGGATGAGGGCGAAGCGATCCTCGTCATCGACAAGAATGTCGATGCGCTGGCGCGCTTCGCAGACCGTCACGTGGTCATCGAGAAAGGCCGTGTGGTGTGGAGCGGCGACAACGCCGCGCTTTTGAACACCCCGGAAGTCAAGGAACGTTACCTGCACGTTTGACCAAGAACACATCGCCCTCCGAGAAGATGGGCATGAAAACAAATAGTTAGGACGGTTCCAACGATTCAGCTTTCACTGAATCGCTTGGACAGTCGAACGCAAATGACTGGCTTTGACAGGAGACGAGCATGCATCCCAGCGCTCATGTGGACACATTCGTACTGGATAATCTGCCGGCTGCGGAGCTTCTGCCGGATATCATCAACCTCGAAGAGCTCGGTTACCCGGAACAGCTGAACGTGACCAGCGAACTGGTGGATGCACATCTGGCGAACAGCAAGGGCGACCGCATCGCCTTGCAGGCGCCGGGCGTGCGCTGGACCTATCGCGATCTTGCCGCCATGATCAACAAGATCGCCAATGTGCTGACCGACAAGCTTGGCATGAAACCGGGCAATCGCGTGATGATCCGCTCAGGCAACAACCCGACCAAGATTGCGCTTTATATGGCGATCATCAAGGCGGGCGGCGTTGTAGTCGCGACCATGCCGCTGTTGCGCGCCCGGGAGCTGGTTCAAATCATCGACAAGGCCGAAATCAGTATTGCCTTTTGCGATCACGCACTGATCGGCGAAATGCAGAATGCGATGGCGCAAACCAGCTTCGTCAAAACACTGGTGACCTGGGACGGCAATGCTGGCGGAGAGCTTGGCGCATTGCTGACCGACGCCTCCAGCGATTTCGAGGCAGTTGCGACACGCGGGGACGATCCGTGCCTGCTCGGCTTCACATCCGGCACCACCGGCCTGCCGAAGGCGACCATCCATTTCCACCGCGACCTGCTGATCGTTTGTGACTGCTATGCGCATCACATTCTGGACGCGACGGAAAACGACATCTTCATCGGCTCACCGCCGCTGGCTTTCACATTCGGTCTTGGCGGGCTGGTCCTGTTTCCATTCCGGATTGGGGCTTCTACAGTGCTGCCCGCAAAGACCACCCCGCATGATCTGGCGCTAGCCATTGGCGAATACAAGCCGACCGTCTGTTTCACCGCGCCGACGGCTTATCGCGCGATGCTTTCGAAGATCGAACAATATGATCTTTCCTCGCTGCGCAAATGTGTTTCAGCCGGTGAGGCCCTGCCGCTTCCCACTTTTGAAGCGTGGAAACGCGCAACTGGGCTGTCGCTCTCAGACGGCATCGGTGCAACGGAAATGCTGCATATCTTCATCTCAGCACCGGAAAAAGATATCCGCCCCGGCGCGACCGGCAAACCCATCCCTGGCTATGAAGCGCGTGTGATTGACGACAATGGGCAGGAATGCCCGCCCGGGACGCCTGGACGCCTCGCCGTACGCGGACCGCTCGGCTGCAAATATCTGGCCGACCCGCGCCAGACAAAATATGTCGAGAACGGCTGGAACATCACTGGCGACACCTATGTCATGGATGAGGACGGCTATTTCTGGTATCAGGCGCGCAATGACGACATGATCGTTTCGGCCGGATACAACATTGCCGGACCGGAGGTCGAAGCCAGCCTACTTGCGCATCCAGCGGTGGCAGAATGCGGCGTGGTGGCGGCACCCGATGACGAACGGGGCTGCCTCGTGAAAGCCTATGTGGTGCTGAACGAGGGCTATAATGGCGATGCGAGCTTGCAGGAAGCACTGCAAAGCCACGTCAAAAGCGAACTCGCGCCTTATAAATATCCACGCGTGATATGCTGGGTTTCCAGCCTGCCCAAGACGGAATCCGGAAAATTGCAACGATCTGCCCTGCGCGCGCAGGCGGCAAGCGAAGCCCGCGCCTGACGCGGCTTCACGCATGGATATGCAGGAGAATTCAGTGCTTCGCGACTTCGATACCGCCTATGACAATATGAGTGCCATCAGCGATTCCGCCAGTTATCCCCCGCGCTGGACGGAACTGGCCTCGAGCTTTCGCGAAAAAATGCGCGATCAAGGCCGTTTGATACCCGACATTGCCTATGGCACCGGCGCGCGCAACCATTACGATCTCTTTCTGCCGGAAGGTTCGGCCAAAGGCACACTCGTCTATGTCCATGGCGGCTATTGGAAGGGACTGGATAAAAGCTTCTGGTCGCATCTGGCGCAAGGAGCGCTTGCGCGCGACTATCGCGTGGCCATGCCAAGCTATACACTCTGCCCCGAAACGCGGATTTCCGGCATCACGCGGGAAATCGGCAGCTTCATCGACCATCTGGCGGAGGAAGTGGACGGCGACATTGCTTTAACCGGCCATTCAGCCGGGGGGCATCTGGTCAGCCGCATGGCTTGCGAAAGCGCGCCCATTGCTGCCGCAACGGCAAAACGGATCAGGCGTGTTCTTTCCATCAGCGGGCTGCATGATCTGCGCCCGCTCCTCAAAACCGCGATGAACGATATTTTCCAGATGGATGCGGCGGAAGCGGTCGCGGAAAGTGCAGCACTACAGCGCCCGCGCGCCGATATCGCCGTGCATTGCTGTGTCGGCGGCGGCGAGCTCATGGAATTCAGGCGGCAAAATATGCTGCTGGCAAATATCTGGTACGGATTGGGGATCGAGACCAGCGCTTGGGAAATCGACGGCACGCATCATTGCAATGTGATCGATACGCTGTGCGATCCCGAAAGCCGCGCCATTCAATTTCTCTGCCCCTGACACCAACCTGCGATCAGGCGACCAGACCGGCGGTGTTTTCAGAAATCTAGACGGGAGGGTCGGTGCGATTGTCGCTTCAGGCTCGCTTTTCACTGGCATCTTTGCGCAACCGATATTAACACCGATGAGAGCGCCTTGTTGCGCCTGATGCTGAAACGCGTCGGGCATATGGCTATTGCAACCATGATCAATGACGAGGGAATTCATGGAGGAACGCTTCTCAGGTACGGTTCTGGCTTCCGAGCATCAGGAGGAGAACCCCGCGCGTTCGCTGGGCGAAATCGGCCTCAACAGTTTTGCGCCCTACCTGATGAACCGCCTGATGGCGCGCTATAACGCCAACCTTGCCGAAGCGCTGAAGGACCGTCAGATCACAACCGTCAAATTGCGCACGCTAGCCGTCTTGAGTGTCACCCCTTCGGCCACGATCAATGAGCTTGCGGTCTTTACCGTGACCGAACAATCAACGATGAGCCGCACGCTCGATTCGCTTGAAGAGCAGGGTTACATCCGCCGTCAGGCGCGCGCTGAAGACATGCGCATCCGCGATATTTCGCTGACCGAAGAAGGCCGCAACATCTTCAACGAAGCATGGCCGGTCATGTATGATCTGCTGCTTCAATTATTTGAAGGTATCGATGAAGACGAACATCGTGCCTTTGTCGGCACCTTGCAGAAAATGCTGCGCAATATCCGTAAAAACGACCTTTGATATTATGTTGAATAAGAGGCCGATCCGCCATGGGCGGATCGGCCTTTTTGTGACTCAATCCGACGAGCTAGACGGGATCAGCGCGGTTGCCACAGCTGCGAGAGCGGCGACAATAGCAAAGATGTAGAAGTTCCACTGCGGACCGACATTGAGGCTTGCGATCAGTCCGCCCAGGAGCGGGCCAGAGAGAGCGCCGATGCGGGAGAAGCTCAGCGCCCAGCCGGTTCCGGCGGAGCGGATCGAAGAGTCGAGCCGCTGGGCCAGAAAGCCTGTCAAAACCAGCGATGCCGACACCGTGCCAAAACCAGCAATTGCGACGAAAACATAGTTCATCAGCAGCGAGCCCTTGAAGGCAAGCGCCACAATGCCAAGCGCACCCAGCGCATAGGAACAGGTAACCGTACGGCGCACGCCGAAGCGATCCGCCCATGTACCCAATACAATACCCCCGATTGCCGAGCTAAGGCTGAATACGGCAAGGAATAGCAGGCTGTTGCCGAGATCATAACCGTTCTTGCGCATAATCTGCGGTAGCCATTGCGCGAGGCCATAGACCAAGAGCAGGCCCATGAAGAGCGCACTCCAGAAACAGGCTGTTTCAAATGCCTTTTTCGGGGAGAAGATTTCGCTGAAAACCGTGCGCCAGCCAACCTTGCTATGCTTGCGGACAATCGCCGCCGGAACGCCGACGTCCATGCGCGCTGCTGTCTTACGCGCCGCATCATGCTTGCCGCGCTGGACCAGCGATTCCACGCTTTCAGGCAGGAATGCTAGGAAGACCGGGATGAACAGCAGTGGGATCGCGCCGATCAGCACGATGGTGCGCCAGCCATGCGCTTCAAGAAAACCGCGACCGCACAAAGCTGCGGCAAGCAATCCCATCGAATAGCCCGAATACATGAGACCGTAATTGAAGCTCTTCTTCTTGATAGGGGAATATTCAACCGTTAGCGCCGCTGCGACAGGAATGATCCCACCAAGACCGATGCCGGAAATAAAACGGCTCAATCCGAAGATGAACGGGGACGGCGCCATGGCGCTGACGATCATGCACAGCGAAAACAACGTGATACAGGCGATGAAGAGCGGCTTGCGTCCATGGAGTTCGCTCAGCGTGCCCGCAAGAATACCGCCGATCAGCATGCCGATCACAGTGTAGCTGCCGATGGCGCCAAGCTCTATCGGCGTCAGTTGCCAGACCGGATCGACAGACAAGGCGGGCAAAATGGCTCCAATGACACCGACGTCATAGCCTTCCGCAAAAATCGCAAGCCAACACAGGCCAACGACGAGCAGGCTTTTACCTGCCGATATTTCCTTTCCGGCAACAGCCGGCGCATCTATGCTCTGGACTTGAGACATAGTCATTCCCCTTTTATTTTGAATTGGCGAGGCGCGCGTTTTGATCAGAGCGTTGCGATTGTTTTCAGAGCGCCATCGAGCGCGATGCCCTCCTCATCAAGCAGGGCTGCTTGCCGCAGGCGCCGCAACCAGACCGCGCCGTCTTCCCGCTCGGACAGAAGAGGAAGAGCAGACAGGACGCGATCGAATTTCGACAGGCCGCGTGAATGCGTATCGGAATAGCCCTTGACCAGACGACGGCAGCCGAGAACCTCAACCGCTAGATCATAATTCTTGGGCAATGCGGCCAAAGCCTTTGCCAGCCAGGCTTCGCGGTGTTCGACTTCACGCTGATGGCGCAGGCTACCGCGCCGGAAACGACGCAGGCCAGACACAACATAAAGCCCGGTGAACCAGAACAGCGTTCCCGTGTTGACCCGGCGACCCTTGCTGACACGTTTGTCGAGCCACGCAAAGAGTTTCGGGCGATTTTCAATCCATGCGCCGATGCCTTTCGGCAAGGTGCCGCACACCTCTTCCATACGCGGATGCATATATTCGGTCGTATAGGCGATCTGGTCCTTCTTGAGGCCGATTTCCTTGCGCACCCGCTCGAACCGCGAACCACGCACCTTGATATCCGCCACCCGGACCACATCGTCATAAGCCATGGCGACTGCGACATATTTTGCCGCCTGTTCGGTGAAAGCAAAGCCAAGCGCCGCACCGCCATTATCGCGATCCGCCTTGAGCAAGGCGGCGCAACGGGTCAGATATTCATCCGCATAGGCCGGGTCCTGAAACTCGGTCAGTTTCTTGATGCCCGCAAAAAGCATGGGATGGCATTCAACCGGAAACTCGCTGCGAATGCGCTTGATAAGCGCGTCTAGTGCTGGGTGATCGGCCCGTTCGGGCAGAGGGTCGAGCCGCTTTGCAGGCGTTGCTGCCAGCTTGTCATTCGCGCCGCCAAGCGCGCGCTGATAGGCAGCTTCAAAAGCTTTGAGACTGGCTTCAATGCCTTTGCCGCCAGACTTGATCGTCGTTTCAAAGGCGGCTTTGTCGAAGGGCAAAGCGCCGGAAGCCGCAAGCGCGCCGAACAAGGCTGATGACACCACGCTGCCGCTTTTGGTTGCCAGCGCTTCCATGTCGAAAGCAATGGTCTTGCGCGCGGCAAAGGCTGTCGCATCTTCGACGACCACGGGATTGCCGGTGCCGTCGCCCGGCTTTTCCTTTTCACCCACCGCGAAAGAGCGATGGGTGGAGGTGATGAGTAAGGTCTTGTCCGGCGTCACGAGGCCACGCAGCACCGAGCGCCCCGCTTCCATTAATTCCGCTGCGATGACGATATCGACATCGCCGGGCGTGGGCATCAGCGACAGGATCGGATGCGCACCTTCGCGGGCCCGCAACAGCTCAAGATAATAGATCGTCGCGCCGGTTCTCTGCGCCACGCCGGGCACGGACGTGGTTTGCGCGACCCAGCCATTGGTTTCCGCCAGCGCCACAACCCAGTCGGCCAAAACGCCGCCGCCCTGACCGCCCATGGCGAGGATGGCAATCGAAAGTGGTTTATCCTGCGAAAGAAGAACGGACGGCGATACATTCAGTGTGGCCATGGCCTGTTCCTCAATCCGCAAAGACGATGCGCGACGCGCGGCGGCGCTTTTGCAGCCAACCAATGACGCCGGAGCGCAGGCGATGCATGAACTTGTCCCACCCCGTCGGGTTGTGGATGACATCGGCGCGATAGAAGGACGGACACAGAACCGCCGCTTCCGAAACCTCGCCGCAATTGCCGCAACCGACGCAGGAATTGTCGATAGCCGCGACCGGATCGTCCTTCAGCGGATCGTCGGTGTGCTTCACCGAAAGCGACGGGCAACCCGACAGGCGAATGCAGGCGTGATCGCCGGTGCACACATCCTCATCGACGCCGAAACGCTGCTTGACCATCCGCTTGCCGTCCTTGACGGCCTTGGCGAATTGCGGCTTCACGCGGCGCTGCTTGTTGAGCATGCATTCCGACGACGCCACAATGATCTTTGGGCCTTTTTCTTCCGTCGTCAGCGCTTCCTTCAAAGTGTCGCGCATCTTTGCAACATCATAGGTGTGGTCGATCTGGCGAACCCAGCCCGCACCAATTCCCTTGACCGCATCGACGATGGAATTGTTGGTCTTGCGGCGCGGATTGATCGCTCTGGAAGACATGATGTCCTGACCACCCGTCGCCGACGAATAGTAATTGTCGACCACGAGGATGACGCCATCCTGCTTGTTGAAGACCGCGTTGCCGACCGAAGTGGCAAGGCCGTTGTGCCAGAAACCGCCATCGCCCATCACCGAAATGGAGCGCTTGCCCGCAGGCACGTTGAAAGCGGAAGCCGAGGCCGGACCGAGGCCATAGCCCATCGTGGTGCCGCCGATATTGAACGGCGGCAGAATGGAAAAGAGGTGGCAGCCGATATCGGCAGACACGTGATGCTCGCCGAGCTCCTTTTCCACCAGTTTCATGGCGGCGAAGATCGGTCGCTCTGGACAGCCGGTGCAGAAACCGGCGGGACGCGGCGGCACCACTTCGGCCAGCGCCTTGACGCGCGCATCGGCCAGAACCGCCGACGGATCGGGCAGCGGCGGACGGTTGCCGAGCAATTGCGGCGCGTGTGCATCGAAGAATGCCGTCAGGCCCTTCAAAAGCACGGGCGTTGTGTATTCGCCGCCCAACGGCAGCACATCCTTGCCGGACAGTTTTGTCTGGATATCGCGGCGGCGCAGCAGCGTATGCAACGCCTGCTCGATATATTCAGGTGCGCCCTCCTCCAGCACCACCACGGCTTTTTTGCCGGCAACGAAGTCGATGACTTCATCGTCTATCATCGGATAGGCGACATTCATCACATAAAGCGGAACGCGGCTTTCGCCGTAAACATCGGCCAGCCCCATTTGCTGCAGGGCACGCATGGCGCTGTTGTAAAGCCCGCCTTGCAGGATAATGCCGACATCGCCCTCTTTCGGGCCGAAATATTCATTGAGACGATTGGCTTTGACGAACTCGACAGCTGCAGGCCAGCGCTTTTCGAGCTTTTCCTTCTCGTGCAGGAAAGATGCAGGCGGCAGGACGATGCGATTGACGTCGCGCCTCGGATTTTCCAGCGCTTCGGCCAGCGTGTGGGCGGGTCTCTTATTATCTTTCGCCACAAACTGACCATGCACATGGCAGCTGCGAATACCCACCTGCAACATGACCGGCGTGTTGGAGGCTTCCGACAGTTCAAAGCCTTTTTCAACGGCTTCCACGATCGAAGGCAGGTTGGGCCGCGGGGTCAAGAGCCACATTTGCGATTTCATCGCATAGGCGTGGCTTCGCTCCTGCATGATGGAAGAGCCTTCGCCGTAATCTTCACCGATAATGACCAGCGCGCCACCGGTCACACCTCCAGAGGCAAGGTTGGACAGGGCGTCGGACGCCACATTAGTGCCAGCCGTCGATTTCCAGGTGACCGCCCCGCGCACCGGATACATCACCGAGGCGGAAAGCATGGCCGCTGCTGCAGCTTCCGATGCGGACGATTCGAAATGGACGCCCAGATCCTCCATCACGTCCTTCGCATCGGCGAGAACGTCCATGAGATGCGAAATCGGCGAGCCCTGATAGCCGCCGACATAGGACACGCCTGACTGCAACAGTGCCTTGGTAATGGCGAGAATGCCTTCACCGCTGAAAATATCGCCTTCGCCGAGCTTCAGATCCTCGACCTCGCGGGCGAATGACCGCTCCGCCATGACAGTTCCCCTTTTCCGTTTGCCGGAATATCAATTCATTTGCATCAGCATATTTTCCAATTCCAAAACATGTCAATAGTGGTTTTCAGACTAACGATAATTATTGCATTTGCATATTTTTCCGCGTCACCAAACTCCTCGCCCTCGAAGCCATTTGAAAAATGGTAGCGTTTTTTTCGCTTGACGCATCGAAGTTGCCAATTATATTTTAAACTTAAAATAATTAACCGGCGCCGTTTGGCAGCATATCGGGAAGGGAACTCAACATGCGTATCGTGTGTATTGGAGGAGGTCCGGCCGGCCTTTATTTCGGCCTTCTGATGAAGAAGCTTCATCCAGAGCATGACATCACGGTCGTGGAGCGAAACCGCCCCTATGACACATTCGGCTGGGGCGTGGTGTTTTCCGACGCGACGATGGAATCGATGAAGGTCTGGGACCCGGAAAGTGCGGCTGAAATTCAGGACGCCTTCAATCACTGGGACGATATCGAGGTGCTATTCAAAGGCACGCGCCAGCGCACCAGCGGCCATGGCTTCGTCGGCATCGGACGCAAACGCCTGCTCAACATTCTTCAAGCGCGCTGCGAAGCGCTGGGCGTGAAGCTTCAGTTTGAAACTGAGGTGGAAAGCGATCTCGATTTCCCCGACGCCGATCTTATCATTGCGTCGGATGGACTGAATTCCCGCATCCGCAATCGCTATGAGGAAGTTTTTGAACCCGATCTGATCGTTCGCCCCAATCGCTATATCTGGCTCGGCACGGAAAAGCTGTTCGACGCCTTTACCTTCGATTTCCGCAAAACCGATCACGGCTGGTTCCAGGCGCATATCTACAAGTTCGACGATAAGACCTCGACCTTCATCATCGAAACCACAGAGGAAGCCTATCTGGCGCATGGTCTGGACAAGATGGACCAGACCGCCTCCATCGATTTCTGCGAAAAGCTTTTTGCGGAAACGCTGGAAGGCGCGCCGCTGATGACCAATGCGCGCCATTTGCGCGGCTCTGCCTGGCTGAACTTCAACCGTCTGATTTGCGGGAAATGGAGCCACTTCAACGGCAACTCCCATGTCGTCTTGATGGGTGACGCAGCCCATACCGCGCATTTCGCCATCGGCTCGGGCACCAAACTCGCCATCGACGACGCCATCGAACTGGCCAACCAGTTCCAGAAGCTCGGTCACGGCAAGGAGGGCATTCCTGAAGTCCTGCATGCCTATGAGGAAATCCGCCGGGTCGATGTCGCTCGTATCCAGAACGCTGCGCGCAACGCCATGGAATGGTTCGAGGTCGTAGGCCAACGCTATGCGGACACGCTGGAGCCGGAACAGTTCATGTATTCCATGCTCACGCGTTCGCAGCGCATCAGCCACGAAAACCTGCGCCTGCGCGACAAGAACTGGCTCGAAGGTTATGAGCGCTGGTTCGCTCGCAAGCAGGGGCTGAACGTGACAGAAGATGAACGTTGCCTGCCGCCGATGTTCACGCCCTATACGCTGCGCGGCGTGACACTACCGAACCGCATCGTCGTGTCGCCAATGGCCATGTATTCCGCAACTGATGGCCTGATCGACGATTTCCATATGGTACATCTCGGCAGCCGCGCCATGGGCGGCGCAGGACTGGTCTTTGCCGAAATGACCTGCGTGTCCCCCGATGCGCGGATTACCCCCGGCTGTCTTGGCATCTGGAACGATACGCAGGCCGAAGGCTGGAATCGCGTTGTGGATTTTATTCACAGCAACAGCAATGCCAAGGTTGGCATGCAGATCGGCCATGCCGGACGTAAAGGCGCAACCAAGCTTGCGTGGGAAGGGATCGACCAGCCTCTCGAAGAGGGGTCATGGCCGCTTCTGTCTGCTTCCGCCCTACCCTATCTCAAGCACAGCCAGACGCCGAAGGCGATGGACCGCGCCGACATGGACCGGGTCAAAGCCGACTTTGTCGCCGCCACCAAACGCGCCGCAGAAGCGGGCGTCGATTGGCTGGAGCTGCATTGTGCACACGGCTATCTTCTGTCGAGCTTCCTCTCGCCGCTCACCAACCGGCGCGAGGATGAATATGGCGGAAGTTATGAAAACCGCGCGCGCTATCCGCTGGAAGTCTTCCACGCAATCCGCGAAGTCTGGCCGCAGGACAAACCGATCTCGGTTCGTCTTTCCTGTCACGACTGGTTTGAAGGCGGGAACACGCCGGAAGATGCGGCGATCTTTGCCGAGATGTTCAAGGCTGCTGGCGCCGATCTGATCGACTGTTCGTCGGGTCAGGTCTGGAAGGAAGAAAAGCCGGTTTATGGCCGGCTGTTCCAGACCCCGTTCTCCGACAAGATTCGCAACGAAATCCACATTCCGACCATTGCCGTCGGCGCGATTTCGGAAGCCGATCATGCCAATTCGATCATCGCGGCTGGGCGCGCCGATCTCTGCGCCGTGGCCCGACCGCATCTTGCCGATCCGTCTTGGACGCTGCATGAGGCCGCGAAAATCGGCATCAACTCCATCGCATGGCCGAAGCAATATCGCTCCGCCAAATATCAATATGAAGCCAATCTCGCCCGCGCCGCAGCTACGCCGCAAGGCGCGAAATAGAGCCGGCGAGAGAACGGGGAGATTGCGATGAACGATGCCGCTGTTGGGCTTGCCCTTTCCGGCAAGCATGCGTTGGTCACCGGCGCCGGTAGTGGCATCGGCGCCGCTATCACGGTCGGTCTTGCGCGCGCCGGGGCCAATGTAACGCTTGCAGGCCGCCGTCGCGAACCGCTGGAAGCAACCGCCGCCCTTTTGGGCTGTCAGCGGTGCTTCATTGCCGATGGTTTCGATGTGACCAACCGCGAAGCCATTGCAACCGGGCTGGACAGCGCGCGCGCCGCATTCGGGCCGGTCAGCATTCTTGTCAACAATGCCGGAGAAGCACCGAGCGCACCTTTCGAGAAAACCAGCCTAGATATGTGGAGCCGCGTTCTCGATGTCGATCTGACCGGCGTTTTCAATGTGACGCAGGCGACCCTTGATGACATCAAGGCGGGCGGCAAAGGCGGGCGCATCATCAATATCGCCTCCACGGCGGGCCTCAGCGGCTATGCTTATGTCTCGGCCTATTGCGCTGCAAAACACGGCGTCGTGGGCCTGACCCGCGCGCTGGCGCTGGAACTCGCCCGCAAGGGCGTGACCGTCAATGCCGTCTGCCCCGGTTTCACCGATACGCCGATCATTTCCCGCTCGATTGCGGCCATTGTCGCCAAGACCGGACGGTCGGAGGAAGATGTTCTGGCAGAATTCGTCAAAGCGAACCCACAGGGACGCCTGATACAGCCCGAGGAAGTAGCTGAAACCGTGCTGTGGCTCACATCGCCCGGCGCGCAATCGATAACTGGACAGGCGATTGCAATCGCCGGTGGGGAGGTAATGGCAGGATGAACGACGGCACTGTTTCGATGGCCAGCAATCTGAAGCCTTTCAAGGACTATCAGGCCACGCATTTTCTATGGCAGACAAGCGGAGACGGTCGCGTTGCCACGCTGACCTTGAACCGCCCGGACCGGAAAAACCCGCTGACGTTTGAAAGCTATGCCGAGCTTCGCGATCTGTTTCGCGATCTCGCCTATGCCTCCGACGTACGGACCATCGTGCTGACCGGCGCTGGCGGAAACTTCTCTTCGGGCGGCGATGTGTTCGAAATCATCGAACCGCTGACCCATATGACAATGCCCGATCTTCTCGCTTTCACGCGCATGACCGGCGATGTCGTCAAGGCCATGCGCAAATGTCCGCAACAGATCATCGCCGCTGTTGATGGCATTTGCGCAGGCGCTGGCGCCATTCTGGCCATGGCATCGGATTTGCGCATCGCCACGCCGGAAGCAAAGACAGCCTTCCTCTTCACCCGCGTCGGCCTTGCTGGCGCTGATATGGGCGCATGCGGCATTCTCCCGCGACTGATCGGTCAGGGCCGCGCATCGGAACTGCTTTATACCGGACGCTTCATGAGCGCTGACGAAGGCGAACGCTGGGGCTTCTTCAACGCGCTTCACCCCCAGGGCGACCTGCTTGGCAAGGCCGAGGCACTGGCGCGCAATATCGCCGATGGTCCATGGTTCGCGCATGGCATGACCAAAACCATGCTCAATCAGGAATGGGCAATGGGCATTGAAGAACTGGTGGAATCGGAAGCGCAAGCGCAGGCGATCTGCATGGCGACGCAGGATTTCCGCCGCGCCTTCGAGGCTTTCGCTGCCAAGCAGAAGCCCGTTTTCGAGGGGAACTGATGATGGAAAGTTCCGCAGCACTGCCGCTGACGCGGGGGCACCTCGACTGGCCGTTTTTTGACAAAGCCCATGCCGATTGGGCCGCAAAACTGGATGCCTTTGCTCAAAGCCCGGTACTGGCCGATGTCGATCACAGCGACACGGACAATGCCTGCCGCGCTTTGGTGAAAGCACTGGGCAAAGCCGGGCTGCTGGAAGCAGCCGTCAGCCTGACCGGCGGCGAAGGGATCGATTCCCGCAAGCTTTGCATTGCTCGCGAGACACTGGCCTATCACGATGGTCTGGCGGATTTCGCCTTTGCCATGCAGGGCCTTGGCACCGGCGCGATCAGCCTCACCGCATCGGACGAGCTCAAGCAGGCCGTGCTGCCGAAAGTGGCAAGCGGCGAATGGATCTCAGCCTTTGCCCTGTCGGAAAAACTTGCGGGATCTGACGTGGCAGCGATGAGTTGCGCTGCCAGAGCCGATGGCGACCACTATGTGCTCGATGGCGAAAAGACCTGGATTTCCAATGGCGGCATCGCTGATGTTTACACCGTCTTTGCCCGCACAGGCGAAGCGCCCGGAACACGGGGCATTTCGGCCTTTGTCGTTTTCGCCACTGATCCCGGCTTTTCCATCGCGGAGCGCATCGACGTGATCGCGCCGCATCCGCTGGCGACGATCCGCTTCGACAATTGCCGCATCCCGGCCTCTCGCCGCCTCGGCGCGCCGGGCGAGGGCTTTAAGATCGCCATGCGCACGCTTGATATTTTCCGTGCATCGGTTGCGGCGGCAGCACTTGGCTTTGCGCGCCGTGCAGCCAGCGAGGCGCTGTCGCATGCGCGGTCGCGTCCGATGTTCGGCGGCGCATTGGCCGACCTACAGCTGACCCAAGCCACGCTTGGCGACATGGCGACCGATATCGACGCCGCAGCGCTTCTGACCTATCGCGCCGCATGGCGCCGCGACGTTCAGAAGCTGAACACAACCAAGGAGGCCGCAATGGCCAAGATGGTTGCGACGGAAAACGCCCAGCAAACCATCGACAAGGCGGTGCAGATGTTTGGCGGTCGCGGCGTGAAAAGCGGCGAAATCGTCGAGCGGCTTTATCGCGAGATACGCGCACTTCGCATCTATGAGGGCGCAACGGAAGTGCAGAAACTCATTATCGCGCGCGAACTGCTGAAGGCGAATTAAAGCCCGCCTCCCGCGCGCATTTTCTGGAGACACAACATGCTTAAGACACTTCAGCCGCAAGGCTGGGCCCGCCCCATCGGATATGCCAATGGCGTTGAGGCGCGTGGACGCACCGTCTATATCGGCGGCCAGATCGGCTGGAACGAACAGCAACAGTTCGAGACCGACGATTTCGTCGAGCAGACCGAGCAGACACTGAAAAACATCGTCGCCATTCTGGCGGAAGCTGGCGGCAGGCCGGAGCATATCGCCTCCATGACCTGGTATTTCACCGACAAGGCTGAATATACCGCCAATCTGAAAGGCATCGGTCGCGCTTATCGCGACGTGATCGGCAAGCACTTCCCCGCCATGGCGGCGGTGCAGGTGGTCGCGTTGGTCGAAGATCGGGCCAAGATCGAAATACAGGCTTTCGCCGTTATACCGGACTGAGACCGCCATGGCCGATAGACGCGAATTCTCCTCCGTTGTGACCGGCACTGTTGTCGATGGCATTCTTGTCGTCACGATCGACAGCCCGCCGGTCAATGCCACCTCCGCCGAGGTGCGCAAAGGTTTTGCCGCAGCCATTCGCCATGCTTCCGCAGAAGCGGCGATCCGCGCCACCGTGCTGAGCGGCGCAGGCAAGATCTTCATCGGCGGGGCGGATATTCGCGAATTCGGCAAGCCGCCGGTCGAACCGACATTGCCGGATGTCATCGCGATCATCGAAAGCGCCGGCAAACCCGTAGTGGCAGCGATTAACGGCCCTGTTTTGGGCGGCGGACTGGAGGTTGCACTTGCCGCTCACGCGCGGATCGCATCGACCAGCGCCACTTTTACCTTGCCCGAAGTTAAGCTTGGGATCGTGCCCGGCGCTGGCGGCACACAGCGCCTGCCCCGATTGATCGGGCCGCTTGCGGCCCTGGACATGATCGCCACCGGACGCCAGATCGCCCCGGACGAAGCGCAGCAATTGGGCCTCATTGATCAGATATCGGGCGGCGAGCTTGTGGCCGACGCCATCGCGCTTGCCAATGCGCTGGTCGGCAAGCCCTTGCGCCGGACCGGCGATCTGCCAGTTACCGCACCCGATGCTGCCGCCTTTGAGCAGGCCAAGGCGAAAATACTGAAGAAAGCCCGCGGCGCGACCGCCCCCGGCGAAGCCGCGCGGCTGGTGCAGCTCTCCACAACGACCGCGATTGTCGACGGTCTGGCCGAAGAACGCGCAACGTTCCTCCGCCTGCGCGACAGCGAAGAGGCAGCAGCTTTGCGGCATCTGTTTTTTGCCGAACGCGCCGCTGGAAAAGTGGAAGGCATGGAGGCGAAACCTCTGGCGCTTTCCACCATCGGCATCGCCGGAACCGGCTTGATGGGATCAGGTATTACCGTTGCCTGCCTTGCGGCTGGCTACCAGGTCATCGGCTATGAAACGACGGCGGAAGCCGCTGCCAAGGGCCACGCGCGGATTAACGATATGATCCAGAAGGCCGTCGATACCGGCAGGCTTTCCGCTGAGGCCGCTGACACGCAGCGTGCAAAGCTCTCCGTCAGCGCCGACATGGCCGCGCTTGCCGATGCCGATCTCGTCATCGAGGCTGTATTCGATGATTTCACCGTCAAGGCCTCGCTGTTCCGCGAGCTTGACGCCTTGCTGCCTGCGGCAACCATTCTGGCGACCAATACGAGCTATCTCAACCCGGACGAACTGGCCGCTGTCACAAACCGCGCCGACCGGGTGCTGGGCCTGCATTTCTTCTCGCCAGCCAATATCATGCGGCTCCTGGAAGTGGTGCGCTGTGCGGAAACATCCGACGAGACGCTTGCAACCGGCATCGCTTTTGCCCGCAAGATCAAGAAGCTGCCCATCGTCACCGGTGTTTGCGAAGGATTCATCGGCAACCGGATGTTTTCGGCCTATCGCACGGAAGCCGAGAAGATGCTGGCCGAAGGCGCTTATCCCGAAGATATCGATCGCGCCATGGAAGCCTATGGATTTCCGATGGGGCTTTTCGCGGTTTACGACATGGCTGGCCTGGAAATTGCCTGGGCGCGGCGCAAGAGAGCGGCGGCAAGCCGCGATCCCAACCTTCCCTATTTCGATGTTGCCGACAAGTTATGCGAAGCTGGGCGTTTTGGTCGCAAAGCCGGTCTCGGCTGGTATCGTTATGTGGACGGTGTTCGCACAAACGATCCGGACGTCCACGCGCTGATCGACGATTACCGCGCACGCAATGCCATTGTCGCACGCGGCTTCAGCGATGAAGCGATCATGCAGCGCCTGCTCGCCGCCATGGCGCATGAAGGGCAAGCCCTGCTTGAAGAAGGCATTGCGCGCCATTCCGACGACATCGATCTCGTTTTGGTCAACGGCTACGGCTTCCCCTCGATCAAGGGCGGCCCCATGTTCGCGACACGCCAGACTGGAGAAACCCGATGACAGAAGCTTTCATCTGCGATTACATCCGCACACCAATAGGGCGTTTTGGCGGAGCGTTGTCCAGCGTCCGCGCGGATGATCTTGCCGCTACACCGCTCAGAGCACTCGTTGAGCGTAATCCGGCACTCGATTGCGAGGCGATTGAGGACGTGATTTTCGGATGTGCCAATCAAGCGGGGGAAGATAACCGGAATGTTGCGCGCATGGCAGCATTGCTTGCGGGCTTTCCCGTTGCTGTTACAGGGACGACAATCAACAGACTGTGCGGTTCCGGAATGGATGCAGTGCTCGCCGCCGCACGAGCCATCCGTGCAGGCGAAGCAGAACTTATGATTGCTGGTGGGGTGGAGAGCATGAGCCGCGCACCCTTCGTTTTACCCAAGGCAGACAGCCCCTTCTCGCGTCGCGCGGAAATCCACGATACGACAATTGGCTGGCGCTTCGTCAATCCGGTAATGAAAGCTCAATACGGCATCGACTCCATGCCGGAGACCGGGGATCACGTGGCTGTCGATTACGCGGTCACACGCGCCGATCAGGATGAATTCGCCTTGCGAAGCCAGAAGAAGGCTGCAGCAGCACAAGGCAACGGTCGACTGACACAAGAAATTACACCTGTTTCCATTCCTCAGCGCAAGGGCGATCCCGTGATTGTCGGCGCTGACGAACATCCGCGTGAAACTACCCTTGATGCATTGGCCAAACTGAAACCAATCAACCGGCTGGAAGGGGCCACGGTTACGGCTGGCAATGCGTCCGGCGTCAACGATGGTGCAGCCGCGCTCATCATTGCTTCGGAAGCTGCTGCCCGCAAATTCGGCCTTTCACCTGTCGCTCGCGTTCTGGGCGGCGCGACGGCCGGCGTTCCTCCACGCATCATGGGTATTGGTCCAGCGCCGGCCAGTCAGAAATTGATGACACGGCTGGGAATGAGACAGGAGCAATTCGATATAATCGAGTTGAATGAAGCCTTTGCCAGCCAGGGTTTGGCCACGTTGCGCCTTCTTGGAATTGCCGACGACGATACCCGCGTCAATCCGAATGGTGGTGCCATCGCTCTCGGACATCCGCTCGGCATGTCTGGAGCGCGCATCACTGGCACCGCAGCGCTGGAACTGAAACTTGGTGGCGGTCGCCTTGCCCTTGCCACGATGTGCATCGGAGTAGGACAAGGTATCGCCATCGCACTCGAAAGGGTTTAGCGCTTATGACAACGATCTGGCGTTTGGCACATCCACGGCTTCGCCCACGCCATTTTGCAAGATTGAGCACATCTGCGCCTAGCAGAGTTTCTGCAAGAGCTTTTGCGTAGCTTCTATATCCTTGATCATCAGGCTGCCCGCCCTCTTTGCGTCGCCAGCGCGGACGGCGTCCAGCATTTCGTAATGATAGGCTGAATAAGGATGGACAATGCCATCATCAACCTGTTGACGAACATGATTGGAAAGAAGACGCATATAGGGTCCAAGTCGCAGCCACAGCGTTTCAATCATCTGAGGTAACGTTTCCGATCCCGACAGTTCATAGATCGTGAAATGAAATTCGTGATTCTTGCGCAGCATGTCATAGATCTTGCCTTCATGGCCGAGAGCCTCATGCTCTCGCGCCAGCGTCAGGCAGCGGTCAATGTCTGCAGCTCCCATCCGTGGTGTTGCAAGTTCAGTGGCAAGCCCTTCAAGAGCGACGCGAACTCGAGAAATGTCGTCCAGCCTTTCACGCGAAATATCGGGAACGCGTGCCGATCCGTTGCGGGCAATTTCCAGTCCGTTTTCCGCCGCCAGCCGTCGCAGCGCCTCGCGTACCGGCATATGGCTTGTACCGAACTCCGCGGCAAGCGAAGCTATCGTCACTGCCTGCGATGGCTCGAATGATCCCCACATCAAAGCCTGGCGAAGCTGTTCGTAGACGCCGTCCTGTACAGTTACGCGTGAGGATACTTTCAACAGACGGGTTTCACCGATCATTTGCTTCAAATCCCTTGTCTCCGTGTTCTTTAGCTATAGCATTTTAACGGCCGATAGGATCACCGGGTGCCGCATAAATACGGTGAAAACAACGGGTTCGAGTAGAAATCGGCATTTAACTGCAATGCTTAACCAATCGCCAGCCTATCCAGCGCGTCGCACAATGCTTCTGTTTCCGCACGGGAGGTCACCGACCCTGGTGAAAACCGCAGAATGCGACTGCGACAATCACAATAGAAATTTTCTTCCTTCAATGCGGCCGCGATCGCCGCCGCCTTTTCAACAGAAGTCGCCTGCACCATTACACTGCCGCCCCGCTCTTCAGGCTTTTCTGGAGAGGCCAGTGCCAGTGCAGGGTTGGCAGCTATCCGTTCCGCAATTATGCAGGTCAACAGTTCATTGTGCCGGGCCAGTATATCGACCCCCATCGCGGAAACAAAATCAAGACCGGGTTGTGAGGCGATAGCCGCCAGAACGGCAGGCGTGCCATGGTCAAAGCGCCGCGCATCCTCGGCATAGGCAAACGTATCGAGATTCCAGGAAAACGGATTGGGTTGACTAAACCAGCCGCGCAGTTCCGGCTTGCATGTGGCCAATAATTCCGGGCGGACGTAGATCGCCCCTGCTCCCGAGCTTCCGCACAACCATTTGAGAGACGACCCTACCACCACGTCTATCTCACCGACGGAAAAGGGACGAATACCAACACCCTGAGTGATGTCCGCCACGATGATCGTGCCGTGTTGCTTGCCGTATTTGCAGATCAGGTCCATGTCTGCACGCTTCGACGTCGTGGATGACACCCATGTTGCCAACGCAACCGCAACGTCGCTGCCCCAGGCGTCGATGAAGTCTTCATCACGTACAAAACTCTCACCCGGTCTCATGGGCACCGTTTCAAGCGTGAATCCGAACCGAGCCTGCAACCCGGCCAGTAGAAAATGCAGACTGGGGAAACAATCGGCAGCCGTTAAAATGCGGCGGCCGCGCAATAATTCATCCGGCAAAGCACCGATCAGGCTGTAAAGGGCCAGCGTCACATTTTCCGCAGTGGTCATGGATCCAGCGGGAGCGCCAATCAGGCTTTCCCAACTTCGGATGAAATGGCTCCGCTCCTCCAGCATTGCCGGCCACTGAGCGTCATTTTCCGCCGACCATATATCCGAGTAACGATTGAGTGCCGTTCTCACTTTTTCCGCTTTACCCGGAAAGGTGCCGATCGAGTGATAGAGAAAATAGCCGCTCATGTTCTGTCTGCCATATTGCTATTGCCGATGCCACTGGTGAAACCGGAAGGCGATCTATCGGACTTTCTCTTTTTTGAAGCGTGCCTCAAGGAGCGCCACAAGGCGCACCAGCGGCAGCAAAAGGATGAGATAAATCAGTGCCGCGCCAATCAATGGTGTCGGATTGGCATAAAGCGCCTGTGCGTCCTGCGCTTCCTTCAAAAGCTCGGGCAGAGCTACAGTAGACGCCAGTGCAGTGTCCTTGAACATGGAAACACAATTGCTGGTAGTCGGCGGAATGATGATACGGATTGCCTGTGGCAAAACCACTTTCCAAAGAGTAACCGGGAATGAAATTCCAAGAGCCGAAGCGGCTTCAAACTGACCGCGCGGCACACTTTCAATGCCGGATCGGAACACTTCCGCCGAATATGCGGCCATGACCATGGAAAAAGACAAGATGGCTGAAGTCCAGGCCGAAAAACGTATGCCGATGAATGGAAGCGCATAATAGATGAGGATCAGCACCACCAAAACCGGCATGGCGCGGAATACATCAATATAGGCGATGGCGAGATAACGAAGTATCTTCGGCCCGTATATGCGCACAATACTGATCAGCAAGCCTGATAGAACACCAAAGAAAATGCTGGCGATACCGATAAGAAACGTATTGAGCAGGCCGCGTCCAAGCGCTGGCAGACTCGAAGCGAGAACATCGGCATTCAGGAAGGTTTCGACGAATGTCATATTGGCGTCCTTCGCAGGCAATCCCGGGAGCGCACGACCGGTCAGTTGAAGCAGTAACGGTCGAAGATGGGCCAATCCTGCAAATGTGGCCCATCTGCCATCAACGTCAAAAGACTACGACTTCGGGATCGGTACGACGGTTACTGTCGAAGAACTGGCTGCTGGGTCTGTACCAAACCATTTTTTATGAATAGCCGCAGTGGTACCGTCCTGCTTCATCGCGGTAATTGCATCGTTGAGCTTGCCAAGCAACGGATGGTCCTTCGCCATCATCAGACCATATTGTTCGCCGGTCTGAATTCGGTCTTTCACGGCAAAACCCTTCATCTTGAGAAAGAGATGCTCCATGCCGGGTATGTCAGAGATGACGGCGTCGATACGGCCTGCACCGAGATCGAGAAACAGATCCTGTTGCGAGTTGTAGCCCTTGATATCGGCGAAACCTCTGGTCTCCTTGTTTTCCTTGACCCATTTTTCGCCGGTAGAGCCAGAAAGTGCGCCAACCGTCTTGCCTTTCAGATCACCTAGTCCTGTGACAGCACTATCGGCCTTGGTGGCAACCCCAATGTCTGAATCGTAATAAGGCTGGGTGAAGGACTGCGATTTCAGGCGCTCGGGCGTGATCGTGATAGACGAAACGGCCACGTCGATACGGCGAGAAGTGGTCGCGGCAAACAGTGCCTGAAACCCGTAATCAGCTATTTCCGGCTTCAGACCGACCCGCTTTGCTGCCTCCGTAGCTATATCAACTTCGAACCCTTGGAATGTCCCATCGGCGTTTTTCAATTCAAAAGGAGGATTACTGGGATATGCACCGATACTAAGCGTGTCGGCAGCCAGAGATGCGGTTGTTATGGCAAAGGCGCCCACAAGGCCTGCCATAGCCAGAAATGTACGGCGACAGATCATCATATTGTTGTTCCCTCTATGGGTCGTTTCTTTTCGGTAGAAGTCCAGGCTCTACTTGTGTCGACCTATTTGATTATTTGATCACACTGAATTTTAAGTTTCAACTAAAAACGCGTCGGCTTGAACAATCGTGCTGTAGCAAAGATGCTTTCCAACGGCTCAAATGGAACCAAAAAAACGCTGTAGGCGATCCATGGCTTCATTGACACGTGCAACCGATTGCGAACCGAAACAGACACGCAGATGTCCTTCGCCGCCCGCTCCGTAAAAACTCCCCGCTTCCACCACCACGCCTGTCTCGGTCATGATGCGTTCAGCCATATCCTGGGACTTAAGACCCAACGCAGCGATTTTGGGAAATGCGTAAATCGTGCCTTCTGGCCAGTCGCATGTGACACCTGACATCTGGTTTAACCGCGATACGACAATGTCGCGCTTCACTTTGTCTTCCGTCACCAGTTCGGCCAGTATCTCCTCCGGACCGGATACGGCCGCCAGTGCTCCCGCCTGAACAAATGTGTTCACGTGAGTGACGTCGTTGGTCGTGATCTTCAAAATGCCTTCGATCATATGCGGAGGCGCTGCGAGATAGCCGAGGCGCCAGCCATCCATGGCGAAACTTTTGGTAAAGGCGAACATTGAAATCGTTCGCTCCTTCATGCCGGGCAACGAAGCAATCGAAATATGACGTGCGCCATCGAACAGTATCTCTTCGTAAACCTCGTCTGAAACCACCACCAGATCGTGACGACGGGCAATATCCGCCAGGACTTCAAGTTCCTCACGACTATAGACCCGTCCCGTCGGGTTACACGGATTGATCAGCACAATTACCTTTGTGCGGGCTGTGATTTTCGGTTCGATCAGTTCCGCCTTGATTGAAAACCGATCGCTGGCATCCAGCGGTGCCAGAATGGGTTTGGCTCCAGCGAGTTCTATCTTGCCGATATGCTGAGGATAATAAGGTTCCAACAGGATTGCCTCATCTCCCGGATCAAGCAGCGCCATGAAAGCGGCAAAGGACCCGTGGGTCAGCCCATTGGTGACAACGATATCGGAGGCTGAAACATCCATACCATTCTTTTCCCGCAGACGGACCGCCAAGGCTTCCCGCAATTTAGGAATTCCCTGAAAATGCGAATAGTGAACATCGCCTGACATCAATGCGTCGACCGTCGCTTGTTTGATATGCCTTGGCGTATCCGAATGGGGGCTGCCAAGCTCCATGTGAATGAGGTCACCGGCATTCGCGCCAAGCGCTGCCGCCCGAGCATACATACCAAAGGATTTGCGGGAGCTTTCGGTAATACGTTTGGCTAGGCGGGCCATGAATGTATCTCTCCTGTTGTTGTCGGCATTGGCCCGCCCTGAGACGACGGCCAAAGCGACGTTGCCGGGAACATGATCGGCAGGCGGACCAATGCCAGCACCGCCGTTCCGCTGCTGGCACTTGTTTTGAGGGGTACGCAGAAACGCCGCTCCAACCGAAACGATCCCCGCACACCCAATCTAACGATCATTTGATCAAATAAGCAAGAAGAATATTTCCTGAAGCCTTTGCTGTCATGGAAACATGATTTATCTTCTATCTATTTGTTATTATTTGTTTTTTATTCAATAATCAACGCGACGGCAGAAGAAGATAGAGCAATGCGGTTCATATGGAACAGGCAGAAGAGAATACTATTCTTCATTATCATCGATAAGGTGACCACCAACCGATTCCTTGAGATGTTTCATATCTCTCAGCAGCGAAGCGATCGTTTCGCGGTCGAGCTCAGCCATAAGGTCCCGTAGCCAGCTCTCATGGACCCGTGCCATTTTGGCGAATACCGCTTGTCCGGCTTCGGTCAACTGCGCGACAGTAACACGTCTGTCGGCTCCGGGTGTCTCACGGCGCACCAGTCCATCGGATTCCAGCCGTTCAATCAGGCCGGTTATGTTGCCGTTCGTCACCATGGTCCGGCGCGACAGCTCCCCCAGCCTCAATCCGTCCGGCTCCCGGTAAAGCTGGGCAAGAATGTCGAATTGTGGCAATGTCACGCCAAACTCATTGCGCAGACGGCGGCGAATTTCCTGTGAAACCAGTCTCGTTGTTGCCAGCATACGAAGCCAGAGGCGCAATTCCTGCTTCTCGCCCTCATCAACTTCAGTGACTATAAATTCAAGATCCATTACCCGCCCGGTGATATTATTGCGCTGCAGTCACGAGAATTGCGCCAGCCAGCCGATATTTCAAGCCTAAATAAACCTGAGTGCCTCACCCCGCGCCTTTTATTGGTCCGCTGGTCGGGACGCAATCCTCCTGAAAAGCAATCGAACTGTGAGGATACAATATGCAAGCCTTGGACACGCACGCGAAGTTTCCACCGGCGACCGCTATTATACTTGAATGCATATAATGACACTCGCCTCCGCCAGAGATTTATTGTCAGTCGGACTGTCCCCCTCTTACAAAAAAGTCCAGATAATTGCCTTTCAGACGCCTACTCCTCCGTTCCAAGAGACGGTCCAAGAAGATTTTCACAAAGGGATACTTGCAAGAGCATATTCTCTGCCATAGGCTTCGAGCGAACGTCCGAAAGAGACCGGTTCATCAACGACCGCACAATAATGCCGGCGCCGGTTCAGGACGAAATGGGGATTTCATGAACGATATATCTGCTCTTTCCAGCCTTGCATCTGGGCTACTGTCTGGTGCCGTCAAGGTCGTTGATATCACGGCCCCACTTGGCCCGGATACGCCTGTCCTTTACCTTCCCCCCCAGTTCGGCAAGAACACGCCGAATGTTAAAGTTCACACTATAAGCAAATACGATCAAAACGGGCCGTTTTGGGCCTGGAACTGGATAGAGCTTGGCGAGCATACCGGCACCCACTTCGATGCTCCCTGTCACTGGATTACCGGCAAAGATCACGCCGACAACACCACCGATACGATCCCGCCGCAGAACTTCGTTGCTCCCGTAAACGTAATTGACCGTTCCGCACAGGCCGCCGCCGACGCCGATTATCTTCTGACGGTGGAGAGCATCAAGGAATGGGAAGCCGAGCACGGAGAAATTGAAGCCGGATCATGGGTTTTGATGCGCACCGACTGGTACAAGCGCAATGGTTCGACTGATACATTTCTGAATGCCGATGAAAACGGCCCGCATTCTCCAGGACCAACGGCCGAAGCAATCGAGTATCTGCTTTCCAAAGGCATTGTTGGCTGGGGTCAGGAAACGATCGGTACAGATGCGGGATCGGCGGGAAATATGACCCCACCGTTTCCAGCACACAATCTTATGCACAAGGCAAACCGATACGGTCTGGCAAGCCTGAGCAATCTTGACCAACTACCGGCCAAGGGCGCGATCCTGATCGCAGCCCCTTTGAAGTTCGTAAAAGGCACCGGCTCGCCAGTCCGTGCGCTCGCACTCGTCGCTGGATGAAAGTAGAGAACGATCACCGCGAAAGATAAAGCCACAGGAGTATGAAGCACGTCCGACTTTCCGAGCGTTTTGCACGGAAAGCACATGCTTTTGTCATCTTACTGACCCGACAAACGCGAGCACGCAGGGAGGAGACGAAATCGTCTTTTCCCATACCTTGGCCCCACCACGGACGGTACAGTGACGGCGCAACCCTGTTTGGCTCAATGTCATTCTCCCATGGGAGTTCTGACAATACCCCTGTAAGGACGGGCTGCCTCATCCATGGGCAGCGAAGGAGATTTCCTTCGCTGCGTCGATCAGTCTGGCTTCCAATGTCCGCTTGACGGCCTTGGGCATATCGATAGGCAGAACGAAACAGATCGTTGCCTCCACTGCGCTCCGCGCATTGACCAATGGGGAAGCCGGACATTGAGTGAAATTGTTGATAGCACCAACAGTATGAACTGATGGGGTGGATGCCCCTCCGGTTGGCATCGGAGTATGATGCCTGCCCCGCGCATGGTAGCGCTCACGGAGGAAAGGCAGATGACACAAGTGCAAATCCTTACGATCGACCTCGCGAAGCGGAGCTTCCAAGTCTGTGGAACGGATCGCGGCGGGGCGTGTGTGGATGCCCCCGGTTTGGCAAGAAGATTTTTTGACGGTAGTCCGCGAACGAGGAATTCTATCGGTCGTGTGTCAGGCCTCTTGATGTGGCCTGATAGCCACGGGCCGGGATGCAGTTCGAAGAACAAGGACCA